>NZ_DASZAW010000123.1:0-2459 GCF_035944845.1 Devosia sp. | reverse complement strand
TGTGCGCTACGCGCGCCGGAGACTGCTCGGCGTCACAGATGCTGAGAGCAAACGCCTGCTCGATGTGCTCTTGAGGCACGTCGCCGACGATTAGCGATTGGCCGCGTGGACGAGCTCCAGCACGGGCGCCGTCCGCTTTCAAGCAACTCTAGCGGCCCAGAATATGGCTGAGATTGGGTGGCTAGCGGTCCGGCAGCTTAGGGCGGGAAATCGCCCTAAGCTGCCCTCACGGGTTGCCTGCCGGGAAGGGTAGGCTTATTGCAGCCCTATGCTTGCGAACGGCCGCCATTACCACATCGGTGCAGCAGTCCTGTTCGCGCGTGCTTCCTCCGCATCTCCACCTCCTGAATGGACTGACCGGCTCGGCCGCGTCGGGGCACCGCCCCCACCGACCTCGATCCACGCTGGCTGACTGCCGGTGCTTTGCCCGCCGTTCGGCGCGCGGGTGTCACGACATTTCATCAGGTGAAATCCCATGTTCAATCGTTATGCGTCGGCGCTCTTGCCGACGACGGCGTTCGTCTTGCTGTGGAGCAGCGGCGCCATCGTGTCCGAGATCGGTCTGCGACACGGCTCTCCCTTCGCGCTCTTGATCCTTCGCTATGGCATCGCGCTCGCGATCCTGATTGCCTTCGCGGCGTGGAACGGCACCTTGGTGCCGGAGCGCGGCACCCGGCGCCGCATTGCGCTGACCGGCTTGCTGCTCGCCGGCCTCTACTCGGCCTTCTACCTTTTGGCCCTCGATAACGGCATCACGCCTGGCGCGCTCGCGACCCTGCTCGGCGTGCAGCCGATCCTCACCCTCTTCCTCACCGAACAGCGCGTGACCACACCGCGACTCCTTGGGCTCGTCTTCGCCCTTGCGGGCCTCGCGCTGGTCGTGTCGGACGGCCTGTCGTCGATGCGCTTCGACCTACTTGGGCTGGTGTTCGCCGGTCTGTCGCTGCTCGGTATTACGGCAGGCTCGATCCTTCAGAAGCGCGAGAAGCAAGCGCCGTGGGTGGTGTTGCCGACGCAGTATGCAGTCGGACTGGCTTTCGCGGGTGCGATTTCACCCCTGGGTGCGTTTCAGGGCTCATGGGACGCAGGATTCGTGTTGCCGGTCCTATGGCTTGCCATCGTGATATCCGTCGGCGCCACGTTCCTGCTCTACCGCCTCATTGCGCGCGGGAACCTCGTGAACGTCACCAGCCTCTTTTACCTCGTTCCTGGCGTTACAGCGGCGATGGATTGGGCCATCCTTGGCAACCCGATGTCGGCACTCATGCTGGCCGGTCTCAGCCTGGTTGTCGCCGGCCTGCTGATCGTCTTCCGATGCAAGAGGGAATAGTTGGCCCGCGCCACTTTGAATGACGGCTTATTGGCGGCGTATTGCGCGCCGCCAATGACCGAAAATGGGGCGCTAGCTGCCCGACCGCTTTGGGAGCGCGCTTTCGGCATGGAATGTCTGAGAGTGGGTGGTCTGCGGGCTGGCGGCTTATAGGGCGGAAGTGGCGATAGATGCCGCTCCTTACCGCTCTCGCGGAACGACGGCAGTTGCGGACGTTCGACATATCGCGGAAGCTGATCTGCATGACAGCCCGCGAAAGTTCGATCAGCCTGGGAGCACAAGCGGCGCTCTTCGCCACCTTTATGCTCACGGTGTTTCCCATCACGCTCTTAGGTGTTGGTCTTTCCGGCGGCGAGCTGTTGTCAATCGACGCGCTTGTCCGGGACATGCTGAGGCTCAATCCAGCGATCTTCCTCAGACTATCGGCTTGGCTGATCCTGTCTGCGCCGCTGATTTGGAGCGCGCTTCTGATTGGTCAATGGCGGTCTCTGCGCCAAAAGCGAAATGTCAGCTAGTCACCCTTTCCGCCGACCGAGAACGGCGGAAGCTGGGTGGCAAGCGGACATCTCGCCACTTAATATGCTACACGGGGCATCATGTTCACCGTACGCTACAGCGCATCCGTTTCTCGAAACTACGTCCACCTTACCAATATCACGACGGGCGAGACGATCATGAGAACAAGCCTCCGCTCGTTCTCGTCGGAGAGCCGCTTGATCGCTGATTCTAAGGGTGCCGCCGCGTTTGTCGGCGAATTGATTCGGGAGATTGAAGGGGGCAGGCGCTGGCTCCGCTTCCTCCCTACGGTGGATGTGACCTTGACCGGTGAGCCGAGGACACCGGAAGACCGAGAGGAAGCTCGACGGATATTTGCCGAACAGGGTTTTGTCCGGGTGCGCGTGACCTGAATTGTGAGACGTCCGCAACCGGGGCGACAGCCGACCGGCAGCTCCTGGAGGCCGCATTGTGAACGGGGATCGTCGCAAACTGGGTGGAGAGCAGCTGGTCCGCTATTGGTAAGATGACGCCGATTGCGGACACCTTACCTTTCCGTTCAAAGCTGGTCTGAGCGAGGGGACGCATGAGACATTTACGCGCACGGGCGGTTGCAATGGGTCTATCGACCCTC
>NZ_DASZAW010000122.1:0-20600 GCF_035944845.1 Devosia sp. | reverse complement strand
GATCCCCCTTTTTCGAGGCGCGAATCCCCGAAATGGCCCAGTCCCAACTCCATCCCGCCCTCCTATGCAAAGGCCAGGGAATCAGACCGAAACCCTCTCTTCAACAACGATGTGTGCATGTCGTAGCCTCGCGGGGAGGGGACAGGGGTGGGGGCAGCCCGCGCCGGCCAATCGGGTGCCACGCCACCCTCAGCCCTCTACCCCTCGAACAGCATGCCGTCGCGCAGCTGGTAGCGCCGCGTCGCCAGCGCTTCCACATCGTCGGCGTGGTGGCTGACCAGCAGTGTGATCCAGCGGTGTCGCTCGGTCAGCGATTTCACCAGCATGCGGATTACCGCGCGGGTGTCGTCGTCGAGCGCAGAGAACGGCTCGTCGAGCAGCAGTACCGGCCGGTTGCGCAGCAAGGTGCGGGCCAGCGCGACGCGCTGCTTCTCGCCACCCGACAGGGTGTCGGCGCGTTGCCTCAACACCTCGGAGAGGCCGACTTCGGCCAGCGCCGCCTCGATCTTCTCCTTGCGGTCGGCGGCCCCGCGCGGCAGCCCAAGTTCGACGTTCCGGTAGGCGCTCAAATGCTCGAACAGCGTTTCGGACTGGAACAGGATGGAAATCGGCCGCCGTTCGGGCGGCAATGGCAGCAGATCTGCGCCATCGAGCGTCAGCCTGCCGGAGGAGGGGACGAGGAAGCCGGCGATCAGGTCGAGCAGGGTGGATTTGCCGGCACCCGATTGGCCGCTCACGGCGGTGATTTCGCCCGGCCTGGCCACAAGGCTGAGGTCGAACTGCCTGGTGGCGCCCGGGTGGGTGAACCTGAGGTGTTCAGCTTCGAGCATGAGTCAGCTTTCCAAACAAGCTTCGGCAGCAGCACGAAGGCGGCGATGGTGATCACCAGCATCAGTGCCGCGATGGCAGCCGCATCATTGCTGCGATAGGCGCCGAGCGCCCGGTACATGAGCAGCGGCAGGGTAGCGAAATCCTCGGTGCCGAACAGGGCGATGACGCCGAGGTCGCCGAGCGAGAAACAGAAGGCCAGTGCCAGCACCACGCCCGCCTCCCGACCGATCAGGGGCCACTCGACCGCCACGAATTGCCGCCAGCCGGTGAGCCCGAGCGAGCGGATCAGCCGGCCGCGGCGTTCGGCGATGGCGTCGAGCGGCGGCGCCAGCGTGGCCAGCGCAAAGGGGAGGGACAGCAGGGCGTTGGCGAGCAGCACCACGACCGGCGCCGCTGCCTCGGGCAGCATGCCGGCATTGCGCACCAGGAGGAACGCGCCGAGCGACAGCACCACGGCGGGCACGGCGAGGTAGGCATAGGCCGGGGCGCCGATGCCGACACGGAGCAGCGGGATGCCGGATGCCGCGCGACCCATGCCGATGCCCAGCGCCAGCAGCAGGGTGAGGATGGCCGAGCCGGAGCCGAGCGCCAGGCTGGTGCCGAGCGCCTTCCAGAGGCTCGCGCGGCTCGCCACCTCGATGATGCCGGGGCCGATGCCGTCGATGAGGATGGCCAGCAAGGGCAGGGCGAAGCCGACAACGCCGACGAGCAGCACACCCCACTGAACAACCCGTGCGGCACTGCCGTCACGCCAGCGCGGCGGGCTCGAGGCACCGGTGCTGGCCGAGACCGGCGCAAAGGCGGAGGCGGCGATTATGATGGCAGAGCAGATGCCGATCTGCAGCAGGGCCAGTTTCACCGCGCCGTTGAGGTCGAAATCGAGGCGCACCGCAGCGTAGATCGCGACTTCCAGCGTCTGGTTGGCCGGGCCACCGCCGAGCAACAGAACGATGGGGAAGCTGGTGAAGGCGAGGAGGAAAATGATGGCGGCGAGCCCGGGCAGGGTGGGACGCAGCATCGGCCAGTCGATCACCGCGAAACGCTGCCAGGCGCCGAGCCCCAGGCTCTGGCCGGTCTTCAGGCGCTTTTCGGGAATGGCGTCGAGCCGCGCCAGGAGGATGCGGGCGGCAAACGAGGCATCGAGGATGACATGGGCGGCGAGGATACCGGCAAGGCCGAACAGCGGCACTTCGAGCGAATGGCCGGTCAGCGCCAGCGCTGCCTGGTTGATCCAGCCGGCACGGCCCCAGACTGCCAGGAGGCCGAAAGCGACGATCAGGCCAGGGGTGACGATGGCGGAGGCGAACAGCCCGACAATCAAGTCACGGCCGGGGAAACGCAGCCGGTTGAGCGCCCAGGCCAGCGCCGTGCCGACCAGCAGCGACAGCACCGTCGTGAGCCCGGCCTGGATGGTGGTCATCGAGACGAGATGCCAGACGTCGACCCTCGATCCCCGCGACGGCTCGCCCGCCGCCGTGGCGAGGATCGCCAGCAGCACCAATGCCACCAGCGCGGCAATGGTCGCGGCGATACCCGCCCCGACCATGAGCCGGAGCGGGCGGTAGGGTAGCGCCAGGTTACTGGAGCGCGGCGAGAGCGGCATCGACCCACGCCCGGCCATTGGCGGCAAGTGCGGCCTCGTCGATCGGCAGCACTTTCTCCGGCGGCTTGCCGAAGGCGGCCGGCAGGTCCGCGCCGATGTCGATCACCGGGTACATCCAGTTGGTGGTGGGGATGATCTTCTGCGCTTCAGGTGTCGTGAGGTAGGCAAGAAAAGCCTTGGCGAGATCGGGCTGATCGGAACTCTTCAGGATGCCCGCCACCTCGACCTGCGCGACGTACCCCTCGGAGAACGGCGCATAGGCGTAATTGTCCTTGTTCTCGGCCACGGCGTGGTAGGCGGGCGAGGTGGTGTAGCTCAGCACCATGTCGGCCTGGCCGTCGAGGAACAGGCCGTAGGCCTCTGACCAGCCGCGGGTCATGGTGAGGACGTGCGGCTTCAGCCCCTTCCAGATTTCCGAGGCGCGATCGCCGTAAGCGGCTTGCACCCAGAGCACGTTGCCGAGCCCGGGCGTCGACGAACGCGGATCCTCGATCACGATCTTGAAGGTCGGGGGGAGCGCAATCAGCTCTTCGAACGAGGTCGGCGGGTTGGGTGTCTTTGTCTTGTCATAGACAAAGGCGAAATAGCCGTAGTCGAAGGGCACGAACTCGGCGTCGCTCCACGGCAGCACCAGGCCCTCGGGGCTGAGGCCGTGCGGCGCGAAGAGGCCCGTGGCGCGGGCTTCACCGGACGTGGCGGTATCGAGACCGAGCACCACGTCGGCCTTGGTGGCGGCGCCCTCGAGCTGCACTTTCCTCAGGTTCGAGATGGCGTCCTCGGAGGTAGTCCACTCGATGGTGCAGTTGCAGGTCTCTTCGAAGCCGGCCTTGAGGCCGGGGCCGGGGCCCCATTCGGCGGCGAAGCCATCATAGGTGTAGATATTGAGGATTGGCTTGTCCTCAGCCAGGACAGGCAGGGCGGTGGCGCAGATGACTGCCGCCAACGCGAAGTGTGCGAACGCGCGCATAAGTCGTTGCCTTCGGTTGCGGCCATGTGAATGAAGGGGACGTCAATGGATCGGACGCCTCAGCGCCCTTGCCATCTCGAACTTCCTCCGCCAGCATGACCTGGTTCAGGTTCAATGGGTAACTCTCAGCTCCGGAACATCCGGAACACCCCAGCGAGACAGCTGACAGATAGACAGAGTTTTCCCTCCGTGCAAGCACGTGCCCCCCAGACTTCCGTTGCGGTCTTTGACGACCTCATGGTCCTCGTTGGCGGCGGGACGGTCGATTTCGACCTCCTGCGTGAACTCTATGCTTCGGGTGGGCACCTGGTGGGCGCCGATGGTGGTGCCGACCGGATCGTCGAGGCGGGGCTGAAACCCGAACTGATCATCGGTGATTTCGATTCGCTCAAGAACCCGCATTCCTGGCTGGGCAAGACCCGGCTGATGCAGATCGGCGAGCAGGAAACCACCGATTTCGAGAAGTCGCTCTACTCCACCCGCGCTCCGGTAACAGTGGCGCTTGGGATGACCGGACGGCGGTTTGACCACACGCTGGCGGCGCTCGATGCGGTGACCAAATATGCGGCAAAGCGCAAGATCGTCCTGGTCGACGAAGTGGACGTGGCCCTGCCGCTGACCAAGGCGTTCTCGTTCACGGTCGATCCGGGCGAGCGGGTCTCGATCCATCCGCTGGCGCCGGTGACGTTCTGGAGTTCGGAAGGGCTGAAGTACCCGCTCGATGCTGTGAAGCTGGCGCCGGGAGTGCGGACGGGGACATCGAACGAGGCGCTGACCGGACCGTTCAAGATCGTGCCCGAAGAGGGCGTGCATGCGCCGTACCTCCTGATCCTGGCGCGGAAATACCTGGCGCAGCTGATTGCCAAGCTGTTGCTGGAGAAGCGGTAGGGATCGGCAGTCGGCAGTAGGGGTGGGGGTAGACAGGTTAGGGCCGCAGGGGACATCCCTCCGACTGCCGACTGCCGACTGCCGACTGCCGACTGCCGACTGCCGACTGCCGACTGCCGACTGCCGACTGCCGACTGCCGACTGCCGACTGCCGACTGCCGACTGCCGACTGCCGACTGCCGCAACAAAAGCCCTCGAACCAACCCCGTTCCGGCGAAATTCCGCCCAAATCCCCGGTACATGTCGCGGTCTTTAAGACCTTGGGGCCATTCGTGAAAATTCTGATTGCAGCAGTATTGCTGAACCTCGCCGCGGTTTCCGCGAGCCGGGCGGAAGTGGTGTGTACGTTGATCGTCGATGCTCAGAGCGGCGCGGTGCGCCTGCAGGAGGGTGGC
Source organism: Devosia sp. (assembly GCF_035944845.1). Lineage (GTDB taxonomy): Bacteria > Pseudomonadota > Alphaproteobacteria > Rhizobiales > Devosiaceae > Devosia_A. The sequence goes on along the minus strand of NZ_DASZAW010000122.1, from coordinate 15,916 downwards.
GGCTGCGACACCCGGACCTCGCCGGCCTCGACCTTCAAGGTGCCGCTGGCGGTGATGGGGTTCGATGCCGGGATCCTGACCGGCGCAAACGAGCCGGCCTGGCCGTACAAGGCCGAGTATGAGGCGAACCGCGCCGACTGGAAGGTGACCACCACACCCGCCACCTGGCTGCGCGATTCGGTGCTGTGGTACTCGCGCGTGCTGGTGGCAGAAATGGGCGCCGAGCGGTTCGGCAAATACGTCAGCGATTTCGACTATGGCAACGCCGACATCTCGGGCGACCCAGGCAAGAACAACAGTCTGCTGCGTTCGTGGATCAACTCGTCGCTGTTGATCAGCCCGGAAGAGCAGGTGCGGTTCGTGCGGCGAATGCTCACGGGTGAGTTGCCGGTAACGGCCGCAGCACAGGCGGCGGTGGTCGCCATCATGCCGAGCTTTAGGGCCGGCAAGTGGACCGTCTCGGGCAAGACCGGCACCTATTACGAGCGCAATGCCGACGGCACATTCAACTCGCGCCGGCAGACCGGCTGGTTTGTCGGCTGGGCCGAGCGCGACGGCGAGCGGCTGGCCTTCGCCTACCTGATCCGCGACACCAAGAAGACCTCCGGTGCAGCCGGCCTGCGAGCCCGCGACGCCCTGCTGGCACGGTTCGCCAAATGGGGCAAGGGCGAGTTCGCCTGGGCGCAACAGCCGCGTTCGGTGGTGGTACCGGTGATCGGGCCGCCGCAGAACGGGTAATGAGCCTCAAAGGTCACACCCCTCGACACCTCTCCCTTGGGGGAGAGGTCGGCCCGCAGGGCCGGGTGAGGAGGCCTTCCTCGCACTTGGTGTTTGCGGCAAGGCCCCCTCACCCCGACCCTCTCCCCAAGGGAGAGGGGGCGCTCGAGCCGAAGCATCGCCAACAGAAAGGGCCGCCCACCGGGCGGCCCTTTCTCATTCATCGATCGGATGGCTCAGAGACTGGCTTCGCGCGACTTGGCGTGGGCTGCCTTCTGCACGGCTTCCTGTACCTTCTCGAAGGCGCGGACCTCGATCTGCCGGATGCGCTCGCGGCTGACATTGTATTCCTGCGCCAGTTCTTCGAGCGTCGCCGGCTCGTCGCGGAGGCGCCGAGCCTGGAAGATGGCCTTCTCGCGCTCGTTGAGATCGCTCATCGCGTTGGTGAGCAGGCCCATGCGCTCGGAGAATTCCTCGGTTTCGCCCAGCGTAGTTTCCTGGTCCGGCGTATCGTCGACCAGCCAATCCTGCCATTCCGAGGCACCCTCGTCGGCGCGCATCGGCGCGTTCAGCGAGGCGTCGCCCGAAAGGCGCTGGTTCATCGACACCACGTCGTTTTCGGTGACGTGCAGCGTCGTCGCGATCTGCTTGATCTGGTCGGGGTGGAGGTTGCCGTCATCGAGGGCGGCGATCTGCCCCTTGATCTTGCGCAGGTTGAAGAACAGCCGCTTCTGTGCCGCGGTGGTGCCGATCTTGACCAGAGACCACGAACGCAGCACGTATTCCTGAATGGCGGCGCGAATCCACCACATGGCGTAGGTCGCGAGGCGGAAGCCCTTTTCCGGCTCGAAGCGCTTGACCGCATGCATCAGGCCCACATTGCCTTCCGAGATGACCTCGGAAATTGGCAGGCCATAGCCGCGATACCCCATGGCGATCTTCGCCACGAGGCGCAGATGCGAGGTGATCAGCTTCTGGGCGGATCCGGGATCCTGATGCTCCTTGTAGCGCTTGGCGAGCATGTATTCCTCGTCAGGCTCAAGCATCGGAAACTTGCGGATTTCCTGGAGATAGCGGCTGAGTCCACCCTCAGCCGAGAGAATTGGCAGGTTTGTCTGGGCCATAATGCACCCTCGTCTTTCCCCCGTAGTCACGGGCAGATACGCAGCCGTGTCCAGTCCGGCACACGGCTGACTGTGAGAGATATATAGGTCGAAAATCGGTCTTGATAAGACCCACCGACCCTCCATGACAACGTTGGTAGACCCCGAAGGTTGCGTGAACCTTGCAGGTGGTTCTGAGCTACGGCGACGCGTGGCGGAGCTTGCCGGCAGCCTCGCCTCACCCACCGGGTCATTCCCGCGAAAGCGGGAACCTCTGTTTGGTGCCACCAGCGCTATCGCAAACGGAGATCCCCGCTTTCGCGGGGATGACACCGGGTTGGTGGAAAGTGGGTGGAAGGAATAGGTCCTCCCCGACCGCGAACCACTCTAGCGCGCAAACGCGCGATCGAACGGCTCGATCGCGTCCTCGAGCGCTTCGAGATCGGGTGGCAGCGGGGCTTCGAACTGCAGTTCTTCGCCGGTTGCCGGGTGCTCGAAACCGAGCTCGGCCGCATGCAGCGCCTGGCGGCCGAGGGCGGCGACGGCTGCCTTGGCAGCATCGGGAAGCCGGTTGACCTTGGTGGCAAAGCCGGGGCCGTAGACCATGTCGGCGACCAGGGGATGACCGATATGGGCCATGTGGACGCGGATCTGGTGGGTGCGGCCGGTTTCGAGTTCGCAGCGGATGCGGGTGATGTCCCAGCCTTCGTCGCCGAAGCGAGCCTCGACCCGGTAGTGGGTGATCGCCTCGCGCCCATCCTGGCGCACGGCCTGCTTCAGCCGGTTGGCCGGGTCACGGCCGAGCGGCGCTTCTACGGTGCCCGAGGCCTGTTGGGTGCGGCCCCAGCAATAGGCGAGATAGGCGCGATGCAGAGGCCCGGTGCGGCCATGATCGGCGAACTGGGCGGCCAGATGGTTGTGCGCCTGCTCGGTCTTGGCGGCGACCATGACCCCCGAGGTGTCCTTGTCGAGGCGGTGCACGATCCCCGGGCGCTTGACCCCGCCGATGCCCTTGAGGCTGTCGCCGCAATGGTAGAGCAGGGCGTTGACCAGCGTGCCGGTGTAGTTGCCGGGGGCAGGGTGCACCACCATGCCGACCGGCTTGTTGATGACGATCAGCTGGTCGTCCTCGTAGAGGATGTCGAGCGGGATGTTCTCGGGGGTCGGCTCGGCCTCGATCGGCTCGGGAGCGACGAGAGTGACTTCCTCGCCGTTGCGCAGCTTGTATTTCGGCTCTGTGACAGCTCGCCCATTGATCGCAACGCTTCCGGCCAGTATCAGGTCCTTGATCCGGTTGCGCGAGAAGACCGGTACGGCGCGGGCGAGTGCGGCATCCAGCCGGCTGCCGGCGTCGGCGGCATCGACCAGCAACTGCCACTCCTGTTCCTCGCCGGAAATATCCTGCATGAGCGATCCTCAAGACAAACCCGAAACCACCCCGGAACTGACACCGGAAGCCAAGGCCGTGCTGGCCCGGGCGCGAAAATCCTTCCTGGTGTCGATGGGGCTACTGGTGGTGGGCCTTATCGCCATCGGCGGGGCGCTTGTCTACCGGGCATCGCAGAGCGACGGCAAAGCCGGCGGCGACTACGTGATCGCGGCGCTGAAGATTCCGGCCGGTGGTGAAGTGGTTTCGGCGGTGGCGGCGGATGGCCGCGTGACCGTGACCTACAGGCTCGGGCCGCTGACCAGCGTGCGCATTTTCGACGGCAAGTCGGGCGAAATGATCCGTGAAGTGCCGGTGGTGAGCGAGTAGAGCTGGCTGAGGTCAGCGAGTAGGCCGCTGGCTGGGGGGCAGCGAGCAGGTTCGCTGCTCGGAGTTGTTAGACCCCCGTGGCTCCACCAACTCGATGTCATCCCAGCGAAAGCTGGGACCCATCTATCCAACTGCGCCAGCTGTGAGTTGGGTCACAGCTTTCGCTGGGATGACACCCGGTGGGGAGGCGAGGCGGTGCCTTGCCCGATCAGCTAGGGTCCAACCTCAGTTCCCGTCCTGCAATTCCCGCAGCGCCTTCAGCCGATCAGATACCGCCTGGCCCTCGGGCGCGCCGCCCTTCCGGGCCTTCGGACCGCGCACGGGCGCGGCTTCGGCTTCCTCTGCATCGACGAATTTCTGCATGCGCGAGGCGAGGCTTTCTTCCTCGTCGATCGGCCCATTGCCTTCGAGCGCATAGACCAGGCGGCTGACGTCGGAGGCGATGTCGTTGAGGCGCTCGCGCAGGTGCGACTGCTCGATGCGATCGCTGTCCCAGTCGGCCATTACGGTGCCTTCGACGCTCGCCACCTTGGCGCGGAGCTTTTCCATCTCCTCCTCGAGGCCGAGCTTTTCGGCCAGCAGCATGTCGCGCTTTTCCTCGCCATCGCCGACCAGCTTGGTGGTTTCGGCGAGCAGGGTCGAGACCCGGCTCTCCGCATCGGCAATACGGGCCTCGGCCTCGGCGAGGTCGGATTGGGCGTCGCTCACCACGTCATCGCGCTTGGCGAGTTTCTCCCGCAGCTCGGTGGCCGTAGCGCGGGCTTCGGCACCGCTCTTGTCGGAGTTCTCGAGGCTCTCGATCAGCGTGCGGTTCTGCGTTTCGAGAAATTCGGAGCGCTTCTTTTCGATCTCGAGATATTGCAGCAGCTCGTCGATATCGGTGTTGTAATTGCCGCTCAGCGCCTTGCCGTCGACTGCGAAGGCACGCGGGGCGCTGCCGCGCAGGGTTTCGCGGGCGGCATCGAGCTGGCTGGATTTTTCGCCCAGCTCACGGTCGCGCATGCGCAGTTTCTGCGCGAGATCGGCGCCTTCCTTTTCCAGTTCGAGGATACGGCGGCGGGCTTCGGCTTCGCGCTCCTCGAGCTCGCGCACCACCTGCAGGTGGCTGTCGCGCTCGCCCTTGATGCCGCCGAGCTCGCTCTTCTTGCGATTGATGTCGCGCAGCTGGTCGGAAAGGCGGCGGCGCAGCGCCTCGACGTTCATCTCGAGCCGCCGGGTGGACAGGGCGAATTCGGCGCGCAACTGGTCCTTGTCGGCGCGGAACTCGGCCATGGTCATCGGCGTCGCGGCTTCGATCCGCTTCTTGGTGAGGCGGACGGCGCGGCGCCAGACGGCGGGCATGATGATCAGCGCCAACAGCCCGGCCACGAGCAGGCCGAGCACGAAATACATGATGTTCTCAATGACCATAACTCAACTCCGCCACCGGCAACTGCCCGGTCCCGGGTGTTCGCGCCCGTTACGATGGCAGCAATGGCCGCCCCCGGCTATCGCTGTCCGGTCGTAACCTTACCGGAAGACGGGCACGCGGTCACGATGCGCTGCCGCGATGAACGGTACTTGAATGGATTGCAGACGGTTTTCGCGATCGGAGCGCGCCGGCCGCTCAGAACGGATTCCAGGTCGGTTCCTGGGTAAACTTCAGGTAGCCGACGTTGACGCCAAGGCGGGCGCCGACACCGGAGCGGATTGGCACCATCACCACGTCACCGTACTTGATCACCGTCATGCCAAGGCCGCCGATGACATAGGCGGAGCCGTCGACGCCGGGATAGCGGCCATAGACGTCGGAAACCGAGCTGAGATTGTAGACCAGCATCATCACTTTGCTGCCGTCGCCGCCGAAATCGAGGCCGACGGTCGGGCCCTGCCAGAACACCGAATGCTCGCCCTGGTTGCGGGTGTACATGGTGCCTTCGCCGTAGCGAGCGCCCGCGAAAATGGCGCCACCGGCTTCCTCGCCGAGAATGTAGGCGTTGGGCAGGCCGAACTGGCTGACGGCGCGCTCGACCAGCGAGGCGAGCCCCTGGGCGACGGAGCCGAAAAACTGGTGACCGGTATCGACCAGCTCGTCGCCGGAGAAGGTGTCGGAGAGTGAGCCTCGCTCCTGCGCCTGGCTGAAGGTGGGGGTCAGCACGAGCGTCGCCGCGGTGAGTGCGACGAAGGCGGCGAGAATGAGGTAGACCATGCGGTCGAGCATGAGGGCACTCCGGAGGGGCTTAGTTCGAGCGGCAGGCCATTTACGCGGTACTTACCATGACGACGCTAGGTTCGGCGCATCCGGCTTGCCTGAGGTGTGCTCAAGCTAGGCGTTCATGGCGGCAATGATGCGGCAAAAGCGTAAACAAAACTTAACCATAACCCGGCTTCTTGTAGCGCTGTGGTTGAGCCTGGGGCTTGTACTTAGCGCCCCCGCCAACGCCGCGGCGCTGGTCGATGCCATCGTCACCGACCCGCTCACCGGCGTAGCGCTCGAGGGCTATGATCCGGTGAGCTACTTCACCGAGCCGGAGCCGGTGCAGGGGCTCGCCGACTTCGAATACCAGTGGGGCGGCGTGCCCTGGTACTTCGCTTCGGCAGCCAACCGTGACGTGTTCATGCGCAACCCCGAGGTTTATGCACCGCAATTCGGCGGCCACTGCGTCACCAGCCTCAGCCGCGGTTACCTCTCGGACGGCAAGCCGCGGCTCTACGTCATTTCGGGGATGAAACTCTACCTGTTCTATTCGGTGGCCAATCGCGAGGCGTTCTTCAAGAGCGAGGAAACCTCGCTGCAGGACGCCAGTGGGGGCTGGGCCAGGCTCAGCGGCACGCTGACCGGGGAAGAGGGCAGTGTGGCGGACGCGGTGGGCAAGGCGGCTGACCCTGGAACCGGTCGCTGAAGTAGCGCCGCTCGAGCAGCAGGACGCGCAGTCCCGATGCCAACGCCCGTTCGGCTATGGTGGCGCCATAAGAGCCGACGCCGACCACAACAAGGTCGGCACGGCCCAAGCTGTCCATGCAATCGCCCCGTTGCGCCCCGTCGCCAGCCCATGCATAGCGTAAGGCAAGTTGAAAAATCAGTGGGAAAGCATGGCTTCCGCCAACCGTTTCTTGGTCATCGTGCGGGCGGGCGAGAAGAGTCTCCATGCCGGCTGGCTGCACGGCAGCGAGCGCAATTGGGACCTTGTCGTCTCATGGTATGGCGACACGCCCTATGAACGGGTGGCCGATGAGCGGGTGCTGGTGCAGAAAGGCGCGAAATGGGACGTACTGGCCCAGCACTATGCGGCCGATCCAAGCCTCATCGCAGACTACGACTACCATCTGCTGATCGATGACGACATCGCGACCGATTGCGAGACGATCTGCCGGCTGTTCCTGCTGGCCGAGCAGCACCGGCTCGAGATCAGCCAGCCAGCGCTGACGCCGGACAGCTACTTCTCCCACATGCCGACCTTGCGCGCGCCTTCGTTCCTGCTGCGCTACAGCAATTTCATCGAAGTCATGGCGCCCTGCCTGTCACGCGCCGCGTTGCAACGCATCCTGCCTTGGGTGGCCGACTCGCCGACGGGCGATGGGGTGGACTATGTGTGGTGCCGGCTCGAAGCCGACAACCGCAACCGGTGCGCGATTATCGATGCAGTGCCGGTGCGGCACACTCGGCCGGTGGGCCGGTTCCTGAAGGTTCGCGTCGAAGCGATGGGGATCGATCCAGTGCTGATCCGCGATGCCTTTCCGGCGCGCTTCGGTATCGACCACAAGCAGCACGAGTTTCGCTGCTATGCCGGACTCAGTCGCCATGGCCGGCCACGGAACTTGCGACAGACCTGGCGGCATATGCTTTTCGACTACCTGATGACGCTGCCGCAATGGATGGAACCGTTCCGTCTCAGGACCCTGGTTCGCGGTTTCATCCAGCACCGAAAGCCGGCGTCGCTCGGACAGGCGTTTTCGCTCTACGACGGGCCCTTGCGGCTCGATGAGCGCAGGCTCAGCGCGGCACGGCCTTCGGTCGCCGACGCCGAGCTTGGCTCCCCCTAGGGCAGACGCGCCCTTTGCGGTTAGGCTACGCCAAATTGATTCGACGGCAAGGACCCATAGAATGGCGGATTTCATCGAGCTCAAGGCGACCGACCTCGCGGCGATGCTGTGTTCTCGGGTCTGCCATGACCTGATCAACCCGGTGGGGGCGATCGGGAATGGGCTCGAGGTGCTGGCCGACCCGACGCAGTCGGCGATGGCCGACGGCGCGCAGGAACTGATTGCCAACGCGGCCAAACAGGCGCGGGCCAAGCTCGAGTTCGCGCGGCTGGCCTATGGCGCGTCCTCGACGGCAGGCACCGATTTCGACACCCGCGAATGCGAACGGGTGGCGCGGGTGTATTTCGAGATCGAGAAGGCCGATCTGGACTGGCAGGTGCCGCTGATCCTCTTACCCAAGCACAAGGCCAAGCTGTTCATGAACATGCTGCTGATCGCCGCCATGGCGGTGCCGCGCGGCGGGGTGGTGACCGCCAGGATCGAGGGGGCCGCCGGCGCCGAGGTGTTCAAGCTGACCTCGAAGTCGGATCCGGAGAAGCGACAGAAGACACTGATGCCGTCGGGCGCTGAAGGGCTGTTGTCCGGCTCGCCTGAAGGGGGTGTCGATGCGCGGGGCATCCAGCCGTTCTATACCGGCATCCTGGCGCGGATGACCGAGATGGAACTGAAGATCGGCATCGAGAACGACGTGTTCGAGTTCTCGGCGACGCCGAAGGCCGTGGCGGTCGCCGCGTAACACTATCTGGGTTACGGCCGCGGCCGGGCCTTGCTGAGCATCTGTGCGCTCGGCGTGACCGGATCTGCCGGTTTGGCCGGCTGTGTATTGTCGTGCGAGAGGACCTGCCTGGTGGCGGAGCTGAACCTTCGCAGGTTTCGTGCAGCTTTGCTGTCAACTTCCTCAGGCCGGCAAGCAGGCAAACCCGACGTTGCTCTCAAAAAACTTGCCGATGCGGAGAAGGGTTCAAGTTTCGCTAACCATTCGTAGGGACATTTGGATGGATAGTGTGGGCGAACAACTCGCGTCGGCCGGTCCGTGTCCGAAGCATTTCGGCAGATGGGCCAGGACGACCGTGGGTCGTGCGGTGGATGGGCAGGCGCTCGACGGAGGCCAGCTGATCCGCCGATTGGGAGAAACGCGTCATGAAATCCTGCCTCGTGGTCGATGACTCCAGCGTGGTGCGCAAGGTGGCGCGCCGCATTCTGGAGGATCTCGACTACATCGTGGACGAGGCCGAGGACGGGCAGGAAGCCTTCGACAAGTGCCGCCAGGAAATGCCGGACGCGATCCTGCTCGACTGGCAGATGCCGGTGATGAGCGGGCTCGAATTCCTGAAGCTGCTGCGCGGTTACGTCGGCGGGCATACGCCGCGGGTGGTCTACATGGTCACCGAGAACGATATCGGGCAGATCGCGCTGGCGCTGAAGGCCGGGGTCGACGACTACATGATGAAGCCGTTCGACCGCGACCATCTCGAAGGCAAGTTCACCGTTTCGGCCACCGAGCGCGCCAGCGTCGCCTAGGCCATGTCGTTTCACCACCGGGCGGCCGGTTGGGCCCGGCCGCTCCACTATTTGCCGGCCGTCATCGGCGAAAGGGCCTGGCGCTCACGCCTCCTCGGCCCATTCCTCGGCAAGGAACTGCTTGGACGAGTTGAGCCGCGGGAATGAGATCCCGGGCACCGGCAGAGCCAGGAAGGCGCAGAGCGGCTCCCAACCTTCGCGAACATCGAAAGTCAGCAGGCGAGAGGCGGGAATGGTGGCTTGCACCTCGGCGATATGGGCGTTGAACAACGCTGTAGCGTAAGGTCGTTCGAACATGCGTCCATCGAAAACACCCTCGACGATCAGCTGGTAAGCCATGTTGGCGACGCCGTTGGCATGCGGATCGTCGTAGCTGCCACGGCCGGCGATGAACCTGGCAATTGTGGCTTCGACACTATCGAACCACTCATCGGCGTCGCGCACCGTGAGGATCACCTTGGCATCGGGATAGTGGGCGGCAAGTTCGCGCCAGTAGCGGGCGCCAGGCCAGTCGACCTGGGCGCGGTAGCCGCGGAACAGGGCATCCCAATCGGGGCGACCTCCGTCCGCCAGCGCCTGCCAGCCGGGCAACTGTTCGGGGTGGTCGCGGACCTCGAACATGTGGTGGGCAGGACCAAACCCCAGGTGCTCAAGGGCAACCTTCAGCGAGTTGGTGCCGGTGCGCCCGAAACCCGGGCCGATGATCTCTAATGCCATTTTTCTTCCCTCGTATGCGTGTCTGTCAGGCGTGGCAGGGGGCGCCAAAGGGCCCGGGCGCGGCGCGAAAACTACGGAGCAGCGCAGAAACCGCAGGCACCCATGCCGGTACGGTGAAGTTCAGGGTGGTGTGCTGGGCATAGTAGGCGTCTTCGTTGCCCACGGTACGCACCGGGTACTCGGCGGCCGTGGGACCACGGGCCAGTGCATCTGCGGCGGCAGCAGGAAGCATGTCCATTTTCGACTCCTCGGTTGGCGCCAAGTGGCGCTGTGAGGAAAAATCTGCTCGATCCGCGGGCTTTGGGTCCTTAGGCAGTTCCAAATGAGTTGCTAAACCGGCTCCGCTGCTAGGTGAGCCCGGCTTTCTTCAGGCCCTCGATGATCAGCTCGAAGCGGCCGTCGGAGCGCTGCGCCACAGTTTCGACGCCGGCGATGGAGGTGTAGGGAGCAAAACTCTTGAGGCGCGCCAGCGTCGCCCTCGCCTCTTCCAGTTGGCCAAGATGCGCGTAGGCGGCGGTCTGGATCCAGTAGGTGGGCGGCCAGTCCATTTGGGTGGCGCGTGAACGCCCGAGCCAGACGAGCGCGCCTTCGAAATCGCGCATGAAGAAGCGGGCGAAGCCAATGCCGGCGAGGCTCTCGGAGGCTTCCGGGGCGCCGGGGCTGAGGCTGTATGCGCGTCGGTAGCAGGCTTCTGCCTTTACTGGGTCGCCGGCCAGCATGTTGCAGATGCCGCCCAGCACCTGGACGACAATGTTGTGCGGGTTGGCCGCCAGCGCCCGGTCGACCATGGCGAGGCCTTCGGCGCGCATATGGCCGATGGCGAGCAGCGAGTGGCTGCAGATGGCCAGCACGACGGGATCGTCGTCGCCGTAGTGCAGCGCCAGCCGCGCCAGTTCGAGGCAGCGAGCGACGCCCGCAGCATCTAGCACCGTGAGCGCGACGGTGCCATGCCGGGCAAGGCTCCATGAGGCGTAGGCGAGGGCGGCGGCATAGTCCGGCTGCAGCGCGATGGCCTGCTCGAGATGCGCGAAGGCAGTGAGATAGTCCGCCGGGTTGCGCGAGCCGAAGAACGGCAGCGCGCGCAGGAAATGGTCATAAGCCTGCGGGTTGTCGGGCCAGCGGCGGCGGGTCCGCTCGATCTCGGCGCGGCGGATCTGCGGTTCGACGAGGCCGACGACGGCGGCGGTGGTCTTGTCCTGAAACTCGAAGAGCTGGCCCATCTCGCCATCAAAGCTCGAGGCCCAGAGGTGAGTGCCGCTGGCAGCGTCGACCAGTTGCACGGTGACGCGGACCCGTTCGCCGGAAAGCCGGACGCTGCCCTCGAGCAGGTAGCGGACGCCGAGCTCGCGCGCGACCTGGCGGATGTCGGCGGCGCGGTTGCGGTAGGCAAAGGAGGAGTAGCGCGAAACGACGGCGAAGGACTTGAAACGGCTGAGGGCGGTGATCAGGTCTTCGACGAGGCCATCGGCGAAGTAGTCGCGCGTCGCGTCGCCGCTCAGGTTGACGAAGGGGAGCACCGCGAGGCTGGGCTTGCCGCCCGCTTCGGCGGGCGGCGCTTCGGCGGGCGCGGGGGCGTTGCCGTGCACCAGGCGGTAGCCGATGCGTGGCACGGTGACGATCCACTCCTCGCCGCCAGGGCGGGAGCCAAGCTCCTTGCGCAGAGCGGCGATCTGCACGGTGATATTGCCTTCCTCGACCGTCACGCCGGGCCAGACGCGCTCCAGCATCTCGGCCTTGGTGACGATCCCGCCCTCAGCCTCGAGCATGGTCTCGAGCATCATCAATGCCTTGGGGCCGAGCGCAACGGGCTGGCCGTCGCGCCGCAATTCACGGCCTGGCGTCAGAACAAATGGGCCGAACCGATGTTGAGCCTCGTCCATGGCGGAAGTTGTACATCGAATGGGCGATGTTTCGTAGGGCTGCGGCGCAAGAAACAAGCAACTCGATAACCCACCAATGAAGTTACTTCCAATGATGGTGTCGAGCGAGGGCAGGATACATGTCGATCACGCCGCGACGTTGGCGAGCATGCGGCGAATGATCAGCTTGTGGAACGGCAGCACGCCGAGCAGGTAGAGCCGGCCGCCCAGATTGTGCGGATGCACCCAGGTGGAGATGGCGGCCAGGGGGTGTGGGCCCGCGGTTTTCAGCACTGAAACGCGGAAATCGAGATGGCGGTCGTCCTCGCCGAGGATCGCCTCGTTGGGCGACAGCTCTTCGAGCCGGAAGAAACTCACGTAATCGCCGACGCCTGGGTCTGGATTGGCGGGTGGTACATCGGCGCCGGTTTTCAGTCCAAGCGGCGAGACCAGCCCGTTGCGCAGCCAGAGCAGGCCGTTGACCCAGCCCGGCATGACGGTCAGCCGCTCGGCCAGTTGCAGCGGGGTCAGATCAGGGTCGGCGAGCGGGACGGCATAGGAATCGACGAAGTCACCCGGCCCGATGCGCTTGCGCAAGAGGCTGGTGAGCGGCAACTGAAACGGACGAGCGCGCATGAGCCCAATGTGCGCACGCCGGTTGCGACCTGCGATGCGACATTGGCGCGCGGGTTAGCTGGCGCGCTCCATAGCCATGCGAACCCAGCGCAGGTCTTCGGCGAGCGTGCGGCCGGCCGGCTTTTCATCCGGCCCGGCCTCGCCGCGCAAGGCAAGGAAGGCGACGGCGGCGGCGGCGTTGTAGAGGCGAACGCGGCCGAGATCGATCGGCTGGCCGCCGGCGGCCTCGTAGGCTGTCGCGGCGGCGGTGAACAGCGCCTCGTCTTCGGTATCGAGCAGCAGGTAGCGGAAGTCGTAGTGGCGGTCGGTCAGCGACGCCTCGTCGTAATCGAACACGCCGACAACGGTGGCGTCGGAGGTCACCACCATGTTGTGGAAGCCGAAGTCGGTATGCGCGAGAACCCGGTCGGCGATCTCCAACTCCGTCATTTCGCTGCGGGCCAGGAGCGTCAGGGCGCGATCGATCAGCTCGCGATCGCCGGTGACGCGGGGCAGGTCGGCAGCCACCTGCGACAGCGGAGGCGGCCAGCCGGGACGAGGCAGCAGCCAATCGCCGAGTTCTGCCGACGGAATGCTGAGGTGCTGATCAGCCAGCACGTGGCCGAAACGGCTGCCCAGCATGACGGCGAAGTGTCGATCATCACGAACCCGATGGTAGACGGCGAACGGATCGGGTGTGCCCGGCACTTCGAAACGCAGCTGCCAGCCGGCCGCAGCGCGGTGGATGAGACGCGGTGCGCGGAAGCTGCAATGGCGTTCGATGAGGGCGAGCGCGCGCGCCTCGCGGGCGAGGCGCTGCAGGCCGTGCGGATCGGTGGGGAACCAGGCGATCCGGTCGCCCGGCAGACGGGCTGCAAACCGATTGTCGCGCACGAAGAGCGCCATCCCGGCCGGATCGACGGCGACACCGATATTCGCCAATGCCGCCGCGACGGCAGCCGGGTCCGGGGCAATCCACTCGATATCGCTCATGGCCGGAGGGTGCCATTGGCCGGTTGGCCGCTCAAGCTCTGTCCGCTGTGGGTCGGCCCAAGGCAGGCCAAAACGCTGGCTTCGAGACAGTCGTCTCCCTCCCTTGTTTAGGGGAGGGATCAAGGGTGGGGGTCAGCCCACACCGGCTGGAGTATCTCACCGTTTGAAGGCGCTCAAATAGCGAGAACCCCGCACCGTCTGGTACGGGGTTCCCCAGGTCTGCCGCAACGCAGGACTGAATCAGGCGACGCTGGATTCCGCGAAGCTTTCGCTCTCGTCGGGCTCGCGCAGCACATAGCCGCGGCCCCAGACGGTCTCGATGTAGTTCTTGCCGCCGGTGGCGACCGAGAGCTTCTTCCTGAGCTTGCAGATGAACACGTCGATGATCTTCAGCTCGGGCTCGTCCATGCCGCCATAAAGGTGGTTGAGGAACATTTCCTTGGTGAGCGTGGTGCCCTTGCGGAGCGAGAGCAGCTCCAGCATCTGGTATTCCTTGCCGGTCAGGTGCACGCGGGCCGACTGCACCTCGACGGTCTTGGTGTCGAGGTTGACGCTCAGGTCGCCAGTGTTGATGACCGACTGCGCATGGCCCTTGGAACGGCGGACGATGGCGTGGATGCGGGCGACCAGCTCATCCTTGTGGAACGGTTTGGTCATGTAGTCGTCGGCGCCGAAGCCGAGACCGCGCACCTTGTCTTCGATGCCGGCAAGACCAGAAAGGATCAGGATCGGGGTCTGCACCTTGGCCACGCGCAGGGTGCGCAGCACTTCGTAGCCCGACATGTCGGGAAGGTTCAGGTCGAGCAGGATGATGTCGTAGTCGTAGAGCTTGCCTAGGTCGACGCCCTCTTCACCGAGGTCGGTCGTGTATACGTTGAAACTCTCTGATTTGAGCATCAGCTCGATGCTCTGCGCTGTCGCGCTGTCGTCCTCGATCAAGAGTACACGCATGCCGTCAATCCCCTTAAACCGTTCCCTGCTGGAACCATGGATGAGGCGCTGTGCGCGTTCACCCTTAACCGAACCCTACTGGATATGACCCAAACCTAAGCGCAATTAGTTAACAAAGTTTAATTCTGATCCGCAAGATGCAATGGGTCTCCCGTTAGTGATATGTTAAATCGTTGAAAATGCTACAGAAATCGCACATAACCGACTTAAGAAATTAGGTTAAGAAAGCCCTTCAATCGACTCTGTCGACTCAAGGATTTGGGGGCCTTGAGGGCTCGGAAAGCGGCTCAAGGCACGCCGGGCGGATGTGGGAGTGGGACCCCATGGTTAACGCTTTTTGCTTAACGTTCGGTTACCGTCGTCCGAAAGCGATTCGGGCACCGTGAAAGAGGCCGATGCAGTCCCTGAAAGCCGCAATTGACGCCATCGAGGACGTGGAGGTCTTCGGGCGCGTCAAAACCGTGCAGGGCTTGCTGATCGAAGTGGTCGGGCCGGTGCGCGAGCTGCGCGTCGGTGGCCGGGTCGAGATCGAAACCACCAATGGCGGGGTGCTGGGGGCCGAGATCATCGGCTTTCGCGATGGCCATGCGCTATGCCTGCCGTTCGGCGCGCTGAACGGGGTGCGGCTCGGCTGCCGGGCGCTGTTCAAGCGGCATGACGGGGCAGTGCAGCCCTCCGAGCACTGGCTCGGCCGGGTGATCAACGCCGATGGCGAGCCGATCGATGGCAAGGGCCCGCTGCTGCCGGGCGCCGCGGCCTATCCGTTGCGGCAGGTGCCGCTGCCGGCGCATGAGCGTATGCGGGTGGGCGATCCGCTGGACATGGGCGTGCGCACCCTCAACACCTTCACCACCATGTGCGAGGGCCAGCGTATGGGCATCTTTGCCGGCTCGGGCGTCGGCAAATCGGTGCTGATGAGTATGCTGGCCCGCAACGCCCAGGTCGATGTTGCGGTGATCGGGCTGATCGGCGAGCGCGGCCGCGAGGTGCAGGAGTTCGTCACCGAGTATCTGGGCGAGGTCGGCATCCAGCGGGCGGTGGTGGTGGTCGCCACGTCGGACGAGGCGGCGCTGATGAGGCGACAGGCGGCCTTCCTGACGCTGACGCTCAGCGAGTATTTCCGCGACCAGGGCAAGCGAGTGCTGTGCATGATGGACAGCCTCACCCGGTTTGCCCAGGCGCAGCGCGAGATCGGGCTTGCCATCGGCGAGCCGCCGACCGCCAAGGGTTATCCGCCGACGGTTTTCACCGAACTTCCGAGGTTGCTGGAACGAGCGGGCCCAGGCCTCGCAGACTCGGGCTCCATTACCGGTCTATTTACCGTTTTGGTGGAAGGTGACGATCACAATGAGCCCATCGCGGACGCCGTTCGCGGTATTCTCGATGGGCACATCGTGATGGAGCGCTCGATCGCCGAGCGGGGACGCTATCCGGCGGTCAATGTGCTCCGGTCTATCTCGCGAACCATGCCAGGGTGTGTGCCAACCAATGTGCGGCCCACCCTGCAGAAGGCGCGGGAGCTCATGTCGACATTTGCCGACATGGAGGAACTGATCCGGCTGGGGGCATACCGGAAGGGATCGGATCCAGGCGTGGACCGTGCCATCGCGATCAACCCGGCGCTGGAGGCGTTTTTGAGCCAGCAGCGGGAAGAGCGCACC
>NZ_DASZAW010000121.1:0-28047 GCF_035944845.1 Devosia sp. | reverse complement strand
AAGGGATCGGATCCAGGCGTGGACCGTGCCATCGCGATCAACCCGGCGCTGGAGGCGTTTTTGAGCCAGCAGCGGGAAGAGCGCACCTCGATTGCCGACGGCTATGTCATGCTGGAAGCAATCCTGGACAAGGTGGGCGAGACTACCGCGTCAGTGAAGTGAATGACTTGAGGTGTAAGGAGTACAAGTCATGAAGTCGCGCAGCGAGAGCCTGATCCGGCTTAAGAAGTTTCAGGTCGACGAGAAGCGCCGTCAGGTTACGCAGATCGAGATGATGATCGCCGATTTCGAGCGGATGGCCGCCGAACTCGACCAGCAGATCGAAATCGAGCAGCAGAAGACCGGCATCTCGGATATCGCGCATTTCGCCTATTCGACCTTCGCCAAGGCCGCGATCGCCCGCAGGGATAACCTCCTGGCTTCGGCCAACGACATGAAGGGCAACCTCGAGGCGGCGCAGGATGCGCTGGCCGAGGCGGTGGAAGATTTGAAGAAGGTCGAGCTGCTGGACCAGCGCGAGCACGGTCGCGAGGCTGCGGCTGAAGCCAAGTCCGAGCAGGCGGAATACGACGAGATCGGCCGGTTGCGGCATATCCGCCGCTGAGCCATCTCGCGATCAGGCAATGAAAAGGCCCGCCGGAGCGGGCCTTTCGTGCTTGGGGAAGCGATTACTGCTGCGCGTCGGTCTTCAGCAGCTGGGTGTCGCGCTCGGCCTCCCAGGTGTCCTTGTTGTAGGCCACCGCCGTGTCGAGCTGGTCGCGCGTCACGTTGACGAACAGGAACTTGTCGCCGTTCGCATTGGTGGCGAAGCGCAGGTTCTCGACCGCAACCGCCACCGGCTTGGTACCGATGCCGAGGAAGCCCCCGAAATCGATGATCACCGCATCGACGGCCGTGCCGTCGGCGCCGAGGATCACGTCGCCGATCGCGCCGAGGTGCTCGTCGCCCGGGCCATAGGCATTGGTGCCGATCAGCTCTTCAGCGGTGAGCGGCGCGTCGGTCAGCGTGGCGCGATCGATCGGGCCGGTCGCGGGCGTGGCTGCGGGGGCTGCAGACTGATCAGCCGGAGCCATGGTGTCAGCAGGCTGATCAGCCGGAGCCATAGTGTCGGCAGGCTGATCAGCCGGAGCCATGGTGTCAGCAGGCTGATCGGCCGGAGCCATAGTGTCGGCAGGCTGATCGGCCGGAGCCATGGTGTCGGCAGGCTGATCGGCCGGAGCCATGGCATCGGCAGGCTGGTCGGACGGAGCCATGGCGTCGCTCGGTGCGGCCGCCTCGTCAGTGGTCTCGAAACCCGGAGCCGTCTCTAGTGCTTCCTTAGTGGTCGCCAGTACGAAACGCTCGCTGCCGTCCTCGGCGGTGACCCATTCGAGTTCGGCGTAATTTACCGCGACATTCTTCTCGCCGATACCAAGGAAGCCACCGACACCGATAATCACAGCGGCAATCTCGCCGCCTTCGCCGATCACGAGGTTGTTGACGTCGCCGATATGCTCGGCTTCCGCCGCGGCGGAGGAATAGACCTGCTTACCGATGATCTCGGTGGCGAGGTTGTCCTTGTCGGTGACGGTGTAGCCGGACGCGAGGATGGAGGTATCCAGCGGTTCGGCAGGTGCAGCCTCAGGGGTCGCGGGAGCCTCGGCGGCAGGGGCCTCGGTCGTTGCCGGGGCGGCGGCATCCTGGGCCATGGCGCCCGCCGTCAGCAGTGCGGTGAGCGCCGTAGTGGTCAGAAGGGTGCGGAACATTGTATCGTCCTCTGGTTCGTGCCTGTCATGAACAAGGCCGTGCGGCACATCGCTTGGCAGTGGAGTGCCGCACGGCCCGATAGATGGACAACGTCATCGGGACGCGACCGTTCCGAAAAGGTCGCGAACTTCAAATATCAATGTTCGATAGGCCGGGGGCTGCGGGCCGAGTAGCCTCGCGCTCCGCTTTTTTGAAAAGGAGTATTGCCGTGGCTGATTTCCGGGTCGATCCGCTGGTGTGGGGGCATGGACCGAAAGTGCTCGAGCTGTTTCTCGAGCCAACCTGCCCCTATTCGGGCAAGGCCTTCGGCAAGCTCGACGCGCTGCTGGCGACGGTGGGCGAGGACCAGCTGACGGTGAAAATCCGGCTTCACTCGCAGCCCTGGCACTTGTTTTCCCCGGTGATCGTCCGCGCGATCTACGCCGCCGCCAGCCTTCCCGAAGGCCGGGCCGCTGCAAAGCGGGTGATGCAGGCAGTTTACGAACATCGCGACGAATTCGAGTTCGAGCGGCACGCCACCGGGCCCAACCGCGACGCGACACCGAACGATCTGATCCGGCGGATCGAGGGCTATACCGGGCTCGAACTGATGGCGGCGTTCGACGAGCCGCTGCTCGACAAATCCACTCGCTGGGACGCCCGCTATGCCAGGCAGAACGGCATCCACGTGTCGCCGAGTTTCATGATCGACGGGATCGTGCAGGCCGATATGAGCAGTGGCGATGAGGTTTCGGCCTGGGCGAAGAAGCTGGAATAGATCGCGAATGGGCTGCACCGGGCGTAGTTGCCTCGCTCCGCCCCTGACCCCAACCACCGGCTGTCATCCCTGCGAAAGCAGTGACCCATTTGGCAGCCCGCGCCGGTGGATAGTTGGGTCCCTGCTTTCGCAGGGGATGACATCGTGGGTGGGGTGACCGCGGCGGGTCAGCCCGAGCCCAACGCGCTTGAATTATCGGCCCAAAATCAAAAAAGGCCGGCCCCGTTTTTCGAGGTCCGGCCTTCCACGCCTCCCAGCGTTCTGTCGAGGCGGCGAGCCGCCCCACGTCCAGCAAGCTAGCGGAGAATTGGCGGCAGCGCCCGGTCTACGGGGTTAACCGGTAAAGTTTGAGTTAATCCGGCAAGGGCTCAGTAAGTCTTCATCGCGAGGTGAAGGATGCCCGAACCATCGTCGAACGGCGCGCCAAAGGCGACGAAACCGAGTTTTTCGTAGACGCCGAGCTTGTCGTGCTGCGCGGTGAGATAGAACCGCGTCTCGCCTCTGTCGCGCGCCAGGTCCATGGCGTAGCGGAGCAGCCGGGTCGAGATGCCTTGGCCGCGCCACAGCCCGGAGACGACGACGCGGCCGAGCTTCACATGCTCCGGCGTCCAGATGATGCGCAGCGTGCCGACCACGTTGCCGGCGGCGATCGCCACCACATGGGTTGCCGCGAGGTCGTCGGCGTCGAATTCCTCAGCCTCGGGAATCCGCTGCTCGATGACGAACACTTCGCGGCGCAGCGCGAAGGCGGCATTGGCGAGCGTGGAAAAGACCGGAACGGTGATGAGCATGATGTCGTGCATCCTGCACACAGACCATATTGGCGGCGGCGGCTCCAGCCTCAGGTGCGCGGCAGCTCCGCCGACCCGTTAGGCACGTTGATCGGGACCGGGCCGGCGGGGCTGGGGACGGTCCACTGCACCGCGCCGGCGTCCCCTACCAGTCGGGCAACGAAGCCGAGCTTGGCAATCACCTCAGGGGTCAGGACGAACGGGTAGGCGTCGTGCTGGCCGACGGCGCGATTGAGATTGTTCATCAGCGAGGCCAGGGGAATCCAGTTCTCGATCAGCTCGTCGATACCGCCCCCGGCATAAGGGTCGAAGTCGAGCCGCGCGGTGAGTTCTCCCGATTTGTCGACCGATGGCTTCAGGTTGACGCCGAACGATGCGGCCATCTCGGTGGTGTCGACCAGGTGCAGGTAGTGCGCGAAGGTCTCGGCGAAATCCTCCCAGGGGTGCGAGGTGGCGTAGGCCGAGATGTAGTTCTGCTGCCAGCCGGCGGGAGCGCCATTGGCGTAGTGGTTCCCGAGGGCGGACTCATAAGGTGCGCTTTCGTCACCGAACAGGGTGCGGAATTCTTCGTGGACGGGGCGCCCGGCAACCAGCAGGTCCCAGTAATAGTGGCCTATCTCGTGACGGAAGTGTCCAAGCAGCGTGCGGTAGGGTTCGTTGAACTGGGTACGGCGATATTCACGCGCGGCGTCGTCGGCTTCCTTGAGCGCCAGAGTGATGATGCCGCTATCGTGCCCGGTCAGCACTGGCGCCGGCGCGATTTCCTCATTGAGGAACCGAAAGCTCAGGCCGTGCACCGGGTCCTCGTTGCGGGTGGCGAGCGGCAGATGCAGGCGCAGCAACGAATAGATCAGGCGCTTCTTGGCGCGCTCGATCACCTGCCAGCGGCCAAGATCGACCGGGTTCTGGATATCGGGGATCAAGCCGTTGTGCCGGCAGGCGAGGCAATAGGGATCGGCGCCCGGGGCATGCGGCAGCAGCCAGTTGCAGGCGCCGTGCGCCGCATTGGCGCAATAGACGAAGGAGCGGTTGAAGAACGCCGGCGCCACCCAGGTGGCCGGGCCGCCTTCGAGCGAGAACAGGTTGTTGGTGCGCGGTCCATAGCCGAGCGCCCGGCCGCAGCGCTCGCAGCGGGTGTTCTCGAAATAGAGCAGGTGACCGCAATGGTCGCAGCGGAAGAGCTTCATCGGGGCGGTACTCCTGGTCGCCAGCTAGCAATGCATGGATGGCGGCGCGGTTGCGAGCGCGTTGTCTTATATCGGTCTGTTAACGCGCCGGTCCGAGAATGGTGACTTTCCCGAAGGGCCCCAGTCATGTTGCCTGAGACCTGGCTACGCCACGCGCGGCGACCGCTCGTTATTGCCCTGTTCGCCGCGACGGCGCTCGCCACCTTGTGGCTGCTGTGGATCGCGTTGTTCGGTTCGGCTGTCGTGCCGCCCGAGGTCGGCTCGCCGGAAGCTGCCGGCGCGGTAGGGGATCTCGCCACCTATCGGCGCATTGTCGAGGCGATGCGGGGCGGGGAGGGTTACTATGAAGCGGCGCATGTGGCGCTGCTCGAAGGGGAGTACGGAACCCAGTCGGTCTTCAACTGGCGTACACCGCTCAGCGCCACGGTGCTGGCGGCGCTGCCGTCGCTGCAATGGGGGCAGGCGCTCGGCCTCGGCCTCGCGGTCATCGCCACCCTGTTTGCCTATCGGCTGGCGCGCGACAGCGCCGGGCCGCTGTTCGCCGGCCTCAGCGCGCTGGCTCTGCTGGTATCGCTGGCCAACCTGGGCAGCCCCGACGCAGTGCTGTTCTCCGACATCACGGCGGGTGCGCTGATCCTCTTGTCGGTTGTCGCCTATGGCGCGCGGTTGCCCTGGCTGGGCGTTGTCACAGGCGCGCTGGCGCTGTTCCTGCGCGAGCTCGCCGGGGTCTATGTCGTGATCTGCCTGGGGCTCGCCATCCGGCAGCGGCGTTGGGCCGAGGCGGCATGCTGGCTGGTGGTGCTTGCTGCCTACGCCGCATACTTCCTGTGGCACGCGCAGATGGTCGCGGCGCAACTCGGACCGCTCGACCGCGCCTATTCCGACAGCTGGCTGGCCCTCGGTGGCGGGACGT
Organism: Devosia sp.; assembly: GCF_035944845.1. GTDB lineage: Bacteria > Pseudomonadota > Alphaproteobacteria > Rhizobiales > Devosiaceae > Devosia_A. Next base: position 22,653 of record NZ_DASZAW010000121.1, on the reverse strand, counting down.
TCCTGCTTGCCACGGGCGCCTTCAACGGGCTGCTGAAGCTGCTGCCGCTGTGGGTTACGGCGCTGGTGCTGCCACTCGGGCTGCTCGGCCTTGTCGTCCGGCCGGAGGGCTTGCGCGCGGCGGCGACCGGCTTTGCCTATGCCGCGCTGTTCCTCATCGCCGGCAAAAGTTACAACAGCTACTGGGGCGCCCTCTATACCCCATTGCTGATGCTCGGCTTGCCTTGGGCGGCGGCAGCAATCGGCGACGGGTTCGCCGCCCTCAGACGCTCCCGATGGTCTTCAGCCGCACCCGCGGATGCACTTCGTTCTGGCTCATCACCACGGTCTGCGGGCGGAAGCGCTCGATGATGGCGCGGACATGCGGGCGGATGCCGGGGCTGGTGATCAGCACCGGGATTTCGCCCATCTGGGCGGCGTTCTCGAACCCCTGCTGAATCCCGACGATGAACTGCTGCAGCCGCGAGGGGGCCATGGCGAGGTGACGGTCGTTACCATCGCCGACCAGCGCCTCGGCGAAGTCGCGCTCCCATTGCGGCGACAGCGTCAGCAGCGGCAGGTTCCCATCAGGCCCCAGATTGGCGGCGCAGAGCTGGCGGGCCAGGCGGGAGCGCACGTGCTCGGCAATGGCCTGGGCAGTGCGGCCGGGGCCGGCAATCTCGGCGATGCCTTCGAGAATGGTCGGCAGGTCGCGGATCGAGATGCGTTCGATGAGCAGGGTCTGCAGCACGCGCTGTACGCCCGAAACCGAAATCTGGCTGGGGACGATGTCCTCGACCAGCTTCTGCTGCTCCTTCGACAGCCCGGCGAGCAGCGACTGCACGTTGGCATAGCTGAGAAGATCCGAAACGTTGGCCTTCAGCACTTCGGTCAGGTGCGTCGATATCACCGTCGAGGGATCGATGATCGAATAGCCGCGAAGTTCCGCCTCGTCGCGCAGTGCCGGCTCGATCCAGGTGGCGGGCAGGCCGAAGGTCGGCTCGGTGGTGTGGACGCCGGGCAGGTTGATCTCCTTGCCCATCGGATCCATCACCATCAGCTGGTGCGCGAAAATCTGGCCGCGGCCGGCATCGACCTCCTTGATCTTGACCTTGTAGTCGTTCGGCTCGAGCTGCATGTTGTCGAGGATGCGCACCGGCGGCATGATGAAGCCGAGCTCGGTGGCGAGCTGCCGGCGCAGCGCCTTGATCTGCTCGGTGAGCCGATCGGTGCCGGTATCGTCTTCCTTGACCAGCGACAGCAGTCCGTAGCCCAGTTCGAGCTTCAGCTCGTCGATCCTGAGGCTGTCGGTGATCGGGGCTTCCGTGGCGACCGGGTTGGCCTCGGCATGCTCCATGGCAGCCTCGACAATAGCGCGATCGGCAGTAGCCGTTTTTTTCCTGCCCGACTTGAAGGCGAGCCAGCCGCAGCCGGCGGCGAGTGCCAGGAACGGGATGATCGGCATGCCCGGCAGCAGCGCCAGCGCGCCGATGACGGCGGCCGACATGCCGAGCGCCTTGGGGTAGCCGGTGAACTGGGCGACCAGCGCCTTGTCGGCCGAGCCGGTAACGCCGGCCTTGGAAACGAGCAAGCCGGCCGCAGTCGAGACGATCAGCGCCGGGATCTGGCTGACGAGGCCGTCGCCGACGGTGAGCAGGGTATAGTTGTGACCGGCTTCGGCAAAGCTCAGCCCTTCCTGCAGCATGCCGATGACGAGGCCGGCAATGATGTTGATGAAGGTAATGAGCAGGCCGGCAATGGCGTCGCCGCGTACGAATTTCGAGGCGCCGTCCATGTTGCCGAAGAAGGCGCTTTCGGCCTCCAGGTTCTCGCGGCGCTTCCTGGCGGTGGTTTCGTCGATCAGGCCGGCCGACAGGTCGGCGTCGATCGCCATCTGCTTGCCGGGCATGGCGTCGAGGTTGAAGCGCGCCGCCACTTCGGCGATGCGCCCCGAACCCTTGGTGATGACGATGAAGTTGACGATGATCAGGATGGCGAAGACGACGACGCCGATGACGAAGTTGCCCCGCATCACGAAGTTGCCGAACGCCTCGATGACGTGACCGGCGGCATCGGTGCCGTTATGACCCTCGGAGAGGATCAGGCGGGTGGTGGCGAGGTTCAGCGCCAATCGCAGCATGGCGGCGATCAGCAGCACCGTTGGAAAGGCAGAGAACTCGAGCGGCGTCTGGATGAACAAGGCCGTCATCAGGATCAGGACCGAGAAGACGATCGAAATCGCCAGCAGCAGGTCGAGCAGCAGCGGTGGCAGCGGTACGATGAGGACGACGATGATCCCCATGATGCCGATGGCGAGCCCGATATCGGACGTGCCGAGCGACTTCCACAGCCCCTGCAGCGAGAAAGACGGCAGCTTCAGGCCGGACGGGCCGGGGGCGGAGAGATCAGCCACGGGTGGGCTCCGACGTGAGGACTACTGATAGAGACGGCCCCCTCCCGACCTCCCCCATGAAGGGGGAGGTGAAAAGTGGAGTTCGTGGCGCGATGGTGCCCAAGGCTGGATGCGGCACCTCCCCCTTCATGGGGGAGGATGGGAGGGGGCCGTCTGCCAGCAATTGGCCCCTCACGCTGCGGAGTTCCGCTGTTCGCCCGGGCCCGGCACGGCGACGCCTTCGTCGGCGTACTGGTTGAGCTTGTTGCGCAGGGTGCGGATCGAGATGCCGAGGATGTTGGCGGCGTGGGTGCGGTTGCCGAGCACGTGATCGAGGGTGTCGAGGATCAGGTCGCGCTCGACGTCGGCGACGGTGCGGCCGACCATGGCGCGCGAGATGGTCTCGGCGGTCTGGGCGGCCTGCGTCGCGACCGATGCCATGGCGACGACTTCGCTGAGGCCGGTGCCATCGGGCATCGAGATCGCCTCGGGGCCGATGATCTCGCCGCCCGACAGCAGCACGGCGCGGTGCAGGGTGTTTTCGAGTTCGCGGACATTGCCCGGCCACGGGGCGCGCAGCAGGGCATCGCGAGCTTCGGCCGAGAGCACCCGGCGGCCCAGGCCGTTCGCCTTGGCGTATTTATCGACGAAATGGTCGGCCAGTGCCGCAGTGTCGCCGGGGCGCTCGCGCAGCGGGGGCAGCTTAAGGTTCACCACGTTCAGCCGGAACAGCAGGTCCTCGCGGAAGCTGCCCTCCTTCACCGCCTCGCCGAGGTTGCGGTTGGAGGTGGCGATGATGCGGATATCGACCGGCACGGGCTTGGTGCCGCCGACGCGATCGATCAGCCGCTCCTGGATGGCGCGCAGCAGCTTGGCCTGCAGGCGGACGTCCATTTCGCTGATTTCGTCGAGCAGCAGGGTGCCGCCCGAGGCTTCCTCGAACTTGCCGATGCGTCGGGCGACGGCGCCGGTGAAGGCGCCCTTCTCGTGGCCGAACAGCTCGCTCTCGAGCAGCGCCTCGGGGATGGCGGCGCAGTTGATCGAGATGAAGGCGCGGGAGGCGCGCTTCGAGCGGGAATGGAGGTATTTGGCCATTACCTCCTTGCCGGTGCCGCTCTCGCCGGTGATCAGCACCGAGGCTTCTGACGGGGCGACCTGCTCGGCGAGCTTCACCACCCGGGCCATCACCGGATCGCGGAACAGGAAATCCGATGATTCGCGGGCGACCGCAGCGATGACGGCAGCGATCAGCTCGGCGTCGGGCGGCAGCGGGATATATTCCTTGGCGCCGGCGCGGATGGCGCTCACCGCGGCGGCGGCGTTGCTCTCGGTGCCGCAGGCGACCACCGGGATGACGATGCGTTCGCCCTCGAGCCCGGCGATCAGCCCGGCGATATCCATCATCACGTCGACCAGCAGCAGGTCGGCGCCGCGGCCGGCGCGCAGCGAGGCGAGCGCGATCTCGATCGAGGGTGCATGAGCCACCTTGGCGCCGCCATCCATGGCGAGCTTTGTGGCGGTGGTGAGCTGGCCTTCGAGGGCGCCGACGATCAGTAGCCGCATTGGGATTCTCGCGTTGTTGTAGAGGCCGCCTCGAACTTGTCCATCCGCTCGACCATCACGCCGCCTTGATGATTTCGGTCATGGTGACGCCGAGACGGTTCTCGACGAGGACGATTTCGCCGCGGGCGACGAGGCGATCGTTGACATAGATTTCGACGGCTTCGCCGACCTGGCGGTCGAGTTCAACCACAGAGCCGACATCCATCTTCAGCAGGCTCGCCACCGGCACCTTGGCGCGGCCGAGCACGACCGAAATGCGTACGGGAACGTCGAATACGGCCTCGAGGTCGGCGGCGGTCTTTTCGCCGGGCGGGGTGTAGCCCTCGCGGCCGGGTGCCGCCATTTCCTCGAAGGTGACCCCGGTGTCGCCGGTGCTCATTGCTCGGTCTCCTCGTTGATGCGGATGCCGCGGGCGGCAAAATAGCTGGCGATGCGGGCGTCGATCTCGGCGCTCAGCTTCCTGATATCGCGGACCACGCCGCCATCGGCCCATTCGATGCGGGCGTCGCCGATGGCGATGTCGGGGTCGCCGAGAACGACCAGCCGGCCGGTGAAGCCGGTGGTGGTCATCTTGCTGGTCGCGATATCGCGGACGGCGTCGGCGAGCGTGGGGTCGCAGCGGATGACGAGGTGCGGCACGCCATCGAGCGTTGCCATGCACTCGGCCACCAACTGTTCGATCTCCGTGGTCGGCTCGCGGGCAATGAGGCCGCCGGCAAGCTTCCTCGCAATCGACAGCGACAGCTCGACGCCTTCGGCGATGGTTTGCTTTCTGGCATCGTCCATACTGGCAGCCATCGCGGCGACGCGCACGGCGAGCGACTCGGCGGCGGCGGCTTCGGCTTTGGCGGCTTTGGCGACTGCGGTGCGTTCGCCCTCGGCGAGACCGGCTTCGCGGCCTTCGCGACGAGCCTCCTCGATCAGCGCGGCCATTGCCGTCTCGGTGACCAGGGAGTTGCGCTCCTGGCGGCGGCCGAGATCGAGGTCGAAGGTGAATTTGGCGGGCGTGGCGCTCATCAGCCGATCATCTCCTCATCGGCCTTGCCCTTGGTGATGATGATCTCGCCCTTGGCGGCGAGGTCCTTGGCGGTGGCGACCATGCGGCCCTGCGCCTCGTCGACGTCCTTGAGGCGCACCGGGCCCATGGCTTCCATGTCGTCCTTCAGCATCTTGCCGGCGCGGGCCGACATGTTGGCGAAGAACACCTCCTTGACCGTGTCGTTGGCGCCCTTCAGCGCGAGGCCGAGCTCCTTCTTGTCCATCTTCTGCACCAGAGTCTGGATCGCCGACGGCTCGAGCCGGGCCAGGTCCTCGAAGGTGAACATCAGTGCCTTGATGCGGTCGGCGCCGTCGCGGTCGCGCTCCTCGAGCGTGGTGATGAAGCGGGCCTCGGTCTGGCGGTCGAACGAGTTGAAGATCTCCGCCATCTGCTCGTGGCTGTCGCGCCGCTTGGTATGGCTGAGCGTCGACATGAACTCGGTGCGCAGCGTCGTCTCGATCTTTTCCAGAATCTCTTTCTGCACGGGGTCGAGCGCCAGCATGCGCTGCACCACTTCCATCGCCAGTTCTTCGGGCAGCGACGCCAGCACCTTGCCGGAATGGTCGGTGGCGATTTTCGAAAGCACCACGGCGATGGTCTGCGGGTACTCGTTCTTCAGGTAGCTGGCGAGAATGTCTTCCTGAACGTTGCTGAGCTTTTCCCACATGTTGCGGCCGGCCGGTCCACGGATCTCCTCCATGATCGAGTCGACCCGCTCCTGCGGCAGGAAGCTCAGCAGCAGGCGCTCGGTGGTGTCGGAGTTGCCGGCGATGGTGCCGTTGGAGGAGACGCGGGTGACGAACTCGATCAGCAGAGAATCCAGCATTTCCGGGGTGATCGGCCCGAGCTTCACCATGGCGCGCGACAGCTGGCGGATTTCCATCTCGTCGAGCTCTTCGAGGATCGGCTTGCCGAAGTCCGGGCCGAGCGCCAGCAGCAGGACGGCGGCCTTCTCGTCGCCGGTCAGGGCGCGCTGGCTGGCATTGGCGCCCACCACCAGCTGCTTGTTCAGCACCTGGTCGGTGGTCTGCTCGAGAGCGGCGGCTGCGGCGGCCATCTAGTCGATCCTCACGTGGCGCTCGCCAGCCAGTCGCGCACGATCAGCGCGGCCTGCTTGGGGTTCTCGTCGACCAGTTCGCCGACGGTCTTGAGGGTATTGGCCTGGGTTTCGCCCATCGCCTTGGCGTTGTTCATCCAGGCCGGAACGCGGGCCTTGCGCGGCTGCTCGTCTTCGTCGACGTAGTCGCCACTGAGGTTGGGGAGCGATGAGACAACGGCGTTGGAGCCGAAATCGCCCGGGCCGTGATGGGGCACACCGCCGCCGAGTTCGGCGCTGGCGGGCAGGGCGAGGGCCTTGCCTTCCGGCGCCAGCACCCGCTTCAGCAACGGGCGGAGCACGAAGAACACCAGCGCCAGGGCGATCAGCAGGGTCACCGCCATTTCAGCGCCGTTCATCAGGTCGTCGCGGGTGAAATCGAACAGGCCCGGCTCGCTGGTGCCGGCGGCGGCGAGCTCCGGGCGATCGGCAAACTGCAGATTGGCCACCTCCACCTGGTCGCCGCGGGTATCAGAGAAACCGACGGCCGATTTCACCAGCGCGGTGATCTGGTCGATCTCCGCCTGGGCGCGGGGCGTATAGACCGAGTTGCCGCTGGCATCGGCGACGTAGGTGCCATCGACCACCACGGCAATCGACAGCCGCTTGATGCCGCCGGCTTCGGTCATCGCGGTTTCGGTGACCTTGGAGATCTCGAAATTGGTGGTCTCTTCGGTGGTCGAACCCTGCTCCATGGTGGAGCTGCCGCTGCCGGAATTGGCCGAGGCGCCGGGCAGTTCGTTGGAAACGCTGACCTGGCCGCTGTCGCCGTTCTGGGCGGTGTTCGAGAGGTCGCGGGTCTGGGTGGAGCGAACCACCTGGCCATTCGGATCGAAGGTTTCGGAGGTTTTGCTCAGCCGGTTCAGGTCGAGTTCGGCCGACACCTGCACGCGGGCACGGCCGGCGCCGACAATGTTGGCGAGCAGGTCTTCGACGCGGGTGCGCAGGCGATTTTCGACGTTGAGGGTGCGCTCCTCGGTCTCGCCGGCGATGACGTCCTCGGGGCCATTGCCGGCGCCCGAGGCGAGCAGCCGGCCGGTATCGTCAACGACCGAGACGCGGGCCGGGGTCAGGCCTTCGATGGCGGAAGCGGCGAGGTGCTGGATGGCGCGGATTTCACCGGCCGAGAGCTCGCCGCGCACCGAGAGGACGATCGAGGCGGTGGGATCCTTCTGTTCGCGGCTGAACAGCGCGCGCTCGGGCAGCACCAGATGGACGCGGGCGCTCTTGATGCGGGCGAGCGAGGAGATGGTGCGAGCGAGCTCGCCTTCGAGCGCCCGGACATTGTTGATGTTCTGGACGAAGCTGGTGGCGCCCAGCGTCGACTGCTGGTCGAAGATTTCGTAACCGACCTGGCCGCGGGTGGGCAGGCCATCCTGGGCCAGCGACATGCGAATCTGGGTGATCTGGTCGCGCGGCACCAATATGGTGTCGCCTTCGCCGCGCAGTTCGTAATTGACGTTCTGGGTCTGGAGTTCGGAGACGATGGCCGCCGAATCCTCGAACGACAGGCCGGAGTAGAGCGGGGCCAGCGGCGGCGTCGAGGCGCGCATGATGAGGAAGGCAAAAAAGCCCAGCATCAGCACAGCGATAACGGCCATGGCGGCGACGCGCGCCAAACCGAGGCGGTTGAAGAACTGCAGCAACCCGTCCACGCGGACCGTACCCTTGTTAGTCTTGGGTGCGCGCAAACGCACCGAGCCCATAGGCAAAAATTACCCAGTGGATGGTAAACAAGTGATTAACCGGCCGTTGCAGAATGCAAAAAGCGGCAACGTTTGCCGGGTGAGGGTTAAGGAGACGTGAGCATGGGAACGCTGAGCATCCTGGGTCGGCTGACCTCGATCAATGTGCGCAAGGTCATGTGGACCTGCGATCTGATCGGCATCGGCTACGAGGTGGAGATCTGGGGGATGCCGCATCGCGATCCCGGGGCGCCGGAGTTCCTCAAGCTCAACCCCAATGCGCAGGTGCCGGTCATCATCGATGACGGATTCGTCTTGTGGGAGAGCAACGCCATCATGCGCTACCTGGCAGAATCGCGCCGCAGCGGGCTGTGGCCGGTGGCGGCAAAGGAACGGGCGCTGGTCGACCAGTGGCTGACCTGGCAGGTGGCGGAGCTCAACGCCCAGTGGGGCTACGCCGTCTACGCGCTGATGCGCAAGAACCCGGCCTATACCGACGAGCAGCGGATTGCGGATTCGATCCGCAACTGGACCCAGAGGATGCAGATCCTCGAGGCGCAATTGCAGGCAGGCGGCGGCTTTGCCGCCAATGGCCGGCTCAGCATCGCCGATATCGGGCTCGCCGTTTCCACGCATCGCTGGGTCTCGACGCCGTTCGACAAGCCCGCACTGCCGGCGGTGATGGAGCACTACGAGCGGCTGAAGGCGACGCCCGAGGGGCAGAAGTACATGAGCGCGGACACGCCGTGAGAATTCTCGGGCGCGTCACCTCGAGCAATGTCCGCAAGGTGCTGTGGACGGCCGACCTCATCGGCATCGGCTATGAGCACGAGGATTGGGGCCTGCCGTTGCGCGATCCCAGGGTGCCGGAATTCCTCGCGCTCAATCCCAATGGCACGGTGCCGGTCATCGTCGATGCTGGGTTCGTGTTGTGGGAAAGCAGCGCGATCATGCGCTATCTCGGGCAGAAGGGGGGCAGTGACCTGTGGCCCGCCGATGTGCGGGAGCGGGCGCTGGTCGACCAATGGCTGACCTGGCAGGCGACGGAGCTCCTGCCCTCGTGGCTCTACGCGGTGACGGCGTTTCTAGCGAAGAACCCGGATTTCAACGATCCCGAGCGGATCGCCCAGTCGGTCGACAAGTGGTCGGCCAATATGCGGATGCTGGAGGCACAACTCGCCGAGGGTGGCGGCTATGTCGCCAATGGGCGACTGAGTCTCGCGGACCTGGCGCTGGCGCTGTCCTCGCACCGCTGGTTCTCGACGCCGTTCGATAGGCCGGAACTGCCGGCGGTGACCGAGCACTACCAGCGGTTGAAGGCGACGGAGGCGGGGCGGAAGTATCTGAACGCGGACACGCCGTAACGCAGCTGCGCCGCTGGTGCGCGCTGACCCCCACCCTTGATCCCTCCCCCTTGCGGGGAGGGGACAGGGGCGGGGGGCCACAACCACCGGCATGTCGGTTTCGCCACAAACGACAAAACCCGCCTCGGCCGCCCGGGCGGGTTCGTCGTCAGCTCCAGGAAGGCTCAGCCTTCGCGGTAGTGCTGGATCCAGGTGGTGCGCAAACCGGCAAGGCCATGCTTGTCGATGGCGGCCTGCCAGTTCAGGAATTCGTCGACGGATAGCGTGTAACGCTGGCAGGCTTCCTCGAGGCTCAAAAGACCACCGCGAACGGCGGCGACGACCTCGGCCTTGCGGCGGATAACCCAGCGACGAGTGTCTCTGGGGGGCAGATCCGCGATCGTCAACGGACTTCCATCCGGGCCGATCACGTACTTTACACGCGGACGCATTTGTACGGTCATTGTACTCACTTACTCAACCTGACCACATCCCGAACCCTAGCCCCATCGCACTTAAAATTCGGCTAAGGTATTACTTAAAATGCGTTAAAAGCCGGGGCTCTCGGGGTGTCTCGTCATTAACATTTCACTGAGGTGGATACGCCCGATTCCGACCGCAAGGCTTGGTCGCAAGTTGCATGGAATGCGACTCTATTTGTCGCTATCGGCAAGATGAAAGGGGGCTCGCCATGGCCAAGGACTTTCCCGCGCTCACCGCGCATCACCGCGACTTCATCAGCCGCCAGCACTTCTTCTTCACCGCCTCAGCCGCGCAAGGCACGCGCATCAACATCTCGCCGCGCTCGACCGACATGTTCCGGGTGATGGGAGACAATGCGGCCTGTTATCTCGACCGCACCGGCAGCGGCAACGAGACGGCGGCGCACCTCAAGGCCGATGGGCGGATGACCATCATGTTCTGCGCCGTGGAGGGGCCGCCGCTGATCCTCAGGCTCTACGGCCGCGGCCACATCATCGGGCGCGGAAGCGACGAGTATGCGCGGCTGCTGCACGAGCAGTTTGCCGATACCGAACCGCTGGGCGCCCGGCAGATCACCTGGCTGGATTTCGACCTGGTGAAGACCTCATGCGGCTATGGCGTGCCGCTGATGAGCTACGAGGGCGAGCGCGACACCATGGACCGCTGGGCCGAAGCCAAGGGGCAGGATGGGCTCGAAGCCTATTGGCAGGAAAAGAACATGCTCAGCATGGACGGTTTGCCGACCGGGTTCGGGGAGATTGCCGACTGAAAGAGACGGCCCCCTCCCGGCCTCCCCCATGAAGGGGGAGGTGAAGAGTCGAGGCTGTGGCTCGATCGTGCCAAGCACTGGATGCGGCACCTCCCCCTTCATGGGGGAGGATGGGAGGGGGCCGTCTGCTTCGGTTCTTGCCTTAGGCCGCCGTCTCTTCTTCCGCCGGCGGCTCGTCCGACGCCGTCTTGGCGCGGACCGAGAGGATGGCGGAGAGGTTGACGCGGGCGCCGCCGACGATCAGCACCGGCTCGGAGCCGGAGAAATCGATGCCGGTGACTTCGCCGGTCATTTCAGTGGCGACGCCGACCAGCTTGCCGGTGGCAGTGTCGCGGGCCTCGATGCTCACCGAATAGGTGCCTTCGGGCTTCTTGGTACCGTCGTTGCCGATGCCATCCCAGGTGAAGACGCTCTCGCCCTTATCCACGGTGCCGGCCTTGGTGTAGACGACGTTGCCCTTGGCATCCTTGACGGTGGCGACGATGTCGGCCTTGGCGTCGACGGCGAAGTGCCATTTGGCCTCGCCGTTCACCAGCTCCGACTTGACGCCCGACGCGGTGACGATCTTGCCCACATAGCTCACCGCCTGCGAGTTGTTGGCAGTCTGCGTCGAGGTCATCATCGCCTCGAGGAACTCGTTGGTCTTCAACTGCTGCTCGACGCCGGTGAACTGCACCAGCTGCTGAGTGAACTGGTTGGTATCGAGCGGATCGAGCGGGTTCTGGTTCTTCAGCTGCGTGGTCAAGAGCTGCAGGAACGTGTCGAAGTTCTGGGCGATGGTCTGCCGGGTGCCGGTGAGGGCACTGTTGTTGTTCGAGCTGACACCGGTAACGGCCATCGGAAACTCCTACACAAAGAGGTTGAGGCCACTGGCCGAAGCCGTGCCGCGATAGGTGGTGGTGGCAGCTTCCGTGCCAACGTCGTCGCCGCCGGCGAGGTTGTCGCCACGGCCGTTGAAACCGGGATGCTCGCCACGACCATCGCCCATGCCGCCCTGCTGAGCGAAGGGGTTCTGGCGCAGCGAGAATTCGAGGTTGGTCTTCTGCCCGTCGAGCCCGGCCTGCTGCAGCGCCTGCTGCAGGGCGCGCTGGTCGCGCTGCATCAGGTCGAGCGTTTCGGGGCGCTCGACGGTGAGGCGGGCGTTGACCGTGCCGGATTTATCGACGTCGAGCTTCACATCGATGCGGCCGAGCTCGGGCGGATCGAGGCGAATCTGGAAGCGGGTGTTGCCGGCCTCGAACTGGCGCACCACCTCGAAGGCTACCTGCGGCAGGTTCACCTGCTGTAGCGGCGCCTGATAGGCGGCATGGATATTGCGGGCGACGGGAGCGGCGGCCGGCTGGACTTGCGGCGCGCCGGCGGTTGCCGTGTCGGTAGCGGCGGGCTGCGGCTGCGACGCCTGCGCGGGGGTGGCCGCGGGCCTGGTGTCGGCGGTCTCGGGCTTTTCGGTCTTCGCAGTGGTCGCGGCGGCGACCGGGCGAGCAATCTCCGGTTCACTGGTCTCGAGCTTTGGCGCCGGTGCGGGCTCTGGGGCCGCAGCGACGGCAGGCGCGCGTTCGTCCGTCCTGCCTGGCGCGGCGACGGCCTGCGGCAGCTCGAGGGATGGTGCCGTGAAGGGCTTTGCTTCAACCGGCTTGCTCTTCGCGGGCTCCGGCGCCGCGAGGGCTTCCATGATGCGCTTTACGGCGCGCTCGATGGCGGCTTCGTCCGGCCCGAGTGCTGCTCGCAACGTGTCGGGGAGCGGACCGGACGTCAGCGTCGCGGCGAGGGCGGTGAGCTTGTTGGCGAGTTCAGGGTCCTGGGCGGCCAGCTTCTCGCCGAGCTTGCCGATCTGGAGGCCCAGCTGACGCAGGGCCGGGGGGGCTTCTTCGAGCGTCGTCGCGCCTTTGGTGGCGGTCGGCTCGGGCGTGGCAACGTCGGGAGCCTCGGTGTCGGGAGCGGCGCCAGCTGCCGGGGCGCCGTCCGCCACCAGCCGTGCGAAGGTTTCCGGGGGTTCGGGAATGCCAGCGGCGGCAGCTGCCGGCTGAGCTGCGACCGGCGCCGGCTGCGTGGCGCTCCCGGGGACATCAGTAGCGGGAGCAGGTGCCGACGGTGGCGCAGGCGAGACGGGGGCGGTGTCCACCACGCTGGGGATGACGCCGTTGCCGCTGGCCAGCGCGCTGATGCGCGGGTCGACCGCGGTGGTCGGCGGTATGAGGGCGCCCAGGTAGATGGCGAGCGCGTCGATGGCTTCTTTGAGCTTTTTTTCGAGCGCCGGATCGACCGGCTGGCCGGCCTCGATACTGTCGTTGAGCGCGATCAACGCATCGCCCAGATCCTTGAGCAGCGACTTGCCCTGCGTCTTGTTGGGGTCGTCGAGCTTGCCACCGATGGCGGCCACCTCTGAGGAGTCCCCGGAGTCGTCGGTTTCCTGCGGTTCTCCGTCGACGTCCTCGGGCTGCTCCGCCGGCGAAGTGGCCTCGGCGGTGAGCGTCTGGATCAGCGCGGCGAAATCGGTGGACGTGATCTTGTCGGCGGCATCGGACGCGGCGGCGTCGGTGGTTGCGTCGATCGCCTGGTCGGGCGCCAGCATGGCGAGCAGCGCGGCGAACAGTCCATCCGGTGCCGTGCCATCGGCGGCAGCGGTGGTGCCGCCGGTCACCAGACCGGGCGTTGTCGCAGGTGCAAATCCAACCGTAACCGTCACATACGCCTCGCGGGACACAATGCTCCGGCAATGGCGATGCAAGGGCCGTGCCGGATGGGGGAGGGCAGGGATTTCAAGGGGTTGGCCGTGGCGATGGGGGAGTGGCCCGGCAGATTTGCCTTGGATGCGGCAGAATTTGCCGGGCAACCGCTCGGTCGGAGCGTGCCACAGCCACCGGATGCGGAGCAGGGCAGGTGACACCGGCACCCGGAACGACTATACCGCGCCCGATCCGTCGGACCTTGAACCCTTCTGGATGAGAGATATGGACCTGAATTCGCTTGATCTGCCCAAGCGTCCCGGGGACACGCGCGTCGTCGTCGCGATGTCGGGGGGCGTCGATAGTTCCGTCGTGGCCGGGCTTTTGGCCCGCCAGGGCTACGATGTGGTGGGTGTCACACTCCAGCTTTACGACCATGGCGAAGCGACGCACCGCAAGGGCGCCTGCTGTGCGGGGCAAGATATTCACGACGCGCGCCGGGTGGCGCAGGCGCTGGGCATCCCGCACTACGTGCTCGACTATGAAGAGCGCTTCAAGAACTCGGTGATGGAGCCGTTCGCCAATGCCTACCGGCAGGGCGAAACCCCAGTGCCGTGCATTGCGTGCAACCAGAGCGTCAAGTTCGTCGACCTGATGGAAGTGGCCAAGGACCTCGGCGCCGACGTGCTGGCGACCGGGCACTACGTGCAGAGCAAACTCGTCGACGGCAAGCGCCGGCTGTTCCGGCCGGTCGATGATTCACGTGACCAGAGCTACTTCCTGTTCGCCACCACCGAGCAGCAACTGGATTTTCTGCGCTTTCCGCTCGGCGGCATGACCAAGCCCGCAGTGCGTGAGCTGGCGCGCGAGTTCGGGCTGGAGATTGCCGAAAAGCACGACAGCCAGGACATCTGCTTCGTGCCGCAGGGCAAGTATGCCGACGTGATCCGCAAGATGCATCCCGAGGCGCTGGCCGAGGGCGAGATCGTCCACCTCGATGGGCGCGTTTTGGGCAAGCACGATGGGATCGTCAACTACACCATCGGCCAGCGCAAGGGCCTGGGCGTTGCAGCGGGCGAGCCGCTCTATGTGGTCAAGCTCGAGCATCGCACCGGCCGGGTTATCGTCGGCCCGCGCGAGGCGCTGATGACCAAGACGGTGCGGCTGCGCGACGTGAACTGGCTGGGCGCGCGTGAACTGGCATCGCTGGCCGCCGGCAACGGCATGCCGATCGAGGTGAAGGTGCGATCGACCCGCCCGCCGCAGTCGGGCGCCGTGCACATGGCCGATGGCGAGGTGTTCGTCACGCTGTTCGCCGGCGAATATGGCATCTCGCCGGGGCAGGCCTGCGTGTTCTATGCCGACGAGAGCGAGACCAGCGAAGTGCTGGGCGGCGGCTTCATCGCCGAGGCCGTCCCGCAGGCGCTGGTGGCTTAAGGCGAAATGCTGGTGGTTTCGGCGGCGGGCTGCGTCGCCGATTCCTTGAGCTGCTGGTAGTTGCCGAGCCCGCCGAGCATGGCCGAGATGATGTAGGTCAACAGCAGCGCGCCGAGCAGCAGCAAGACGATACGGGCGCCGGTAAGGCGGAACGGGCTGTCGGGCTTTTTCGGGTCTTCGGACATGCCGGTGCCCTACGCCGGTGCGATGGGGAAGGCAAGGCGAGAGGATGTCGCGGGGAAGGCACAACCCCTCCCCAACCGCCGGTCGTCATCCCGGCGAATGCCGGGACCCACTGCTCGGAGGGTTGGGTTGGCAGGAACGGTGCCGGTCCATCGCGGAAGGGTCGGAGAGTTGGGCGCTGGCGGAACGGCCGGTGCACTGGGTCCCGACGTTCGTCGGGATGACGGCCGGTGAGGGTGGCCAAGTCGTGGTTGGCACCTTCAAGAAAAATCTCGCCCGCCACCCCAAGGATCAGTCGGCGTTCATCGTCTTACCCGTAGAACACCGGTTGAAAGCTCACACAGGTGCTACGGTCCTTGACGCCTGAATTCATCAATACCGGGGTGCTCGAAGCGCCCGTCGCCGATGAAACGCTGATCGCGCGGGCGGTCGGCGGCGATCGGCGTGCGTTCGGCGAACTGGTCGAACGGCATTACGATTTCATCTTCCGCACCGCTTGCAAATGGTGCGGCAAGGTCTCGGATGCCGAGGACGTGGCGCAGGAGGTATGCATCAAGCTCGCCTCGGTGCTGAAAAGTTTCGACGGGCGCTCGGCGTTCACCAGCTGGCTCTATCGCGTGACCCTCAATGCAGTGCGCGACATGCAGCGGGCGCGCAGCCGGCGCGGACGCAACGCCGATCGCTATGCCGAGGTGGCGCCGGACGAATACCTGCCCGAGCAGGAAGATGCAGCGACGTCGAGGGAGCTGTGGAATGCAGTACGCAGACTTCCCGAACAGCAACGGGATGCGGTGCTGCTGATTTACGCGGAGGGGATGAGCCACGCCGAAGCCGGCGTGATCATGGGGTGCAAGGAGGCGACTGTCTCCTGGCATGTCCACGAAGCCAAAAAGACCCTGAGGGGGCTCCTATGAGCAACCACATGAACGACGACGACAAGCTCAACGCGCTCAAGCAGGCGCCGACGCCAACGCCCCGGGAGGCGGCGCGTCGTCGCGCCCTCGATGCGGCGATGCTGGCCTTCGATGCCGAGCAGGCGAACGCGAAAACGTCCGCCCAAGGAAATCCGATCATCCAGCGTCTCAGGTCCATCTTCGCCAATGCGAAAGGGACCTGGACCATGGATAACCGTCTCACTTACGGACTCGGCACCGCAGCTGTCGCCCTGCTGCTGCTCCCGCTGGGCTACCAGCTCTACACCACCACCGCGATCACTCCAATCGGTGTGCCGCCGGTGGCGGTCAGCAGCAAAGATGCTGACCAGCCGGTGGCCCAGCCCGAGCCGGTGCCGATGGAACTCGGCCGCGCCGACGACCTGAAGCAGGAGGCGGGTGGCAATGCTGCCGCGGCTACCACCGCGCAGGCGCCTGCAACCACCGGCGCTGACACCAGCACCTCGAACCTCGCAGCCGCCATGCCGGAAGGCGAGGCCGACCTGGTGATGCGCGACGAAATGGCCGTGCAGAACAGCATGGCGGTGGATGCCGTCCCACCAGCGATGCCGGCGGCGCCGATGGCGGAGATGCGGATGGCGGCGCCCAAGCAGATGGCCGCCCCCGGTGTGGCTCAGACGGAGGCCTTCCTGGCTGCGCCGGCGCCGGCCGATGCGATGATGGCCAAGCCGACCGAGCCGAGCGGCGACGAGTTCACCAAGTTCTCGGAATCGCCGCTGAAGATCGTCAAGAACGAGCCGGTCTCGACCTTCTCGATCGACGTCGACACGGCCTCCTATGCCTATGTGCGGCGCTCGCTGACCGAAGGCTGGGTGCCGGAGCCCGATGCGGTCCGCATCGAAGAGCTGATCAACTATTTCAACTACAACTACCCGGCTCCGACCGACGCCTCGACGCCGTTCAAGCCGACAGTGTCGGTGTACCCGACGCCGTGGAACGGCAAGACGCAGATCGTCCAGATCGGCATCAAGGGTTACGTGCCCGAAGTCACAGAGGACAAGGCCTCGAACCTGGTGTTCCTTATCGACACGTCGGGGTCGATGGATGAGCCGGACAAGCTGCCGCTGCTGAAGCGCGCCTTTTCCCTGCTGGTCGATCAGCTCGGGGCCAACGACACCATCTCGATCGTCGCCTATGCCGGCTCGGCCGGGGTGGTGCTGGAGCCGACCAAGGCGACCGACAAGGCCAAGATCATCGGGGCGCTGGAGAACCTCTCGGCCGGTGGCTCGACCGCCGGCGCCGAAGGCATCGAGCTCGCCTATCGGCTGGCCGAACAGAACAAGGTTACCAACGGCGTCAATCGGGTGATCCTTGCCACCGATGGCGATTTCAATGTCGGGATCGACGATCCGGAGGATCTGAAGACCTACATCAAATCCAAGCGTGACGGCGGGGTGTTCCTGTCGGTGCTCGGCTTCGGCCAGGGGAACCTTGGCGACGACACGATGCAGGCGCTGGCGCAGAACGGCAACGGCAATGCCAGCTACATCGACAGCTTCAAGGAAGCCCAGAAGGTGCTGGTGGAAGATGCCGGCGGTACGCTCGAGACCATTGCCAAGGATGTAAAGATCCAGGTGGAGTTCAACCCGGCGGTGGTCAGCGAATACCGGCTGATCGGTTACGAGACCCGGGCGCTGAACCGCGAGGATTTCAACAACGACAAGGTCGATGCCGGCGAGATCGGGGCGGGCACCACCGTCACCGCGCTCTACGAAATCACCCCGGTCGGCTCGGGCGCCGAACTCAACGATCCCCTACGCTACAGCTCTGACGCTACGGCCGAGACCGCGGGGAGTGGCGAGATCGGCTTTCTGAAGATGCGCTACAAGCTGCCCGACGAGGAGACCAGCAAGCTGATCGAACAGGCGATCGGCAAGGACCAGGCGGTCTCGAGCCTCGCCGAGGCGTCCGAGGATTCGCGCTTCGCCGCGGCGGTTGCCGCCTTCGGGCAGAAGCTCAAGGGCTCGAACTATGGCGAGATGCACTGGGCCGATATCCGCTCGCTCGCCCAAGGGGCCCGTGGTGCGGACGAGAACGGCTATCGCGCCGAGTTCATGCAGCTGATCGACATGGCCAAGGCGCTGGTGCCGGAGACCGAGGAGCCGTTCTGCACCGCGCCGGAAGGCAACCGCAACTGCAGGTAAGGCACAGGCGATAGCGCCGCTGCCCCCCACGGCGCTTACGAGCGCGGCCCCGCTGCTGTCGGAGCCGCGCTCGACCTGTTGATGCATCGCCTGAGGGGGTCTGCAATGACTGACCCACCCACGGTGTCATCCCCGCGAAAGCGGGGATCTCCGTTTGCGATGGTGGCCAAGAAAACAGAGGTTCCCGCTTTCGCGGGAATGACCCGGTGGGTGGGTCAAGGGCAAGCCAGCCACAGGGCCGACTCGCCCAACTTCGAACCGGACTACAGCGGCTTCAGGCCCGCTTCAATCTCGGCCCGGCGGCCTTCGAGGAAGGGCGGCAGGGCCAGGCGCTGGCCGAGGGTTTCGAGCGGTTCGTCGGCGGTGAAGCCGGGGCCGTCGGTGGCGATCTCGAACAGGATGCCGTTCGGCTCACGGAAGTAGAGCGACTTGAAGTAGAAGCGCTCGACCTCGCCCGAGGAGCGAACGCCGAACTGGGCGGTACGCTTCACCCACTCGTCGAACTCTTCCTTGTTGGGGGTGCGGAAGGCGACATGGTGCACGCCGCCGGCGCCCTGGCGGGCCTGCGGCAGGTCGGGGTTCACCTCGACATGCAGCTCAGCGGCCGCTCCGCCTTCACCCATCTCGAAGACGTGGATTTCACCGTTCTTCTCGCGCGCCGGGTAGGAGCGGATTTCGCGCAGGTTCATCACCTTGGTCAGCACCGGCTCGGAGCGACGGAGATCGGGCACAGCGAGGGTGATCGGCCCCAGCCCGATGATCTGGTGCTCGGTCGGGATCGGGCTCTCGGCCCAGGGATGCGCCGGCGCGGATTTCGGATCGGCGATCAGCCGGAAGCGCTGGCCTTCGAAATCCTCGAAATCGAGCGACAGGTGCCCGGCGCGTTCCTTGATATTGCCCGAGGCGATGTCCTTTTCGGCAAGATGTTCCTTCCACCAGCTGAGGTCGGCTTCGGAGTGGACGCGCAGCCCGGTACGGGAGACTTCGTGGTTGCCGCGCTTGTTCGGGGCAGCGGGCCAATCGAAGAAGGTCAGGTCGGCGCCGGGCGAGGCGATCGCGTCGCCATAGAACAGGTGATAGGCGCTGACATCGTCCTGGTTGACGGTCTTCTTGATCAGCCTGAGGCCGAGGGTGCGGGTGTAGAACTCGACGTTGCGCTGTGCCGCCGCGGTGATGGCGGTGAGGTGGTGGATGCCTTTGAGTTCGAGGGTCATGTGGTGGCTCCTGGTGAAACCGCTTGCTGATGAAGCGCGTGCTGAACAAAGCTCGTGACCACCAGATAGGCGGTAAGCGCGTGATGAGATAGCCGCCGGACGCCGACGCATTGTCCAGCAATAGTGAACGATGCGGCGTGAGGCGTTTCGCCGATGCCACTATGTCTTTTTGAATTGATTGGAGGGAAGCCTCGGGTGCAGGGTCGCGTGCGAACATAAAGTGAACACATGACCCGTCTGACCCTCCAGCGAAAGTTGTCGATCCTCTCGGATGCGGCGAAATACGACGCGTCCTGTGCCTCGAGCGGTTCGGTGAAACGCTCGAGCCTTGCCACAGGTGGCATCGGTTCGACCGAAGGCAGCGGCATCTGCCATTCCTATGCGCCGGACGGGCGCTGCATCTCGCTGCTCAAGGTGCTGCTGACCAATTTCTGCGTTTATGACTGCATCTATTGCGTCAACCGCTCGTCCTCCAACGTGCCGCGGGCTCGCTTCTCGGTGGAAGAGGTGGTCGGGCTGACGCTCGATTTCTACAAGCGCAACTATATCGAGGGGCTGTTCCTTTCCTCCGGCATTATCCGCTCGCCCGACTACACCATGGAGGAGATGGTGCGGGTAGCGCGGACATTGCGCGAGACCCACAGGTTCGGCGGCTACATCCATCTCAAGGTGATCCCCAACGCCGCGCCGGAGCTGTTGGCCGAAGCCGGGCTTCATGCAGATCGGCTCTCGACCAACATCGAGCTGCCGACCGACATTAGCCTCGAGACGCTGGCGCCGGAGAAGAAGCCGAGCGCCATCCGTACGGCGATGGCGCATATCGAAGCAAAGCGCGAGGAGAGCCGACCGGACGGCAAGCTCGATGGCAAGCGCAAGCCGACCAAGCTGGCGCCGGCTGGGCAGTCGACCCAGATGATCGTCGGCGCCGACCGGTCCACCGACGCCACCATTCTGGGGCGCAGTGCGGCGCTCTATTCGGGCTATGGGCTGAAACGGGTCTACTACTCGGCATTCTCGCCGATCCCCGACTCGAGCTCGAAACTGCCGCTGGCGCCGCCACCGCTGCTGCGCGAGCACCGGCTGTACCAAGCCGATTGGCTGATCCGCTTTTATGGCTTCGATGTCGACGAGATCGTCTCGGGCGGGCAGGACGGGCTGCTCGATCTCAAGCTCGACCCCAAGCTTGCCTGGGCGCTCGGCAATCGCGGGCAGTTTCCGGTGGATGTGAACCGCGCGGCGCGCGAGACGCTGCTGCGGGTGCCGGGGCTGGGAGTGACGGTGGTCGACCGCATCCTCACTTCGCGCCGGCACCATCGCTTGACGCTCAAGGACCTGGCGCGACTGGCCGGCTCGATCGACAAGGTGCGCCCGTTCGTCGAGGCGGACGACTGGTCGCCGGGCGGGCTGACCGACGATGCAAAACTGCGAGGCAAGCTCACGCCGGCGCCGAAACAGCTGGAATTGTTCTGATGCGCTCGGTGCGGCTCGTGGCGCTCAACGATTTCGACGAATGGCGGGCGGCGGCGCGACGCCTGCTGCTCGACACGGTGCCGCCCGAAGAAGTGGTGTGGCTCGACCCCAGGACACCGCACGACCTGTTCGTCACCGAGGATGCAATCGAGCAGGTAACCGAGCGCAAGGTCGGGGTGGTGCCGCAACGTTTCATCGACTGGGCGGAGGCCGGCATCTGCCACAGCGATCCGGAGCGTTTTGCGCTGCTCTATCGGTTGCTGTGGCGGCTGCAGAAGGACAAGGGGCTGATGGAGGCGCGCTCGGACCCCGATGTCGGCCGGCTCGACCGGCGGGTGTCGGCGGTGCGGCGCGATGCGCACAAGCTCAAAGCCTTCGTGCGGTTCAAGTCGATTGCCGACGCTTCGGGGCTGGAGCGGTTCGCTGCCTGGTTCGAGCCGGAACACTACGTGCTGGAGCGGGTGGCGCCGTTCTTCGTCCGGCGGTTCACCGGCATGATGTGGGCGATCGTCACGCCCTACCGCTCGGTGTTCTGGGATGGCGACAGCCTCGAATTCGGGCCGGGCGGGGCGAAGGCCGACGTTCCGGCGGAGGACGCGATGGAGGGGGCGTGGAAGAGCTACTTCGCCTCGATCTTCAACCCGGCGCGGCTCAAGGTGGCGATGATGAAATCGGAGATGCCGGTCAAGTACTGGCGCAACCTGCCGGAGGCCGAACTCATTCCCTCCCTGATACGCGGCGCCAAGGCAGCAGAGGCGGAAATGATCGAGCGACAGGCCAGCATTCCACCCTCTCGCCACGTGCGGCAAGCTCAGCGGCAGGTCGACGATGTGGTGCCCGAGGTCAAGATCACCTCGCTGAGCGCGGCCCGCGCTGCGATAGACAGCTGCCGGCGCTGTCCGCTCTACGAGATGGCGACGCAGCCGGTGTTCGGCGAGGGGCCCGATAATGCCGAGTTGATGTTCGTCGGCGAGCAGCCGGGCGACCAGGAGGACCTCGCCGGCGCACCCTTTGTCGGTCCGGCCGGCAAGGTGTTCGATGCGGCGATGGCAGAGGCGGGCGTCGAACGCGAGCGGGCCTATGTCACCAATGCGGTCAAGCACTTCAAGTTCGTGCCGCGCGGCAAGAAGCGGCTGCACCAGCGCCCCACTATGGGAGAAGTGAAGGCCTGCAAATTCTGGCTGGACCTCGAGCGGGAATTCATCAAGCCCAAGCTGATCGTGGCGCTGGGTGCGACGGCGGTGGCCAGTCTTGCCGGCAGCAGCACGACGTTAAGCTCAGTGCGCGGCAAGATCACCGAATTTGCCGACGGCACGCGAATGCTGGCGACGGTGCATCCGTCCTACCTGCTGCGCATCCCTGACCGGGCCAAGGCGGAGCGGGAACGCGAGCGGTTTGTCGCGGACTTGCGAGAGGTCAGAAAAGCAATGGGGCACTGAGTGCCCCATTGTAAAAAGCCTGGTGTGTCGGCATCCCAGACCTGCGAGCTTAGCTCTCCGGGCCTGACCTCCTAAGATCGCTCCAGGGGAGCGATTTTGCCGCGGTGCGGCCGCAGGTCAGTCCTTGGCGCGTTCGACGTAGCTGCCGTCGGCGGTCATCACCACGACCTTGGTGCCGACGCCAATGTGCGGCGGGACCATGGTCTTGACGCCGTTGTTGAGGGTTGCCGGCTTGAACGAGGAGGAGGCCGTCTGGCCCTTCACCACCGGCTCGGTCTCGACGATCTCGAGGCTGACGCGCTGCGGCAGTTCGATCGACAGCGCCACGCCTTCAAAGGTGCGGATGTAGACTTCCATGCCGTCGGTGAGGTAGGCGGCCTGGTCGCCGGTGACGTCTTCCGACACGGCGATCTGCTCGTAGGTGGTGGGCTCCATGAAGTGGTAGCCCTCGGCATCGTGGTAGAGGAACTGGTAGGCGCGCTCATCGACGTCGGCCTTCTCGACCATTTCGACGGTGCGCCAGCTGGCAGCCACTTTCACGCCGTCCGAGATGCGGCGCATATCGACCTTCGTCACCGAGTTGCCCTTGCCGGGATGGATGTTCTCGGCGACCAGCACGATGTAGAGCTTGCCGTCGTCGTGCTCCACAACATTGCCTTTGCGCAGCGACGAGGCGATGACCTTGACCATTAGTTCTTCCTTGTTCAACGGTTGGCGAGGGCCTAGAGAGCGGCAGCAAAAGGCCGGGCCGAACGCGCTAATCTGATGTATCGGTGCCGCCGATACCCTAATTCCGCGA
>NZ_DASZAW010000120.1:0-63186 GCF_035944845.1 Devosia sp. | reverse complement strand
CGCTCGCCTCGGGGGATGGACCGGATACTACGGAAAACCCGGCCCCGTCGTCATGCTTCAGGGCTGGCTCGAAATCCAAACCGCCAAGCGCGCCGTCCAAACCCTCGCCGCACACCTCAATGTGTGAATCTAGTAGCCCCGCGAGGGGGGAGGGTGACCCTCACACCAACATCTCAGTCTGCGTCTCCCTCCCCCTTGCGGGGAGGGATCGAGGGTAGGGGTCAGGTTGCGCCGGTGGGAGCAGCGAGTCGCTGTCCAGCCCGCGCGGTGTGCGCGCTACACTATCCGCCCGATTCTCCCGGATGCCTCGCTATGACCCAAGCCAACCCCGCCCGCTCCGCCGAGGGGCGGCAGATGTTCGAGAACCTCAAGCGTGCCGTGCGGCTCTCGGCCCGGCTCAGCGATATCGGCTTCGACGATCTCGAGGGGCTGCGCACCGCATTCAGCGAGCTGATCGGCAGGCCGGTTGGCGAGCGCTTCATGATCATCCCGCCCTTCTCCACCGATTGCGGGCTCAATATCAGCGTCGGCAGCAACGTCTTCATCAACCAGGGCTGCCACTTCATGGACCTGGGCGGGATCAGCATCGGCGATGATGTGATGATCGGGCCCAAAGTGAACCTCGTCTCTGCCGGCCACCCCACCGACCCCACGCAGCGCCGCAACGGCATCGTCAAGAAACCCATCAGTATCGGCAACAATGTCTGGATCGGCGCGGCTGCCACGATCCTGCCGGGGGTGACGATCGGCGACAACGCCGTGGTGGCGGCAGGGGCGGTGGTCAGCCGCGATGTGCCGGCCGATACGATTGCGGCGGGTGTGCCGGCCCGGGTGCTGAAGCGGTTGTAGTTGCGACATCGCCACAGCGTCCCCTCTCCCCTCTGGGGAGAGGTTCAGGGTGAGGGGTAGCCAAGCACACCGTTGCGCCGATCGCCGCCCACATACTCTCGGCCAGCGCGCTTGGCGCCCCTCACCCCCGCCCTCTCCCCAGAGGGGCGAGGGGGCGCTGGGCACCGCCGGTGCGACGCAGCGATCCAAAGCAAAACGCCCGGACCAAAGTCCGGGCGTCCTAATGCTTATCTCTCAACCGATCAGTTCGCGGCAGCGACCGATTTGGTCCACTCGCCCACCACTTCGGTGAACATCGTCTCGGCGGCGGCATCCTTTTCGAGCGTGATGATCGCCCGTTTGCCGGTGGCGTAGATCAGCGCCAGGTCCATCCACTTGCGCGAGGTCAGCAGGCTGCTGTTGGCCGTGATATCGGCAGGCGAAGCGCTGAGCGCGAACAGGAACGAGTTGCCGACGACGCGGGCCGAGGCACCGACCAGAGGCGTGCCCTGCACCAGTTCTTCGTTTTTCAGCAGCACGCCGGGCAGCCCCGCGATCGAGCCGCCAATGAAGCTGTCGGTGACCCGGAAATTGACTTCCATCAGGTGGCTGGCCGGCAGGCTGGCATCGGAGTTCTTGCGGATCAGGACGTCGACGGCAAGGTTGCGCGCCGGGATATTCGCCTTGCCGATCAGCGTCGGCAGGCCCATCTCGTCGGTGCCCTTGCTCCATTCGACCGTACCCGAGAACGGCACGGCGCCGGTGGTGCCGCTGTCCGAAGCCTCGAGCAGCAGCGACTGGCTGCCGGCGAGGCTCGCCGGATCGACCGAGGCCACAGCCTGGTCGGTAGCGGCAGCCGCCGCCGTGTCCGTACCGAGGCGCTCTTCAGGCGCAGCGGGAACCAGCCGGCTCACCTCCGTCGGTTCGGGAGCGGTCTCGAGGCGATCGCCGTCAGTCCCGCCCAGTACCGCGGTGGGCGTATCGTTCTCGGCCGGCGTCGCGGTGTTGCCCGGGCCGGTGGCCGGAGCATCGGTAGTGGCCTCGGTTGGCGCCGGTGTCGGCGTACTGTCAGCAACTTCCGAAGTCGGGGTACCGCGGCCGAACATCTGGTCGAGGTCGATGAAGCCTTCGCGCCACGCCCAGAACCCGGCGCCACCGGCGCCGATCAGCAGCACCGCGAAGACGATGAGGAAGATGGTGACAGCGCCGAGCCCGCGACGTTCGTCTTCGGCGCGGGCCCGCGGGAAGTTCGGCTCGGCGTCGCGCTGCTGCTTGCCGCGCGGCTCGCGCGCATCGCGGGCAAAGGCGCTGGCCTTGGCGGCCTTGCCTTCGCGCTGCGGGCGCGCATCGGCCTTGAGGATCGATGGCGCAAAGCCGTTCTGCCGCGGCGGCGGCTCGTCGGCTTCGTCATCCTCGAAGGCCCGATACGGCACCCCATTGCCGATCGGCTCTTCGTAGTCGGTATCGCCACGCGCTTCGCGATCGAGCGTCGCGATGGCGCGATCGATCGCGCCCTGCGGGTCGGCCGGCGGAGCTTCCACTTCGACTTCGCGCACCGCTGACATGGCGGCGGCGATCGGCGGATCATTGAACAGGGCCACCGGCTCGGAAATCTGCCGGGCTGCGGCCTGGCCGGTGCGGCCGGCGGGCTCGAGGCGCGGCGCCGCCAGTTCGCGGCGCGGCTCGAGCACCGGGCCACGGGCAGGCCCGCCGATTGGCGCGCCGAATGCCGCATTGCCGGTACGGCTCTTGGCCGCTTCGGCGCGCGCCACGATCGAAGGCAGCGGCGAGCGGCCATTCGGAGACTTGGCCGGTATGGGCGAACGCGCCGGCGCCTGGCGTGGTGGCAGCTCTTCGCCGTCGTCCTCGTCTTCGTCGGACGGCACAGGGGCGGCGAGTTGCGGCTGCTGGCGCTGCGTCGAGGGCACCAGCTTGGGCACCGGCTTGCCCATCGGCTTGGCATCGGGCCTGACGATCGAGCGCGAGCGGTCGGAGCCCTCGGTCTGCTCGGCATTGGCAGCCGCGATGATCTCTTCGATCGAACCGCCCGGCGGCAACGGCTTTGGCGGCTCCTTGCCGTTCTGCGATGCAGGTTTGGCCACCGGCTTGGCCACGGCGGCCGGAGCCTTCTTCGCCGGCGCTTCGAAATACACCGGCGGCGGCGGCGGATTGTCTTCCTTGCCCGAACCGAGGCCGGCGATCACCGCCTCGCTGGCCTCCTGCTCGACCTGACGGATGCAATCCTCGAGTTGCAGGCGGTGTGCGGTAATGTCGCGAGCGGCCAGCGGCGGATTGATGGCGCGCAACTGCCCGACGAGCGCGGCGCGCGCCTTCTCGTAGACCGCGCGTCGCGCGGCGCCGTTATTCTCCGGCAGAGCTTCTACCGCCCTACGTAACAGCTCTTTGTAGTCAGCCATTGGCTAAGCGACATCCGTAATTTTGGGGGCCAGTTCTACCGAAAAAAACTCAATCTTGGAACGGGTCCTGAACCAGTATGGTGTCCAGCCTTTCCGGGCTGGTGGAGAGCATGGCGACCGGCGCCCCGATCAGCTCCTCGATGTATCGGACGTACTTCACCGCCTGGGCCGGGAGTTCAGACCAGCTTCGCGCCCCTGCCGTTGTTTCCGACCACCCCTCGAGGGTCTCGTAGATCGGCTTAACAGCAGCTTGTGCTCCCATTGAGGCAGGCAAGTAGTCAATTTTTTGACCATTGAGCTCGTAACCCACGCACACTTTGAGCTCTTTGAGGCCGTCAAGAACATCCAGTTTCGTGAGCGCGATGCCGTTTATCCCCGAAGTTCTCACCGTCTGGCGCACCAGCACCGCATCAAACCAGCCGCAACGACGCGGCCGCCCGGTGTTGACGCCGACTTCGCGGCCCACCGTGGAGAGGTGCCGGCCGATCTCGTCGTCGAGTTCGCACGGGAACGGCCCCTCGCCGACGCGCGTGGTGTAGGCCTTGGTGATCCCCAGCACATAGCCGATCGCCGTCGGCCCGAGGCCCGAGCCAGCCGAGGCCTGCCCAGCGACGGTGTTCGACGACGTGACGAACGGATAGGTGCCGTGATCGTTGTCGAGCAATGCCCCCTGCGCGCCTTCGAACAGGATGCGTGCCCCGGCGCGCCGCTTCTCGTCGAGCAGCCGCCAGACCTGATCGACATAGGGCAGGATCTTGCCGGCGACTTCGGTCAGCTCGTTGTAGAGCGACTCGGCCGAAAGCTCGGTCAGCCCCATGCCGCGGCGCAGCGCGTTGTGGTGGGCGAGGAGCCGCTCGATCTTGGGCATCAGCGTCTCGGGCTCGGCGAGGTCGCAGACCCGGATGGCGCGGCGGCCGACCTTGTCTTCGTAGGCGGGGCCGATACCGCGGCGGGTGGTGCCGATCTTCAGCCCGGAATTGCCGCTCTCGCGCACTGCGTCGAGTTCGCGATGGAGGCTGAGGATCAGCGGCGCATTGTCGGCGATCTTCAGGACCTCGGGGGTGATTTCGATGCCCTGGGCGCCGATCTTTTCGACTTCGGTGACGAAATGGTGCGGATCGACCACCACGCCATTGCCGATGACGCTCAGCTTGCCGCGCACCACGCCCGAAGGCAGCAGCGCCAGCTTGTAGCTGGTGCCGTCGATGACCAGCGTGTGACCGGCATTGTGACCGCCCTGGTAGCGCACGACCACGTCGGCGCGCTCCGAGAGCCAGTCGACGATCTTGCCCTTGCCCTCGTCACCCCACTGGCTGCCGACGACGATCACGTTTGCCATGCGCTTATTGCCCCTCAGGAAGCGGCAGCCCGGCCGGGCGTCTGGCCGGCGGACCGCAAAGATCAGTTTCAGTTTGCTGCAAGCTGACCGGCCGGCCTCCGGCAAGGAAGTCCGAGGTAGTTGCGGATGTCCTTTAGAGCAGTCCTTCTCGGATGACAAATCCCGCTGCGTCGCACCTCTGGAAAACAGGGTTGGTCACACCCATGTTACCGCAACCCAGCGCGCCAACACGAGAACTTGAGGACTGCAATATGCCCATCTCGACCGCCGCGAACGCCTTCCGCCTGCCCGCTGGTTCTGCCGGCCGGGTGATCGCTGCAACTGATTCCGACTACGACAAGCTCCGCGCCGTCATGTATGGCGGCTACGACAAACGCCCGGCCCAGATCGTTCGCGTTGCCGATGCCAACGATGCCGCCGCCGCCATCGGCTATGCCCGCGACAACCGGCTCGAACTGGCGGTTCGCAGCGGCGGGCATTCCGGCGCCGGCCACTCGACCACCGATGGCGGCCTCGTCATCGATGTCCGCGATCTCAAGGGCATCGATATCGACGCCACCAACCAGACCGTGTGGGTCGGCGCCGGCGTAACCGCCATTGAACTCACCGAAGCCCTCGCCCCGCACCAGTTGATCGTCGGCTTCGGCGATGCCGGTTCCGTCGGCGTCAGTGGCATTACACTGGGCGGCGGCGTCGGCTATCTGGCGAGAAAGCATGGCCTGTCCATCGACTCGCTGCTCGCCGTCGAACTGGTCACCGCCAACGGTCAGCAACTGCTCGCCGATGCCGCCAATCACCCCGAACTGTTCTGGGCCTTGCGCGGTGGCGGCGGCAATTTCGGCGTGGTCACCCGGCTGAAGTTCCGGTTGCACCCGCTGCCCGCCTTTACCGGCGGCATGTTGGTCTTGCCGGCGACGCCCAAGACCATTGCCGGCTTCGTTGCCGCCGCCAAGGCCGCACCGGAGGAACTGTCCAGCATTGCCAATGTCATGCCGGCGCCGCCGATGCCGTTCCTGCCGGCCGAGCAGCACGGCAAGCTGGTGATCCTCGCCATGCTCGCCTTCGCGGGGGAACCCGAGGCGGCGGAAAAAGCCCTCGCGCCTTTCCGTGCGCTGGCCGCTCTCCTGGCTGATTTCGTCAAGCCCGGCCCCTATGCCGGCATGTATCCGCCCGAGGACCCTGACTACCACCCGACCGCCGTGTCGGTGAACCTCCTGGTCGAGCGGATCGGCACCCCCGAGGCGCAGACCGTGGTCGGCTACCTCGAGGAGTCCGATGCCAGCCTCCGGGTCTGCCAGATCCGCGTGCTCGGCGGGGCCCTCGGCCGGGTCGCGCCGTCGGCCACGGCCTATGCCCACCGCAAGGCCCCGGTGATGATCAACCTCGCCGCGTTCTATGATGGGGAAGCCGACAAGCCGGCCAAGCAAGCCTGGCTCGCCGACTTCATGCAGGCCCTGCACCAGGGCGAGGATGGCGCCTATGTCAACTTCGTCGGCGATGAAGGTCCCGATCGGGTCCGTGCCGCCTATCCCGGCGATACCTGGGATCGGCTGAGGCAGGTGAAGCGGACCTACGACCCCCAGAACCTGTTCCGGCTGAACCAGAACATCCCGCCGGCGTGAGGCAATGACGCCGGGGCGTCCTCGCGATACCTCGGCCCACACACCGGAGCCGGCTTATGGGCCGGTGCGGAAAGAGTACCCCCACCCCTGTCCCCTCCCCGCAAGGGGGAGGGAGACCAAAACACTGACGCCGGTGTGAGCGTCTCCTCCCCCCTTGCGGGGGAGGGACAGGGTGGGGGGTATCTTCCCGCGCCGAGCTATCCCTGCGCTTCCGCAGCCCCCATTCCTGATCCGGCGCTGACCAGCACATTCATTTGCCGTTCAAATCACTGCCCCTAGAGGCCGCGCTCTCAACGCAACCTCAGCGAGTTCAAGGGATATGGACAAACGCTTTCCGCTCGAAGACCAGATCGACATGCTGGCCGCGAGCCTGCGCGGCCGCGTCGTAACGCGCCGCGACACAACCTATGACGAGATGCGCACCGTCGCTCTCGGCAATTTCGACCGGCGCCCGGTGGCGGTGATCCGTGTCGCCAACGTCTCCGACGTGGCGGCAGTGATCAACTTCGCCCGTGCTACCGATCTCGAACTGGCAGTGCGCAGCGGCGGTCACAGCGTCGGCGGCCACAGCGGCACCGAAGGTGGCCTGGTCATCGACCTGCGCGATCTCAACAGCATCGAGATCGACGGCGAGACCAGCACCGTTTGGGCCGGCACCGGCCTCACCTCGGGTGAAGTCACCCGCGCCGTCGAGCAGCATGGCCTGATCGTCGGCTTCGGCGATTCTGGCACCGTCGGCATCGGCGGCCTGACGCTCGGCGGTGGCATTGGCTACATGGTGCGCAAGCACGGCCTCACCATCGACTGCCTGCTCGCCGCCGAGGTGGTGACGGCGGCCGGCGACATCGTCATCGCCGATGCGGGCAACCACCCGGACCTGTTCTGGGCCTTGCGCGGCGGCGGCGGCAATTTCGGCGTGGTCACCCGGCTGAAGTTCAAGCTCCACCCGCTGCCCGCCTTTGTCGGCGGCCCGCTGGTCCTGCCCGCCACCGCCGAGAATATCGTCAAGTTCGCGGCGCTGGCCGATGCCGCCCCCGAAGCACTTTCGACCATCGCCATGGTGATGCCGATCCCGCCGGTGCCGTTCGTACCGGCGGAGTTCCACGGCAGGTTGGCACTGATCGGCATGATGGCCTTCTCCGGCCCGGCCGACGCAGCGACCGCCGCCTTGGCGCCGTTCCGCGCCATCGCTACGCCGATCGCCGATCTCGTCGGCCCGGCGCCCTACTCCGCCATGTATGCCATGGACCCGCCGCCCGAAATGCGCCCGGCCGTTTCGTGCCGCTCGCGCTTTGTCGACCAGGTTACCCTAGAGACCGCGACCAAGATGCTGGCGGCGCTCGAGGCCTGCCCGTCGCCGATGAAGATGGGGCAGGTCCGCGTGCTCGGCGGCGCCTATTCGCGTGTCCCGACCGACGCCACGGCCTTCGCTCACCGCCATGGCAAGGTCATGCTCGGCTTCCTCGCCATGTATGAAGGCGGCGCCGACGTCACTGCGCATTTCGATCGTTGGGCCACCGACGCGATCGAAAGCGTCAGCCAGAAGAACGCCGTCGCCTATGTCAACTTTCTCGGCATCGAGGGTGGCGAAGGGCTGCGTGCCGCCTATCCCGGCTCGACCTGGGATCGGCTGCGCCAGATCAAGGCCAAGTACGATCCGCAGAACCTGTTCCGGCTAAACCAGAACATCCCGCCCGCTGCCTGACGGGCTGGCGCGACGCAGCAACGCCGCATAAGTTCGCGCCTTCTTCGGCCGCCATCGCTTCGGGTGGCGGCCGATGCTCGAACCACACGGCCCTGATGACCAGTTCCCCCGCCACGACCGGCAACCGCGCGTTCCACGCCCTGATGGAACGCCCCTATCTGATCCTCGTCCTCACCACCTTGTTCTGGGGCGGAAACGTCGTCGCCGGCAAGCTCGCCGTCGGCCATATCGATGCGCACTCGCTGATGATCCTGCGCTGGACCGGCGCGCTGCTCCTGGTGCTGCCCTTCGCCATCACACCGCTGAAGCGCGACTGGCCGGTAATCCGCGCCAAATGGTGGCTCTACCTGTTCTATGGCGCCGTCGGCTTTGCCACCTTCAATGTTCTGGTCTATGTCGCCGCCTACTACACCTCGGGCGTCAACATCTCGCTCGAACAGGTGGCGGTGAACATCTTCGTCATCATCTTCAACTTCGTCCTGTTCCGTACCCGCGTGCGCGGCCTGCAACTGCTGGGTGTGCTGGTCACTATCCTCGGCGTCGCCATCATCGCCACCCATGGCGACCTGACCCGTATCCTGACGCTGGAAGTGAACCTCGGCGACCTGCTCGTCATCCTCGCCTGCCTCGCCTACGCCATCTATTCCATCGCCCTGCGCTGGCGGCCGCAGACCCATTGGACCAGCTTCCTTGCCGCCACCTGCACCGGCGCCATCCTTGCTTCGCTGGTCTACCAGGCGACACTGGGCAACGGCACCGCGAACCTGCCGTCCAACCTCGCTGCCATCGATCTGCAGGGCTGGCTGATCGCCGCCTATACGGTGATCTTCCCCTCGGTGATCTCCCAGTTGCTCTATGTGCGCGGCGTCGAACTCATCGGCTCCAACCGCGCCAGCCTGTTCGTCAACCTGATCCCGCTGTTCGGCACGGTCGGCTCGGTGATCGTCTTGGGCGAAGTGCTGCAGCTGTTCCACATCGTCGCCGCGATCATGGTGGCTGCCGGCCTGGTGCTGGCCGAGTGGAGCGCCAGGCGCGCCGTATGATGGACATCGCACTTCGCTCGGCGACATCGGCCGACTACGACGCCATTGCCGCCATCTGGCACGCCAGCGCCGGCCTGCCCGGTGTCGGGCCGGCGAAACTGCCGCGCCTTGAGCGTTTGCGGGCCCGCGTCGATGTCGAAATCGCCGAGGGCTGGCAGGTGACGGTAGCGGAGGCTGGCGGCGAGATCATCGGCTTTCTCGCCATCAAGCCGAAGGCCGCCATCCTCGACCAGCTGTTTATGCACCCCGAGGCGCGCGGCATGGGACTTGGCCTGCTCCTGCTCGATGCGGCCAAGGCGCAACTGCCGCAAGGCTTCACCTTGTTCACCCGCCCCGGCAATACCCCAGCTCGAAGGTTTTATGAGAAGCATGGGCTGACGCATCTGCGCGATGACCTGCATCCGGTGTTTGGCGATCCGATCGTCTGGTATGGGTGGAGGCAGGGTTAGGCCTGCTGCCGCCGGTGCGGGTGGCTACCCCCACCCAGCTTCGCTACGGCTTCGCCTAGCTGCGCTACCCTCCCCACCCACAAGGGGGAGGGAGACGATGGAGCCGAGAGTTTGCAGTCGGATCTCCCTCCCCTTGTGGGGAGGGATCAAGGGTGGGGGTGGGCCACAAATCGGATGCTGCCGCCTCCCTAACCAACCACCGCCGCCAGCAGCGCCGCCGTCTCCGCGTCTGCCGGCAGGAACGCCTCGATCACCAGCTCGCTCAGCGTAATCTCGGTCGGCGTACCGAACACCGTGGTGGTCGAAATGAAGCTCGCCACCGCATCGCCGAAGCGCAGCTTCATCGGCACGAACACTCCGCCATGCTCGTCGCGGCCCTCATGGCCAGGAGCAATGCCGGAGATCTCGCGCAGCTCCTCGAGCAGGTCGGCAATCACCGGATCGCCGCTCGCCTCGAGTTGCGCCGCCACCCGGCGCAGGATGTCGCGAGCCCACTCGTCATAGTTGACGATCAGCCGCCCCAACCCATCCTGTCGCAGGCTGAGGCGCAAGACGTTGATCGGCCCCTGCAGCAGCTCCGGATTGGTGACCTGCGCGAGGAACGGCGCCGCCGCGGCATTGGCCGAAACGAGGTTCCAGCCGCGGTCCACCGCGATGGCGAGATAGGGCTCATAGGCCTTGAGCACCAGGTCGACCGCCGCGCGGGCCGGCGCCAGGTCCGGGTGGTCGAGCCGCCGCTCCGGGTAGACCGGCGCATAGCCGGCCGCGAGCAGCATCAGGTTGCGGATGCGCAGCGGTACCCCGAGGCCCGAGGCGATGCGCAGCACCACCTCGCGGCTCGGAATCGATCGCCCGCTCTCGATGAAACTCAGGTGTTTCTGGCTGAGTTCGATCTCGAGCGCCAGCGACAGCTGGCTGAAGCGCCGGTGCTGTCGCCAGTCGCGGATATAGTCGCCGATGGAACGGTCGGAGGCCGTGGCTTGTGCGTGGGTCATGCCAACGACCCTACCCGGTCGCGGCACGGGTTCAATTACCTCTGCGTTAGTTGAGGCGAGGAGGCGGGAGGTAGAAATGTGTCGCCGTCACCTGACGAAACCCGACGGAGAAACCGAAATGAACCTCATCCGCTTTGCCCTCGTTGCCGATGCCGCCGCGACCATTGCCACTGGCGCGCTGCTTGCCGTGGGCGGGAGCCTCCTCGCCGACCTCACCGGCCTGCCGGCGACCGCCACCCTGCCGCTCGGGCTGTTTCTCATCGCCTTCGCCGCCTTTGTCGGCTGGGTCGGCATGCAGCGTGAAACGCCCCGCGGCGCCGCGACGCTGATCGTCCTCGTCAACAGCGCCTGGGTGGTCGGCAGCCTCATCGTGCTCCTGGCTGGCACGTTCCCGCTGACCCTCCTCGGGGTTGCCTTCGTCATCGCCCAGGCTATCGCGGTGGCGGCCCTTGCCGCCCTGCAGTGGGTCGGTCTCGGCCGGGCTCGCGCCCTCGCCTGAACTCCCCCATCTCGGCGGACCACCGGCGCTGCTGACACGCTCTGTCAGCAGCGCCGGCGCATTGTTCTGGGGCCGGCGGAGACCGGCGCCGAAACAGCGAGGACGACCCCGAAAATGCCCGTAACCCGTCGATCCCTCATCAAGTCCGCCGTCGCCGCAGCCCTGGCGCCGGCACTCACGGCCATCGCCAGTTCCGCAGCTCGAGGAGAAACCCGGATGACCACCGCCAAGCCGTTCAAGCTCGCCATTCCCGACGCCGAAGTCGCAGACCTCAAGAGCCGCCTCAAGGGGGCCCGCTGGCCGGTGGAAGTCGCCCCTGATACCTGGGAACACGGCATTCCCGGCGGCTATCTCCGGCAGTTGGCCGAGCGCTGGGCCGAGTTCGACTGGCGCGCCCAGGAGGCTGCACTCAACCGCTACGACCAGGTGATGCTGGAGTTCGAGGGCGAGCATGTGCACGCCTTTCACATCCGTTCCAGGCACGCCGATGCCACCCCGCTGGTGCTCTGCCATGGCTGGCCGAGCTCGGGGATCGAATACCTCAAGCTGGTCGAGCCCCTGACCAACCCGGCGGACGGTAAAGACGCCTTCCACCTCATCATCCCGACCGCTCCCGGTTTCGGCCTCTCCCCTGCCCCGCGCCAGCCCGGCTGGACGGCCAAGAAGACTGCGGCCGCCATTGTCGAGCTACTCAACCAGTTCGGCTACGACCGCTTCGCCATTCACGGCACCGATATGGGCTCGGACGTCGCCGCCCAGCTCGACGTGCTCACCAATGGGCGCGCCATTGGCCTCCATCTCGGCACCGATCTCGACAGCGTCATCGCCGTCGCCTCGTTCATGGGTGGGGACCTCTCGCAGAATCCGGCCCTGACCGACGAACAAAAGCAACGGGCCGGCGCACTGTTGGCGAGGGTAGCCGACCGCAACGGCTACATCGCCATCCAGTCGACCCGTCCCAAGACGCTTGGCTATGCGCTGAACGACTCGCCGATCGGCCAGCTCGCCTGGATCGCCGAAAAGTTCGAGGCCTGGACCAACCCGAGCAAGGGGACGATCGAAGAGGCAGTCGATATCGACCAGTTCCTCACCAATGTCAGCCTCTACTGGTTCGGCGGCGGCGGTTCTGCCTCGGCCAATGCGCTGTGGGAAGCCTTCAAGGCCATGGGCTGGGCCCCGCCCAGCGCCACCCCGCGCGGCGTCGCGGTGTTCAACGCCAGCGACCTGGTTCGCCCGCTGTTCGACCCGCAGCAGCAGATCGGCCACTGGAGCGAGTTCAAGGAGGGCGGGCACTTCCCGGCGATGGAAGAACCGGAGCTCCTGGCCGGGGATCTCAGGACGTTCTTCCGTTCGCTGCGCAGCTAGCGACAACTCCGAACGGCCGGTGGCTGCCGACCCCCACCCTTGATCCCTCCCCGCAAGGGGGAGGGAGACGCTGGAACCGCGATGTTGGTGCGAGGGTCTCCCTCCCCCTTGCGGGGAGGGGACAGGGGTGGGGGTCAGCCCGCACCTGCGTCAAAGCAACTAGCCGGGCGTGGAACCCGGCCTTTGCCTTAGTTGAACGCCACGGCCTTGGCCTGGCGCACGCCGGGAAGCCCGGCGATTTCCTTGAGCTGCTCGGCCGTCACCTCGCCATCGATCGACAGCAGCGCAATCGCGTCACCGCCCACCTCGGCGCGGCCGAGGTTGAAGTTGGCGATGTTGATGCCAAGGTTGCCCAGGAGCGTCCCGAGCCGGCCGATATGGCCCGGCCTGTCTTCGTTGGTGACATAGAGCATCGACGGGGTCAGCTCGGCATCCATGTTGATGCCCTTGACCTGGATGATGCGCGACTTGCCGTTGGCAAAGATGGTGCCGGCAATGCCGCGCTCCTGCCGCTCGGTGATCACGGTGAGGCGGATATAGCCTTCATATGCCCCCTGCTGGTCGCGGGTGATGATCTCGACATTGATGCCGCGATCCTTGGCGATCTGCGGCGCCGAAACCATGTTCACTTCTGCCACCTGCGGCTTCAGCACGCCGTTGATCGCTGCCGCGGTCATCGGCTTGGTGTTGAGCGCTGCGACATTGCCTTCGTACTCGATCCGGATGCCCTTGATCGAAGTCTCGGTCAGCTGGCCGGCGAACGAGCCGAGCGCTTCGGCGAGCTTCACCCAAGGGGTCAGCCGCGGCGCTTCCTCGGCCGAAATCGAAGGGAAGTTCAGCGCGTTGGTGATCTCGCCGGTGTTGAGATAGGCCGAAATCTGCTCGGCCACCTGCAGCGCCACGTTCTCCTGCGCTTCGGTGGTCGAGGCGCCGAGATGCGGCGTGGCGATGAAGTTGGCGAGTTCGAACAGCGGGTTGTTCTGCGCCGGCTCCTCGACGAACACGTCGAACGCCGCACCCGCCACCTTGCCCGACTTCAGCGCGTCATAGAGCGCCGCCTCATCGACGAGGCCGCCGCGCGCGCAGTTGATGATGCGCACCCCGTCCTTCATCTTGGCGATGGCTTCGGCATTGATGATGTTGCGCGTTGCATCGATCAGCGGCGTGTGCAGCGTGATGAAATCGGCGCGCTTCAACAGCTCGTCGAGTTCCACCTTCTCGACCCCGATCGCCTGGGCGCGCTCCGGCGTCAGGAACGGATCGAACGCCACCACCTTCATCCTGAGGCCCAGCGCCCGGTCGGCAACGATCGAGCCGATATTGCCGGCGCCGATCAGGCCGAGGGTCTTGTTGGTGACTTCGACGCCCATGAAGCGGTTCTTTTCCCACTTCGACGCCTTGGTCGAGGCGTCCGCCTCGGGGATCTGCCGGGCCAGCGACAGCATCAGCGAGATGGCGTGCTCGGCAGTAGTGATCGAGTTGCCGAACGGGGTGTTCATCACGATGATACCGGCCTTGGTGGCGGCCGGGATATCGACATTGTCGACGCCGATGCCGGCGCGGCCGATCACCTTCAGATTCTTGGCGGCGCTGAGAATCTTGTCGGTGACCTTGGTGGCCGAACGGATGGCAAGGCCATCATACTGGCCGATCACCTCGAACAGCTTGTCCTTGTCCTTGCCGAGATCGGGCAGGTAATCGACGTCGATATTGTTGTCCTTGAAGATCTGGACCGCGGTCTTCGACAGCTTGTCCGAAACGAGAACCTTGGGCATTGGGATGCTCCAGTGATGGGGGAAATATCGGGGGACGGCAGTCGTAGGTCGGCAATCGGCAGTCGTAGGCAGTCATCGCGACTGCCGACTGCCGACTGCCGGTTGCCGTATTAGGCGGCTGCCTGCGCCAGCGCGGCCTTCTCGGCGGCGAAGGCGTAGTCGAGCCACGGGGTCAGCGCGGCGAGGTTCGCGGTGTCGACCGTCGAGCCGGCCCAGATGCGAAGGCCCGTCGGGGCGTCGCGGTAGCCGCCGATATCGTAGGCGACGCCGGCCTTGTCGAGCCGCGAGACGATCGCCTTGGCGAAGGCCGCCTGCGCGTCATCGGAAAGCGCGGTGATCTCGGGGTCCTTGATCACCAGGCAGATCGAGGTGTTCGAGCGCTCGGCCTCGTTCCTGGCGAGGAATGCCGCCCAGTCGGATTTGGCAACCCAGTCGGCCAGTACCTTGGCATTGGCATCGGCACGGGCCTGCATGCCCTTCAAACCACCGACGGTCTTGCCCCACTCCATCGCATCCACCGCGTCTTCGATGCACAGCATCGACACGGTGTTGATGGTGGCGCCCTCGAA
Organism: Devosia sp.; assembly: GCF_035944845.1. Taxonomy (GTDB): domain Bacteria; phylum Pseudomonadota; class Alphaproteobacteria; order Rhizobiales; family Devosiaceae; genus Devosia_A. Next base: position 48,580 of record NZ_DASZAW010000120.1, on the reverse strand, counting down.
GATATCGGCCATGAGCTTGCCGCCCTTGGTCATGCGGAAGAGCTTGGGCAGCGGCCAGGCCGGCTTATAGGTCTCGAGCCGTTCGACAGCGCGGGGCGAGAGGATCAGCACGCCGTGTGCGGCTTCACCGCCGAGCGCCTTCTGCCACGAGAAGGTCACCACATCGAGCTTCTTGAAATCGAGGTTCTGCGCGAACGCCGCCGAGGTGGCGTCGCAGATGGTGAGGCCCTTCCGATCAGCCGGGATCCAGTCGGCGTTCGGCACCCGGACGCCCGACGTGGTGCCGTTCCAGGTGAACACCACGTCATTGTCGAAATTCACTTCGGCAAGGTTCGGCAGCTCGCCATACGGCGCCTTCAGCACCCGCACATTGTCGAGCTTCAGCTGCTTCTGCACGTCGGTGACCCAGCCCTCGCCGAACGATTCCCAGGCCAGCATGTCGACGCCGCGGGCGCCGAGCATCGACCACAGAGCCATCTCGACTGCGCCGGTATCGGAAGCGGGGACGATGCCGATCAGGTAGTTATCGGGGACTTCAAGCAGCTCGCGGGTCAGCGCGATGGCTTTCTCGATCCGCTGCTTGGCCGGCTTGGCGCGATGCGAACGGCCAACCAGCGCGTTGGCGAGCACATCCACCGTCCAGCCAGGACGTTTGGCGCAGGGACCCGACGAAAAATTGGGGTTAGCCGGTTTCACTGCCGGCGCAGTCAGGGGCATATCAGCCATGGCGACCCTCCCAGGTCGAAAGCCTTGCGTTAGGGCAAGGTGTCCTGGGACGGGCAGATACTCCTCATCACGGCGGCGCGTCAAGCGTCCTAAAGTCGGGGTTCCTAAATCCGGCCGCTAGATGCCCGACACCCGCTCCAGCCAATCCAGAAACGACGCGATCGCCGGATCGACCGACAGCTCACTGCGGCAGAGAGCGGCGTAGGTCGACCCCGTCACCGTCAGGTGTGGCCATGGCTCCACGAGGCTCTGCCGCGCGACGAGATCGGCCAGCGTGATGCGTGGGCAGACCAGGGCGCCCGCGCCAGCAAGGGTCGCCTCCAGCGCCAGATAGAAATGCGGGAAGCTGGTGACCCGCACGCTCCTGCTATCGACACCGGCGCGCTCGAGCCAGCGTTCCAATTCGCCTGGCCGCGTCGCCGCGTTGAGGACGCGCACAGTGCCGAGGTCGGCCGGGCGCCATAGTGGAGTGGCCGCCATCAGCGACGGGGCGACGGCGACGGTGAGCGATTCCTCGAACAGCGGCCGGACGATGTAGGGCGCCGGATGCGTGCCGCCGCTGCGGATCGCCACATCGAAGGGAATTTGCAGCCATTCCTCGTTGCTGTCGGTGTGACGCACCTGGATGGCGATGTCCTGGTGCTCGGCCGAAAAGCTCCACAGGCGCGGGATCAGCCAGCGGGTCGCCATGGTCGAGGGCGCGATGACCCGCAGCGGCCGGGTCTTGACGCTGTGCCGCGCAGTGTCGGCGGCACTCGTCAGCTGTTCCAGCGCTTCGCCCACGCTGTGGGCAAAGTCGATGGCAGCCGCCGTGGGCCGCATCTGCTTGCGGTTGATGTCGAAGAGCGGCCGGCCAAACCAGGCCTCCAGCGTCGCAATTTGCTTGCTGACTGCTCCGTGCGTGACGCACAGCTCCTCAGCTGCGCGTGTAACGCTTTGAAGACGGACTACACTTTCGAACGCCACCAGAGATTTCAGCGGTGGCAGTTTTCTATTCACTTGTTCCGTTTCCTCACATATCTGCGCTTTAATTTCCATTTTCGCACGCAGCGATGACGGATACTCTTAGTACGACTTAGTCGTTGCCAAGATTTATCAAAACAAGACAGCATATACATGCCAAATGACACGCCGATGAAGGTTACAGATTTTGCAGTGGAGGCCAACGAAAAGGCCGTGCTGGTCAATGGGCGAAGCTATCGGCGGCCGCAGCGCCCAGTGGTGGTCATCTGCTTCGATGGCTGCGATCCGGAGTATCTGAGCGCCGGTCGCGCGGCCGGAGTCATTCCAAACCTCGTCCGAATGATGGACGAAGGCTTCCATTCGGTTGCCCAGGCGGCCATGCCGACCTTCACCAACCCAAACAATGTGGCGATTGCCTGCGGCGCACCGCCTGCCGTGACGGGTGTGGCCGGGAACTACTATCTCGACCGCGCCACCGGCCGCGAGGTGATGGTGCTCGACGGCCACCAGATGCGCGCCGAAACCATCTTTGCCGGCTTTTCGGCCGTCGGCGTGCCGGTGACCATTGTTACGGCCAAGGACAAGCTGCTCAGGGCACTGGCGCGCAACCATGAGGGCATCGCTCTCTCGGCTGAGGCGCCCGAGCATGCAGCCGACGTGGTGGGCGCTGCCGCCGGACTCACGGCGCCCGACAAATACTCGGCCGATCTGTCACTGTTCGTGCTCGATGCGGGCGTTGCGCTGCTCGAGCAGGCGCGGTTTGAGATCGCTTACCTGTCGCTGTCGGATTTTGTGCAGCACAAATTTGCTCCCGCAGAGGCTGGCGCCCTTGAGTTCATGGCCGCGGTGGACCACCGCATCGGCCGCTTGCTGGCTGCGGGCGCCACCGTCGGCATCGTCGCCGACCACGGCATGCACGACATGGCCGATGCCGAGGGCAAGCCGCGCGTCGTCTACGTGCAGGACCTGCTCGAGGCACGGTTCGGCCAAGGCTCGGTCCGCGTGATCTGCCCGATCACCGACCCGTTTGTCCGCCACCACGCCTCGCTGGGCGGCTTTGTCCGGGTCTACATCAAGAACGCCGCACTCGATGCGGAGGCCGTTCGGGCCGCCGTCGCCGCGCTGGACGGCGTCGGTGAGGCGCTGCTCGCCGAGGCGGCCTGCAGCCGCTTCGAGTTGCCGGCCGAAGGCGAGGCCGACGTGGTGGTGGTGGCCGATCTCGGCGTGGCGCTCGGCGCCACCGCGACCGAACACGACCTCACGGCGCTTGCCGGGCGGCGGCTGCGCTCGCATGGCGGCACGGCCGAGCAGCCCGTGCCGTTCATCGTGTCGCGACCGCTCACCGCCGCATACGCGGCGCGGGCGGCCGAGAGGCTGCGCAACTTCGACATCTTCGACTTCACCATCAACGGGGTGCAACCGTGAGCGCCGAACGCCGTGTCGTGCTGATGATCTGCGATGGGCATCGCAACGATTTCGTGCGGCCCGACACCTGCCCCAACATCCATGCCTTCGGCCAGCGCTCGCGCCGCTTCATGCGGCACCGCGCCATCTTCCCGTCGGCCACGCGGGCCAGCGCCACCAGCATCGCCACCGGTTGCTGGCCGGCCAACCATGGCCTCCACGGCAACACCATGGGTCTGCCCGACGGCGACGGTCATCGCGTGCACGACGTGGGTGATCCGGCTTTCGTGGGCAAGCTGCGCAGCGCCTTCGGGCGGACGCTGGAGGTGCCGACCATGGCGCAGCGGCTGGCCGCGCATGGCGGCGCGGTGATCGCCTCGAACGTGTCGCCGGGCGCCGCCTATTTCCAGGATCCCGACCACTACGGCCACGTGGTGCACCGCGCCGGCTCGTTCGGGCCGGGCGGCAGCGTGCTGGGCCTCGACGAGGCGCCGGTGGTGAGCCACGACTATGCCGGCGACGAAGCGCTGGCTGAGTGGTTCGCTACCGAAGTGCTGACCCGCCGCCGGCCGCGCTTGTCTGTGCTGTGGCTGGCCAATCCCGACCTTGGCATGCACGCTGCCCCGCTTGGCTCGCCCACCCATCTCGAGGCCATTGCCTGCGCCGACCGCGCCTTCGCGCGGGTCGAGGCGGCCGTCGAGGCGCTCAGGTCCGAGGGCGAAGATGTGCTGTTTCTCGTCGGCTCCGACCACGGCCAGGAGTCGGTGCGCGAGCGCGTCGCCGTCGCTGCGCGGCTGGTCGAAGCTGGCCTCAAGGATGGCCCCGACAGCACCGACGTGGTGATCGCGCCGCAGGGCGGCAGCGGGCTGCTCTACGTTGCCGACCGGGCGCGGGGCCGCATCCCCGCCATCGCCGCCTTCCTCGAGGCGCAGCCCTATATCGAGGAGGTGTTCACCGGCAACGAGATGCTGGCGATCGGCCAGCGCCCGGGCAACGGCCTCGCCATCGTCTTCGCCATGGCGCGCAGCGCGGAGCCGAACCCTTTCGGCGTACCCGGGCTGATGACGCTGTGCGTCAGCGATGAGAAGCCGGGCAAGCCGGAGGGCCATGGCAGCCATGGCGGCCTCGGCGATTTCGAGTGCCACCCCTTCCTTATCGCCAATGGCGGCGGGTTCGCCGCCGGCACCCTCGAGCACGGCGTCAGCCGCCTGATCGACATCGCGCCCACCGTCATGCGCTTCCTGGGCCTCCCCCGGGACGGCATGGACGGACTGCCCCTTCCCCAGGACTGAACCCAGGAGTCCCTCCGATGAAACGTCTGCTTCTATCGCTTGCTGCCGCGCTGATGCTCGGCCAGGCCGCCCTGCCTGCCTTCGCGCAGGAATATGGCGGCACGCTGCACCTCAAGTGGGGCACGCTCGACACCACCGACTTCCATCGCCATACCGGCACCATCTCGCTGCCGCATCCCTTCGCCGAGACCCTGACCTCGATCTCCAAGGACGGCAGTCCCAAAGGCCTGCTCGCCGAGAGCTGGACTGTCTCGGACGATGCCCTGACCTACACGTTCGCCATCCGGCAGGGCGTGAAATTCCACAATGGTCGGGTGATGACCTCGGGCGACGTGCGCGCCAATTTCGAGCGCATCCGCGACACCGTGGAAGCTGGCTGGCTGACCACCGCCATGGAAAAGGTCGAAAGCTTCGAGACCCCTGACGACAAGACCTTCATCGTCAAGCTCAAGACGCCGTTCGCGCCCTTCCTCAACCTGATCGCCGAGGCCTGGATTCTCGCGCCGGAGTCGCCCGGTTGGGACAGCAACATCACCCAGCCGATCGGCACAGGCCCGTTTACCTTCGACAGCTGGACGCCGCAGCTGACGCTCAACGGCAAGAAGTTCCCGGACTACTGGATGGAGGGCAAGCCCTACGTCGACGCCATCGAGTTCGATGTGCGCGAGGTCGCCGACGCCGCGCTGGCGCTGCGTGCCGGCGACTACGAGATCGCCGGAGTGCCGCTCAACAAGATCGAAACGCTGGAGAAGGAAGGCTTTAACATCGAGTTCCAGGGCGGCACCAGCTGGGACTTCATTTCGTTCAACAACCGCAACCCGCGCCCGCCCTTCGACAACGTGAAGGCCCGCGAAGCCGTGGCCTGGGCCGTCGACCGCGCCGAGTTCAGCACCATCATGGCCGGCTCCTACGGCAAGCCGGGCAACCAGCCGGTCGGTGAGGGCAACTTCTTTTACGACGCGACCCTCGATGCCGACGATCCGCACAACAAGTCCGATGTCGACAAGGCCAAGGCGCTGCTCGCCGAAGCGGGCGTCAACCCGGCGGACTACACCCTGCACATGGTGTCGACGGTCGGCAGCCGCTCGGGCCCGATGCTGTCGCAGGTGCTGCGCGGCCTGGGCTTCAAGGTCGACATGAAGGAATACGATGACCTGGGCTACCAGCGCGCCCTGTCGGAATATGACTGGGACATCTTCCCGGGCGGCTCGGGTGCGCGCAACGACATCTTCCTGCGTTACGTCCGGCTGATGAGCGACGGCCCGAACCCCGGCCTCTGGGGCGGCATCCAGGATCCCGAACTCGATGCGCTGATCAACTCGGCGATCTCGACCGGCAATCTGGATGAGAGCCGCGCCTTCTACCTCGAGGCGTGGAATCGGGTGATGGACAAGCTCTATACCTTCAGCCTCGGCCAGAAGCCCTCCGCCTATGCCTCCAGCCCCAAGCTGCATGACATGACGATCGGCTTCAACAACTCGGCCCACCGCGTCGATGGCGGCGTCGCCTTCGCCTGGATCGAGAAGTAAGACCACAGTCCCGGGAGACCCAGCATGTCGGTCGATGCCATTCCACGGCCCATCAGCCAGCGCATGCTGGGTCTTCGCCCGCTTTCCCTTTGCGCCTGGATCATCGCCGGCGTGGCCCTCGCCATCGCCATCGCGGGCCCCTTCATCGCCACGCATGACCCGATGATGTTCAGCGCGGCAATGAACGAGCCGCCAGGCGATGGACACCTGCTGGGCACGGACGATGCCGGCCGGGACGTCTATTCACGACTGGTGGTCGGTACCGGCCTGAGCCTGCTCTACGGTGCCTGTGCGGCGCTGGTGGCGCTGTGCGCCGGAGCCTTCGCGGCGCTCCTCGCCATGGCCATCGGCCGGCCCGCAGAAATCGTCCTGTTCGGGATCGTCGACCTGATCCGCGCCCTGCCCGGCATCCTGTTCGCACTGGCCTTCATCATCGCCTTCGAGCCCGGGCCCTTCTCGGTGATCCTGGCGCTCGGCGTTTCGTTCGCGCCCAATTTCGCGATGATCACCCACGCCACCTACCAGCAGCAGATGGCGCAGCCCTATACGCAGGCCGCCAAGGTCCTGGGCGCCGGTCGCCTGAGGATCGCCGCCGTGCACGTGCTGCCCAATATTGCCGGCGCGCTGATCACCCAGTTCGCCATCATCCTGCCGCGCTGCATCGTCTCGGAATCTGTGCTGAGTTTTCTCGGCCTCGGTGTCTCGTCCGAGTTGCCGAGCTGGGGCCGGATGATCGCCAGTTCCACCCCTTACATCGAGGAGGCGCCTCACGCCGCCCTCGCCCCGATCATCGCGCTTTCGGTCGTCACCTTCGCTCTCGCCGTCATCGGCAACGACCAGCGCCAGCGCCTGTCGCGTACAGACCAGAGGACCCTGCCATGAACTCCCGGCTGTTGCGGCTTTCCGGCAGCATCGTGCTCGACCTGCTGCGGGCGCTCGGCATCGCGCTGGGCATCGTGGTGTTCACCTTCTTCGTCATCCGCATGATCCCCGGCGACGTGGTCGACGTGCGCGGCATCGAGGGGTCGCTGACTTACTCGCAGCAATCGGCGATGCGCGCCGAGCTCGGCCTCGACAAGCCATGGCTGACGCAGTTCGCCGACTGGTCGCTGATGATCCTCTCGGGCGATCTGGGCCAGTCAGCCCGTTTCGCCCGGCCGATCTGGGAGCTGTTGAGCGCCGTGCTGCCCTCGACGATGCTGCTGGGCGCCACGGCGCTCGGGATTGGCATCGTGCTCGGCGTAAGCATCCCCGTCCTCGCTATGCTCTACCCACGCTCGCTTTGGAGGGGTGTGGTGGAGGTGATCACCATCTGGTCGATCACCGTGCCGACCTTTTCGATCGGCATCATGTCGCTGATCGTGTTTGCCGTGTGGCTCGACTGGATACCGGCGATCGGCAACTTCTTCGTGCCGGCATTGATCCTCGGCATCGACACCGCCGGCTCGCTCGCCAAGGCTCTGTACGAGGACATGCGGGAGAACGAGTCCGCCGAGTTCGTCCGCGCGGCGCGCGCCAAGGGCCTGTCGCGCACCCGCATCATCCTGCGTCACATCCTGCCCAATGCGCTGACCGTGTCGATCGCCCTCATCGGCCTGATGCTGGCAGGCGTGTTCACCGGGGCCATCACCATGGAAGTGGTGTTCGGCCTGCCCGGCCTCGGCACCCTGACGCTCCAGGCCATCCAGGGGCGCGACTACGCGGTGGTCCAGGCGGTGATCATCTGGCTGGGCTTTGCGGTGATCTTCGCCAACTTCGTCACCGACATCCTGCGCAAACTCGTCAACCCCCGCCTGAGGACGACATGACCATTCCCCTGCTCAGCGTCGAAAACCTGCACGTGACGATCTCGACGCGCGCCGGCGAGGTCCGCGCCGTGTCCGGCGTGTCGTTCGGCATCGCGCGCGGCCGGACGCTCGGCCTCGTCGGCGAGTCCGGGTCGGGCAAGTCGATGACGGCAATGTCGCTGATCGGCCTGGCGCCGGCCGGGGCCAACATCACCGTCGCCGGCCGCGCCAGCTTTGACGGCATCGACTTCTTGGCGCAGGGCGAGGCAGGCCTGCGGCAGTTGCGCGGCCGCCGCATCGGCGTGGTGTTCCAGGACCCTGCGGCGGCGCTCGATCCGCTGATGAGTATCGGTGACCAGTTGCGCGAAGCCTTGCCCCGCGGGCTGGATGGTCCGGCGCGCGCTGTGCGGGTGCAACGGTTGCTGGGTGAGGTCGGGCTCGACGCCGTCGCGGATGCCGAGCATCGCTTTCCCCACGAACTGTCCGGCGGGCAGCAGCAGCGCGTGGTGATCGCCACGGCCCTGGCCGGCGATCCTGAACTGATCATCGCCGATGAGCCGACGACGGCGCTCGACATGACCGTGCAGCGGCAGATCCTCGATCTGCTCGACCGACTGCGCCGTACGCGCGACCTCGCCATGCTGCTGATTACCCATGATCTGGGGGTGGTGGCGCGCCAGGCCGACGATGTGGTGGTGCTGCGGCACGGGCGGATGGTCGAGGCCGGGCCGACGGCGGAGGTGCTGCGGCGGCCCCGTACCGATTACTCCCGGGCGCTGATCGAGAGCCGACCGCTGCTGTCCGACAGCGTTGCGCTGCTGCCGCCCGCCAGCCCGTTGCTGGAGGTTAAGGCGCTGAGTGTCAGCTATCCCGGCCCACGGCTGTTCAGTCCGCGCATCATGGCGGTGCGCGGCATCGACCTCAGCGTGACCAAGGGCGAGGCGCTCGGCATCCTCGGCGAGAGCGGCAGCGGCAAGAGCACGCTGGCAAAGACCCTTGTCGGGTTGTTGCGGCACGAGGCGGGCCGCTTCAGTTTCGGCGCGGCGCCGCTCGACCCCTGGCGGATGGGACGTGCCGAGCGGGCCCGCATCCAGTACATCTTCCAGGATTCCTACGGCGCGTTGAACCCGCGGATGACCGTGGCACAGGCCGTGGGCGAACCGATGGCGATTGCCGGCTTGCCCGCCGGCGAGCGGCGGAAACGGGTCGCCGCCCTGCTCGAGGAGGTGGGCCTCGACGAGGAGCATCGCAACCGGCTGCCGCGCGAACTGTCGGGCGGGCAGCGGCAACGGATCAACATCGCGCGAGCCCTGGCGGTATCGCCGGAACTGCTGATCTGCGACGAGATCGTCTCGGCGCTGGATGTGACGATCCAGGCCCAGGTGCTGGAGTTGCTGCGCCAGCTGCAGAAGCGGCGCGGCCTCAGCCTCATCTTCATCAGTCACGACCTGGCGGTGGTGGCGGGCCTGTGCCAGCGCGTCGTCGTCATGAAAGACGGCGAGGCGGTGGAAACCGGCGCGACCCGCGACGTTTTCCGGGCGCCAGCTCATGCCTACACCCGCAGCCTCATAGAGGCGGCGCTGGCGCTCGAACATGGCTTGCCCGACATCGCGATGGCCATGCCGGCGTAGCCACTGCCCCCGCAACCCTCGATGCGAGGGCTCGCGCGGGGAAGGGCGTCGTTTCGCAGCAGCGTTGGCGCGGCCCCGCCGGCAACGGCACGGCGCGTTCGCGGGGCTTAATCGCCATCCCGCGACTGCTCGACGACCTGCCCCCTTCGTCTGGCACGGTTCGATCCGCACTCCCGAAATCGCCGAGCAGGCGGCCCATTACGGCAACGGCTGTTTCGCCAACAACATGCTGGCGCCCAACTTCCACTTCCTGCCGCTCGGCCACCGGCGGTTCTTCGTTCTGACCCGCAGTCGTCAGGGCGAAGCCCGCGAGCGCCGCACCCAGGCGATGGCGAGGGCCCGGGCCTGTTCGATTTCGGCCGGGCTCATCCGCGCCGTCAGGGTGTCGAGGTCCTTCACCGCGATCGGCAGGCCATACTGCGCCGCGAGACTGGTCCACATATAGGCCATGACATCGTCCTGCCCGACGCCGTAGCCGTTCCGATACATGGCGCCGAGCCCGTACTGACCGTAGACATCGCCCTGGTTGGCGGCCAGCCCGTACCAGAACACCGCCTGCTGGTCGTCCTGCGGCAGGCCCTGGCCGTGGTCGTAGAGCATCGCGAGATTGGCCTGTGCCGCGGCATGGCCCTGGTCGGCGGCCAGCTTGAACCATTTGGCCGCCTCGACGTCGTCTGGGGCGACGCCGCGCCCGGTGTGGTAGGAGATGCCGACATTGAACTGCGCCGGGGCATAGCCCTGCCCGGCCGCCAGCTCGAACAACCGCACCGCCTCGGCCTCGTCGCGCGCCACTCCGTGCCCCTCGAAATACATGCGCGCGAGGTTGAACTGGGCCGCCGGATAGCCCTGGTCGGCGGCCTGGCGCACCCAGTGCACTGCCGCGGCAAAATCCTGCGCCACGCCGTTGCCGCTGAGGTAGAGCAGCCCGAGCGCCAGCTGGGCATAGGCATCGCCCTGATCGGCGGCGAGCCGGAACCACTTGGCCGCCTCGGTATGATCCCGCGGCACGCCTTCACCACCATCCTTGAGGATGGCGCCGAGATTGTAGCGGGCATCGGCGCGGCCCTGTTCCGCTGCCAGCCGGTACCATTTGACCGCTTCGGCCGGGTTTCTCGTCACCCCGAGGCCGGCGTCGTGGAGGTAGCCGAGATTGTACTGCGCTTCGGCATCGCCCCTGGCCGCGGCGAGGCCGAGCCACCGCATCGCCTCCGCGGCATCCTGCGCCACCCCTTTGCCCGTCGCATACATGAACCCGACAGTCGTTTGCGCCCGCACGCTGCCGGCCGCCGCGGCAGGCTTCAGTTCGCGCATCGCGGCGTCAAACTCACCCCGCTGATAGGCGAGCATCCCCTCCGCCTCACCGGCCACTGCTCCGGTGGCGAGCAGCCCGAACATCAGGGCCGCTGCCGCGAGCCATCTGGCGAAGACCATGATCGCCGCCGGGCTCAATCGCGCGGACTGAACGGGCTGGCGGGCTTGTCGCGCTCCAGCACGTAAAAGCCGCCGGCGGCGAGGTTGGGCCATTCGCTGCGTGTCCCATCGGGCCAGACCACCGCGACAGTGGTTGTGGTTTCGCCGCCGAGGCCGAAATGCACCCAGCCGAGCTGGCCGCCGGCATGGCCACCGCCCACCGTGAGTTCACGGCGCATCACCTTGTCGCCATGCTTCACCTCGAGCCAACCGCCGATCGCATCCTCATTGGGCGCCGCCTGTCTCACCTCCAGCTCGATCCAGTTACCCCCACCCTCGGTGCCGGTATTGCGCCAGACCTGCGCACCGCTGCGGCGGTTGACCACCGCGAGGTCGAGCAGCCCATCCATGTTGAAATCGACCAGGGCCGCGCCGCGGGAATTGCCATTGTTGGCAATGCCTGCCTTGTCGCCCGCCTCGACGAACTTGCCGTCGCCCCCCTGCAGCAGCAGGTTGTTTGGGTCGTGCATGGCGAAATCCGGCATCTGGTCGACATTGCCCTTGGCAACGAACAGATCGGCCAGACCGTCATTGTTGACGTCGTCGAATTGCGGGTGCCAGGCCGTGCTCGGCCGCAGGTCGTCGCCGGTATAGGGCCGATGCGCCGTCACCCCCTTGGCATAGGCGAGATCCTTGTAGTCCGCCTTCGGTCCCGGTGTGGCCAGCGCCTGCAGTTTGTTGTCGGCCATGCTGGTGAGGAAGTATTCGGGGTAGCCGTCACCATCGAGGTCGTAGCTGGCAATCCCCATGCCCCAGATGCGCAGCACCTTCCAGCCATCGGCCGGGGTCAGCAGCCTGGGCTCGGCGCCGGGCAGGATCCGCCACATCTGCTCCTGGCCACCCTCGTAATACTCGCGATCATTGGAGACGCGCAGGCTCGGTGTCCCCGATTTGTCCCAGTCGGTGAACAGCATCGAAAGGGCGCAGAAGCTCGGTTTCAGCGGCAAGGGCGCGGCGAACTTGCCGGCCCCTCCCGGTCGATGCAGCCAGTTGTCGGTGCACGATCCCCAGGGCGAGATATCCTCGTTGCGGTCGATATAGTTGCCCACTGCGATGGTCGGCCAACTCGATCCGCGTTCGAAGCTCAGCGCCGCTGAAGCGGTCCAGGCGTCGCCGCCGTCAAAGCCCCAGGCCTCGTTGGCGCGCTCGAATTTGCAGGCGCCCAGTCCGCGCATCACCACGTTCTCGCCGACCCGCAACACCACGAGATCAGTGATGCCGTCGCTGTCGATGTCGGCCGGGTAGAGCCCGCTGACGCTGTCGAGTTCCAGCCCGCTCTCCTGCGGCACAAAGCTCAGGCTGCCGCCTTTGCTGCTGGTGTTGACATAGAGCTGCGCCTTGGACTCGCCGCCCGGCAGCACGATGTCGGCATAGCTGTCATCGTTGCAGTCGAACGCGGCGACGCCGCCGCCGACGATGTAGAACCAGTCGCCATCATAGCTGGTGGTAATCCCCGAGGCGGCGGTTTCGTCGACGAACAGCGGCACTGCCGGCGCCTGCGCCAGTCCCGGCTGAGCGAGGCCGAAGCCGCCGAGCAGCAGGGCGACAGCAAAACTGTGCGTGGTGCGCATGGTCCTACTTCCTCGTCTTGAGCGCGATGGTGTAGGCGGCAATGCAGCGGCCCTGCACCAGGCCGTCGGCGATGGCGGAGCGGAAGTGAATGCCGCCATAGAGGCGTGAGATGCCGGCCTCTTCGGCCGCCTCGTGGAAGCTGGCGTATTTGCGGGGGTTCCGGCCGTCGGGCGACCCGGTCTTGTCCTCGAACGCATAGTTCTCGCCGAAAAAGGCGGTCATCACAGCGTCCATGGCGCCGGACACCGTGCTGTGCCCGCTGGGATATTCCGGAAAAGGCGGCGTGTTGAGGATCGGCTCCCACTTCGGATCGATCACCTTTTTGATGTAGGTGATCGGCCGCACCAGATTGTAGACGAACTTGGCGTGCCAGCACCCGACAAAGGCATCGGACATGGCAATTCCCATGCGGGCAAGCAGGTCGACATTGTCGTCCAGCGACAGGTCGGCGCGCTCGGCCACCTGCAGCGCGATCGAAATCCAGTGCCCGGGCGGGGTCATCGACAGCATCGGGTCATCCGACCAGAAACGGGCGATCGCCGCCTGTTCCGGCGTGGCGTTCCTCACCACCTGGTAGACTTCGTCAGCCTCCTTGTAGAACTCCGAACCGGGGTCGGTACTGTAAGCCGGGTTGCCGGCAGTCGGGCAGGCGGCGCCGTCAGGCGTCGCAAAAGTGCGGTTGTTGCCCCATTGCGGCAACAACGGCAGCTGTTGCTGGCTGATCACGTTGGTGGGAACCCATTTGTCGTCGCCCTTGGGCAATTCGTACTCGTAAGGGAACCCCATGTTCGGCACGGTGGCGCCGCCGTCGTTCTGCGACCAGGCAAAGATCGCCGCCGCCATCGCCTTGCCGAACGCCTCGCTGCGCATGACCACGTCCTCGGGCACGCCTTCGACGGCCAGCGCCCGCCACTTGCTCTGCGCCCGGTTGATCGCCCGCTGGCCGGTGGGCCCGGTATTGCCGAAATAGAAGACGATGGCGTCCGACATGGCGGCGCTGATCACCACCGTTTCGTCGTAACTGACCCCGGCTTCACGCTGTGGCAACTGCTCGAGGCCATGCAACTGGCCGACCAGCGACGTGAGCTTGTCCGAACCGCCCACTGCCGCTTCGAAGGCAGTGATCCCCAGATAGGCGAACGACCGGCTGGCGACCGGCGGCGAGTAGGTCGCCGTATGCCGGACCAGTTCGTTCATCAGATAGTACCAATCCCTGAGGATGGCGCCGGGCGCCGGGCGCGCTTCGGCGAGCGCCCCCAGGCTCGCCGCGCACCACAACAGCACCGCCGCGCCAAACGCGGCAAGCCGGTGACCTCGCATGATTCCCCCAAAGTTCCGGCCGGCTGTTCCCTCGCCGTGCCGTCCTCCTGTGCGTTCTATTTCAACTGGCAAATGCCTGTTGGTCAATGCCTCAGCCAAAAGTCGGGATTGACGGAAAGCTGCATAAATATCCGCGACCGGCGGGATGCAGATTGACTTGCCCGTGAGGCTGATGCAGCGTCCGTGTGCGTACCTCACAGGCAAATCGACACAACAAGCTGCGGAACGACGGCGTGGTTTGTCTGGTCAGTGGTCGCAAAGTGCGCCGAGGGTTCCGCACGGGGTCTGGGAGGGCTCTGCAATGAAATTCAAGATTCTAACGCTGCTTGCCGGTGCTGTGCTGATCAGCGCCAGCTCTACTGCGGTCATGGCCGCAGGCAAGACCATCGCCGTGTCCTGGAAGACCTTCCAGGAAGAGCGCTGGAAGACCGACGAAGCGGCGATCAAGAAGGTGGTCGAGGCCGCCGGCGACACCTACCTGTCGACCGACGCGCAGGGCTCGGCGCAGAAGCAGGCCGCCGATATCGAGAGCCTGATCTCGCAGAAGCCGGACGTGATCCTCGTGGTCGCCTACGACTCCGACGCGATCCTGCCCTCGATCCAGAAGATCAGCGACGCCGGCATCAAGTCGATCGCCTATGACGTGCAGTTCGAGGATCCGAACGCGCTTTACATCACCTTCGACAATGTCGGCGTCGGCCGCATCATGGCCGAGGAAACGCTGAAGGTGAAACCCGAGGGCCGCTACGCCTTCATCAAGGGCGACAAGGGCGATCCAAACGCTACTTTCCTGTTCCAGGGAATGCAGGAAGTACTCAAGGACGCCCTCGCCAGCGGCAAGGTCACCAATGTCTGCGAGACCTTCACCGATGGCTGGAAGCCGGACAATGCCCAAAAGAACATGGAGCAGTGCCTGACCTCCACCAATAACGGCGTCGATGCCGTGCTGTCCGAGAACGACGGCATGGCTTCGGGTGTCGTCGCCGCCCTTGATGCGCAGGGCATGGCCGGCTCGGTTCCGGTCACCGGCCAGGATGGCGACCTCGCCGCCATCAACCGCGTGGCGCTCGGCACCCAGCTGGTGTCGATCTGGAAGAACTCAATCGACCTCGGCACCACTGCCGCCAATGCGGCGATCGCCTTGGCCGACGGCACCGACCCGACGGCGATCCAGGGCGTTGCCAAGTTCAGCGGCGGCAAGAATGGCGTCGAGATGAATGCCATCCTGCTCGCCCCGACCCCGATCACCAAGGAAAACATCCAAGTGGCGATCGATGCCGGCCACATCACCAAGGAACAGGCCTGCGCCGGCGTCGCCGCCGGCACGGTCCCGGCCTGCAACTGATCGGTCGGACCTGACCTGATGCTTACCGGCCGCGTCGCCTCATCGGTGGCGCGGCCTTCTCGTTCGGCGCATGCGAATGGCGCCGGGATTTATGGCGGGGCCAGGCCTCGCTGACCGCGGCCGCAACGATCGGCTGGAGGATGGGGCATGACTGAGCAATCAAACACCGGCGGCCCCGCGGCCAGCAATGAAGGCCTGCTGACGCGGCTGATCCGCGCCGCCGAGATCGATACGCGCATGCTCGGCATGCTTGCCGCCATGCTGGTGATCTGGGTCGGCTTCGACATCATCAGTTCGATCCTCCGGCCCGGCGGCGGCGGCCTGTTCGGCGGCTCCTTCCTCACCTCGCGCAACCTCTGGATCCTCCTGGTCCAGACCTCGGTGATCGCGGTGATGACCACCGGCATGGTGCTGGTCATCGTCCTGCGTCAGATCGACCTGTCGGTGGGTTCGATGCTGAGCGTCGTCGCGGTGGCGACCGGCGTGCTGCAGGTATTCGAACTGGGCCCCATGCTCGGCGTCGGCCATCCCGCCATCTGGATCATCGCGGTGGTGTTCGCCATCGTCCTTGGCGCCGCCATCGGCGCCTTCAATGGCGTACTGATCGCCTACGGCCAGATTCCGAGCTTCATCGTCACGCTGGGCGGGTTGATCGCCTTCAGCGGCGCCGCTTTCCTCATTGCCAGCGGCGTTACCGTCGCGCCGATGGACAAGACCTTCAAGCTGATCGGCGGCAACGGTCCGGCGGCTTCTATCGGTCCGGTCTGGAGTTGGGCGCTGGCCGCCGTCGCCTGCATCGGCATCGGCCTTGCGGTGGTCGCCGGCCGGCGGCGCCGGCTGACTTTCAACTTCAAGCCCAAGCCGGTCTGGGCCGAAATCCTCAGCGTCGTCGTCGGCTGCGCCGCAGTGCTCGGCACCACCGCCGTGGTCAACTCCTACCTCTACCCACCCCGCGTTGCCGAGCGCTTCGCGCTCGACAACAAGATTCCCATTCCGCCCGGGGTCGAGGACAAGGCCGGGCAAGCGATCTGCCAGGCGGCGGACAAGGTTGTCAGCTGCGTGGACGGCCTGACCTTCCAGACCGGCTATCCGATCCCGGTGCTGGTCATGCTCGCAGTGGGCCTGGTGATGACCTTCGTCGCCCGCCGCACCCGTTTCGGCCGCTACGTCTTCGCTACCGGCGGCAACCCCGAGGCAGCCGAACTCGCCGGCGTCAACACCAAGCGGCTCACCGTCATGGTGTTCACCCTGATGGGCGCACTGGTCGGCATTTCGGCGATCATCGCTTCGGCCCGCCTCGATGCCGCCACCACCGCGCTCGGCACGCTCAACGAACTCTATGTGATTGCTGCGGCGGTGATCGGCGGCACCTCGCTGGCCGGCGGCATCGGCACCATCTATGGCGCGATCCTCGGCGCGTTGCTGATGCAGTCGCTGCAGTCGGGCATGGCGCTGCTCAACGTCGACTCCGCCTATACCAACATCGTGGTCGGCATCGTGCTGGTGCTCGCCGTATTTGTCGACCAGATCTATCGTCGTCGCGTCAAGTAAGGAGGCATAGATGACCACCGAGCCCATCTCCGCCGACACCGCCTCCCATGCCGCTCCGCTGGTCGAGATGGACGATATCTCGATCGCCTTCGGCGGCATCAAGGCGGTCGACCATGCCTCGATCGATCTCTATCCGGGCGAGGTGGTAGGCCTGCTCGGCCACAACGGCGCCGGCAAATCGACGCTGATCAAGGTGCTGTCGGGCGCTTACAAGCGCGATTCGGGCGCCATCCGCATCGACGGGCGGGACGCCGACATTGCCAATCCGCGCGACGCCAAGGCCTTCGGCATCGAGACCATCTACCAGACCCTGGCGCTGGCCGATAACGTCGACGCCGCCGCGAACCTCTATCTGGGGCGCGAGTTGCGCACCCGCTGGGGCACGCTCGACGACATCGCCATGGAGGCCGAATGCCGCAAGGTGATGGGCCGGCTGAACCCCAATTTCCGCCGCTTCAAGGAACCGGTGAAATCGCTCTCCGGCGGCCAGCGACAGTCGGTCGCCATCGCCCGGGCGATCCACTTCAATGCCCGAATCCTGATCATGGACGAGCCTACCGCGGCGCTGGGCCCGCAGGAGACCGCGCAGGTCGGCGAACTGATCAAGCAGCTCAAGGCCCAGGGCATCGGCATCTTCCTGATCAGCCACGACATCCACGACGTGTTCGACCTCGCCGACCGCGTGACGGTGATGAAGAACGGCCGGGTGGTCGGCACGGCGCGGGTCGCCGACGTCACCAAGGACGAGGTGCTGGGCATGATCATACTCGGCAAATGTCCGCCCGGCGCTATTCCCGGCCCGGGGGCGATCAACAGCGCGTAGGGTTTCATGGTTTCCGTGACGGTGAGACATGGTGTTTCGGCACCTACCGATAGCATTCCCGCGTAGGCGGCAACCCGGGTGGGATGCTTCGGCTCTCCGCTGAGGCTCCAGCGGCATCCGCACGGTAGCCATCCCCCGGCCAATCAATTATCTATAAAATCATGACCACCGCCAAAGACGATCCCGTTTCGGTCCGGATCAGCCGCGCGCTGGCCGAGCGGATCATCGCTGGCGCCATTGAGCCCGGCACCCGCCTGCGGCAGGACCATATCGCCGAAGAATTCGGCGCCAGCCACGTGCCGGTGCGCGAGGCCTTCCGCCTGCTCGAGGCACAGGGGTTGGTGGTGAGCGAACCGCGACGCGGCGTACGCGTTGCCGGTTTCAGCCTCGAGGAAGTGCGGGAAGTCGCCGAGATGCGCGCGGCGCTCGAAGTGCTGGCGCTTCGTCAGGCCGGCCCGCATTTGACCAAGGCGATCCTCGCAGAGGCCGAAGCCATCAGCAAGGCCGGCGACAAAGCCAGCGACGTGCAGGCCTGGGAGGAGGCGAACCGGGCCTTTCACCGGCTGATCATCAGTCCTTGCGGCATGCCGCGCCTGCTCAAGACCATCGACGATCTGCACAGCGCCAGCGCCCGCTTCCTGTTCTCTGGCTGGCGCGCCGAATGGGAGGCGCCCACCGATCGCGATCACATGGCGATCCTCGCCGCCTTGCGCGGCGGCGAGATCGAAACCGCGGCCTCGGTGCTGGCGCGCCACGTCCGCTGGAGCGGCCAGGAGCCCGGAAACCGGCGCTGAGGAAAGTGGCCGCATTTGCTCGGCCCTAGATCTCTCTCGTCGTTGGCTGGGGGACGGTCCACTGCTTCGGTGGCTCAGTCACAGGTGCTTCCCCACCCACGGTGTCACCCCGGCGGAGGCCGGGGCCCATCCTGAGATGGCGAGGGACTTGCGCAAGAGCCGCCACATCACAGGATGGGTCCCGGCCTTCGCCTGGATGACAACGGGTTTGGGGTGCTGTGCGGTGACGAACTCACCAATGGGCGCTGCCTCAAAGCAGGATGAACCGCTCAACTTAGCGCGTCGCCCCTTGCAAATCCCGCCGAGCTGTGGACTCCTTTAGCGATAGATAACACAGATTATCTATAATTTCTCGCAAGGAGCTCCTTCGTGTCCAATGCCGCCTCCCTGACCTCTGCCTTCAGCCCGCTCGACCTCCAGAGCCGTCCGCTCGCCTGGCGGGTCGGGGCGGTGGTGCTTGGCACGCTGTTCCTGACCCTTTCGTCCTATGTCGAAGTGCCGATGGTGCCGGTGCCGGTGACCATGCAGACCTTCGCCGTGATGCTGGTCGGTGCGCTCTATGGCTGGCGGCTCGGCGCCATCACCATCATCGCCTGGCTCGCCGAGGCCGCCGTCGGGCTGCCGGTGCTGTCGGGCGGCGCAGCGGGCGCACATCACTTCGTCGGCCCGACCGCCGGTTACCTGTTCGCCTTCCCGGTGGCTGGAGCAGTCGTCGGCTGGCTGGCCGAACGCGGCTGGAACGGCCGCCGTCCGGCACTGGCCTTTGTCAGCATGCTGCTCGGCAATGCGCTTTGCCTCGGGCTCGGCGCCGCGTGGCTCGCCACGCTGTTCGGCGCCGAAGTCGCCTGGACCAGCGGCGTCGCGCCGTTCCTCGTCGGCGGCGTGCTGAAATCGGTACTCGGCGCCGCTCTGCTGGCGCTGCTGGCGCGCGGCAAGACCCGTGCTGCCTGATGACGATCAGGCTGCGCCCGCATCACCTGCTCTGCCTGCTGACCTATGTCGGCAAGGGGTACAATGCGGCGTTCACCGCCAACTACGACGCCATCGCCGCCCGCATCGGCGCTGGCGAAGACTTGCTGATCGTCGCCGGGCCGGACGATATCTGCGCCCCGCTGCTTGCTGATGCCGATCCGCACTGCCACCGCGACAGCGTCATCGAACGCGACCGGCTGGCGCTGCGCGATCTCGGCGAGTTGCTCGAGACGCCGCCGCAGTTGGGCAGGTCGGTGGTGCTCGAGCCAGCGGTCCTGAAGCAGATGCGCGAAGCTTTCACCACCGGCCGCACCCGCGCCGCCTGTATCGGCTGCGAGTGGCACGGGCTGTGTACCGGCATCGCGGCACGCAGCTATGCCGGGGTGGTGATCTCGTCCAAATGAGCGCGCAGTCGGCGCACCCTCTCCCGCTTGCGGGGGAGGGAATCCGACTGCACCATCTGCGCCTACCGCGCCGTCCACCCGCCATCGATCGCAATCGTCGTCCCCGTGATCGAGCGCGCCGCATCGCTGGCCAGATACCCCGCCAACCCCGCCACTTCCTCCGCCTCGACGAACCGGCGCGTCGGCTGCGAAGCCAGCATGATCTCGCGGATCACTGCGTCGCGGCCGAGGCCGTGCACCTGCATCTGATCCTCGATCTGCTTTTCGACCAGTGGGGTACGGACATAGCCGGGGCAGATGGCGTTGGCGGTGACGCCGGCTTCCGCCACTTCCAGCGCCACGCTCTTGGTCAGGCCGACGAGGCCGTGCTTGGCGGCGACGTAGGCGGATTTGAATGGCGAGGCGACCAGCCCGTGTGCCGAGGCAATGTTGATGATGCGGCCCCAGCCGCGCTTGACCATGCCCGGCACTGCCGCCTTGATGCACTCGAACGAGGCATCGAGGCTGAGGCTGCGCACCAGATCCCAGTCGGCGCGGGCAAACTCGGCGATGGCGGAAACCTTCTGCGCGCCGGCATTATTGACCAGCACGTCGAGCCGGCCATAACGGGCGACGACCTCGGCAACCAGTTGCTCCCCAGCCCCCTCCTCTGTGAGATCGGTGCGGAAATAGTCATCGGCCACGCGCTCGACCACGTCGTGCCGGGCGACGCGGAACCCGTCGGCACTGAGCCGCGCCGAGATGGCCGAGCCGATGCCGCCCAATGCGCCGGTGACCAGCGCCGTCTTCTGTTCGGCCATCAGCCTTCCCTCTCGTTGAACCACGCCATCAGCTCGGCGCCGTTACGCACCCCGATGGTCTTCATCAGCCGGGCGCGATGCGCCTCGACCGTCCGTCGCGACAGCGTTAGCTCGACGGCGATTTCGCCGCTGGTGCGGCCCTGCGCCACCAGCATCAGGATCTGGCGCTGCCGGCCGGTGAGCACGTGCTCGGTCGGCAGGATGCCGCGCTGCATCGGCTCGAAGCAGTAGATCGCCTCGGCAAACGGGTCGTCCGGCGTATTGGAGCGGCCATGCACGCGGCACCACAGCGTGCTGCCATCCTTGCGGCGCATTACCCGCTCGTCGAAATAGATGGCTCCCGCGGCGAGGTGGCTGCGCCACAGCTCGCCCACTCGCACGAAGTCGCCGACATCCTGGTACAGCTGCCGGAAACTGGCGCCGAGCATCTCGGCGCGGTCATAGCCGAACAGCGCCGCGAACGGGGCGTTGCAGTCCCTGATGATGCGATGGGCGGCGAACACGATGGGCACCGGAATATCGGCGAGCGAGTAGCCGAAGCCTGCCGCACCGGGGTCGACCTTGCCAAGACGGGGAGGGAGAGGGTGCATAGAGTAGAAATACGACTCCTTGTCGAGACGGCACAAGCAATAGCGTCGCCTCAAAACGGGAGGGTGAAATTCTCTGGCAGATGGATCCGGCGCGCCAGCGCGCCACCTTGCTGTGGCAGTTCAGTGAACGGACCCGCGCCAGCCACGGCTGCGCGCCCGACGATTACCGGGGGCTGCACCGCTGGTCGATTACCGAGCGCGGTGCGTTCTGGAGCGCCGTGTGGGATTTCTGCGGCGTAATCGGCGACAAGGGCGAGCGGCAGGTCATCGATGGCGAGCTGATGCCCGGTGCGCGGTTCCTGCCCGATGCGACGCTGAACTTCGCCGAGAACCTGCTGCGGCTCGAGGGGCGGACCGATGCCGTTGTCTTCCGTGACGAGGCCGGCGCGCGCCGGAGCTGGAGCTGGGACGAGCTGCACCAGACGGTGTCCCGCATGCAGCAGGCGCTGCTGGGGCTCGGCATCGGCCAGGGCGACCGCGTCGCCGGGATGTTGCCCAACATGCCCGAGACCGTGGCGATGATGCTGGCAACCGCATCGATCGGCGCGGTGTGGTCGTCCTGCTCTCCGGATTTCGGGCCGCGCGGCGTGCTCGACCGCTTCGCCCAGATCAGCCCAAAGCTGTTCGTCACGGTTGATGGCTACAAATATAACGGCAAGCTCATCGATATCGGCCCGACCATTGCCGAGGTGGCGGCGGCACTGGCGCCGGCCCGGACCGTGGTGATCGACCTGCTCGGCCGTGCCACCGACAGCGCGGCGCGCATCGATGGAGGCGTGACGCTGGAATCCTTCCTCGCGCCCTTCTCCGCCGAACCGGTGCGCTTCGCGCGACTGCCATTCAACCACCCGCTGTTCATCCTGTTCTCGTCCGGCACCACCGGCAAACCAAAATGCATCGTCCACTCGGCCGGCGGCACGCTGCTGCAGCATTTGAAGGAACACCGGCTGCACTGCGACGTGCACGAGGGCGACCGGGTATTCTACTTCACCACCTGCGGCTGGATGATGTGGAACTGGCTGGCCTCGGCGCTGGCCTGCGGCGCAACGCTTTGCCTCTATGATGGCTCGCCCTTCCACCCCGCACCGGTGCAACTGTTCGATTATGCGGAACAGGAGCGCTTCACCCTGTTCGGCACGTCGGCGCGCTACCTCGACTCAGTGCGCAAGCTCGCGCTGAAGCCGATCGAGACGCATGATCTCACCTCGGTACGCGCCATCCTCTCCACCGGTTCGCCGCTGGCGGCGGATTGCTTCGACTACGTCTATGCCAACGTGAAGGCCGACGTGCATCTCGCCTCGATCTCGGGCGGCACCGACATCGTCTCGTGCTTTGTGCTCGGCGTGCCGACCCTGCCGGTATGGCGCGGCGAGATCCAGGCACCGGGGCTCGGCCTCGCCGTCGACGTGTTCGACGAGAACGGGGTGCAGATAGCCACCGGCAAAGGCGAGCTGGTATGCCGGGCGCCCTTCCCCTCGATGCCGCTCGGCTTCTGGAACGATCCGGACGGCTCGCGCTATCGCGCCGCCTATTTCTCGCGGTTTCCGGGCGTTTGGGCCCATGGCGATTATGCCGAACCGACCGCGCACCAGGGCATCATGATCCATGGCCGCTCCGATGCGACGCTCAACCCCGGCGGCGTGCGCATCGGCACCGCCGAAATCTATGCGGTTGTGGAAGAACTGCCCGAAGTCGACAGCGCGCTCTGCATTGGCCAGGAATGGGAAAACGACACTCGGGTGGTGCTGTTCGTCAAGCTGGCGCCTGGGACAGTACTCGACGAGGCCCTCAGGCTCAGGATCCGCCACGCCATCCGCAGCGGCGCCAGTCCACGCCATGTGCCGGCCAAGCTGATTGCCGTGGCCGACCTGCCCCGTACCCGTTCAGGCAAGCTGACCGAACTGGCGGTGCGCGACGTGGTGCATGGTCGTCCGGTCCGCAATGTCGAGGGGCTCGCCAACCCAGAAGCCCTGAAGCTGTTCGAGAACCTCGCGGAGCTCAGCACATGACCAACCCCGTTCACATCGTCGCGGCCCGCCGTACCCCGATCGGACGCTTCGTCGGCAGCTTCGCCGAGCTCAGCGCGACCGAACTGGGCGCCGTCGCCGTGCGGCGATTGCTGGCCGACAGCGGCGTCGATCCTGCCGCCATCGATGAGGTGATCATCGGCCAGGTGCTGACGGCAGGCGCCGGCATGAACCCGGCCCGCCAGACGGCACTCGAAGCTGGCCTGCCGATCGGCGTGCCGGCCTTCACCGTCAACAAGGTCTGCGGTTCCGGGCTGAAGGCCATTCACCTGGGTGCACAGGCGATCGGCGCGGACGATGCCGAGTTGATCGTCGCCGGTGGCCAGGAAAGCATGACGCAGGCACCGCACCTGCTCGCCGGACGCCGCGCCAGCAAGCTGGGCGACATCGCGGCCGTCGACAGCATCATGGTCGATGGTCTCGTCGACGCCTTCAACCACGTCGCCATGGGGATCACCGCCGAGCGGCTGGCGACAAGGTTCGGCATCAGTCGTGAGGCGCAGGACAGCTTCGCGCTGGCCTCGCACCAGAAGGCCGTCGCTGCGGCCGCCGCCGGCCGGTTCGAGCGCGAGATCGCACCGGTGACCATCACTGAGCGACCCCAGACCCGGCACGTTGGCGTCGACGAGCAGCCCCGCGCCGACAGCACCCTGGCGGCGCTCACGAAGCTGAAGCCGGCCTTCGACGCCGCGGGCAGCGTGACCGCCGGCAACGCTGCCAGCCTCAACGACGGCGCGGCCTCGGTGCTGCTGGCCTCGGAGGCGAGGGCGGTTCAACTGGGGCTCACCTCACTTGGACGCATCGCCGCCTGCGCCTCGGCTGCGCTGGAGCCGATGGAGATGGGGCTGGGCGCCGCGACGGCAGCGCAGCGCGCGCTGGACAAGGTCGGCTGGCGCTCGGCCGATCTCGATCTGATCGAGCTCAACGAAGCCTTCGCAGCGCAGGCGCTTGCTGTGATCAAGGTGATGGATTGGGACCTCGAGCGGCTCAACGTCAATGGCGGCGCCATTGCGCTCGGCCACCCGATCGGCGCTTCCGGCTGCCGCGTCGTGGTCACGCTGCTGCACGAGATGCAGCGGCGCAATGCCCGGCGCGGCCTCGCCACGCTTTGTATCGGTGGCGGCCAGGGCGTCGCCATCTGCATCGAACGATAAGGGCGCCGGCTGACATCTGGCTGACAGCGTGCATAACGCCGGCGTCACGAAGCCGGGCCTAAAAGGTATGATGCATAGGAAATTCGGGTCCTGTGCCCTGCTGCCCCCTCCCCCACCAAGCGGAGGGGGCAGTTTTTGATTGCCGGGGGTTCGCGCCAACGCGAATCCACGGAACGAAAACCGGCGCACAAAGCGCCGGTTTTGTGTAGTCTCTCGCCGGTGATGTCAGGAAACGATCTTGGCGCGCCCGCGGGCTGCCGTCGCTTTGGGCTTGCGGCCGAGACCAATGGTCTTGGCGAGGCGCGAACGCGCCTCCGAGTAGGTCGGCGCCACCATCGGATAATCCACCGGCAGACCCCACTTCGCCCGATACTCCTCCGGCGACATGTCGTATTCGGTCCTGAGGTGCCGCTTCAACGACTTGAATTTCTTACCATCTTCCAGGCAGATCAAGTAGTCCGGCGTAATCGATTTCTTCACCGGAACTGCCGGCCTGAGCTCCACCACTGCTTCCGGCTCGGGCGCACCGCCCAGGCCACTCAGCGTTGCATGCACGGTAGCGATCAACTTGGGAATGTCGCTGGCGCTCAGTGCGTTATGACTCACATAGGCGCTGACGATGTCGGCGCTCAGTTCGATGAGTTGGGAACCTCTGGCGTCCGCGATTGCTGCTGCAGCCAAGTTCGATGTTCCTGATTCCATTCGTCCCTCGATATTGTTGCCTAGGTTTCGGGTCCTATATGCGGGACACTGCGGCCCACCCTCCGCGCCTCCTCGCAGTTATTATGCTAGCGCTTCGCGCATGGGTAGCTTACTTCAACGCGTTATCTAGCCGTTACGTCGCTACGCTTTGCCCTTTACTTCGTCAAGTAAACTTCCACCAATTTCGTCGGATCAACTGAGCAATGCCGATCACTTCTATGCGTGAAACGGTCACCCTGCAGCTTTTGGGGACCCCGGTCCTCCGCTTGGCGGATGGTTCGGCAGTAAAGCTGCGCCAAAAGGCCTATGCCCTTGCAGCTGTGCTGTATCTTGACTTTTCCAACCGGGCGCGACGGTCGGCTTTGGCAGAGCGGACCTGGGAAAGCAGCACCGCCGAACAGGCGATGACCAATTTGCGGCAAACCCTGCTGCATACGCGTGAACTCGAGGGCAAATACGGGTTCGACTTGTTCGACGCCGACGCCACTGAAATAGAGCTCAATCGAGACGTGGTGCTCGATCTGCGCGAGATCGGCCGGGTCCGCAGTGCCGAAGACGCGTCAGAACTCGAGCGGCTGATCGGACTTTATCGCGGCGAACTCTTGGCGGGCATCAGCGGCGTCGGCAACGAGTTCGATCAATGGGTGGCGCTCGAACGCACTCGCATCGAGAATCAGTTCGCCACCCAGGCGACCGAAGCTGCGCTGCGCATCGGCGGTCGCGGCGCCCATGCGGCGCTGTTCCGCCTCGCCGAGCGCCTGCCCTATTCCGACGTGGTGTGCCGCGCCACGGTCGAACTGTTCCGCTCCGAGAACAACGAGAGCGGCGCCCGCGCCGCCTTCGCGGCGTTCCGCAACCGGCTGCGACATGGCCTTGGCATGGAGCCGGCGGCGGAAACCGCCGACCTGTTCGGGGCCGAAGGAGATGCCGCAACTCCCGCACAGCCGAGGGGCATAGAGCGCCGTCGGCCGACCGGCGACGAAGACCGCGCCCGCGTGAGCTTCGTGCCGCGCGTCGTACTGCTGCCGCCGCTGCAGGATTTCAAGCAAGCGAGCATTCCCAAGCACCTGGCGCCGGCGCTGGTGGAGGACGTGACCATCGGCCTGTCCCGGCTGAAGACGCTGTCGGTGATCGCCCCGCACACCGCCTGGCAGCTCGATCCGTTCACCGCGCTCGATGAGGTGCGGGCGCACCAGATCGATTACGCCGTCGAAAGCCGCATCGCCCCGCATTTCGCCGGCGACGGGCTGTCTCTCGCCATCCGCCTGGTGCGTGCCGCCGGACGCGAGATCGTCTGGGCCGACAAGTTCGCCTTTTCGGCGCTGACCGCCCCGGAGCGCTATTGGGACTTCACCAACGGCGTGGCGCGCGCTCTCGCCGAATCGATCGAGACGGCCGAGCTGCAGCGCGAGCGCACCCTGCGCGATGCCAATGCCTATTCGCATTACCTCGCCGGGCGGCAGAACCTCAGGACTTTCGATCTGCCCAAGATCCGGCGCGGCCGCAAGTCGCTGCGCATCGCCCGTGATATCGAACCCGAACAGGCATCGATCGAGAGTGCGCTGGCCCGCTCCTATGTGGTGGAATGGGTGCTGCGCTCAGGCTCGGACAAGGCCCTGCTCGACAAGGCGAAGCTGCATGCCGAGCGCGCCGTGTCGATCGACCCCAATGACGGCACGGCCTATCGCGAGCTGGGCCGCGTCGCGCTGTTCGACCGTGACCTCGACCAGGCGCTCGTCCACATGTCGACGGCCGCCGAACTGGCGCCGAACCATGCCGACATCCTCGCCGACTATGCCGACACCCTGGCCCACAACTCCAACCACCGCGAGGCCCAGGACAAGATCGAGGCGGCCATGCGGCTCAATCCGATCCCTCCCGACGAGTACCTGTGGACGCTGGGCGGCATTAACTTCTTTCGCGGGCGCTTCGAGGAGGCGCTGGTCAACCTCGGCCAGATGCGCAATCCGGAACCTGCCTATCGCCTGATGGCCGCCGCCGCGGCCATGGCCGGGCAAATGGAGCTGGCTCGCCGCTATCGGTTGCAAGCGCTTAGATTGCAACCGGATTTCACAACCTCTCGTTGGCTATCCCGAGTGCCACAGCGCGATCCCTCTGATGTCGATCTGTATATAGACGCATTGCACAAGGCCGGTTTCAAGTAGGCCGCAAGGAGATGTACTTATGCGTTACGTGATCATCGGACAGAAAGACTCTGAGCAGCTGCTGGTTGTCGACACCCAGCTGATGACTGTGACCCCCGTTGACCAGGACAGTGTGGTTCCGGCCAACGTTCGCTCCGCACTGCAGTCCGGCAACGCTCTCGTTGACGGTATCGATATCGCCGTGGCTGCCGGCAATCGCGCCGATGGCAGCGGCGCCTGGTTCTACACCTCCAAATAAATCTTGCTTCTCGGAGCCCAGCTCCGCCCGGCGGCCGACCCGGCTCCAGGCGGCACTCGAAATCCCGCGGCCCTGCTGCGGGATTTGTCGTTGCATTTTGCCGATCTCGGCATCACCCGACTGGCGCGCCAGACCGGCCTCGATCGCCTCGGCATCCCCTGCTACGCGGCGATCCGGCCCAACTCGGCGACGCTCGCCACACACCAGGGCAAAGGCATCGACGACCTGTCGGCACAGATCTCCGCGGTGATGGAAGCCGCCGAATACGCCATCGCCGAGGCGCCGCAAACGCCGCAGCGAGTTCTAAGCGTCGCCGAGGCGCGATCCCTGGGCTTCGAACTGCTCGACGTCACCCACCTGCTGCCGCGCGGCGCAGTGATCGACGAGACCGCGTCGCTGCGCTGGGTCGAGGGATATGCGCTCGCCACCGGCGCGCCGGTGCTGGTGCCCTATGATGCCGTGGTGCTTGGCACCGCGCCCCGCGATTTCGTCGGCCTGCAGCAATCGACCAACGGCATCGCCGCCGGCACGGACCTCTCCGGCGCCATCCTCCACGGCTTGTGTGAAGTGATCGAGCGCGATGCGGTGTGCCTGTGGAGCTACAAGCCCGATGCCGCTGCCCAGGCCAGCGCCGTCGCCCCGGCGGACTTTGCCGATCCCACGATCGATGCGCTCGTCGACAAGATCACCCGCGCCGGCTTCAGGCTGCGGCTGTTCGACCAGACCACCAATATCGGTGTGCCGGTGATCTACGCCGCCTTGTTTCCCGCCGATGGCGCGGACAAGCATTTCGACCTGACTACCGGCGCCAGTTGCCACCCGGTGGCCGCTATCGCGGCCCGCCGTGCCATCGTCGAGGCGGCGCAGACGCGCATCACCAATATTGCCGGCGCCCGCGACGATATTGTCGACGACGAGTACGATCAGGCCCTCGGTCGCAGCATCGCGGTACTGACTGAGGATATGCCGGCCACTCGCGCAGCCCCCGGCGGCCTGCCGGCGGACAGCAGCGAGGACGCCCTGATCGCGGCGCTCGAAGCCGGGCTTGCCAAAGCCGGCCTCAAGCGCGTCGTGGTCATTCCGCTCGGTGGCCAGCAGTTCGGCATCGAGGTTGCCAAAATCTATGTTCCCGGTCTCGAAGACCGGCTCACCAATGCCAACTGGCGCCCGGGTCCGCGCGCCACGGCTGCCATGCTGGGGTTCCTGTGAAAGTCCTGTTCGCCGGCCCCTCGCTCTCCGGGCAAGACTATGATCGCAGCGGGATCGAGGTCCGCCCGCCGGCCCGGAAGGGCGACCTCTACCGCGCGGTATGCGATGGCGCCGATGCCATCGGGCTGGTCGATGGGGTGTTCGGGTTCGTGGCCTCGGTCTGGCACAAGGAGATCCTGTTCGCGCTGAAGCAGGGCATCCCGGTGCTCGGCGCCGCCTCGATCGGGGCGCTGCGCGCGGCGGAATGCGCGGCCTATGGCATGGTGCCGGTAGGGCCGATCGCCGAGAGCTATGCAACCGGCGCCCGTGGCGAGGATGCCGATGTCTGCCTGGCACACGCCCCGGCGGAGCTCGACTTCATGCCGCTGAGCGAGCCGCTGGTCGATGCCGAGGCGACGATCGCTGTCATGGACCTGACGCCCGCCGAGGCCATCGCCCTGCGGCTCGCCGCCAATGCGCTCTATTTCGCCGATCGCACAGTCGATGCAATGGTCGCCGCCGCCGGTCTCGACCCAACTTTTGCCGACCGCTACCGCATGGCGCGCGTCCGGGCCAAGACTGCCGACGCGCTGCTGCTGGTCGAACGGCTCCGGTCCTTGCCACCGGGTCGCGACCCGATCCCCGAGTGGGCGTTCGTCGAGTCCGAACCCTGGCGCCTCTATCTGGGCGAACTCCACCAGGCGGCAGGCCGGGCCGAAACCGCAGCCTAGTGGATCCGGGCGCTGCCGAGCCCCCGCAGTTCCACCGGGTGGATCAGCCGGGCATGCGCCACGGTCACCGAGTGCAGCGGCCCTTCGATCTTTGCTTCCCAGAAAGCCAGGAACTTTCTGAGGCTCGGGAACTGCGGGAACACGTCATATTGCTGCCAGACGAAATCCTGCAGCAGCTCGAGATGATCAGGCACGCGATAGATGATCTGTGCGGTCGTGAGGCCGAAACCTTCCGTGTCGGTCTCGGGGCGGGTCAACAGCGACATCAGGCACCTCCGATGGGCGGGCGACCGGATGAGCATGAGGCGAAATCGCCCGCATGCCAACAGCGTGACACGAATAGTTTAACGATTTCAATCGCATAGCAGCAACCACCAGAGAGTGCTGACAGCGCTCTTGCCGCCGTGCGAGGCTATGGTGCGAGGGGGAACAGCCATGACATCGCCAATGCCCGAGACCACAAGTGCCTTCCTCACTGCCCTGCCCGTGGCGCAGCGGCAGGCGCTGGAACACCTGCGGCAGGTGATCATCGCCGCAGCGCCGAACGCCGAAGAGTATGTCGGCTATGGCATCCCGGCGTTTCGGCAGGATGGGGCGCTGGTATCGTTCGGCGCCGCCAAGGCGCATTGCGCTTTCTATGTACAGAGCCCGGCAGTGATGGAGGCCTATGCGACCGAACTGGCCGGGCTCGATACCTCGAAGGGCACGGTGCGCTTCGCGCCGGAGCGTCCGCTCCCCGACGAGTTGGTGATCCGGCTGGTACAGGCGCGGCTTGCCGAGAATGCAGCGCGCAAGGCGAAGAAGCGATAGACTGGATCCGCGGCCAGCCCTCAAAGGAGGCAGCAATGGCAACTCTGGTGCGATTGACCGAGGAACAGATCGAACGCCTGATTGTCGGCATGGAGGAAATGGAAAAGCGGCTCAAGGACATGCATGAGGAGCTGATCGAGATCGGCATCCCTAAGGACACGCTCAGCCGCTTTGCCAAACTGCATGACCGCTACACCGAAGGCGTCGCGTTCATCCTCAAGCAGCGCGAACTCGGACGCTCCGAGGACCTTTCGGGCTGAACAACAAGGGCCAGCTGGCGACCGAAGGTTGTCACGGCGAACCGGCGAACCCACCGCGCATGGCCTGCGCCGGCGGATAGCCGAACTGCGCCTTGAACGCCCGGCTGAAGGCCGCGTCGGAATCGTAGCCGACCCGACGTCCGACCTCGCTGACCCGTGTGTCCGGTGCCTTCAGCATCTCGTTGGCCATCAGCAGCCGCCAGCGCGTCTGGTAATGCAGTGGCGCGGCGCCGATCAGCGTAGCGAAGCGCTCGGCAAAGCTCGAGCGCGACATCCCGGCAATGCCGGCGAGCTCGGCCACGGTGCGGCGGCGGAACGGCTCGTCGTGGATGGCTTTCAGCGCCCGGCTGATCCGTGCATCGGCCAGCGCGCCGAGCCAGCCGCGTTTCTCCGGCGGCGCTGTGCGCACCCAGGTACGCATCGCTCGGATCACCAGAATGTCGATCAGCCGCGAGATCATCAGCGACGCGCCTGGGTGCGGCTCCCGGGCTTCGGCGAGGAGGAAATGCGCGATGCCTTCGACCCAGGCCTCTTCTTGGCTGCGCAGCGCCTTCGAAATGTGGATCAGCGCCGGGAGCACCGCGAGCATCGTCGGCATATTGTCGCCTTCGAAGCGAAAGGCGCCGGTGATCAGGTGGGTCGTCGCACCGTTGCCGCCGAGCCGGATGGCAAGCTGCTCGTCTCGCATCTGCGCCTCCAGCACTTCGCGGATCGGCACCGGCGGTACGCCACCGATCCCGATATTGTGGCCGCTGCCTTGTGGCAGCACCAGCAGGTCACCGGCTTCAGCCAGGACCCGCCTGCCGTCGCTGGCCGTAACCTCCACCGCCCCCTCCAGCACCACGTGGAAATAGGCCGAGCCCGCATCGAACGCGAGCCCCCAGGGCGCAGTCAGCTCGGCTGAAAAGATCAGTTCGCCACGCAGCCGGATCAACGTCAGCACCTGCGACAGCAGGTCGACGCGCGACGCCAGCATTGGAAAGGCGACACCGGATTCTAGGGCATGTGTTTCGGAGACCCGATCATGGTCGTTCACCGCCTCAACCTCTATCTCTCTCGCATCACTTGGCGAGGAAGCTCAACAATCCTCGGCCGAAACGCAAGATCCAGTTTTCCCTGCTCGGCATCGTCCGGCGGCAACTCGACTTTGCCGATCGTCCAACCTCGCCCGCAAAAATGGAGATGAAAAATGAAGTCCGTACTGTCCGCCCTGGTGTTTGGCGCCGCTGCTGTCGGTGCCGGTAGCGCCGCCCTTGCCGCTGAACCCGCGAAAAATGTCGTCCTCGTTCACGGTGCCTTCGCCGACGAAACCAGCTGGGACAAGGTGGCCCAGATCCTGTCGGCCAAAGGCTATCATGTGACCCAGGTGGCCAACCCGCTCACTTCGCTCGCCGATGACGTCGCGGCGACCCGGGCGGCTCTCGATGCCCAGGACGGCCCGACCGTGCTGGTCGGCCATTCCTGGGGCGGGGTGGTGATCGGCGAGGCCGGTGCTGATCCCAAGGTCAAGGCACTGGTCTATGTTTCGGCCTTCGCGCCGGATCAGGGCGAGACGCTGACCAAGCTGCTGGCCGGCGGCGAGCCGAGCGAAGGCGTCAAGGCCATCCGCCCGAACGCTGAGGGCGGCCTGATCCTCGATCCCCTTCAGTTCCCCAAGCTGTTCGCCGGCGACGTACCGGTGGCGGAAGCCGAGGCGATGGCGGCACAGCAGCTGCCCTCGAATCCGGCGAACTTCGAGGCCGTGGCCGAAGTCGCGGCCTGGCACGACAAGCCCAACTTCTACGTCGTCACCACCGAGGACCTGATGCTGCCGGCCGACGCGCAGCGCTTCTTCGCCGGCCGCCTCAAGGCCGAGGCCACCGAGATCGTCGCCAGCCACTCGGGCCTCATCTCGAAAGCCGAGGACGTTGCCAAAGTGATCGAAGCTGCCGCGCAGTGACGATCGCACCACGAGGCGCCGGTACCAGCTCCGGCGCCTCGTCAATTGCGAACAAAGCAGGAATGATGCTTCCTGATCCGGAACTCTTTCCGGATCGATTCGCGTGCAGACTGCCATTGCCCCCCACTATCTCGACAAGCTCAACCCCGAGCAGCGACAGGCGGCGGAGCACCTGGGCGGGCCCTTGCTGGTGATTGCCGGCGCCGGTTCGGGCAAGACCAACACCCTGGCCCACCGGGTGGCGCACCTGATCGTCAACGGCGCCGATCCGCGTCGTATCCTGTTGATGACCTTCTCGCGCCGCGCCGCCAGCGAAATGCAGCGCCGGGTGGAGCGGCTGGTGGCGCAGGTGATGGGCGCCAAGTCCGGCGTCATCACCGATGCCCTGAGCTGGGCCGGCACCTTCCACGGCATCGGCGCCCGGCTGCTGCGCGAACACGCCGAGCAGATCGGGCTCACCCCGGGCTTCTCGATCCACGATCGCGAAGACTCCGGCGACCTGATCAACATTATCCGGCACGAGATGGGGTTCTCGGAGGCGAAGAAGCGCTTCCCGACCAAGGGGACCTGTCTCGCCATCTACTCGCGCGTGGTCAACGCGCAGGACGATCTCGATGCGGTGCTGAAGGAGGCCTTCCCCTGGGTCGCTATGTGGGGGCCGCAGCTGCGCGAGCTGTTCGCCGCCTATGTGGAATCAAAGCAGCGCCAGCAGGTGCTCGATTACGACGACCTGCTGCTCTACTGGGCCGCCATGATGCGCGAGCCCACGATTGCCGAAGATCTCGGCGGGCGGTTCGACCACGTGCTGGTCGACGAGTATCAGGATACCAACCGGCTGCAGGCCTCGATCCTGCTGGCACTGAAGCCATCGGGCGAGGGGCTGACGGTGGTCGGCGACGACGCGCAGTCGATCTACTCGTTCCGCGCCGCGACGGTGCGCAACATCCTCGATTTTCCCGCCGCCTTCACTCCGCCGGCCCGCATGGTGACGCTCGACCGCAACTACCGTTCGACCCAGCCGATCCTCGCGGCTGCCAATGCGGTGATTTCGGAGAGCAAGGAGCGCTTCACCAAGAACCTCTGGACCGAGCGCGTCGCGACCGAAAGGCCGCGGCTGGTGACGGTGAAGGATGAGCCGAGCCAGGCCCGCTACGTGGTCGAGAGCGTGCTCGCCTGCCGGGAGGGCGGCACGGCGCTGAAGCAGCAGGCCGTGCTGTTCCGCACCTCCTCGCACTCGGCAGAGCTCGAGATCGAGCTGACCCGGCGCAACATCCCGTTCGTCAAATATGGCGGACTGAAGTTTCTCGACAGCGCCCACGTCAAGGACATGCTGGCGCTGCTGCGCTTCGTCGACAATCCGCGCGACCGCGTCGCCGGCTTCCGCGTGCTGCAGCTGCTGCCGGGCATCGGCCCGGGCGCCGCGGGCAAGGTGCTCGATCGCATGGCCGAAGCGGCGGACCCGCTGGTCGAACTGCTGAACGCTCCTCCCCCGCCGCGCGGCTCCGAGGCCTGGCCGGCGCTGCTCGAAGTGGTCGAGCATCTGGGCAAGGGCGGTGGCGGCTGGCCGGCCGAGTTGCTGCGGGCCCGCATGTGGTACGAGCCACTGATGGAGGCGGTGTACGAGGATGCAGAGGTCCGGAAGGAAGATCTCTACCAGCTCGAGCAGATCGCTGCCGGCTACCCCAGCCGCGAGCGCTTCATCACCGAGCTGACGCTCGACCCGCCCGATGCCACCTCGGACCAGGCTGGCGTACCGCTGCTCGACGAGGATTTTCTGATCCTCTCTACCATCCATTCGGCCAAGGGGCAGGAATGGAAGAACGTACATGTGCTGAACGTCGTCGACGGCGCCATCCCGTCAGACCTCGGCACCGGCTCAACCCATGAGCTGGAGGAGGAGCGTCGCCTGCTCTATGTGGCAATGACTCGCGCCCGCGACGAGTTGCACCTGATGGTGCCGCAGCGCTTCTACGTGCACCAGCAGACGCCCTATGGCGACAAGCACGTCTATGCCCAGCGCAGCCGCTTCATCACCAAAGCCATGCTGCCCTTGTTCGACGACATGTTCTGGCCGGCGGTGAAACCGGCCGCCATCAGCGGCCTTGCGCCTGCGGCGCCGCGCATCGACGTCGGCGCGGGGCTGCTGGCGATGTGGAAGAAATGAAACCCTGACATGCGCTGGCAGAGCTTTGGCTTAGTGTGTCAGGCATGAGCGAATTCGAGCACCGACAGAGCAACAGCGCCCCCTCTCCCTGTGGGGGAGAGGGTTGGGGTGAGGGGGCCTTGCCCCACGCCCCGCACCCGACGCAAGGCCCCCTGACCCGGCGTTGCGCGCCGACCTCTCCCCTCGGGGCGCTACCGCGTCCCCCAAGGGAGAGGTGAAGAAGTGAAAAAGCCGCTCAACCTCACCCCGCCCCAGGCCCGCCACATCTGGCTGCATGCCCAGCGGCTCGATAGCCGCGCACCGTTCGGCGCCGGACCCGAGGCGACGCGCAAGGCCGTGGAACACCTCGGCTACGTGCAGATCGACACCATCAACGTGATCGAGCGGGCGCACCACCACATCCTGTTCACCCGCATCCCGAACTATCGGCGCAGCGACCTCGCGCACGCCCAGTCGGTCGACAAATCGGTGTTCGAGTACTGGACGCACGCCCTGGCCTATGTGCCGGTGCGCGATCTGCCGTTCTACCTCGACGAGATGAAGCACCACCGCAGCGAACCGATGCGCTGGTACGCTGATGCCGATCCGAACGATCTGAAAAAGCTGCTGCGCCAGATCAGGAAGGACGGCGCCATCTCGATCCGTGATATCGATACCGACGAGCTGGTGGAAAAAGACCACCCCTGGGGCAGCCGCAAACCAAGTAAGCGCGTGCTGCAATACGGCTTCTTTTCGGGCGAGCTGACCATTTCCGAACGCATCGGCATGGTGAAGACCTACGAGTTGATGGGCCGGCACTTCGGCAAGCTGCCCAGGGCGGCGACATCGCGGCAGATCGACGCCTACCTGCTCGACCGCGCGCTGACGTCGCAGGGGCTGATCAGCGGTCCCTCGGTGATGCATCCAAAACTTCGCTTCACGCCGGAACTCAGCAAACAGATCGAGACCCGCCGGCGGAAGAAAACGCTGGTCCCGGTGACCATCGGCGATGATCCGACGCTGCACTATGCAACACCCGAAGCGCTGGACACGCCGCAGCCCGAGGGACCGCCGCTGGTGCACATCCTTTCGCCGTTCGACCCGCTGGCCATCCAGCGCCGCCGCACCAGCCTGTTCTTCGGCTACGATCATGTATTTGAAGCCTATGTGCCCAAGCAGAAGCGCAAGTTCGGCTACTTCACCCTGCCGGTGCTGGCCGGCGACGAGATCGTCGCAGCCCTCGACCTGAAGACCGACCGGGCCGCCGGCAAGGTCCTGATCCAAGCCTGGCACTGGGTTGGCAAGGGCAACGCAGCCGAACACAAGGCCATGCTGGAGGAAGAACTGGGGCGGTTCGAGCGGTTCCAGCTGGGGGAATAGGCATCTCACGCCTTCCGCGAACCACGGACAGCGCCCCCCTCGCCCCTCTGGGGAGAGGGTCGGGGTGAGGGGCGCCAAGCGCTCGTTCAGTGCGGTTAGGCAGGCGACAACAGCACGTCCGGTGTGCTTGGCTGCCCCTCACCCTAACCCTCTCCCCAGAGGGGCGAGGGGACGGCGTTGCTCAGCCCATGCCGTCCAAGCTGCTCTCCACTCTACCGCGCCCGCACCTTGAGTCCGGTCTGGCTCAGGATCAGTTCCGCCTGCGCCGCCGACACCACCGCGCCCTTGAAGCGACCGGCTTGTGCGAGGATCGACAGCCCGCCGAGATCAGCACCCCTGAGGTCCGCATCCTGGAACCGCGCCTCTTCGATATTGGCTTCACGGAGAGAGCAGTTCTCGAAGCTCGCCTCGCGGAAATCGCATCTGGCGAGGTCGG
This sequence comes from Devosia sp., assembly GCF_035944845.1. Lineage (GTDB taxonomy): Bacteria > Pseudomonadota > Alphaproteobacteria > Rhizobiales > Devosiaceae > Devosia_A. Next base: position 12,434 of record NZ_DASZAW010000120.1, on the reverse strand, counting down.
CCGAGCTCAGATCCACTCCGACCAGCGTGTCCTTGCGAAAATTGAAGCCGGGGAGCTTGGCCGAGACCAGCAGCGTGTTGGTGAAGCGCACGCCCATCGACCTGGCGTCGGCCATGTCGCAGCCGGTGAGTTTGCAATCCTCGAACGAGACCGCTGACAGCGTCGCGCCGCGAAAGCTCGCATTGTTGAAATCCGACGAGCGGAACGCCGCATCCTCGAGGTTGGCGCCCCGGAACAGCGCGAAGGCGCCGCGGCAGTTGAGGAAGCGTGCGAGCTCGAGTTCCGCCTTGCCGAAATCGGTGCGGGCGAAGCTGCAGCGCTCGAACACCCAACCGGTCAGATCAAGATCGGCGAGCTTGGCTTCGTCGAGAGTACAGCCGACGAGACGCACCGGATCATCGCCCTGCAGCGCGGTGACGTCAGCCCGGGCGAGGGTGCGGTCTTCGATGGTGATGGCGGGAGGATTCATACTGCCGAGTGTACCCGAGTCGGACCGGGCCGGCGCTAGTTACCCCAGAGGCGCGGCGACTGACCGATGGCAACGAAATCCGCTACCTCGCCGTCTGGCGATCCGACGATCATGATCTCGATCGGGTCGCCATGGCTGGCGAACGATAGGGCCGCCCGGGCCGCACCATAGGCCTCGTGCAGCGCCGATCTTGCGCAGCGCAGTTCTCCTCGCCCTGTCGGGAACCCCGGTGTGGTGAACAGAGTGAACTCCGCCTCCGCGAGCGCTTCGCCATTCGCGTGGAGTTTGCCGATACCGTTGATTTGCATAGCGAAAAGCTATGCAATCGAACCTGACAGTTCGCTGACAACAAACAAGAACGGCGCCCTTCTGGGCGCCGTTCCGGGTCGGACTGGTGTCGTCCAACGGCTGCTTAGTTGAAGCGGTAGCGGACCGTGCCGCGCAGCTCGTGGATCCAGTTGTTGTCGATCTCGAAGTACCCTTCTTGCGTCGGGTCGGTCGGAGCATTGTTGATCTGGTTGATGTAGAGGCCGCGATAGCCGACATCCGCCACCCAGCTGCCCATGTCGTAGCCGACACCGACCATGACGGCCGCCGCAGCGCTGACATTGCCGCCGGTCGGAACCGGGGTGGGAACGCCCCACGGCGAGTTGGTTTCCGCGTGATTCCAGGCGAGACCGGCGCCGGCGCCGACATAGCCGAAGGCGCCACCAGCCCCCGACGAATAGCTGAAGTCGCCGCCAAGGCCGAAATCGTAGTAGATGTTGGCCAGCGCGACGGTGGAACGCAGCATCAGCGTGTAATCGCCATCGTCGAGACCACCGTCATCTTTAGTGATCTTCAGGCCCTTGGTTTCGACCGAGTCGATCGTACCGTCGAAGCGCAGCCCTGTGCCGGTTTCATAACCGAAGCCGGCGCCCCAGCTATAGCCGTAGCCATACTCGACGATCGGATCGATGTCGGCGGGATCCCACGGGTGCTTCACTTCCGGCGCCCAATGGATATTCAGCGCGGCCGAGCCGCGCAGGTAGAACGAGCCGCCGATGTCGTAATCGACTTCCGGGATCTCGGGATATTCAGGCATATCGGCCGCCATCACGGGGCCGGCGAGCAGCAGGGCGGTTCCTACCGCAGCCGCTGAAGCAAGATATCTACGCATAATGCAGGGTCCTTGTTGCCACGACGACACCAGTCGACTGACTCCACCTTGCCTGCCTTTTCTTAAAACCCACTTAACCCTAACGGATAACCCTAATGCCCGGTGAAGGAGATGCGTTAACGAAGTCTTTGCGGGGGTGGACGGTTTACTTGTACGCCGACTGACAGAGACGGCCCCCTCCCGGCCGCCCCCATGAAGGGGGAGGTGAAGAGTCGAGCTTGTGTCTTCGATCGTGCCTAATGCACCGGTGGGGCACCTTCCCCTTCGTGGGGGAGGATGGGAGGGGGCCGGCTGTGAGCGGTTAGAGCTACGCCACCTTCTTGATCGTCGCGGCGATCTCGTTGACCACCGCCAGCACCAGGCCCTCGTCGTCGCTCTCGGCCATGACCCGGATCACCGGTTCGGTGCCGGAAGGGCGGATCACCAGGCGGCCGGCATCACCGAGGCGGGCCTGGCTCTCCTTGATTGCCTGCTGCACCAGCTTGTGCTCGAGCGGCTTGCCCTCCTTATAGCGCACCGACTGCAGCAGTTGCGGCACCTTGTCGAAGCGCTTGCAGATCTCGGACACGGCTCGCCCTGCCTGCTTGGCCACCGCCAGCAGTTGCAGTCCGGCGATGAGGCCGTCGCCCGTGGTGGTGAAATCGGTGAGGATGATGTGCCCGCTCTGCTCGCCGCCGACATTGAAGCCTTTGGCGCGCATCGCTTCGAGCACGTAGCGGTCACCCACCTGGGTGCGCTCGAGGTTGAGCCCGATGCCGCCGAGGTAACGCTCGAGCCCCAGATTGCTCATCACCGTGGCGACGAGGCCGCCGCCCTTGAGTTCGCCGCGTGCGTGCCAGGATTGCGCGATCACCGCCATGAACTGGTCGCCATCGACAATCTCGCCTTTCTCGTCGACGATGATCACCCGGTCGGCGTCGCCATCGAGCGCGATGCCGATATCGGCGCGCAGTTCCTTCACCTTGGCGATCAGCGCCTCGGGGGCGGTCGAACCGACCTTGTCGTTGATGTTGAAGCCATCGGGTTCGTTGCCGATGACGAACACTTCGGCGCCCAGTTCCCACAGCGCCGTCGGCGCCACCTTGTAGGCGGCGCCATTTGCGCAGTCGAGCACCACGCGCAGGCCCGTCAGATCGATGCCCTTGGGCATGGTGCGCTTGGCGTACTCGATATAGCGGGTCTGGGCCGCCTCATCGCGATGCGCGCGGCCGATGTCCCGGCCGGTGCTGAGCTGGCTCAGCATGTTGGAATCCATCAGCTGCTCGATATCGTCTTCGAGCGCATCGGAAAGCTTGTAGCCATCATGACGGAACAGCTTGATGCCGTTGTCGTCGAACGGGTTGTGTGAAGCCGAGATCATCACGCCCAGGTCGGCGCGCAGCGAGCGGGTCAGCATGGCGACGGCAGGCGTCGGCATCGGGCCGAGCAGGTAGACGTCCATACCCACGGCGGTGAAGCCGGCAGTGAGCGCACTCTCGATCATGTAGCCGGAGCGGCGGGTATCCTTGCCGATCACGACGCGGTTGCGATGGTCGCCATTGACGAACTTCAGGCCCGCCGCCATGCCGACTTTCATCGCCAGCTCCGGCGTCAGCTTTTCGCCGTTCGCCAGCCCGCGAATACCGTCCGTGCCGAAATACCTGCGCGCCATGAGAAGCCCTCGAATTGGGATGGCGCCAATCTAGCGCCAAGCACCAAGCATACGAAAGAGATTGGTGCCGTTTCGTTAACCGGCCAATCGGGGCGGATATGCGGCTGGGCGGCGGATGGGCGGAGAGTGTTGCCGCAATACCCGAGCAGATCTCGATCAGCGTCCTTCCACGCCGCAAGCCAGCGGGTCCCCCAACCACAATCTTGAAACAACCATAAACAAAAGGGCCGCTCCGAAGAGCGGCCCCGCAGTGGACTTGGGAGACGTCAGCTGCCCGGCTGCGGCTCGGGCGCGGCGCCCGGCTCGGCATCGGGGCGCTTCTTGCCCGATTTGCCGGCGGTCGGCACGCCGGTCGATTTCACCGGCGGATCGGTGTCGGACGGACGGAGCGGCATCTTGCCCTCCATCAGGCCGCGGATCTCGTCACCGGTCAGCGTCTCGTACTCGATCAGCGCCTGGGCGATGGTGTGCAGATCGTCGATATTGTCGCGGATCACCTTCTGCGCCGTCTGGTACCCCTCGTCGACGAAGCGCTTCACTTCGGCATCGACCACCTGCTGGGTCTCGTCCGACATGTGGGTGTTGCGCTGCATCATCGAGCGGCCGAGGAACACCTCGTCCTGTGCGTCGCCATAGAGCAGCGGGCCGAGCTTGTCGGACATGCCCCACTCGGTCGCCATGGCGCGGGCGAGGCCCGTTGCCATCTTGATGTCGGCGGAAGCGCCCGAAGTCACCTTCTCATAGCCGAAGATTTCTTCCTCGGCGACGCGGCCACCCATGGCGACCGCGAGGTCGGCATAGGCCTTGCGGCGGGTCAGCGACACCTGATCGCGCTCCGGCAGGCGCATCACCATGCCCAGCGCGCGACCGCGCGGGATGATGGTGGCCTTATGGATCGGATCGGACGCGTCCATCTTGATGGCGAGCAGCGCGTGCCCGGCTTCGTGATAGGCAGTGAGCTTCTTGTCTTCCTCGGTGAGGCTGAGGGTGCGGCGTTCGGCGCCCATCATCAGCTTGTCCTTGGCATCCTCGAATTCGCTCATCGTGACGAAGCGCTTGTTGCGGCGAGCCGCCAGGAGCGCCCCCTCGTTGACGAGGTTCATCAGGTCCGCACCGGAGAAACCGGGCGTACCGCGAGCCAGCACCTTGAGGTCCACGTCGGGCGCCAGCGGCACCTTGCGCACATGCACCTTGAGGATCTTCTCGCGACCCTGCACATCCGGGTTCGGCACCACGACCTGGCGATCGAAGCGGCCGGGACGCAGCAGCGCCGGATCGAGCACGTCGGGGCGGTTGGTCGCGGCGATGAGGATGATGCCCTCGTTCGCTTCGAAGCCGTCCATCTCGACCAGCAGCTGGTTCAGCGTCTGCTCGCGCTCGTCGTTACCACCGCCGAGGCCAGCGCCACGGTGCCGGCCGACGGCGTCGATTTCGTCGATGAAAATGATGCACGGGGCGTTCTTCTTGGCCTGCTCGAACATGTCGCGGACACGCGAGGCACCCACGCCGACGAACATTTCGACGAAGTCCGAGCCCGAGATGGTGAAGAACGGCACATTGGCTTCGCCGGCGACGGCGCGCGCGATGAGCGTCTTACCGGTACCCGGCGGGCCGACCAGCAGCACGCCGCGCGGAATCTTGCCGCCCAGCCGCTGGAACTTGCCCGGATCGCGCAGGAACTCGACAATCTCTTCGAGGTCCTGCTTGGCCTCGTCGACACCGGCGACATCCTCGAAGGTGATCTTGCCCTGCGTCTCGGTCAGGAGCTTGGCGCGCGACTTGCCGAAGCCCATGGCGCCGCCACGTCCCCCACCCTGCATCTGCCGGATGAAGAAGAACCACACCCCGATGATGACGAGGAACGGCAGCCACGAGGTCAGCAGCATGCCCCAGAACGGGCTGGATTCCGGCTGCTGCGCGGTGATCTGCACGCCGCGCTGCTCGAGCCGCGAGATGATGTCCGAGCCCTGCGGCGGCAACACAGTCTGGAACTTCGTGCCGTTGTTCAGCACGCCCGAGACCACGTCATTGGTGATGGTCACCGACTGGACGCTGCCTGCATCCACGTCGGAGACGAACTGACTGTAGCTCTTGTCCGTCGTCGAAATAGACTTGGTCGACGACTGAAAGACCTGAAACAGGCCCATCAGCATGAACAGAATCACCAGCCAGATGGCGAAATTCCGGAAATTGACGTTCATCAATCCTGTCCTGAAGTCCGGCACGGGAAAGGCCGGATAGTTGGGGCGAATGTAGGCCTCGCTCCTGGGCCTTACAAGGTATCGGCGGGCCGAAACTGGTGCGGCGGTTTGGCCGAAAAGTCGAGAGAGCTTGCGCTTTTCCGGTTAATTCCGCGTCACGGGTGGTTCGGTCCTCACTCGAGAGTTACGCGCCGCCTTCCGGCCGGCCTCCCGCACAACGACAATTGTCACGCCATCGCTGCTGACGAGACAACCATGCAAACTTGTCCGCTTCAGGGCTGGTTCCATGCGCAATCGATCGGTCAGCGCTTCCACCGGCTGCAGGTCGTGCGGCTTCTGCCTGCCGCCCACGTCGTCCAGCAACCCCGCGACCACCCGGGTCGCCACCGCGCGCGGCAATCGCGCCAGCACGGCGCGGGCGATCTTTCGGGTGCCGGTTGCCGGATCGAGGCTCGTTGCCGTGGCTGCGGCAAGCTGCGCCAGCGCCTGGTCGGCATCGCGCATCCGCTCGGCGAAACGCGAAAGCCGGCGGCTATCGAGCCCGAGGGCCGACAGTTGCGGCAACAGCTGGCGCCAGCGCACCCGCTCGTAGTCCGTATCGAGATTGCTGGGGTCGTGCGCGGGCCGGAACGCCGAGCCCGCGACCAGCCTGGCGAGATCTGCCGGATCGATGTCGAGCAGCGGCCGCACCACCACCAACCCGGCCACATCGGCGAAGTAGTCCATGCCACGCAGCCCCTCGAGGCCGCTGCCATGCGCCAGCCGCATCAGCACCGTCTCGGCCTGGTCCGCCAGATGATGTGCCGTAACGAGGATCTCGGCGCCATCGGCAAGCATCGCATCGGCAATCAGCCCGTAGCGCGCCCGGCGCGCCGCCTGCTGCACACCGGTCGTCGGTTTCGGCCCCTCCCAACGCAGCGCGCGGGCGGCGAACCCCAGCTTGCCGGCAGCTTCGGTAACGTAAGCCACCTCGCCTGCCGCCTCAGGCCGCAGGCCATGATCGACGGAATAGACGATGAAGCGATCATGCACGGCATGCCGGCCGGCGAATTCGGCCGCCAGCAACATCAGCCCCAGGCTGTCGGGTCCACCGGAGACGGCAAGCCCCACTCGCCGAAACGCGGCGAGCGGGGCAAAGATCGCCTCGCTGTCGATCAGCTCACCGGGCATTTCGCCTTCTGCGCTTCCTGCTCGAGGCGCTGCGTGAAGGCGGGGGTAAGCTGCGTATAGCGCTGCTTCAGCGTGTAGAAGGTGCGGCAACCGACATCCACCTGGTCAGCGCCGACCAGCGCCACGCCGAGCTTCAGCATCATGTCCGGAGCGCGGTTGCTGTCCTTGTACCTGGTGTAGCCGTCGGCCAGCGCCTGCGCCGCATCGGTGAACTGACCCTGCTGAATCAGCGCCTCCCCCAGCCAGTTGATGGCGTCGGGCATCTTTGGATCGTCGGGATAGAGCGCGACGAACTGCTGGAACTGGTCGGCGGCAAAGGCATAGTCGCCGCGGGTCATCGCGTCATAGCCGGCGTCGTACTGCGCCTTGGCGTCGCCACTGGAGATCTCACCGCCACTGCCGAGCGTCAGATCCAGCGGTCGCCCACCATCGAGGCCGAGCGTGTCGGCGCCCTCAGGGAGGGTGCCGAGCTGGTCGATGCCCCCCCTCAGCAACGGGTCGGAGGAATCGCCGAGGGCGTCCATCGGCTCGCCCTCCATCGGCTCACCGTCGAGATCGGCCAACGGCAGATCATCCGCCGGTGGGGCCGCGACCGATGCATCGGGTGTTGCGGCGACGGCAGGCGCCTCCTGGGCCGGAGACTGCGGCAGCGTATCGGACGGCGTCACGCCGTCAGTTGGCGCTGCCGCCTGCGGTTTTCCCCCAGCACCGCCTTCCAGTTCCTGGAAGCGGAACTCGTTGTCCTCGGCCTGCTTGGCAAGTTGCGTCTGCATCTGCGTCAGCTGGAACTCAAGTCCTTCGACCCGACCGGTCAGCGTGCGGATCAGGTCCTCGAGCTCCTGGATGCGCACCAGCAGCTGCGCGCTCGACTGCTGGTTCTGGGCCACATGGATGCGCGTCTCGGCCATGGCCGTTGCCGGCATCAGCACCTCGGCCGGCAGCGGGCTGGTGGCAGCAAGCGCCGGCGCGGCCAGCACCGCGGCGACAAGGGCGGCATAGATCGCGGGTCGGTAGGCCGATCCACGAATGGGGGGCAGTTTCACCATCAAAGCTCCGTCGGGTCCGGGAGAGGTTCAGTGGGATCACCAGCGGCCGTCAGCCGCACGATGTTGGATTAGCGCAGGATTTCGACAAAAAGAAAGCGCCGGGCCCAATTACGCGGCGCCCGGCGCTTATGCCTCCAGTCGATAAAGCTTCGGGGATTACGCGCGAGACACCGCGTAGCCGCGGCCTCCGCCCCGAAACCCGCTCGACGCTTACTGTACCACCGTCACAGCACGGCGGTTTTGTGACCAGCACGAAATATCGTTGCAGATGGCCACAGGACGTTCCTTGCCGAACGACTTGGTGGTGATGCGGCGCTGGTCGACGCCCTTCGACACCAGGTAGTTCACCACGATCGAACCGCGGCGGGCGCCCAGCGCGATGTTGTATTCGCGGGTACCGCGCTCGTCGGCATGGCCTTCGATCAGGATGCGGTAGTTGCGGTACTGGTTGAGCCAGGCCGCCTGCTTGTCGAGGGTCGCTATCGCGGTCGGCGTCAGGTTCGAGGAGTCGGTCTCGAAGAACACGCGGTCGCCGACGCTCACCAGGAATTCCTGCTGGCTGCCCGGAGCTCCGCCGCCCGGCCCGAGATTGCCGACCCCGGTGCCACCGGCGCCATTGCGCGAACAGGCCGCCACGGCGACCACGAGAACCACCAGCGCGGCAGCACGCAGCACGGCGAGAAGGGGCGTAACTGAACGCATCCGGGTTGACTCCTGATAGGAATGATTTGAGACGCCTTTTTTACCGTTGGTAATCTTAAGGCGGGGTTGTCGTCAGTGGTTAATTGTTGGTCATTCAGGCGCGAATGTGGCCGGAAACCGGGCTTTTCCGTGGTGTTGCCGTGAAGACACGGCAGGGGGAGGCGTATTCGACCAATAGATCGGTGCGGGAAGAATACCCCGACCCCTGTCCCCTCCCCCGCAAGGGGGAGGCGACCAAAACACTGCCGCTGGTTGGAGCGTCTCCCTCCCCCTTGCGGGGAGGGGACAGGAGCGGGGGTATTCTTCCCGCACCACGTTCTCCATTTGGGTGAAACTACCCCCTCAGCGGCGACCATGCCGGGTCGGAAGCAAAGCTCTCAGTCTTGAGGTTGAGCTCGTTCCGGCCCCAGATGTCGATCGAGTGGAGGCTCGGGCCGGCGTCGCCGCCCGGATCGCGGAAGAAGCCGATGACGCGGCTGTTGGGCGCCCAGGTCGGGCCTTCCTGCACCTGCCCGGAGGACGACAGGATCCGCTCGCCCGACCCATCGGGCTTCATGATGCCGATATGGAACTGCCCGCCGGACTGCCTTGTATAGGCGATCAGGTCACCGGCCGGCGACCATACGGGGGTCGAATAGCTGCCCTCGCCATACGAGATGCGCTGTGCGCCACCGCCGCCGGCCCCCATGATGTAGAGCTGCGGGCTGCCACCGCGATCGCTCTCGAATACGATGCGCGAGCCATCCGGCGAGTAGCACGGCGAGGTATCGATCGCCGCACCGCTGGTCAGCTGCGTCGGGTTACCGCCGCCGGCGCCGGCCGCGTAGATGTTGGTGGTGCCGCCATTCGACACCGAGAACACCACGGTGCCGCCATCGGGCGAGTAGCGTGGCGCGAACGACATGGGCGCACCGTTGATGAGCTTCCTCGAGGCGCCGCCGAGCCCGGCGACATAGACCTGCGGGTTGCCATCCTCATAAGAGGTGAAGGTGACCGAGGCGCCATCCGGCGACAGCCGCGGCGACAGGGTGAGCGCCTTGCCCGAACTCAGGTACTGCACGTTGAAGCCATCCTGGTCCATGATGGCGAGGCGCTTCACCCGGTTGGCCTTGGGGCCGCTCTCGGCGACGTAGAGAATGCGGGTATCGAAGTAGCCGGTGCCGCCGGACAGCGAGGCATAGATGGCGTCCGACACGATATGGGCAATGCGGCGATAGTTCTGCGCGTCGGTCTTGTACGACTTGCCGACCACCTGGGCAGCGGCCTGCGTATCCCAGACGCGCACCTGCGAGGCGACTTCCGCCCCGCGCTCCACCGAGCCCATCACCAGGGCGTCGACGGTGGCGGCGCGCCAGGCGGCGAAATCCGGCTCGTTGGTGACGTCGCCGACGCGGATCGGCAGCGATGCGGGATCGAGCGGTACGAACAATCCCGAGCGCTTCAGGTTGTCGCGCACGATCTGTGCAATCTCGGCGCCGAACGCCGGATCGGACGAGGCGAAATCCGGAATGGCGATCGGCAGCGGCGTGAAATTGCCGCCGGTGACGACGATCTCGACCAGCGCCTGCGACGGGGTGGCAAGCGCGACTGCGCCGCCCGCAAGGCCGAGTTTGAGCGCGTTGCGCCGGGTGATCAGGGTCATCTTACGTCTCCATCTTTCTCGGGCGTCGGGGTCACTCAGAACTCCCGCGCTGCAAACTGGGCTCGGACATCCTGCCCGGCGGCCACGGTGAACGGGCCGCAACGTTGCAGCGCACGCGACACCGCACGGGCATAGGCATCTTCGATCGGATTGGTCGGCGAACTCATCATCTGCGGGCGCCCGCTGACCATGCCGTCAGCGCCGATCGAGAAGGTGAATTCGGCACGCGCATCGGCATCCTCGGCGCCGGCCGGTAGCGTGATGCAGGAGCGGATCTGTGCCACCAGCGCACCGATCTCGGACTGGCTCAGCGTCGCCGAGCGGCCATCCTCGCGCCCGAGCGTCGGCTGGCCGCCCGTGCCGGTGGTGGCACCGCGCGACTCCTCGTTGTTGATGAGGTTGGCGACCTCGTCGGCAAGCTGCTTCGCCTCGTCGGCCTTGGCCTGTTCGATCCGCTTTTTCTCTTCTGCGGCCTTGCGCTTTTTTTCGTCCTCGGCCTTCTTCTTGTCGGCTTCGGCCTTGGCCTTTTCGTCCGCCTGCTTCTGCTTTTCGGCCTGCTGCTGCTTCTTGAACTCGGCGCGCTTCTGGTCGAGCGAAGCCGTGTGCGTCCTGGGCTTGGGCGCGCTCTCGGCCGGATCGGGCGTTTCGGGGGTCGCGACCGGAGCGGGCTCCGCCGGTGTCGGTTCTTCGACCGGTTCCGGCACCGGCTCGGGCTGCGGCTCGACCACCGGACGCGGCGCCGGGGTCGGCGCAACTTCAGGCTCCGGCTCGACCACAGGTTCGGCAGCCGCCTCGGGGGCCGGAGCAGTTTGCTCGGTCGGCGCCGGCGTTGGGTCCGGATTGTCCATCGGGGTCGGCTGGTCTTCTTCGGTGTTGCCGGTCGGTTGCGCCAGTTCGGGCGGCTTCTCGGCCTCGACGATCGACGGCGCTTCGGTTTCGACCACCTTGCTGTCGAGCGTACCCATGCGGATATTGGCGAAGTCGGTGACCGAGATCAGGTCGACGGCAATCGAATCCACCGGCGTCGGATCCATCGGTCGCCCCATGCCGATGCCGACGACCGCGAGAACGATCAGTCCGACATGCCCGATGGTGGAAACCGTGAACCCGGTGCGCATCAGCTCACTGGTCCTGTTGCTGCGCGGCCTGTTCCGTGATGAGGCCGATCTTGGCGTAGCCGGCGCCCGACAGCGCCCCCATCACCTGCATCACCGACCCGTAGTTTGCTGCCAGATCGCCGCGCACATAGATGCGGTCCTCGGTGCCGTTGACGGCAACCGCGGCGACCTGTGTGGTCAGGTCCTCGAGCGTCACCGGGTTGTCGCCGAGAAAGATCGCGCCCTCGTTGGTGACCGAAATGGTGATCGGCTTCTGCTCGGTGTTGAGTTGCTTGGCCTGCGTCTGCGGCAGCTCGATCGGCACCCCGACCGTCATCAGCGGCGCCGCCACCATGAAGATGATCAACAGCACCAGCATCACGTCGACCATCGGCGTGACGTTGATTTCGCTCATCGGCTTGGAGCCACCGCCCCGCCGCCGGCCGCGACGGCGCCCGCCACCGCCCCCGCCGCTGGATACTGCCATTGCCATCAGCGGGCACCCCGCGCTTCGAGCTGCCGGCTGAGAATGGTGGAGAACTCGTCGGCAAAGCCTTCCAGTCGGCCGATCAGCTTGTTCGCATCACCCGAAAGCTTGTTGTAGGCGATCACCGCCGGAATGGCGGCGAGCAGGCCCAGCGCCGTGGCGAACAGCGCTTCGGCGATCGGCCCGGCGACGACGCTGAGATTGGTGCTCGACGCGGCCGAGATGGCCGTAAATGCGTTCATGATGCCCCATACCGTACCAAAGAGGCCAATGAAGGGCGAGGCGGACCCGACGGTGGCGAGGAAACCGAGGCGCTTCTCGAGGTTTTCGCTCTCGCGGCTGATCGCCACGTCCAGCACCTTGTCGAGACGGCCCTGTACGCCGACGAACGACGATGCGTTCTGCTCGTGGCTGCGCTTCCACTCTTTCATCGCCGCCACGAACACGGCGCCCAGCCCCATCGAGGGCTTCTCGCTCATCTGCTGGTAAAGCTCTTCGAGCGACTGGCCCGACCAGAATACCCGCTCAAAACGATTCATCTCGTTCTTGGCGCGCGCATACAGCATGGACTTGTCGACGATGATCGCCCAGCACCAGACCGACGCGGCGAGCAGCCCGATCATCACCGTCTTGACGACGAGGTCAGCCTGCCAGAACAGCGCCCAGATCGAGAGGTCGGCATGCGGAGCGACCGTGCCGACTGCATCCATGGCTTCCATGTAAGGGTCCTTCTCAGTCCGGCCCCGACGACCGAAACCTGATCGTCGGGTCGATGCGGTTCAAATTTGTCAAATTTAAGAGAAAAGCCCG
>NZ_DASZAW010000119.1:0-13896 GCF_035944845.1 Devosia sp. | reverse complement strand
ATCCTCGAGCCGATCATGCGGGTTGAAGTTCTGACCCCGGAAGACTATGTCGGCGACGTCATCGGTGACCTGAATTCACGTCGCGGCCAGATCCGCGGCACTGAAGCCCGCGGTATCGCGCAGGTGATCGACGCCATGGTGCCTCTTGCCAACATGTTTGGCTACGTGAACTCGCTCCGCTCGATGAGCCAGGGGCGCGCTCAGTACACCATGACTTTCGACCACTACGAGCAGGTTCCGCAGGCGGTCGCCACCGAAGTCCAGGCAAAGTACGCTTAACGTTTACTCGCTAAGCAAGCGCTTGAATTAAAACTGAAAACTCACGTCGGCTGTTGGCTGACGCATACGGAGAGAAGCGATGGGCAAGGAAAAGTTTTCCCGCAATAAGCCTCACTGCAACATCGGCACCATCGGTCACGTCGACCATGGCAAGACCTCGCTGACTGCAGCGATCACCAAGGTCCTGGCTGAGACCGGTGGCGCGACCTTCAAGGCGTACGACCAGATCGACGCAGCGCCGGAAGAGAAGGCGCGTGGCATCACGATCAACACTGCCCACGTCGAGTACGAGACGACCAACCGTCACTACGCTCACGTCGACTGCCCGGGCCACGCCGACTATGTGAAGAACATGATCACCGGCGCCGCTCAGATGGACGGCGCGATCCTGGTCGTGTCGGCTGCCGACGGCCCGATGCCGCAGACCCGTGAGCACATCCTGCTCGCTCGTCAGGTCGGTGTGCCGGCGCTCGTCGTGTTCCTGAACAAGTGCGACATGGTCGACGATCCGGAGCTCCTCGAGCTCGTGGAACTCGAAGTTCGCGAACTGCTGTCGTCCTACGAATTCCCGGGCGACGATGTTCCGATCATCAAGGGCTCGGCGACCGAAGCTCTGAACGACGGCAACAAGGAACTCGGCCACGACGCCGTGCTCAAGCTGATGGCCGCCGTTGACGAGTACATCCCGCAGCCGGCTCGTCCGATCGACCAGCCGTTCCTGATGCCGATCGAAGACGTGTTCTCGATCTCGGGCCGTGGCACCGTGGTGACCGGCCGTGTCGAGCGCGGCATCGTGAAGGTGGGTGAGGAAGTCGAGATCGTCGGCATCAAGGCGACGCAGAAGACGACCGTGACCGGCGTTGAAATGTTCCGCAAGCTGCTCGATCAGGGCCAGGCCGGCGACAACATCGGTGCGCTGATCCGTGGTATCGACCGCACTCAGGTCGAGCGCGGCCAGGTGCTCTGCAAGCCCGGTTCCGTGACCCCGCACACCGACTTCGTGGCTGAGGCTTACATCCTCACCAAGGAAGAGGGTGGCCGTCACACGCCGTTCTTCGCCAACTATCGTCCGCAGTTCTACTTCCGTACCACCGACGTGACCGGCGTTGTTACGCTGCCGGAAGGCACCGAGATGGTGATGCCGGGCGACAACGTGAATATTTCGGTCCAGCTGATCGTGCCGATCGCCATGGAAGAGAAGCTTCGCTTCGCTATCCGTGAGGGTGGCCGCACCGTCGGTTCGGGCGTCGTCGCCAAGATCCTGAAATAAGACCTGGTAATCCAGGGCGCGGCGCGCCGCTACAAACAGCGCGCCGCGTTCCATTTTTCGCTGGGAAAGCAAGATGAACGGTCAAAACATTCGCATCCGGCTCAAAGCCTTTGACCACCGTGTGCTCGACACCTCCACTCGGGAGATTGTCAACACGGCCAAGCGTACGGGTGCGCAGGTGCGCGGGCCGATCCCGCTGCCCACACAGATTGAGAAGTTTACGGTCAACCGCTCGCCGCACATCGACAAGAAGTCGCGCGAGCAGTTCGAGATCCGGACCCACAAGCGTCTTCTGGACATCGTGGATCCGACCCCGCAGACCGTCGATGCTCTGATGAAGCTCGATCTCGCCGCCGGCGTCGACGTCGAAATCAAGCTCTGAGTGACTGAGTTTTCGCGCTGACCATCCAAAGGGTCCTCTTGGACACAATGACCCGGTCAAGCGCCAAAGAGAGAAGGTAACAACCGATGCGTTCTGGTTTGATCGCACAGAAGCTGGGCATGACCCGCCTGTTCTTGGATGACGGCACCCACGTCCCCGTGACCGTGCTCGACCTCAAGAATTGCCAGGTGGTCGGCCAGCGCACGCAGGAGAAGGACGGTTACACCGCCCTCCAGCTCGGCGCGGGCACCGTCAAGGCGAAGAATGTCACCAAGGCGGAGCGCGGCCAGTTCGCCGTCGCCAAGGTCGAGCCCAAGCGTCAGGTAACTGAGTTTCGTGTCGATCCTGCGAACCTCATCGAAGTTGGCGCCACTTTCCAGGCCGACCACTTCGTCGAGGGTCAGCTGGTCGACGTGACCGGTACCTCGATCGGTAAGGGCTTCGCCGGCGGCATGAAGCGCTGGAACTTCGGCGGCCTGCGTGCCACGCACGGTGTGACCGTGTCGCACCGCTCGCACGGTTCGACCGGTCAGCGCCAGGACCCCGGTAAGGTGTTCAAGGGCAAGAAGATGGCCGGCCACATGGGCGACCGTCGTGTCACCACCCAGAACCTGAAGGTCGTGCGCACCGATGTGGAGCGCGGGCTGATCATGGTCGAGGGCGCCGTTCCGGGTGCCAAGGGTGCCTGGATCCAGATCAAGGACGCGGTCAAGAAGGCCGCTCCGAAGGGCGCTCAGACCCCCGGTTCGTTCAAGCCGGCTGCTGCAGCCGTGGCCGAGGAGGCTAAATAATGGAACTCCAGGTCACTACTCTGGACGGCAAGGCCGACGGTTCGGTCATGCTGAAGGACGAGATCTTCGGTCTTGAAGTCCGCCAGGACATCCTGCACCGCATGGTCCGCTACCAGCAGCTCAAGGCGATGGCCGGCACCCACAAGGTGAAGCACCGCTCCGAGATCGCTTACACTTCGAAGAAGTCGATCAAGCAGAAGGGCTCGGGCGGCGCTCGTCACGGCGCCAAGTCTGCTCCGCAGTTCCGCGGCGGCGGCCGGGCGTTTGGTCCGGAACCCCGCAGCCATGCGATCGAGCTGCCCAAGAAGGTCCGCGCCCTGGCCCTGAAGCACGCGCTTTCGGCCAAGGCCAAGGCTGGCGAACTGGTCGTCGTTCCGACCGTCGCCACCAAGGAGCCCAAGACTGCTCAGCTGGTTGCCAAGTTCGGCAAGCTGGAATGGTCGAGCGCTCTGATCATCGACGGCGCCGAGGTGGACAAGAACTTCGCCAACGCTGCCCGCAACATTCCGCAGATCGACGTGCTGCCGGTGCAGGGGATCAATGTCGCTGACATTCTCCGTCGCCATAAGCTCGTTCTGACCAAAGCAGCGCTCGAAGCGCTCGAGGCCCGGTTCGCATGAGCAAGTTCAGCAACTACGACGTGATCCGTAACCCCGTCGTCACCGAAAAGTCGACGATGGCGTCCGAGCACAGCCAGGTCGTCTTCGACGTCGCGATCGATGCCACCAAGGCCGATATCAAAGCCGCCGTCGAGGCGCTCTTTTCGGTCAAGGTCAAGGCAGTCAACACCCTGGTCCGCAAGGGCAAGGTGAAGCGTTTCCGGCAGGAACTTGGCACCCGCAAGGACGTCAAGAAGGCCATTGTCACCCTGGCCGATGGCCAGTCGATCGATATTTCGACCGGCATCTGAGGGGAGAGAGAAGAATGGGTCTAAAAACTTACAATCCGACCTCCCCGGGCCGCCGCCAGCTCATCACGACCGATCGGTCGGAGCTGTGGAAGGGCAAGCCGGTCAAGTCGCTGACCGAAGGTCTGAGCCAGTCTGGCGGTCGTAACAACGCCGGTCGCATCACTGCGTACCATCGTGGTGGCGGTCACAAGCGGTCGTATCGCGTCGTCGACTTCCGTCGCGTCCGTTTCGAAGAGACGGCGACCGTCGAGCGGCTTGAGTATGATCCGAACCGCACCGCCTGGATCGCGCTGATCAAGTACGCAGACGGCGAGCTCGCCTACATCATCGCTCCGCAGCGCCTCGCTGCCGGCGACAAGGTGATCTCGACGCTCGGTACCGCCGACGTGAAGCCGGGCAACGCCATGCCGCTCGAGCGCATGCCGGTCGGCACCATCGTCCACAACGTCGAGATGAAGCCCCGCAAGGGTGGCCAGATCGCTCGTTCGGCCGGTGCTTACGCGCAGTATGTCGGTCGCGACGCCGGTTGGGCGATCCTTCGCCTCAACTCGGGCGAGCAGCGCCGGGTCCACGGCTCGTGCCTCGCCACTGTCGGCGCGGTGTCGAACCAGGATCACTCGAACACCTCGATCGGCAAGGCCGGTCGTAATCGCTGGCTCGGCCGCAAGCCGGTCAACCGCGGTGTGACCATGAACCCGGTCGACCACCCGCATGGTGGTGGTGAAGGCCGTACTTCTGGTGGCCGTCACCCGGTGACCCCGTGGGGCAAGCCGACCAAGGGTAAGAAGACCCGCAGCAACAAGTCGACGGACAAGTTCATCGTCCGCTCGCGTCACGTGAAGAAGGGCCGCTAAGCCATGTCGCGTTCAGTCTGGAAAGGCCCGTTCGTC
Organism: Devosia sp.; assembly: GCF_035944845.1. Classification (GTDB taxonomy): domain Bacteria; phylum Pseudomonadota; class Alphaproteobacteria; order Rhizobiales; family Devosiaceae; genus Devosia_A. The sequence continues at coordinate 9,374 of NZ_DASZAW010000119.1, read as the reverse complement.
GACGGCTATCTGCTCAAGAAGGCAGAGACCAGCCGTGCGAGCGGCCGCAACGAAGTCATCAAGATCTGGAGCCGTCGTTCCACGATCCTGCCGCAGTTCGTCGGTCTCACCTTCGGCGTGCACAACGGTCACAAGCATGTGCCGGTGAACGTCCAGGAAGAGATGATCGGCCACAAGTTTGGCGAGTTCGCGCCGACCCGTACCTACTACGGTCACGCGGCCGACAAGAAGGCCAAGAGGAAGTAACATGGGCAAGCCGAAAACTCAGCGGTCGCTCAAGGACAACGAGGCCAAGGCGGTTCTCCGCATGCTTCGTACCTCGGGCATCAAGCTCAACCTCGTGGCTGCGTCGATCCGCGGCAAGAAGGTCGACAAGGCTCTCGCCGAGCTGACCTTCTCGCGCAAGCGTATCGCCGGCTCGGTCAAGAAGACGCTCGAGAGCGCCATCGCGAACGCCGAAAACAACCACGGCCTCGATCCGGACAGCCTGGTCGTTGCCGAGTGCTATGTCGGCGACTCCCTGGTGATGAAGCGCTTCATGGCCCGTGGCCGTGGTCACGCCGCCCGTATGGAGCGCCCGTTCTCGAACCTCACCATTGTGGTTCGCCAAGTTGAGGAGACCGCATAATGGGTCAGAAGATCAACCCGATCGGTCTGCGCCTCGGCATCAACCGCACCTGGGACTCGCGTTGGTACGCGAATAAGGGTGAGTACGGTTCGCTGCTCCAGGAAGACCTGAAAATCCGTGAGACGCTGCTGGAAGACCTCAAGCAGGCTGCGGTTTCAAAGATCGTCATCGAGCGTCCGCACCGCAAGTGCCGCGTGTCGATCCACACCGCCCGTCCGGGCATCGTGATCGGCAAGAAGGGCGCTGACATCGACAAGATCCGCGCCAAGGTGAAGAAGTTCACCGACAGCGAAGTGCACATCAACATCGTCGAAGTGCGCAAGCCCGAGACCGATGCCAACCTCGTGGCTCAGGGCATTGCCCAGCAGCTCGAGCGTCGCGTGGCGTTCCGCCGTGCGATGAAGCGTGCAGTGCAGACGGCGATCCGCATGGGCGCCGGCGGCATCCGGGTGAACGTGGGCGGCCGTCTCGGCGGCGCCGACATCGCCCGCACCGAGTGGTACCGCGAAGGTCGCGTGCCGCTGCACACGCTGCGCGCCGACATCGACTACGGTACGGCCGAGGCGAAGACCACCTACGGCATCATCGGCATCAAGGTGTGGGTCTTCAAGGGCGAAGTCCTTGAGCATGACCCGTCCGCTCACGAGCGTCGCGCCACTGAAGGCGGCGGTTCGAACGAGGGCGGCCAGCGTCGCGAGCGTTCCGATCGGGACGACCGCGGTGAGCGTGGCGATCGCCGCGATCGCGCGCCGGCGAACTGAGAAGGCATAGACAAAAATGCTGCAACCAAAACGTACCAAGTTCCGCAAGGCGCATAAGGGCCGCATCCATGGCAACGCCAAGGGTGGCACGGAGCTGGCTTTCGGTCAGTTCGGCCTGAAGTCCCAGGAGCCCGAGCGCGTTACGGCTCGCCAGATCGAGGCGGCCCGCCGCGCGATCACTCGCGAGATGAAGCGCGCCGGCCGCGTCTGGATCCGTGTCTTCCCGGACCTGCCGGTTTCCAAGAAGCCGACCGAAGTCCGCATGGGTAAGGGCAAGGGTTCGGTGGAGTTCTGGGCGGCTCGCGTCAAGCCGGGTCGTATCCTGTTCGAAATCGACGGCGTCCCTGAGGACGTCGCCAAGGAAGCCCTGCGCCTCGGCGCGATGAAGCTTCCGATCATCACGCGGGTCGTCACCCGCATTGCGGATTGATCGCCATGGCACGTGCACCCAAGAAAAAAGTCGAGGCCAAGAGCGCCAACGGCGCCGCGGACCTCCGCGCCAAGACCCCCGATGAGCTGAAAGATCAGCTGCTCGGCCTGAAGAAAGAGCAGTTCAACCTGCGGTTCCAGCGCGCTACCCAGCAGCTGGAAAAGCCGACCGAGGTCAAGAAAGTCCGCCGCGAAATCGCGCGGGTGAAGACCATCCTCGGCGAAAAAGCCGCAGCGAAGTAAGGAGCAACCGATGCCCAAGCGCGTACTGCAGGGGACCGTGGTCTCCGACACCAATGACAAGACCGTGGTGGTGCGGGTCGACCGTGCGTTCACCCACCCGGTGATGAAGAAGACCGTGCGCCGGTCCAAGAAGTACCACGCTCACGACGAAGCCAATGTGGCCAAGGTCGGGGACGTCGTCTGGATCGAAGAGTCGGCGCCGATTTCGAAGAACAAGCGCTGGGTCCTGAAACCCTCCGCGTAAACCGGAATTTAGGGCTCGCCGAGTAGGCAGACCCCGAAACTGAAGAAGGCATCAAGCCATGATCCAGATGCAGTCCAATCTCGATGTAGCCGACAATTCCGGCGCGCGTCGTGTCATGTGCATCAAGGTGCTCGGCGGCTCGCACCGCAAGTACGCCTCGGTGGGCGACATCATCGTCGTCTCGGTGAAGGATGCGATCCCCCGTGGTCGCGTCAAGAAGGGCCAGGTGATGAAGGCCGTTGTCGTGCGCACCGCATTCCCGGTTCGCCGCACCGATGGCACCATCATCCGCTTCGACCGTAACGCGGCCGTGCTGATCAACAACCAGGCCGAGCCGATCGGCACCCGTATCTTCGGGCCAGTGCCGCGCGAACTGCGCAGCAAGAACCACATGAAGATCATTTCGCTCGCGCCGGAGGTGTTGTGATGGCGTCCAAGATCAAGAAGGGCGACAAAGTCGTCGTTCTCGCCGGCAAGGACAAGGGCAAGACCGGGCAGGTGCTGCAGGTCATCCCGACTGAGACCCGCGCAGTAGTGCAGGGGCTCAACCTCGTCCGTCGCCACACCAAGCAGACCGCGAGCCAGGACGCGGGGATCTTCACCAAGGAAGCCCCGATTCACCTGTCGAACCTCGCGATCGCCGATGCGAACGGCAAGCCGTCGCGCGTCGGTTTCAAGATCAACGCCGACGGCACCAAGGTGCGCGTCGCCAAATCGACCGGGGACACGATCGATGGCTGATACCGTCTATATTCCGCGTCTCCGTGCTCAGTACGACGAGACCATCAAGTCGAACCTGATCAAGGAGTTCGGCTACAAGAACGTCATGCAGGCGCCCAAGCTCGACAAGATCGTGCTGAACATGGGTGTCGGCGAGGCGGTGAACGACACCAAGAAGGTGAAGTCGGCAGCTGCCGATCTCGAAAAGATCGCCGGCCAGAAGCCCGTCATCACCCACGCACGCAAGTCGATCGCCGGCTTCAAGGTCCGCGAAGAGATGCCGCTCGGCGTGAAGGTGACGCTCCGCAAGGCGCGGATGTATGAGTTCCTTGACCGGCTCGTGAACATTGCGCTGCCGCGGGTTCGCGACTTCCGCGGCCTGAACCCGAATTCCTTTGATGGTCGTGGCAACTACGCCATGGGCATCAAGGAACACATCATCTTCCCCGAGATCAACTTCGATCAGATCGATCAGACCTGGGGCATGGACATCATCGTGTGCACCACGGCGCGCACCGACGACGAAGCCCGGGCGCTGCTCAAGGCTTTCAATTTCCCCTTCCGGCAGTAACGGAAGAGAGAAGGACGAGACATGGCAAAGACCAGCTCCATCGAAAAGAACAACAAGCGCAAGCGCCTCGCCAAGCAGCTGGGTCCCAAGCGGGCCAAGCTCAAGGCAGTGGTGATGAACCAGAGCGTCTCGCTCGAGGAGCGCTTCGCGGCGCAGCTCAAGCTCGCCGCGCTGCCGCGCAACTCGGCTGAGAACCGCGTGCACAACCGCTGCGAAGTCACCGGCCGTCCGCGTGGCTACTACCGCAAGCTCAAGATGAGCCGTATCGCTCTGCGTGAGCTGGGCAGCCTCGGGCTGATCCCGGGCATGGTCAAGTCGAGCTGGTAAGGAGAAGACGACAATGAGCCTCTCTGATCCGATCGGCGATATGCTGACCCGCATCCGCAACGCGCAGCTGCGTCGTCGCGATGTCGTCCAGACCCCGGCGTCCACCCTGCGCGGCCGTGTGCTCGACGTGCTGAAGTCGGAAGGCTTCATCCGCGGCTACTCGGAAAGCAGGATGGATAACGGTGTCGCCCAGTTCGATATCGAGCTGAAGTACTCCGACAACGCACCGGTGATCCGCACCATCGAGCGCGTTTCGCGTCCTGGCCGTCGCGTCTATGCGTCGGTCAAGAACATCCCCTCGGTCGCCAATGGCCTCGGTGTGTCGATCCTGTCGACCCCCAAGGGCGTGATGGCCGATCATGAAGCTAAAGCCCAGAACCTGGGTGGCGAGGTACTCTGCCGCGTCTTCTAAGGCTGATGCCTTGAAGCCGTCGGTGTGACGATTACTCCGAAGGAAGTAGAAAGAATGTCCCGTACAGGCAAAAAGCCGATTGCTCCGGTCAGTGGCGTCACCGTCACGATCAGCGATCGCAAGGTCACCGCAAAGGGGCCGAAGGGCGAGCAGGCGCTGACGCTCATGGATGTCGTGAACGCCAAGCAGACCGATGACGGCATCGTCGTCGAGCCCGCCAACGACAGCAAGGAAGCTCGTGCTGCCTGGGGGACCACCCGCGCGCTGATCAACAACATGGTGATTGGCGTCAGCGCTGGCTTCGAAAAGAAGCTGCAGATCCAGGGCGTCGGTTACCGCGCCGCCATGCAGGGCAAGGATCTGAAGCTCAGCCTCGGTTTCAGCCACGAAGTGGTGTTCAACACTCCCGCTGGCATCACCATCGCCGCACCGTCGCAGACCGAAGTGGTCGTGACCGGCTCGGACAAGCAGCAGGTTGGCCAGGTGGCCGCCGACATTCGCGGCTGGCGTCCGCCGGAGCCCTACAAGGGCAAGGGTGTGCGTTATGTGGGTGAGTACATCGCCCGCAAAGAAGGCAAGAAGAAGTAAGGAGCGCACGAGATGCCCATCAGCCTCAAAGGTGCGGACCGCCGCAAGGCGCGCGTTCGCAAGGCGCTCAAGGCTAACGCCAATGGCCGCCCTCGTCTGTCCGTGCACCGCTCGGACAAGAACATTTACGCCCAGATCATCGATGACGCATCCGGTCGCACGCTTGCTGCCGCTTCGACCATCGACAAGGACGTCAAAGCAAAGCTCAAGAACGGTTCGACTTCGGAGGCAGCTGCCGCCGTTGGCAAGCTGATCGCCGAGCGCGGTCTCGCCGCCAAGGTGTCGACCGTCGTCTTCGATCGTGGTGCCTACCTCTACCATGGCCGCGTCAAGGCCCTTGGTGATGCGGCCCGCGAAGGCGGCCTGCAGTTCTGATCCGGCGACAAAGGAAAATTCGATGAGAGACGTTCAAGAGCGCGATAGCGAATTCGTCGACCGGCTGGTTCACATCAACCGCGTCGCCAAGGTTGTGAAGGGTGGCCGTCGTTTCGGCTTCGCCGCCCTGGTTGTGGTTGGTGATCAGAAGGGCCGCGTTGGCTTTGGTCACGGCAAGGCGCGTGAAGTGCCCGAGGCCATCCGCAAGGCAACCGAGCAGGCCAAGCGCCAGATGATCCGCGTTCCGCTGCGCGAAGCCCGTACGCTGCACCACGATGTGGTCGGCCACCACGGCGCCGGCAAGGTCATCCTGCGCGCCGCCGTTCCCGGTACCGGCATCATCGCCGGCGGCCCGATGCGCGCGGTGTTCGAGACCCTCGGGGTCAACGACATCGTGGCGAAATCGCAGGGCACCGCCAATCCCTACAACATGGTGCGGGCCACCTTCGATGCGCTGAAGCGCGTTGATAGCCCGCGTTCGGTCGCCGCCCGCCGCGGCCTGAAGGTCTCTGACCTGCAGGCTCGCCGTGGCGAGACCGTCGAAGCCTGACTAGGGCTTGGGAGTTAGAATAATGGCCGACAAGACCGTCACCATCGAGCAGATCGCCAGCCCGACGCGCCGTCCGCAGGACCAGCGCGCCACCCTCATCGGTTTGGGGCTGAACAAGATCCGCAAGCAGTCGACCCTCAAGGACACCCCCGAGGTTCGCGGCATGATCCGTAAGATCCCGCACCTCGTGCGCGTCGTCGACGCCAAATAAGGGACGAGAACAATGACTCGTTTGAACGAACTCCGGGACAACCCGGGCGCCAACAAGAAGCGCGTGCGCGTCGGTCGTGGTATCGGCTCGGGCGTCGGCAAGACCGGTGGTCGCGGCGGTAAGGGCCAGACGGCCCGTTCCGGTGTCGCCATCAACGGCTTCGAAGGCGGCCAGATGCCGCTGCACATGCGCATGCCGAAGCGCGGCTTCAACGCTCTGAATCCCAAGAAGTGGAACCAGCTGCGTATCGACCGCGTCCAGAATTACATCGACAGCGGCAAGCTGGACATCAAGGGCGTGGTCGATGCGGCCGCCCTTGTGAAGGCCGGCGTGATCCGTCGCGAGCTCGATGGCGTTCGTCTGATCGGCAGCTCCGGTTTCACGGCCAAGAAGGTGACCTTCAAGGTTGCGCACGCAACCAAGGGCGCGCTCGCTGCTATTGAAGCAGCCGGCGGCAAGGTCGATATGCCTCAGGCAGAAGTGAAGGCTGACGCCTAACAGCGCCTGGCCCCATTCTAAAGGGAGCGACTATGGCGTCCGCAGCCGAACAGCTGGCCAAGAATCTGAACTTCGGGACCTTCGCGAAAGCGAAGGCCCTTCAGCAGCGCATCTGGTTCACACTGGGTGCGCTTCTCGTTTATCGGCTCGGGACTTACATCCCGGTGCCCGGTATCGACCCCGATGCCTATCGCGCGACCTTCCAGCAGGCGCAGCAGGGCATTTTCGGCATGTTCGACATGTTTGCCGGCGGTGCCGTGCAGCGCATGGCGATCTTCGCGCTGAACCTCATTCCGTACATCACTGCCTCGATCGTGGTGCAGGTGATCACCACGGCGTCGCCGCGCCTCGAAGCCCTCCGCAAGGAAGGCGAGAGCGGCCGCCGCAAGATCAACCAGTACACGCGTTATCTCGCCGTGCTGTTCTGCGCCGTGCAGGCCTATGGCATCGCCATCGGTCTCGAGGGCAGCCAGGGCGTCGTGATCGATCCAGGTTGGTTCTTCCGGCTTTCGACCGTCATCACGCTGGTCGGCGGCACCATGTTCCTGATGTGGCTGGGTGAGCAGATCACCTCGCGTGGCATCGGCAACGGTATCTCGCTGATCATTTTTGCCGGTATTGTGGCCAACCTGCCGGCAACGGTGGTGCAGACCCTCGAGCTCAGCCGCACCGGCGCTCTGCCGACCATCTGGGTTGTCGGGCTGCTGATCATCGCGATCGTCGTTATCGGCGTGATCGTGTTCTTCGAACGGGCCCAGCGCCGGTTGCTGATCCAGTATCCGAAGCGCCAGGTCGGCAACAAGATGTTCCAGGGCGACACCTCGCACCTGCCGCTGAAGCTCAACACCGCGGGCGTTATCCCGGTGATCTTCGGCTCGTCCCTGTTGCTGCTGCCAGCCACCATCGCGTCCTTTGCGGCGCAGGGTGATGCGCCGCAGTGGCTGTCGGTGACGGCGGCGCTGCTCGGTCGTGGCCAGCCCCTCTATCTGGTGCTGTTCGCGGTCCTGATCATCTTCTTCGCCTTCTTCTACACCTCGATCGTCTTCAACCCGACCGACACCGCGGACAACCTGAAGCGCTCCGGCGGCTTCATTCCGGGTATCCGTCCGGGCGAGCGGACGGCGAACTACATTGACTACGTGCTGACCCGCATCACGGTGATCGGGGCCCTCTATCTGACCGTCGTGGCGCTCATCCCCGAGATGATCCACAGCCAGCTCAACGTCAGCCAGTTCATCGGTGGCACCTCGCTGCTGATCATCGTGACGGTGACGCTGGATACGGTGACCCAGGTACAGAGCCACCTGATCGCCCAGCAGTACGAAGGCCTGGTGAAGCGGTCGCGCCTTGGGGGCAAGCGTAAATGAGGCTGATCCTTCTGGGACCTCCGGGCGCCGGCAAGGGCACGCAGGCAAAGGTGCTGATCGAGAGCTACGGGATCCCGCAGCTTTCGACCGGCGACATCCTGCGCTCCGCCATCGCCGCCAAGACCCCGATGGGTCTGGCCGCCAAGGAGATCATGGATCGCGGCGACCTCGTCTCCGACGAGATCGTCAACGGCATCGTCTCCGAGCGGCTCGACCAGGATGACTGCAAGGCCGGCTTCGTGCTCGATGGCTTCCCGCGGACCATTCCGCAGGCCGAAGCGCTCGACGCGATGCTGACCGAGAAGGGCATGCAGCTCGACGCGGTGATAGAAATCACCGCCGACGCCGATGTGCTCGTCGGGCGGATCGCCAGGCGGGCCAAGGAATCGGGTGTTGCCCGTGGCGATGACAACGAGGAGGTGCTTCGCAACCGCCTCAACGTCTATCGCGAGCAGACTGCACCGCTGGTCGAGTTCTACCGCGGCAAGGGGCTGTTGAAGTCGGTCGACGGCATGCAGCCGGTCGATGATGTCACGGCGGCCATCCGCCGGGCCGTGCATAACTAGTATACCTCGGGGCAGGGGCTCGGCAGTTGACTCTGCCGGACCTTGCCCTTATGAACCGCGCCAGTCTCATGGATTATCGGACTGGATTCGGTTCCTCGAAAGAGTGGGGAGCGGGATTCCGGTCCCTTGTCGTTATCAAACGGGCAGCGTGAGCTGCCGACTATAGGAGAGCGGACGTGGCCCGTATTGCTGGCGTCAATATTCCGACCAACAAGCGCGTTGTCATCGCGCTTCAGTACATTCATGGGATCGGCTCGAAGTTCGCCCAGGAGATCACCGAGAAGGTTGGTATCCCGGCTGAGCGTCGCGTGAACGACCTGACCGACGCCGAAGTGATCCAGATCCGTGAAACGATCGATCGCGACTACGTCGTCGAAGGCGACCTGCGCCGTAACGTGGCGATGAACATCAAGCGGCTCATGGACCTCGGCAACTACCGTGGCCTGCGTCACCGCAAGGGCCTGCCGGTCCGTGGTCAGCGTACCCACACCAACGCCCGTACCCGCAAGGGTCCGGCCAAGCCGATCGCCGGCAAGAAGAAGTAATTGGGGTCGCGGAGTACCTCTCCGCCATCCTGATGTAGCTGCTGGAACTACGGCAGCGTCGATATCGAACTGAGGAAGCAAATTGGCAAAAGCTGAAGTCGCGCGCGTCCGTCGCAAGGAGCGCAAGAATATCACCAATGGCGTTGCGCACGTGAATGCGTCGTTCAACAACACCATGGTCACCATCACCGACGTGCAGGGCAACACCATCTCCTGGTCGTCCTCGGGCGTGATGGGTTTCAAGGGTTCGCGCAAGTCGACCCCGTATGCCGCCCAGGTTGCGGCTGAAGACGCGGCCAAGAAGGCCCAGGAACACGGCATGAAGACCCTCGAGGTCGA
>NZ_DASZAW010000118.1:0-15585 GCF_035944845.1 Devosia sp. | reverse complement strand
TAATTGCGGGCGCTGAACAGCTGAAAACCGATATCCATTATGTGGCCTCTTTCACTTCCAGGCGGTGACGGCGGCGATCGAACGGGATGCGAAGCGGTCGACGTCGGCGGGGTTGTCGTGTTCCATCACCCAGTAGCGGGCCTTGGTGTGAGCTTTGACGGCGTCCGACAGCGCCTGCCAATCGAGCGTGCCGTGGCCGACATCGGCCCAGCCGTCTTCATTGGCATTCTCTCCTGATGGCGCGATGTCCTTGACGTGCACGGCGTTGATGCGGCGGCCGTGCTTCTTGATCCACTCGATCGGATCCTGGCCGCCCTTCACCACCCAGGCGACGTCCATTTCCCAGTCATTGTTGGGCGCGGTGTCGAGGATGATGTCCATCGGCAGCTTGCCGGAGGCGGTGGGGCGGAACTCGAAATCGTGGTTGTGCCAGCCGAAGCCGAAGCCGCGCTTGCGGAAGGCCTCGCCGAGTTTGGCGAGGGTCTCTCCCAGCTCTATCCACTTGCTGTCGCCCTGCCCTGCTTCGCGCTCTTCCTTGGGGATCGCCGGGCAGTAGAGGAATCTCATGCCAAGCGTCTCGGCGGTCTTCAGCGCAGCTTCGGTATCCTTGAGCTGGGCGAGGCCGAAATGGCCGGTCGCCATGATGAGGCCATGCTGCTTCAGCGATGCGGCGAGGCTGTCGGCCTCGGCATAGAGCCCGCCAAAGCCTTCGACCTGCTTGTAGCCGAGCCTGGCGAGACGCCCGAGCACGTCATCCAGCGGCGGGAAGTTCCGGGCGCTGTAAAGCTGGAATGAAAAGTCCACGAGATGTCTCCTCCACTCGTGCATTCACCGTTTCGCTGAAACGGTGAATGCACGCTATCCTCGGTTTGTCGCGCTTTCGAACCGGAAAAGTCTGAAAACTTCTCCTGAAGGCGCTCCAGTAAAGCTTCCGCCCCGGTCGTTGCCGGGGCGGCGCCTGCTTGTTTATCGCGGTTCGTAGCAGCCAGTTCGGCAGGCCGCCACGCGTCCGGTAAGCTCAATGAGCCGAAAGGTCAGATGCGGTTGCCGCTCGCTGCGTTGAAGACGGAACCACGACCCGGATCGAAGCCGATCAGCACCTTCTGGCCCGGCTCGAGATGCACTTCGGCGGCGGCGCGGAAGGTGAGCGACTGGCCGGCGATCTTGGTCCAGCCGATGGTGTCGGCGCCCATCGGCTCGACGATTTCGATCTCCGATTCCATTTGCACCGGCATTTTGCGCGCTTCCTCGCCGACCACGATGTGCTCGGGACGGATGCCGAGAATCGAGGCGCCATTGGTCTGGTTGGCGAACTGATAGTTGCCGAGCGGGATGTTGGCCTGGCCGTCGACGCTGAGCGTCGTGCCCGACAGGTCACCCTTGATGAAATTCATCGAAGGTGAGCCGATGAAGCCCGCGACGAACAGGTTTACCGGCTTGTTGTAGATGGTGTGCGGGTCGCCCAGTTGCTGGATCACGCCGTTCTTCATGATGGCGATACGATCGGCCAGCGTCATCGCCTCGATCTGATCGTGCGTGACGTAGATCATGGTGTTCTTGAGCCGGGCGTGCAGCCGCTTGATCTCGACGCGCAGGTCGTTGCGCAGCTTGGCGTCGAGGTTGCTGAGCGGTTCGTCGAACAGAAACACGTCGACGTCGCGCACCAGGGCACGGCCGATGGCGACACGCTGGCGCTGGCCGCCCGAGAGCTCGACGGGCTTGCGCTGCAGCAGCGGCTCGATCTGCAGGATTTCCGAGGCGCGCTTAACGCGGGCTTCGATTTCGGCCTTCGGCATGCGAGCGACGCGGAGCCCGAACGACAGGTTCTTTTCCACCGTCATCTGTGGATAGAGCGCATAGGACTGGAACACCATGCCGATGCCGCGGTCCTTTGGCTCTTCCCAGGTAACATTCTTACCCGAGATGTGGACCTCGCCCCCCGAGATGTCGAGCAGGCCGGCGATGCAGTTGAGCAGCGTGGACTTGCCGCAGCCCGAGGGCCCGAGCAGCACGATGAACTCGCCATCGGAGATGTCGAGGTTCAGCTTGTCGAGCACCGTTATGGTGCCGTAGCTGAGTGAGAGATCCTTGATCTGTACGCTGGTAGCCATAGTCAGCCTTTCACGGCGCCGGCGGCGATGCCACGGACGAACCACTTGCCGGAAACGAAGTAGACGATCAGCGGCACGGCACCCGTAAGGATGGTGGCCGCCATGTTGGTGCTGTACTCGACCGTGCCGGTAGAGGTGCGCACGATATTGTTGAGCTGCACGGTCATCGGCAGGTTCTCGCGGCCGGCGAACACCAGGCCGAAGATGAAATCGTTCCAGATGCCGGTGACCTGCAGGATGACCGCCACGATGGCGATCGGCACCGACATCGGTAGCATCACCGAAAAGAAGATGCGCCAGAACCCTGCCCCATCGACACGCGCTGCCTTGAACAGCTCAGCCGGCAGCGAGGCGAAGAAGTTGCGGAACAACAGTGTCAGGATCGGCATGCCGAAGACCGAGTGCACGATGACGATGCCCGGCAACGTGCCGAACAACCCGACGCGGCTAAGCCCGAAAATGATCGGGTAGACCAGCACCTGGAACGGCACGAAGGCGCCGAACACCAGGAGCCCAAACATCAGCTCCGAACCGCGGAAGCGCCAGAAGCTCAGCGCGTAGCCGTTGATCATCGACAAGATGATCGAGATTGGCACGGCCAGTACGGTGATCTTCACCGAGTTGAAGAAGCCGGGTGCGAGGCCGTTACAGGTGACGCCGGTACAGGCCGAGCTCCACGCCTTGATCCAGTAGTCCAGGGTCGGCTGGGCCGGCAGCGCGAAGATGTTGCCGCCGCGGATCTCGTTCATCGACTTCATCGAGGTGAGGATCATCACCGCCAGTGGAAGCAGGAAGAAGATCGCCGCCATGATCAGGAAGGCGTAGATGCCGATGCGGCCGGGAGTGACGCGCCGGGGTTTCGGGCCCGACGGCTCGACGCCGGAGCTGTTTGCGGTAGCGACGCTCACGTCGTCCTCCCCTTGAGCGAGGCGCGCCAGCGAAAGAAGAACTGGATGAGGATCAGCATGGCGATCGGCAGCAGCATGATGGTCGCTGCGGCCATGCCCTGCCCCACGTTGCGCGAGTTGATACTGTCGATGACGTAGGTGGCTGGCATCTGCGTCGAGATGCCCGGGCCGCCGCCGGTCATGGCGATGACGATGTCGAAGGTGCGGACCACATTGACCACCAGCAGCACGAGCGCTGTGGCGACGGCGCCGCGCATCATCGGGATCACGATGGAGATGTAGGTGCGCCAGGTCGGGATGCCGTCGATCCTGGCGGCCTTCCAGATCTCTTCGTCTACTCCGCGCAGGCCGGCCAGCAGGATGGCCATGGTCACGCCGACGCCGTTCCAGCTGCTGGCAACGATCATGCCGAGGAGCGCGGTGTTGCCATCGGCAAGCGGGGCGAAGGTGAAATCGGAAAACCCGAGGCTGCGCACATAGGCCTGAAGCCCCCAGATCGGATCGAGCATGAGCTGCCAAACCAGGCCGGTAATCACCGCCGAGAGGGCGAAGGGATAAAGGAAGATCGTGCGGAAGGCGTCTTCCGCCTTGATCCGCTGGTCCATGAAGACCGCCAGGAGGAAGCCACCCACGAGGCACAGGGCAATGTGGCCGAAGCCGTAAAACCAGATGTGCTTGACCGACTCTACCCAACGCGCTGTCGACCAGAGGATGTCGTACTGCTTCAGTCCAACGAAATCGATGTTGATGAGGAAGAACTTCACGTTGGTGAAGGACAGGACGATCGTGAAGCCGATGCCGATCACGAACACGCCGATCGCCACGATCATCATCGGAATTGTACCGATGATCGCGGGCAGTTTGCTCAGGAGGCGCCGTCGATTGGCCCTCGATTTGAGCTGCCCCTCGGAGAGCGCCCGCTCACTGGCAGTAATGGTGGTCACTCGAGCTCAATCCCCGCAAGTAGCCGATGGCCAGAAAATCAAAAACGGCGGCCCGATGGTAACCGGGCCGCCGCCAGATCAAAACACCTTACTCGGCGTTCTTCAGCAGTTCGACGAACTGCGCCTGAGCGGACTCAGGCGTGGTCGCCTTGTTGTAGATCAGGTCCGAGAAGATCGCGTTCTGGGCCGTGGCGAAGGCTTCGTTGCGCCAGATGTTCTGATCCGGAACCAGTGCACCGGGCTTGGCCAGAACGGTCAGGGCCTTCTTCATGCAGTCGTTCGCCAGCGACATGTCGACGTCGTCGCGGACGGGGGCCGAACCCTTGGCCGTATTGAACTTCGCCTGGACCGCCGGGCTGAGCATCAACGAGGCGAGCGAGAGCTGAGCGCGCTCGACGTCCGGATCGCCCTGCTTGAAGAACACGAAGATGTCGCCGCCGCCACGCACGTTCTGCGGATCAGGCGAAAGTGGCCCCAGCAGACAGGCGTAGTCGACGCCGGGCTTCTGACCGGCAACCTGGAACTCGCCCTGGGCCCAGTCGCCCATCACCTGGAGAGCTGCATCGCCCTTGATGACAAGCGAGGCAGTGTCGGCCCACGAGCGGTTCGGCGAACCGTCATCGGCGTATTCACCCAGTGTCTTGAGGGTGGTGAAAGCCTTGAGCACCTCGGGGCCACCGGCCAGGTCGAGATCCTTGTCCTTCCAGATCTTCTCGACGCTCGCGGCGCCAAGCTGCGACAGGATGAGCTGGTTGGCGAGCAGCGAAATCTGCCAGCCACCACCGTCACCGCCGACGGCGAACGGGATCACGCCCGCCTCCTTCAGCTTGGGCAGGTCGGCCAGGTAGGTATCCCAGTCGGTCGGGACTTCGAGGCCGGCCTTCGTGAACGCCGGGATCGAGGCCCAGGCCCAGTTCTGCAGGTGCAGATTGACCGGAACGCACCACCATTTGCCATCGATCTGGCAAGGGGCCTTGAGCGAGTCGGGACGGATGATCTTGTCCCAGCCCTCTTTCTCGGCCAGCGGCGTAAGGTCAAGCAGCAGCCCGGCGGCGATCAGTTCTTCGTACTGACGACCCGGGTTGAACTGCGCCGCATCCGGCGGATCGCCACCGAGGGCGCGCTGCATGATGGTCGCACGAGCAGTCTCGCCCAGCGCGATGGCACCGTCCACCCAATGGTCGCCGGTAGCATCGAACTCCTGCGCGAAGACCGAAACGGCAGCCTGCTCGCCGCCCGAAGTCCACCAGTGGACGACTTCAACATCCGCGGCATGCACGGACGTGCTTGCCAGCAAGGCAGCAGCCGCAACGGCCACTACCGACACGAAAGATTTCATAATGTAGTCCTCCCAACGTTCACCCAGGAGCGTCAGCGCCCCTCGCGAAATTTGCGCCAGCTGCGCAGGGCCCCCTCTTTCGGGAAAGCCTCCTATGCCGACGGCGTGTAATCGATTACACCATGCAATGCTGAACTTCAATGCAATCGATTGCAGAAATTTCAGACATTCCTTGCGCGGCTGTCAAGGCCGATCTAGACAGAGCGTACGAGCAGCGATGAGGGGAGCGCTGCAAGTGATGATGCCGGCAAGAAAAACACCGACGATTCAGGACGTTGCCCGTCACGCAAGTGTGTCTGCGGCGACGGTCAGCCGTGTGCTCAGTTCGCCCGAAAGGGTGATGGAGGCAACGCGCGAGCGGGTCTATGCTGCGGTGCGCGACACCGGCTACACCATCAACCAGGCGGCCCGATCGCTGCGGCTCAAGTCAGCGCGGACGATTCTGTTGGCGGCGCCCAATATCGGCAATCCATTCTACTCGACCATTGTCGACGCAGTGATCCGCGAGGCGGCCGAGCGCGGCTACAGCGTGCTGGTGGCGAGCCGCATTGGCGACGACCCCAACCGCTGGCTCAGCGACTACCTGCTCTCCAACCGCGCCGATGGGCTGCTGCTGTTCGACGGCTCGCTCGACACCAATCGGCTGCATGGCCTGCGCGATGATGGCGTCGCCCTGCCCCTCGTCGCCGCCTATGACGAAATCCCCGACGCCAAGGTCCACTCGGTGATCACCGACAACCGGCTGGCGGCCAAACGGGCAATCAAGCATCTCCTGGAGCTCGGGCATACCGAGATCGGCCACATCATCGGTCCATCGCGCAACCAGTCGACCAACGAGCGTTTCATCGGCTTTGCCGAAGCGATGCAGGAGGCGGGCTTGCAGGTACGCGAGGACTGGCTGTTCCCCGGCACCTACAACATGGAGTCCGGCACCGCGGCGGCCGAGCATCTGCTGGCGAGCGGCAAGCTGCCCACCGCGGTGTTCTCGGGCAATGACGAGATGGCGATCGGTCTGATCCACCGGCTGCGGCTCGAGGGGATCGACTGCCCGCGCGATATCTCGGTGGTTGGTTTCGACGACATCGCGGTGGCGCGCTTCTTCGACCCGCCACTGACCACGATGCGGCAGCCGCGCGAGGATATCGGCCGGATGGCGACACGCTCGCTGATCGACATCATCGAGGGCGTCGCCCGCGACGACGAGCCGATCCATATCGTGCTCAATTCCGAGCTGGTGATCCGCGAAAGCACGCGCCGAGCCGGTTAGGGCCGGTTGGCCCTATTGCGGCTGGCGACACGAGGTGCAAATGATGCGGCACTGCCGGGGGGGCACGGGACGCATCGTGGACTTGGGGATCGCCAAAGCCGGGAGGTCGGCCATGGGGCTGCGCGTGGCGCGGCGCGATCTCGTGTTGCCGCGCCTTGCCGTTGCGTATTTCCTGATCCTCAAGCTCGTCTACGCCCTGTTCGTGCCGCCCAATATCGACGAGGCCTATTACTGGCTTTGGGGGGCGCACCCGCAGTGGTCGTATCTCGACCATGCACCGCTGGTCGGCTGGGCCGCCGGCGTGGCCGCACTGGTGCTGGGCTGGACGCCGATGGCCGTGCACCTGCCGGCGCTCGTCAGCTTCGGCGTCCTGGTCTATGGCCTTGCCCGCAGTGCCAGCTGGCTGGCGCCGGAAGATCCGCAACGGCACTTCTGGGTAGGGCTGGCGTTGCTCTGCGCCTCGCCGCTGCTCAACGCGCTGACCACCCTCAACTATCCCGACCATCTGCTGATCTGCTTTTCGGCGCTCGCCATGCTGCAGCTTGGCAGGTATCTGGGCGCCCGACGCGAGGGCAGCGAAGGCCGGCTGCGCGACCTCTATCTCGGCGCGCTGTTCATGGGCTTGGCCGGGCTCAGCAAGTACAACGCGGTGTTCATCGCGCTCGGACTGCTGGTGGTGATCGCCGGACAGCCGGAGTTCCGGCGGTTGCTGCGATCGCCGCATCTCTACCTCGCGGGGATGCTAACCGTGGCGATCACCCTGCCGGTGGTGTGGTGGAACGCGCAGCACCACTTCGTCAGCGTGGGTTTTCATACTGCCGAGCGGTTCAACTCGAGCGGCAGCCATTTCGAACTCGACGGCGTGACCGCGGTGCTCACTGCCTCGCTGTTCTATGTCTCGCCGTTTCTCGCCTGGGGGCTGTTGCGCTTCCTGTTCGGCCGGGTGCTCGGCGGTCCGCAGGGCGCCTATCAGTTGCTGGGTCGATGGACCGCCCTGCTCTCGAGCGTCGGCATGCTGGCGCTCGCCAGCTGGAGCGCCGCCGCGGACCAGGTGAAGCCGCACTGGCTGGTGCTCAGCTTCCTGCCGTTCGTCATCGTCGCACCACTGTTCGTCAAGTCGCGCTGGGCCATCCGCCTGCACCTGGCCTGGGGCGTGCTGGTGATGAGTCTCGCGGCGCTCTACTACCTGGCGGCGCCGCTTCCGACCACGCTGCTCGGCATCCGCGACCGCGAAGCGGTGGAAACCTATGGGCAGGAGCAGGTAGCGGCCGCTGCCCGGGCGGCGGCCGAATTGCACGGCGCCGAACTGATCGCGTCGAACACCTACGGCAACACGGCCAAGCTGGCGTTCGGACTCGGCACGGATAGCAACGTGATCGACCTGAGCGGTCGACCGGGGCAGTTCCGGCTATGGCGCGAAGACCTGTCCGACGCCGGCAAAGCCGTGGTCATCGTCGCCCCCGGCGGCGCTGCGCCGGAAGCTTTCGCCGCGCATTTCAATAGCGTCGAGACCCTCGGACCTGTCGAAACCGAGCGGTTCGGCCACAGGCTGACCACCTATCAGTTGCTGCTGGGACGCGACTTCAAGCCCTGAGCGGGAAAACGCAACAGCTGCATCACGCCGGCACAACACTGCTTGAGCTAACCCTCTAACCGCCGCAATCAACGGCCAAGCAACCGCGAGCCGTACTCGGACGTTTTGGGCCGATCGGAGAGCAGTTCATGACGACGGTGAGAATTCTGGTGCGGCACGACGGTGCCGGCTGGCGCATCGCCAGCCCTGGCCACGATCTCGATACGACATCGGGCCCGCGCCCCTATACGCAGCGCGATGAAGCCATTTCGGATGCGCTGTTTGCGGCGCGGATGCTGCGGGCGCTGGGCGAGACGGCATCGGTCTACGTGGAAAACAGCGACGGGCTGCGGCTCGTCGCCGACGAAGACGTGCAGGTCTGGCGCAAGCACTGAGCACCGAGACAGGGGGAACCGGATGCCGTCCGAACGGGAACGGCACCCGGCCCACCCGATAGCGAGTGTGGACGCAGTGTCGGGCGTGGCATTAGCCGCCATGCCCGCCGCTGCCACAATCCCGACGAAGGTCGGTATGTCGCTGGTTGCACAGGGAAATTGCCTGATCAGCGGCGGTGCGGCAGGCGCGACGAACGCAGCTCGTCGAGTGGTGGTGACCTCGGGAGGATTCGAACCTCCGACCAACAGCTTAGAAGGCTGCTGCTCTATCCCCTGAGCTACGAGGCCGTGGCGCGGGTGTAGCGCAATCGAACTCGATTGTCAGGCCTCGGGTTTGCGGACTCCGAATGGCGATGGCAGGGTGAGCAAAGATGCGAGGACCCTGCCCTGTTCCCTTACCTCACCCGGATCTTCTGGCTGCTGGTGCAGCCGCTGTCGCTGGTTGTGCTGCTCCTGGTGGCGGGGCTGGCGCTGAGCTGGCTCAGGCGGCGCTGGATTTCGCGCGTGCTGCTCGGGCTGGCGCTGCTGCTGCTGTTCATCTGCTGCTTCACCACCTTCGGCTACGTGCTGATCACGCCGCTGGAGCAGCGCTTCGAACGGCCAGCCGAGCCTGCCCGGATCGACGGCATCGTCGTGCTGGGCGGCGGCCTCGATGGCGAAGTGAACTCGGTGCGCGGCGGCTATGAGCTCAACCGCTCGGGCGATCGCTTCGTCGAAGCGCTGCGCTTGGCGCTCATCCACCCCAACGCCAGGATCGTCATAGCCGGAGGACCGGCAGCGCTGGTGCAGCAGGAGCCCGAAGCGCGGGCCGGCGAGCGGCTCTTCGAGGCGTTCGGCGTCGCCGCCGATCGAATCCTCCTCGACGATCAATCGCGCAACACCGAAGAGAACGCGCAGTTTGCAAAACAGTTGGCCGGCGCAACCGAAGGACAGACCTGGCTACTGGTGACCTCGGCGTTCCACATGCCGCGCGCCGTAGGGCTGTTCCGCAAGGCGGATTTCCCCGTGGTCCCCTGGCCGGCGGACTACCTCGCCAGTGGCGCGGAAGGCGTGCGGATCAAACCGGACCAGTCGCCCGAGAACATGGCGGTGAGCAGCATCGCGCTGCGCGAGTGGGCGGGGCTGCTGGGATACTATCTGACCGGGCGCATCGATGAGGTCCTGCCGGGGCCGTGAGGGGGCAGAGCCGCGCCGACAGTGAACTCACCTCCTCCTTGAGGGGCTGGGGGTGGTGAGGAACGCTCGGTGCTGACTGCACCACCCCTCCCTCAATCCCTCCCCTCCTAGCGGACGCGCAGCGCTGCGGGAGAGGGAAGCTCACGGCTGGTGCATGCGGCTCTGGCTTAGCGCGCATGCGCGAATGCCGGGAACTCCGTTTGCGATCGTGCGCGGGCACGAAAACGGAGGTTCCCGCGTTCGCGGGAATGACCCGGTGCGTGAGCTGACAATGAGACCTAGAGATCGAAGAACGACAGCTGCGGGGTCTGCTTGGGCGGTGGCGGGGCCTGAGGCTCGGCCTTGGGCTTCGCAACGCGCGGCTTGGCCGGCGCCTTGGGCTTGGCGATGATGATCGGCTCCGGCTCGGCGACGAACGGTTCCAGTTCCCTCGCAGGCTCGGCGGCAACCACGACAGGCTCGGGTGCGGGCACCGGCGCTTCGACGATCGGCGCCGGTGCGACGATCGGCTCGGCGACCACCGGATCGCTCGCAACCGGAACAGGCGCCTCGGCAGCCACCGCGACCTCGGCGGATGCAGCTTTTCTCGCCCTGCCCGGCTTCTTCAAATGCGTCTCGAGCCAGGCGATGCCGGGCTTCAGCACGTCGCGCTGCAGCGAATAGCGGTTCTCGCGCCCCTGCTTCACCTCCTGCACCAGTCCCGCTTCCTTCAGCACGCGCAGATGCCGCGAGATGGCCGGGCGGCTGATGTCGAAGGCGGCCGCCAGTTCATGCACCGGGCGCGACCTGTCGTGCAGCAATTCGAGCACCCTGAGGCGGGTGGGATCGGCGAGGGCAGAATAGAGGTCGGCGAGACTCATTTCGTCTTCCGAAACAATGGAATGCGCGGACAGTTGTAACAACTGCGTTACGTGTCAAGCGGCGGGGGTGCGGAATGGGTTGACTGTGACAGTCCGATGACGGGATTGTCACAGCTTATTTGCGCGCTCTTCAATGTGGTCGCGCTTTCGAGGCGGAAAAGTCTGCACCTTCCTGACCAGGAGACCGGACCAGCCGTGACGAGCGAGACGACCATTGCCAGAACCTGGTGGACCCGAGGCCGCCCCTTCACCCTGCCCGAGCTGATCGCGGATGGGGTGGTGCACGGTATCGGCATCGTCGTGGCGGTGGCGCTCGGCGCCGTGCTGCTGGCTTTTGCCGGCTACGAGACGGCGCCCAAGGAGTTGCCGGCACTGGTGCTGTATGTGGGGAGCCTGCTGCTGGTGCTCAGCATTTCGCTCGCCTTCAACCTCTGCCCGATTGCTTCCCCGGCCAAGCGTACTTTGGCCCGGCTCGACCAGGCAGCCATCTTCCTGTTCATCGCGGGCACTTACACGCCGTTTCTGGTGCTTCTGGGCGCAACACCCTCGAGCATCATCATCGGGCTGCTGATCTGGGGCGCGGCGCTTACCGGCATGGCGCTGAAGCTGTTCGTACCGCACCGGTTCGGGCGCGGCGCGATCGTGCTCTATCTCGGCATCGGCTGGAGCGGGGTGTTCGTGTTCCAGGCACTGGCCTCGCACCTGCCGGGCGCGTCGCTATGGCTGCTGGTGGCAGGCGGGCTCTGCTACAGCGTGGGGTTGATCTTCCACCTGTGGGAGCGGCTGACCTTCCACAACGCGGTGTGGCACGGCTTCGTGGTTGCCGGCGCCAGCCTCCACCTCGTGGCGGTGCTCGACTGCATGGTGATCAGCCGGCTTTAGCGCTGTTCTTGATGCGGTCGTGCACGACGCGATCGCCGGCGGCGATACCCAGTTCCTTGGCACGGCCGCCGGGGATTTCGAGCACGAACATCACCGGACCGTCGGACGGGATGGAGGTCAGGTCGAGCGGCCGGGCGTTGGCATGAATATTGGCCACCAGCCCCTCCTGGGTGATGAACAGCATGTCGAGCGGGATCAGCGTGTTGCTCATCCAGAAGCTGACTTCGCGGGTTTCCTTGAAGTCGAAAAGCATACCGGCATCGGGCGCGAGGGATTCCCGATACATCAGGCCCTTGGCACGGGATTCCGGCGTATCCACCACCTCCACGGTGAACGGGTGGTTGCCATTGCGCGACTCGATCACCAGCCGGTCATCGGAGGCGCAGGCGGTGAGGGTGAGGAGCAGGAAGGCGAGGAACGCGCCGTGCAGGGCCCGGAAGATGTTCATGAGGAGCATGGGGGTTGGTGCGAATTGCCGGCACCTTAGCCCGACGGCGCGACTTCGGGAACAGGTGCAAAAAAGGCCCATTGACCTAAACTGCGGTTGAGGTCCGACAAGCTTGGCATCCAGATGGAAGGGAAACCCAGATGAATGCCCAGCGGACAGCCGATATCGAGACCATCCATAACTTCGTTGCCGCCGTTGAAGCGTCGCAGCGCAACCGCAGCCCCGATGACTTCATCGCGCTGTTCTCACCCGATGCGGTGTGGGTGACGGGCGGCGGCATCCGCTTGACCGGGCGCGACGAGATCGACGCCTTCACCCGCCGGGTACTCACCCCAGCGCTGGGCGACGTGCACGCCACTTACAAAGTCGAGCATGTGCTGTTCGTCGACGATGACGTCGCCGCGGTCAATGTGCGGGCAACGCCGGTGCATGCCGACGGAACGCGGATCGAGGATGAGCTCGAGGGCACCAAGCTCTACGTGCTGAAGCGCAATGCCGATGGCTGGAAGTTCGCCTCCAGCCATAACGGCTTCATCCAGCCGTAGCGGCACGGGAAGCGACCACGCTTCACCTATCGCATGTGGCGGCAAGAGGCTCCGGTCTGCCTTCTCCCCTTGAGGGAGAAGGTGGCTTGCTCCACCGCCGGTGGGCTCTTCATATGCGACTGCCCGCCACGCGGGGAGGACCAGAGGTTAGTGCGAGGACGGTGCTTCGCCCCAGCCGTCGGGGCGGATCTCAGCCACCATCAGGCCCTTGGGACCGGTGCCGTAGCGGACCAGGACGTGCTGACCGGGTCGGAGTTCGGTGATGCCGAAGCGACGCAGCGTTTCCATGTGGACGAAGATATCCGGAGCGCCATCACCGGCCGACAGGAAACCGAAACCGCGGATCCGGTTGAACCACTTCACCTCGAGGCGTTCGAGGCGGCTGGTCGGCTCTACGGTGACATGCGTGCGCGGCGCCGGCATCTGCGCCGGGTGCTTGGCGGTCGAATCATCCATCGAGAGGATGCGGAACGCCTGCAGCCCGCCCGGCCGCGCCAGCGCCTCGACGACGATGCGCGAGCCCTCATAGGCGGTCTGGTAGCCGTCGCGCCTCAGGCAGGTCACGTGCAGGAGAACATCCGGGCGCCCATCATCAGGTACGATGAAGCCAAACCCCTTGGAAACGTCGAACCACTTGATCGACCCAACCACCTCGATGACATCGAGATTGGCGTCGCCGTGGTCGGATGCCGGATGCTGCCCCAGCGTACCGGTCTCGTCGGACCGGAACCCAGGTTCGTCACCGTCGGCTGTAAACTTGGCCCCCATGCCTCAAGCCTTTTCGTACTCGCCCCGCCGCTGTTCGGGGTACGCCACACATGAGGCACTGTGTCCGATTCAGGCTGGGAAGTTAAGAAGCGTTTACGATTTTGTCAGGAGTTTTTCGCAACCGCTTTGGAAGACTGCACTACCTAGGCCCGCAAGGGGCCGAACCGTCTCGTCAGGGTCTTCACCGCCAGGTCATTGCCCATCGGGCCCATGCTGTTGATGGCCCACAGATGCGCTACCGTCGAGGTCGGCAGGTCTGCACGCAGCCCGGCCGGTTGCGCCTTGCGATAGCGGCTGCCGTTAAGCTCTGCCATCCAGCGCAGCCATAGATCGTCGCACGTCGGCGCCAGGGTCTGGAACAGCTCGCGGTCGGTCACCCTCGGGTCGAAGGCTCCGGGCGGATAGAGAATGCCGGCGACGCCGGTCGGCACCACGATGTCATCCGGCCGTTGATCGCCGATCTCGCGCTCCCAACTGGCATAGGTGGCGGGCATACCATCGGCTTCGAAGCGCATACGGTGGGCCCGGTGGTAGGCGATAACGCCCGGTCCCGACGCGGCGGCAAGGCTGGAGAGCCAGTCGCGAGGATAGACCTGGTCGTCGTCCGCAGTGGCGATGTAGGCGTCGGGGTAAACGTCCAGCGCCGGAATGAGCTTCTTGTAGGAGCGCAGGCCATTCTCGCACGGCATGATCCGCAGGCCGAGGCGCTGCAGCGCCCGCACGCCTGGTGGCAGTGCTGCGAGATCGGCGGCTTCCAGCCACAGCAGCAGGCCATCGGGCCGCACGTCCTGCACAAGCAGGCTCAGCAGACACTGGCGCAGGTACTTGTAGCGCGGCGGGTGCGAAGTGAGGCTGATATAGAGCGGCGCCGGCAGTGCGTGCCGCGGATAGTGGCGGATGCCAGGCAGCGCCAGCCACAGTTGGATTTCTCGCCTGAGGACCCAGGGCCGCATCGATCCCCTCCGCGCCGCGACGCGCTGCCGGGGCCGCCCGCAACAGACCACGAAATCGGTCGGCCTGGCCACACCGACGGCAAGGCACAGCGATGAATGAGGTCAACATCGCGCGTTCGAGGCAGAAAAGTCTGCAACTTTCCCGAACGCGCCCGGCGTCCAGCTTGATGCGGGCGGCCAGCTGTTGTAGGCCGCAACTACCATTCTACCGGAGGACAGAGACGTGAAATATCTGCACACCATGGTGCGCATCACCGATATCGAAGCGAGCCTGAAATTCTACCGTGACGGGCTTGGGCTCGAAGAAATCCGGCGCACCGAGAACGAGAAGGGCCGCTACACGCTGATCTTCCTCGCCGCCAAAGGCCAGCACGAGACGCCGGTCGAGCTCACCTACAACTGGGACCCCGAGGTCTATACCGGCGGTCGCAATTTCGGTCACCTCGCCTATGAGGTCGAGAACATCTACGAGTTCTGCGACCACATGCAGAAGCTCGGCTACACCATCAACCGCCCGCCCCGCGACGGCCGCATGGCCTTCGTTCGCTCGCCCGACAACATCTCGGTCGAAATCCTGCAGGAAGGCGCGGCGCTCGCCCCGGCCGAGCCGTGGCTGTCGATGCCGAACACTGGCGCCTGGTAACCCCCGTGGGCGACCGGTAACCGGCTGCTAACCAATCGCCTTAGCGGGCGGTTAGCCAAGACTTTGTAGCTTCCTCGCGAGCGCCGGCCGGGCAAGGGCCGGCGTTCTGCTACCGCCCTGACGCGCGGCTTGGGAAGTGACGAATGATCCGACTGATTACGGCGCTTGCGAGCGCCCTGCTGCTGAGTGGCTGCTTCTTTTTCGGCGGCGGTGGTGGTGGCGCCTCCTATAAGGGTTATGTGCAGCGGGCAGGCATGTTCCTGTCGTCGACCGATGTCGACAATTCCTGCATCTCGCCCAAACTGCGCTCGGTGATCGGCTCGTTCGAACGCAAGTTCGGCAAGAAGATCGTGGTCAACTCCGGCTATCGCGATCCGATCCGCAACATCATCGGCGGCGGCGAGGACTCGAGCTACCACATGCGCTGCATGGCGGTGGATTTCTTCATTCCCGGCGTGAGCAAAGGGCAACTCGTCGCCTTCGCCATGCGCAACGAGCAGGTCGGCGGCCTCGGCTGTTATCCGGGCCGTGGCTTCATCCATGTCGACGTGCGCGACCGGCCGCGCGGCTGGAAGAAGCCCGTCACCTTCTCGGGCTGCTGACCTTCCACAGGGGCGAGAATTAGCGACAGGTTCTTCGAAAAACACCCTTGCCAGCCCGAATGAACCTCCCTATACGGACGCCACCGCGGCGCCCTTCGTCTATCGGTTAGGACGGCACCCTTTCACGGTGCAGAGAGGGGTTCGACTCCCCTAGGGCGCGCCACTTTCCCC
>NZ_DASZAW010000117.1:0-9108 GCF_035944845.1 Devosia sp. | reverse complement strand
GAAGAAGGGTCACGGCGTTTTGGTTCGCCTCCAAAGGGCGGGCATCCCACAGTGAGGAAACGCTATGTCTAACAAGAACGATCTGATCGGCGTCGTCGCCGACAAGGCGGGCCTGACCAAGGCCGACGCTGCACTGGCTGTTGATGCCGTGTTCGACGCTGTCACCGCTTCGCTGAAGAAGGGCGAGGAAGTTCGTCTGGTCGGTTTCGGCACGTTCGCGGTTTCCAAGCGCAAGGCCTCGATCGGCCGCAACCCGGCAACGGGCGCCGAGATCAAGATCCCGGCTTCCAACCAGGCCAAGTTCAAGCCCGGTAAGGGCCTCAAGGACGCGATCAACTAAGAACGCGCTTCGGTCGATAGACCACATGGCCCCGTGCGCTCGTCGCCGGGGCCATTTGCTTTTCGGCACGGGGCAGGGGCGTTGCCCATTGGTGGCACGGCTGCACGTATGGCTGGGTGGAGGAATGGTGGGCGGTGACGGTCTCGAACCGCCGACCCTCTCGGTGTAAACGAGATGCTCTACCAACTGAGCTAACCGCCCGTCGACAACCTAACGGGTCACCATTGGCGACCCCTGGGGATCAGCAGACACTGACCTCCCGGCGCGACGAAGGCGCACTAACTAGGGTCTCGGCGACAGGCCGTCAACCCGTGGCGCTGAATCTGGCTGTGCCGTTGCATCATCCCCCTGTAGAATGGCCTCGCTATGCGACGGTTTGTCGGACGAAAGCCAGGGAGGGCTCGATGTCGATTGCCGAGGTAAGCCGATTCGAACTGCCCGGTTTCTCGGGCAGCCTCATCCACCCACACCACGCCGACTATGACGAAGCGCGACGCGTCTACAACGGCATGATCGATCGCCGGCCGGCAGTCATTGCGCGCTGCAGCAGCGCCGACGACGTGGTGCTGGCCCTCGGTCTGGCGCGCAGCAAGGGACTGCCGGTGTCTGTATTCGGTGGCGGCCATGCCGTTACCGGCTCGGCCGTCTGCGATGACGGCATCTGTATCGACCTGCGCGGGATGAAGGAAATCCGGATCGACCCGGTGGCGCGGACATGCCGTGCCGAGGCCGGCCTCAACTGGGGCGAGTTCGACGCCGCTACTGCCCGGCATGGGCTGGCGCTGACGGGTGGGCGCAACCCGACGACCGGAATCGCCGGTTTGTCGCTCGGCAGCGGCAGCGGGTGGCTGGAGCGCAAGTTCGGCTATGTCTGCGACAACCTGATCTCGGCCGAGGTGGTGACCGCCGATGGCCGTCAGGTCATCGCGTCGGACACCGAGAACCCAGACCTGTTCTGGGGACTGCGCGGCGGCGGCGGTAACTTCGGCATCGTCACGGCGTTCCACTTCAGGCTCCACCAGCTTGGGCCGATCGTCCTCGCCGGCGCACTGATGTATCCCGCGCCGATGGCCGGGGCGGTGCTGCGCCACATGCGGGATTTTATCCGCACGGCGCCCGACGAGGTGGGCATCGGCATGGCCTTCACCACCGCGCCGGATGCGCCGTTCGTACCCGAGCCGGCACGGGGCAAACCCATCGTCGTGGTGCAGGTGATTTTTGCCGGTGACATGGAGCAGGGCGCCACGGTGCTGGCGCCGCTGCGCGCCTTCGGTCCGCCGGCAGCCGACCTGGTGCAGCCGATGCCCTATACGGAGTTCCAGAAGCTGGGCGGCAACTTCCCCGGCTCGCAGAACTACTGGACCGCTGACTTCCTCAACGAGCTGCCGGAGGAGGCGATCGACGCCTATGCGGCGCTCGCCCTGACGCCGCTATCGCCTCAGTCGGCGATTATTCTTGTTCCCGGTGGGGGAGCGCCGTCGCGAGTCGATGAGGAGGCCACGGCCTTTGGCATGCGCACGGCGCCGTGGAATGTGCACTATATCTGCGGCTGGATGAACCCCGCCGACAACGCTGCCAATACCGCGAGGGTCAAGGAGATCGCCGCCGTGTTGAAACCCTGGTCGACTGGACGAGTCTACCTCAACTACATCGGCAACGAGGGGCAGGATCGTGTCGACGCGGCGTTCGGCGCCAGGAAGCTGGCTCGGTTGCGTGACCTCAAGGCCAAGTGGGATCCTGATAACGTCTTTCGGCACAACCACAACATCCGGCCGGCGGACAGCCAAGGCTGAAAGCGGAACGAAAAATGCCAGTCTGCAAAGGCATTTGCAGGCAGACGTGGAAAAGTCGGAAGAAAGTATGGGCTGCGCGCGGTTTCGGCGCTTGACACTCTTCGGCACGCCCTCTAAACGGACGCCACGTTGCGCGGACGACTGGTTCGCAAGCGCTGCGGGAGTAGCTCAGTTGGTTAGAGCGCCGGCCTGTCACGCCGGAGGTCGCGGGTTCGAGCCCCGTCTCTCGCGCCACCCTTTTCCTTCACATTTCTGAAGACTGTTGGTGGCCGAAACCGGTGTGCCTGCCGGTTTGCCATGCTCACTCCTTGCAATGGCCGTCCCCCCACCACATTTCTAACCTACGAGCAGTTCCCCAACGGAACCGCCGCGACCTGATGTGCATTTAGATCTGTTGGAGGCGATCCCGGAGGCTCGGCCATGCTGCTGTCATTGCGATTGATGCTCTTGGGCACGCTGTTGGCGGCCTCGGCAGGCGTCGCCACAGCCTCCGACCTGATCACCGTGCCGGTTGGCACCAGCGAAGTTGCTGTCCCAGTCGCCAGCGGGTTTGACTGGAGCGGCTTTTATGCCGGCGTCTATGGCGTGGTGCAGTCGAACCCGGCCCGTGGCACTGAACTCGGCGCGGGAATCGCTGCCGGGGTGAATGCGCAGTTCGACTTCTTTCTCGTCGGCGGCGAGGTGGCCCTCCACGGGCTGACCGGGGACACCATTGAAACAGCCTATGGTCAGGTGACAGGTCGCGGTGGTCTGCTGGTGACCGAGGACCTGCTGGCCTACGCCTCGGCCGGCTACGGCATGGAGCTCAGCGGCACCGGTGAGCGCGACTTCCTCGCCGGCGGCGGGCTCGAATACGCGGTGACCGACGATATCTCCGTCAATGCCCAGTACCTGCGCGGCTTCGACCTCGAAGGCGGCAACCCCAAGGACCAGTTCAGCCTCGGCGCGCGGTTCCATTTCTAGGCGAATCCGACGGCCATCCGCCGTCGAGCCATGTGTCACCTGCAGAGCTCGGGCAGAAAGTAGAACACTCAACTGGCGCCGATTGCCGGAGGACCGTTGCGGGCAGGGCGTCTCAGCCAGTTTGCCGATGCTAAGTTGAGCGTACTAGTCAACATTAGTTTTCCTTGAATCGCTCTAAGGCGTGGGCTAAGCCCGTGCCACACGAAGTCGCGTCGTCTCGCGGGCCCAAAATCGCCCGTCCGGCCGCGCGAGCCGGCCACTCCAGCCGGCCCGACCATTAGGCTGCACAATGAACGAGTTGCTCAGCAACTACCTGCCGATCATCATTTTCGTCGGTCTGGCTGCCGTTATCGGCCTGGCCCTCATGGTTGCCCCCTTCATCGTTGCCTACAAGCGACCCGACCCCGAGAAGGTGTCGGCGTTCGAAGCGGGTTTTGAAGCATTTGACGATGCGCGCATGAAATTCGATGTGCGCTTCTACCTGGTGTCGATCCTGTTCATCGTCTTCGATCTCGAAGTGGCGTTGCTGTTCCCCTGGGCCGTGGCGTTCCGTGATGTCGGCTGGTTCGGCTTCTGGTCAGTCATGATCTTCCTGGGCGTGCTGACCATCGGCTTCATCTACGAATGGAAGAAGGGCGCGCTGGAATGGGATTGAGTGAACAAACTCTGGTCGCACCGCAGCCCAAGGGGCTGATCGACCCCGCTACCCAAAAGCCGATCGGCGCCGACGATCCGTTCATGGCGGACGTGAATGCCGAACTCGCCGACAAGGGCTTCCTGGTTTCGACGGCCTCGCAGCTCATCACCTGGGCGCGCACCGGTTCGCTGATGTGGATGCAGACCGGCCTCGCCTGCTGCGCCGTGGAAATGATCCAGATGTCGATGCCGCGCTACGACATCGAGCGATTCGGCACTGCGCCACGCGCCTCGCCGCGCCAGGCCGACGTGCTGATCGTTGCCGGCACGCTGACCAACAAGATGGCCCCGGCACTGCGCAAGGTCTACGACCAGATGCCGGAGCCCCGCTACGTCATCTCGATGGGCAGTTGCGCCAATGGCGGCGGCTACTATCACTATTCGTATTCTGTGGTGCGCGGCTGCGATCGCGTCATGCCCGTCGACATCTATGTCCCGGGTTGCCCGCCGACCGCCGAGGCACTGCTCTACGGCATCCTGTTGCTGCAGAAGAAAATTCGCCGCACCGGCACGATCGAACGTTAGGACCGGCCATGAACGACGGCCCCATTCCTTCACCGCTTGCGGCGCTCGCTGAGCGTGCGCGTAATGCGCTCGGCGAAAAGATTGTCGATCACAAGCTGGCTTTTGGCGAACTGACGCTGACCATCGCTCGTGACGCGATCATCGACGTTGCGACGTTCCTGCACGACCACGAGGCGTTTGTCGGCATTACCGATGTATGCGGGGTGGACTATCCGGAGCGCGAAGAGCGCTTCGACGTGATCTACCACCTGCTCAGCCCCAAGCAGAACCTTCGCGTGCGGTTGAAGCTCTCGACTGATGACACGCAGCCCGTGCGGTCGATCACCGGGCTGTTCCCGGGCGCCGACTGGTTCGAGCGCGAGACCTACGACCTGTTCGGCATCCTGTTCACCGGCCATCCGGATCTGCGCCGGCTGCTGACCGACTACGGCTTTGACGGCTATCCGCTGCGCAAGGATTTCCCGACCACCGGTTATGTCGAGGTTCGCTACGACGAAGAGCGCAAGCGCGTCGTCTATGAGCCGGTGAAGCTGCCGCAGGAATTCCGGCAGTTCGATTATCTGTCACCGTGGGAAGGTACGGATTACGTACTGCCTGGGGATGAGAAAGCAAAATGACGGCAGTCGGCAGTCGGCAATCGGCAGTAGTTTGGGGGCGGAGCACGCCTGATGACGATCGAGTCGTATCGCGATCTGCGTGTCTGGCAGGAGGCTATGGATTTGGCCGAAGCCTGCTATCGACTGACGACTGGCTTCCCTCGAGAGGAGGTCTATGGACTGACCTCGCAGATTCGGCGGGCGGGTGCCTCGATACCGGCGAACATAGCCGAGGGCTATGGACGCAACAGCAAGGGGTCGTACGTGCAGTTCCTTCGAGTTGCGCAGGGTTCTCTCAAAGAGCTCGAGACGCACATTCTTCTCGCGGGGCGACTGGGAATGATCGAGACGCAATCGGCCGAGCCGGTGCTCGCCAGTTGCGACGCGGTCGGACGCATGCTGCTTGGGCTTCTGCGGCAACTGGAGCGCAACGATTGACGCAACCGACTGCCGACTGCCGATTGCCGACTGCCGCCTATTCGGAGTGCTGCGATGTCTGAGGTTGACGTCCGAAACTTCACCATCAACTTCGGGCCGATCCACCCCTCCGCCCACGGTGTGTTGCGCCTGATTCTCGAGCTCGATGGCGAAGTTGTCGAGCGGGTCGATCCGCATATCGGGCTGCTGCATCGCGGCACCGAGAAGCTGATAGAGACCAAGACTTACCTGCAGGCCGTGCCGTACTTTGACCGGCTCGACTATGTCGCGCCGATGAACCAGGAGCATGCCTACTGCCTCGCAGTAGAGAAGCTCCTCGGTATCGAGGTGCCGCTGCGGGGGCAGTTGATCCGTGTGCTCTATGCCGAGATCGGGCGCCTCCTGTCGCACATGCTCAACTGCACGACGCAGGCGATGGACGTCGGCGCGCTGACCCCGCCGCTGTGGGGGTTCGACGAGCGCGAGAAGCTGATGATCTTCTACGAGCGCGCTTCAGGCAGCCGCATGCATGCGGCGTACTTCCGTCCGGGTGGGGTGCATCAGGATCTGCCGCAGGCGCTGATCGACGATATCGGCGCATTCTGCGATCCGTTCCTCCTCGTCCTCGACAACCTCGAAAAACTGCTGACCGGCAACCGCATCTACATGCAGCGCAACGCCGATATCGGTGTGGTGTCGGCGGAAGACGCCTGGAAGTGGGGGTTTTCGGGCGTGATGGTGCGTGGCTCGGGCGACGCCTGGGACCTGCGCAAGGCGCAGCCCTACGAGTGCTACGACCGGCTCGAGTTCGACGTTCCGGTCGGCAAGAACGGCGACTGCTATGACCGCTACCTCGTCCGCATGGACGAGATGCGCCAGTCGATCCGCATCATGAAGCAGGTGCTCGATCTGCTGAATTCGCCCGAAGGGCAGGGGCCGGTGGCCTCGACCGACGGCAAGGTGGTGCCGCCCAAGCGCGGTGAGATGAAGCAGTCGATGGAAGCGCTGATCCATCACTTCAAGCTCTACACCGAGGGCTACAAAGTGCCGGCCGGTGAGGTTTACGCCGCGGTCGAAGCGCCCAAGGGCGAGTTCGGCGTCTACCTCGTCAGCGACGGCACCAACAAGCCGTACCGCTGCAAGATTCGCGCGCCGGGTTTCGCGCACCTGCAGGCAATGGATTTCCTCTGCCGGGGACACATGCTGGCCGACGTCGCCGCCATCCTCGGTTCGCTCGATATCGTGTTTGGTGAGGTCGACCGGTAATGTCCGTCCGCCGTTTAGCAGATGAGGCCGTCCAGCCGACCACCTTCGCCTTTACGAAGGAAAACCAGGCCTGGGCCGAAAAGAAGATGGCGGAGTATCCGCCGGGCCGGCAGCAGTCGGCCGTGATCCCGGTGCTGTTCCGCGCGCAGGAGCAGCAGGGCTGGGTCAGCCGCGCCGCCATCGAGGCGGTCGGTAAACTTCTCGACATGCCCTATATCCGCGTTCTCGAAGTCGCGACCTTCTACACGCAGTTCCTGCTGCAGCCGGTTGGCACGCGTGCTCATATCCAGGTGTGCGGCACGACGCCGTGCATGCTGCGCGGCGCTGAAGAGATCCGCCACGTCTGCGAGCGCCGGATCAACCACAACCCGTTCGAGACCAATGCCGAGGGCACGCTGAGCTGGGAAGAGGTCGAGTGCCTCGGCGCCTGCGTCAACGCCCCGCTGGTGATGGTCGGCAGCGACACCTACGAAGACCTGACGGTCGAGAGCTTCGAGGCAATCCTCGACAAATTCGCCGCCGGCAAAGGCAGCGACGTGAAGCCGGGTCCGCAGATCGCACGGCAGTTCGCGGCGGCCGAGGGCGGCCAGACGACGCTGCTCGAGAAGCCGACCGCCAAGCGCACCTACAAGCCGTTCCCACCGCCGCCGGCCGCACCGGCGGCTGCGCCTGGCGCGGCACCTGCGGCCCCCGCAGCCGCTGCGCCGGCCCCTGCCGCAAAGGCGGCCGAGCCGACCGCTGCCGGCCGGAAGAACACCACCACCGAAGAAACCGCGCCGGCGCTGAAATCGCCGTCGCCGGTAAAGCTTTCGACAGCGACCGCCGAAGCCGAACGCCAGGCTGCCAACACGGAAGCCAAGGCCGATGGCACGCCCAACCGGGCGATGCGCGAGACCGCCACCGGCGCGGAATCGCCGGCCGGCAAGATCGATGCCGGCAAGACCGACACCAAGGCCAAGCGAGCACCCGCTCCGGCGAGCGCCGTGTCGCCCAGCGTGGATGGCGGTGCAAAGCTGTTCGATGCGCCCGCCGGCCAGCCGGATGACCTCAAGCTGATCGCGGGCGTCGGCCCGGTGCTCGAGGGCAAGCTCAATGCCATAGGCATCACCACCTGGGCCCAGGTGGCGGCGCTGAAGAAGGTCGATATTGCCCGGCTTGAAGATCACCTTGCATTCCCGGGCCGGGTGGCCCGCGATGAGTGGATCAAACAGGCCAAGGCGCTCGCCAAGGGTGGCGTCGAGGAATATCGCAAGGTGTTCGGGAAGGACCCGCGCTGATGCTCGCTGACCAGGATCGCATCTTCACCAATCTCTACGGCACCGGTGACTGGGGCCTCGAAGGCGCCCGGGCGCGTGGCGGCTGGGTGGATACCAAGAAGTTCATCGACAACGGTCGCGATTGGATCGTCAACGAGGTCAAGGGCTCCGGCCTGCGCGGCCGCGGCGGCGCAGGCTTTCCTACCGCGCTCAAATGGACTTTCATGCCCAAGGAAGGCGTCAATGACGGCCGTCCGAGCCAACTCCTCGTCAACGCCGACGAGTCCGAGCCCGGGACCTGCAAGGACCGCGAGATCCTGCGCCACGATCCGCACCACCTGATCGAGGGTTGCCTGCTCGCCGGCCGCGCCATGGGCGCGCACATCGCCTATGTCTACATTCGTGGCGAGTTCATCCGCGAGCGGCAGAATTTCGAAGCCGCCGTGCAGCAGGCCTATGACGCCAGGTTGATCGGCAAGAACAACGTCCATGGCTGGGACTTCGAGATCGTCGTCCACCACGGTGCCGGCGCCTACATCTGCGGCGAAGAAACCGCGCTGATGGAGTCGCTGGAAGGCAAGAAGGGCCAGCCGCGCCTGAAGCCGCCGTTCCCCGCGGCGATGGGCGTCTATGGCAACCCGACCACGGTCAACAACGTCGAGTCGATTGCCGTCGTCCCGGAAATCCTGCGCCGCGGTGGCGCCTGGTTCGCCGGCATCGGCCGGCCGAACAATACCGGCACCAAGCTGTTCATGGCCTCGGGTCACGTGAACAAGCCGGCGGTGTTCGAAGATGCGCTCGGTGCTACGTTCGAAGAGCTGATCGAGAAGCATTGCGGCGGTATTCGCGGCGGCTGGGATAATCTGCTTGCCGTCATCCCGGGTGGCGCCTCCTGTCCGGTGGTGAGGGGCGAAGACATGCGCACCGCCATCATGGATTTCGACGGGCTGCGCGAGAAGAAGTCGTCGTTCGGCACCGGCGGCATGATCGTGCTCGACAAGTCGGCCGATATCATCAAGGCGATCTGGCGCATCCAGGCGTTCTTCAAGCATGAGAGCTGCGGGCAGTGCACGCCGTGCCGTGAAGGCACCGGCTGGATGATGCGCGTGATGGAGCGCATGGTCGAAGGCCGCGCCCAGAAGCGCGAGATCGACATGCTGTTCGACGTGACCAAGCAGATCGAAGGGCACACCATCTGTGCGCTCGGCGATGCGGCGGCCTGGCCGGTGCAGGGCCTGATCCGCAACTTCCGCGAC
>NZ_DASZAW010000116.1:0-38055 GCF_035944845.1 Devosia sp. | reverse complement strand
GAGCCGGTTCAGTGTGCTGTTGCCGCTCTTGCCAACCACTGCATCGGCAAATCCCAACTGACCGGTTCGCTTGATCGCCAAGGCTCGACTCCGCTGCTCTAAACCAACGGAATCACAACCACCCAATTTTGCAACAGCCCCACAAGGGGAGAAGGCCACCTCTCCACTGTCAGGTGGTTCCGATCTACCGCGGCGTCGCCACCGGCGTCCCAGACACCGGATCGGCATAGACCTCGCAATCCAGCCCATAAACGTCCCGGATCAGCCCGGGCGTCACCACATCTGCCGGCTTGCCCTCGGCGACGATCCGCCCCTCGTGCATCACCACCAGGCGGTCGCCATAGCGGGCGGCCTGGGCGATGTCGTGGAGGACGACGATGCTGGTCCGCCCTGCCCCGTGCAGCTGGCGCACGAGGTCGAGGGTTTCGACCTGGTGCTTGATGTCGAGGTAGGTGGTGGGCTCGTCGAGCATGACGTAGGGCGTGTCCTGCGCCAGCGCCATGGCGATGAAGGCCCGCTGCCGTTGGCCGCCGGAGAGCTCGGCGACCGGTTTGAAGCGCAGCTCCTCGAGCCCGGTGGCCGCGATGGCCTGGTCGATCAGCTCGATATCCTTGGGCGAGCGGAGACCGAGCAGCGACTGGTGCGGAGCGCGGCCGTAGCCGACCAGTTGCTCGACGGTGATCGCCGTCGGCACCACCGGGCTCTGCGGCAGATAAGCGATGGTGCGCGCAACGCGCTTGGGATGATTGCGCAGCACGTCGAGGTCATCGGCATGGATGGTGCCGGTGCGCGGCTTCAGCAGGCGCCCGATGGTCTTCAGCAGGGTGGATTTGCCACAGCCATTCGGCCCGATGAGGATGGTGACCTCGCCGGTGGCGATGGTCAGGTCGATGTTCTCGACGATGGCGCGGTCGCGGCCGTAGCCGGCAGTGACGCCCTTGACCAGGATGCTCATGAGTCCTGCTCCGAAGTCGTGGTCAGCATGATGTAGATGAAGAACGGCGCGCCAATCAGCGCGGCGATGATGCCGGCGGAGACTTCGATCGGCGGCGCGATGGCGCGGCCGATGCCGTCGGCCAGCACCACCAGCAGCATGCCGACCAGTGCCGCGACCGGCAGCATCAGCCGGTGCGAGCCACCAACGAGGCGCCGGGCGATATGCGGCGCCATCAGCCCGATAAAGCCCATGACGCCGACCACCGCGACCGAGACGCTGGCCAACAACGTCGCGACCAGCAGCAACAGCAGGCGCTGGCGCGGCACGTTGAGGCCGAGACCGGTGGCGGTGGCCTCGCCCAATGCGATTAGGTCGAGGCGGTAGGAAAGCAGCAGCGCCACCGCGCTCAGCACGACCAGCGGCACCCAGCTGATCGTCACATGCGCCCAGGTACGCCCCCAGAGCGAGCCGGTGAGCCAGATCATCGGGGCCGAACTTTCGCTGTCGTTGGAGACGATCAGCAGGTAGTCGACCCCGGCCTCGAAGACGAAGCCGACGGCGACGCCGATCAACGCCAGGTGGATGGCCGAGAGATTGCGATAGTGCGCCACGACCATGACGAAGGCGGCGGCGGTGAGCCCGCCGATGCACGCAGCGAGCGGCATCCAGACCTGCGGGATCTCGGGGAACACCAATACCAGTACCAGCGCGAACAAGGCCGCCCCGGAGTTGATGCCGATGATGTTGGGGCTGGCCAGGGGGTTCCGGATCACCGCCTGGATGATCGAGCCCGACAGCGCCAGCGCGCCGCCCGCCAGCAGCGCCAGCACCATACGCGGCAGGCGCGACTTCATGATGATGTAGGTCTGCTGCTCGCCATCGAGGTTGAACAGGGTGTTGACGATGGTCTGGGTCGGGATCGGCACTGCGCCGACGCTGAGGCTCCAGAGCGCCGCCACAATCACCAGCACGACCAGCGCCACGAGCAGGACGAGGCCCCGCAGCGCGGTGCGAGGCGGGGTGGCGGTGTGCGTCACGGCGCTCATGCCATGTGCCGCGCGCGCAGCGTCGCGAACAGGAAGTATGGCGCGCCGATCAGCGCGCAGATCACCCCGAGCGGAGTTTCATAGGGGAAGCGCACCAGCTTGGAGACCACGTCGGCGAACAGCACCAAACCTGCCCCACCGAGCGCCACTGCCGGCACCAGCAGCCGGTGGTTGGAGCCGAACCACAGACGGCAGAGATGCGGAATGACGAGGCCGACGAACATCACCGGTCCGGCCGCGGCAACGCTCGCGCCGGTGAGCACGGCAGCGAGCATGGCGCCGATAAAGCGCAGGCGGCGCGGATCGACCCCGAGCCCCTGCGAGGCCCCATCGCCCAGCGCCAGAATGTTGAAGCTGTGCGCCATGAAGCTGCTGATCAGCAGGCCGCCGGCGGCCCAGAACACCAATGGTAGCGCTTGGTCGAAGCGGGCGGCGGAGATATCGGCCGAGGTCCAGCTGAGGACGAGTCGCGAGAGATTGTCTTCGAGCGTGAAGGTGAAGCGGACGAAGGCGAAGCTGAAGGCGCCGACGGTAACGCCGGCGAGGATCAGCCGCATCGAGTCGAGCCGACCGCCTAACCCGCCGGCAATGCCAAAGGTGACGGCGCCGGCCACCACCGCGCCGACGATCGCCATGGTGTCGAGATTGCCGATCAGCAGCCCCGGGAAGACCAACCCCAGCGCCACGCCCAGCGCAGCGCCCTGGTTGATGCCAAGCACCGATTCCGAGGCCAGCGGATTGCGCGTCACCGCCTGCAGTGCCAGCCCCGCGAGCCCCAGATTGATGCCGACCAGGGCAGCGATCAGGCTGCGCGGCAGGCGCAGATCGACCACCGCCGAGCGGGCGAGGCTGCCGTCGTCGATAAACAGCAGCTGCAGCACGTTGCCTAGGCCGACATCGCTGCGCTGCCCAATGGTCAACGACAGCAGTGCCGCGATGAGCACTGCTGCCGCGAGAAGCGCAAAACGGTAGGCGACAGGCAAGCTTACTGCTTGAGGTTCTTGACGATCTCGACGAGGTTGGCGCCGCTCGTTTCCGAGGCAATGACGCCGCGCAGGCGCGACCACTCATGGGCGTTCACGTCGAAGACGTTGCCGGTCTTCACCGCTGTGACATTGTCGTAAAGCGGCTGGCCGACCCAGCTGTCGGTGAGGCCCGGATCGGCATACTTGCCGCGCAGGATCAGCTGCGGGTTGATCTCGGAAAGCTGCTCCAGCGAAGTCTTGACGATGGCTTCCTCGTAGGTGTGCCCGTCGGGCGTCGGCATGTTGTTCTTGAAACCGAACCAGGCGAGCAGTGAGCCGTTGTAGCTCACCGGGGAGTGGAGGAAGATGCCTTCGCCGTTGTCGACGATGAACTGCGCCGACCAGGCGGAAACGTCGCCGATCTCGGCCTTGAAGCCCTCCATCTTCTTTTCGTGTTCGGCGAGCCGGGCCGCCATCTCGGCATCCTTGCCGACAGCATGGGCAATGGTCTTGGCCGCTTCGAGCGCCACCTGGTAGGTGCCGGTGAGGCTGTCGAAGACGATGGTCGGGGCGATCTCGCTGAGCGCGCCGTAGATCGCTTCGTGCCGGCTGGTGTCGGCGATGATCAGGTCGGGCTGCAGCGAGGCGATGACCTCGAGGCTCGGCGACTTGCGGGTGCCGACGGATTTCCAGTCGTCGCCGATAACAGCGGTATAGGCGGGCACGATGGAGCCGCGCGTGTCGTCATCGGCAATTCCCACAGGCGCAACGCCAACCGCGGCAAGGCTGTCGACGAAGCTGTATTCGAGCACGACGATGCGCTTGGGCGCATCGGGCACCTCGGTGGTGCCGAGGTCGTGCTTGATTTCGACGGCCTGCGCCAGGGGCGCAACAGCCAGCATGATGGCGCCGGCAAGCGCGGCGAGAATGGCTCGGTTGAACATCTATGACCCCAGACTGATTGGCGGCATGTTCTCCGGCCGAAAACATGATTTGTCAAATCATGTTTTGTGGGATGAGAGACTGTCGTGCGAGCCGGAAGCTGGTTAGGCTTGGTCTCGTTCCACCCACCGGCTGTCATCCCTGCGAAAGCAGGGACCCATCTATCGGCCGGTGCGGGCGGCGAGTTGGGTCCCTGCTTTCGCAGGGATGACACCGAGTTTGGGGTTATCGCACTGAGTAAGCACCGGCGCACACAGCTGGCTCGCCTCCCCGTGTCCCAAACAAAACCCCAGCCTCTCGCGAGGCCGGGGTCCATCAGTTCAGGCAAAATCGAACTTACTTCTCGATCGTCACCGCGTCGAAATACGGCACGTTCAGCGGCGAGCGCCAGAAGCCTTTCACGTAGGGCTTCATCATCATGTACTGGTTGCGGTGATACTGCGGCAGGATCACTGCGTCGTTCATGATCAGCGCTTCGGCGGCGCGCATGTCGCTCAGCGACTGCTTCTCGTCATTGGTCGCCTTGGCGTCGGCGATCAGCTTGTCGTAGTCGGCGTTCGACCAGTTGGCGAGATTATTGGCGCTGCCGGTGACGAAGTTATCGAGGAAGGTCATCGGGTGCGGGTAGTCGGCGCCCCAGCCCATCTGGGCGATCTGGTACTCGACCTTCTGCACTTCGGGATAGAACACCTGCCACTCCGACGCCTGGATCTTGACGTCGATGTTGAGGTTCTTCTTCCACATCTGCTGGATGGCTTCGAGCAGCTTTTCGATCGGCGGCGACGAGTAGGTGAC
This sequence comes from Devosia sp., assembly GCF_035944845.1. Taxonomy (GTDB): domain Bacteria; phylum Pseudomonadota; class Alphaproteobacteria; order Rhizobiales; family Devosiaceae; genus Devosia_A. Next base: position 33,370 of record NZ_DASZAW010000116.1, on the reverse strand, counting down.
ATAGACCGTCTCGGGGAAGCCGGCGCCATCGGGGTAACCGGCCTCGGCCAGCAGGGCCTTGGCGGCATCGACTTCGGCGGTGGGTGCAAGGCCGAAGGTGTCGGAGCCGTCGCGGAAGTCCTCACCGGCGACGTTCATGCCTGGCGGGACCAGCGCCATGGCCGGGATATCGGCCGACTGCAGCACGAACTCGACGATCTCCTCGCGGTCGATCGCCATCGACAGCGCCTTGCGGACGCGGACATCGTCGAGCGGCTTCTGGTGCGGGTTGAAGAAGGCATAGGTGGTGCCAAGCGCCGGGACGACCAGGAAGCCGTTGTTCTCCTCCGAAGCGAGGCGCGGGATTTCCGGCGCCGGGACGGCCTCGACCCCATCGACATCGCCGGCTTCATAGGCGGCGAGCGCCGTCGCCGGATCGGGGATCAGCCGGAAGGTCAGCTTGTCGAGGCTGACATTGGCGGCGTTGTAGTATTCGGGGTTCTTCTCGAGGACGATCGACTCGCCGAAGTTCATCGCGGTGACGCGGAACGGGCCGGTGCCGATATAGGTGTCGGGCTTGCGGGTCCAGCCATCGGGATCGGCGGCAACGATATCCTCGCGCACCGGGTAGAACGTGGAGTAACCGAGCAGCTGCAACATGTAAGGGACGCGCTGCTTCAGGGTGAAGCTCAGCGTATGGTCGTCGGTGGCCGAAACCGCGACATTGTCCTTGGACTGATCGGCGTAGAACTCCTCGGCGCCGACGATGCCATAGAGCATCTGGCTGTTCTTGGCGCCCGAGGCCGGGGTCAGGACGCGCTTCCAGGCATAGACGAAATCGCCGGCGGTGACGGGCTTGCCATCCGACCACTTGGCGTCGGCGCGCAGCTTGAAGGTGTAGGTGAGGCCATCATCGCTGATGGTCCAGCTCTCGGCCAAAGCCGGCACCACGGCGCCGTCCGAGGCGTATTTCACCAGCCCCTCGAAGGCATTGCCGATGATCGGGGTAGCGAAGGTCTCGGCCGTGGTGCCCGGATCGTAGGCGGCGGATTCGTTGTTGACCACATAGGTCAGCTCGCCGGCGGCCCAGACCGGACCGACCGAGGCCAGCAGAGCCGCTGCACAGAGCGGCAGCAATCGCTTCAGCATAGATTTCTCTCCTGTTTGCGGGCCGTTGTCCGGCCCTGTTGAAAGTCAAAACAACGGTTCAGGCGGCGACCGCCTGGCCGGCCATAACCTCGGCCGCATGGTGGCAGGCGGCGAGATGACCGCCGCCGACATCGCTGAGCGGCGGCTCGACCCGGGCGCAGAGCTCGGTGGCGAAGGGGCAGCGGGTGCGGAAGCGGCAGCCGGAGGGGATATCGATCGGGCTCGGGATCTCGCCGCGCATCGGCGCCACGTCGCGCCGCGCTTCGGGATCGGCCACCGGGATCGAGGCGAGCAGCGCCTGGGTGTAGGGGTGGGCCGGCGCACGATAGAGCGTGTCGTTGGTCGCGAGCTCGACGATCTTGCCCAGGTACATCACCCCGATGCGATCCGAGATGTGGCGCACCATGGAGAGGTCGTGGGTGATGAACAGGTAGGTGAGGCCGAGTTCCTCCTGCAGGTCCTCGAGCATGTTGACCACCTGCGCCTGGATCGACACGTCGAGCGCCGAAATCGGCTCGTCGCAGATCACCAGTTCAGGGTTCAGCGCGATGGCCCGGGCGATGCCGATGCGCTGGCGCTGGCCGCCGGAGAATTCGTGCGGGAAGCGATGCGCGTGGTCGGCATTGAGCCCGACCCGCGCCAGCAGTTCGGCAACCCGTTGGGCCCGCGAAGCCGGGGTGCCGATGCCGGCGATCTCCAGCGGCTCGGCAATAAGGCTCTGGACCGTCATGCGGCCGTTGAGCGAGGCGTAGGGATCCTGAAAGATCATCTGCATGCGCCGGCGATAGGGCACCAGCTGGCGCTCGGGCAGGTCGGCGATGTCGGCGCCATCGAACAGCATCTGGCCACCAGTTGGCTGGAACAGCCGGATCAGGGTGCGCGCCAGGGTGGACTTGCCGCAGCCACTTTCGCCGACCAGCCCGAGCGTCTCGCCGCGGCGGATCTCGAGGTCGACACCGTCGACCGCCTTGAGCAGCGGACGGTTGCGGCCGAACAGGTCGCCCGGCAGCGAGAAATGCTTGGTGAGGTTTTTGAGTTCGACCAGCGGAGTTTCGCTCATGCGGGGACGAGCTCGGTGGTGATGCCGGCGACGCGCGGCGCTTCGGGGTGGTGCAGCCAACAGCGAGCCCGATGCGCCTCGCCGGCGTCGTAGAGCGGCGGCAGTGCGGCATTGCACTGAGCCATGGCGTGCGGACAGCGCGGCGCGAATGGGCACCCCTTGGGCGGACGCAGCATGTCAGGGGGCGAACCGGGGATCGGGGTCAGCCGGTGGTGAGTATCGTCGCGGAGGTCCGGGATCGAGGCGAGGAGGCCGCGCGTATAGGGATGCGACGGCTTGGCGAAGAGCTGTCGCACCGGCCCCTCCTCCATCACCATGCCGCCATACATCACCAGCACCCGGTCGGCGGTTTCGGCGATGACGCCGAGATCGTGGGTGATGAGGATCACCGCCATGCCGAGTCGGCTCTGCAATTCCTTCAGCAACGCCAGAATCTGGCGCTGGATGGTGACGTCGAGGGCGGTGGTCGGCTCGTCGGCGATCAAGAGTTTCGGGTCGCAGGCGAGCGCGATGGCGATCATCACACGCTGCCGCATGCCGCCGGAGAACTCGTGCGGGTAAGATTTCAGGCGTTTTGCTGCGGAGGGGATGCGCACCAGCTCGAACAGCTCGACGGCCCGGGCCCGCGCCTCCGCCCGGCTGACCTTGCGATGCCGGAGGATGGTTTCGATCACCTGCTCGCCGACGGTGAGCGTCGGATTCAGCGAGGTCATCGGATCCTGGAAGATCATCGAGATGTCGTTGCCACGCAAGGCGCTGAGCGCGTCCTCGTCGAGGGTCAGGAGGTCCCGGCCCTCGAACAGCGCCCTGCCCTCGATGACGCGGCCGCTGCTGCGCAGCAGGCCCAGCAGGCTCATGCAGGTGATCGACTTGCCAGAACCGGACTCGCCGACAATGCCGAGGATTTCGCCGGCGCGGAGCTCGAACGAGACGCCACGCACCGCCTTCACCTCACCGCGCGAGGTGAAGAAGCTGGTCGAGAGGTCATCGACGGAAAGCAGCGGGGTACTCATGTGCGCAGCCTCGGATCGAGCGCATCGCGCAGGCCGTCGCCGAGGAAGTTGAAGGCGAACATGGTGAGGCTGATGGCGGCGGCCGGGAAGAACAGCTGGTACGGGTAGGCGCGCAGTGTCTCCACCGCCTCGGAGGTCAGGGTGCCCCAGCTGGCTTCCGGCGGGGTGACGCCGAGGCCGATAAAGCTCATGAAGCTTTCGATGAAGATGGCGCTCGGGATCAGCATGGTGAGGGTGACGAGGATCGGCCCGACCGAATTGGGCAGCAGGTGCCGGATGAGAATTCGCGGCGTCGAAGCACCCATGGTGCGGGCGGCGGCAACGTAATCCTGCTGCTTCAGGGTGAGGATCTGGCCACGGACGATGCGCGCCATGTCGACCCAGTAGACCGAGCCGATGGCCAGCACCACCGACAGGAAGCCGGAGTTGAACACCACCATGATCAGGATGACGTAGAGAGTGAGCGGAATGGTCGAGATCACTTCGACGATGCGCATCATGATGGTGTCGGCCTTGCCGCCAAGGTAGCCGGCAAGACCGCCGTAGAACACCCCGATGAAAAAATTCACCAGCGTCGCAACGAACGCCACGGTGAGCGAGATGCGGGCGCCGTAGAGCTGGCGCGCCAGCACATCGCGGCCGAGCTGGTCGGTGCCGAGCACGTTGCTCATGTTCCACTGCCAGCCGGTCGGGGCGAGCGCGGTGCCATCGGCAAAGCTCAGTTGCTGTTTGGCGGTATCGAGCAGCACCTCATGGTAGCCGAACTTGAACTGCTGCTGTTTCTTGATCAGGTCCTTCTTGGCCGGCCGGAGGAGCCCCGCGACTTCGCCTGATGGCGTCACCTCGTAGAGGTTGAGGTTGCCGGAGTTGAAGAAGAAGCGCGTGGTCGCGCCGGCGCTGTCGGTCACCTCGTAGGTCTGGAACAGCGGCGGCACGTTGGAGAGCTTGAGGTTCTGCTCGAAATAGGTGTGCCGCGACACCATCGGCCCGAAGATCGCGGCGAGCACCAGGAGGATGATGAAGCCCAGCCCCAGCATGGCGGGCTTATTGGCCCAGAGGCGCTTGCGCACGTCCTGCCAGAAGGTGAGGCTGGGGGCAGCGATGACCTCGGCGGCGGCGCTGTCGCGCACCGCGGGGGCCCACATCTGAGGAGCGATATGGGTCATTTGGCGTCGGCCCGGTATTTGATGCGCGGGTCGAGCACGAGATAGAGCATGTCGACGATGAAGATCATCACCATCAGCACCGCGGCATAAAAGATGGTGATGCCCATGATGGCGGTATAGTCGCGGTTGGTGATCGACAGGACGAAATGCCGGCCGATGCCGGGCAGCGCGAAAATCTGCTCGATGACGAAGGAGCCGGTGAGGAGGTTGGCGACCACCGGGCCGAGCACCGTCACCACCGGGATCAGCGAGTTGCGGAGGCCATGCTTGATGAGCACGGTGCCGCGCTTCAGCCCCTTGGCCCTGGCCGTAATCATGTAGTCCTGCTGCAGCGTCTCGAGCAGGCTCGAGCGGGCCAGCCGGGCGATGAACGATATCCAGAAACCGGAGAGCGCGAACACCGGCAGGAAATAGCCGCGCCAGTCGTCGAGCCCGAAGGTCGGCACCCAGCCGAGCCGCAAGGCGAAGACATAGAGCGCCACCGTGGCGATTACGTAGGACGGCACGGCGACGCCGATCGTGGCGATCACCATCACCAGGGTATCGGGCCAGCGGTTGCGGTTGAGCGCCGCGACGATGCCGAGCGGCACGCCGAGCGCCACCACGCAGATCAGCGCCAGGGCGCCGGTCTTCATGGTGACCGGCAGGCCCTCGGCGATGATCTCGTTGACGCTCATCCCGGCATATTTGAACGAGGGGCCGAGATCGAAGCTCAAGACGCCCTTGAGGTAGTTGAGGTATTGCAGCCAGAGCGGATCATCGAGGTGATACTTGGCGTTGAGCGCCGCCTGGATCTCAGGCTGCAGCATCTTTTCGGAGGTGAACGGACCTCCCGGCACGGCATGCATGAGAAAGAAGGTCAGCGTGATGATGGCGAACAGGGTTACCAGCATCAGCAACAGGCGCTGCACAACATAGGCCGTCACTTGGACGGGCCCGCTTGGCTCCGGACTCGCAAAACTTTAGCCCCACTATAATCGGGACATATCAGCACCTTGGCGGCGCCGGCGCAACTGCTCAGATGGTAAAGCGGCTGCGCAGGATCAGGAAGCAGGCGGCAGCCGGGATCACGAGGGCGCGCGCCGCCTCGACCTTCTCGGCCGGATAGGCGCCCTCGACGTCGAGCAGGTTGACGCTGCCCAGCATCTCGCCGCCGGCGACCACCGGGATGTTGATGGCCGAGCCGCAACCGAGTGAGCGGATCAGCGTCAGATCCGGAAAATCCTTCTCCATCTGCTTGACCGAATTGGCCGAGTAGATGAAGCGCTCGGTGCGCATCTTCTCATAGGTATCGTCAAAGACGATCGGCTTGGTGCCGAGCACCGGGTAAGCCGCCTCGTCGCTCGAATAGACCCGCCGGACATAGCCGCCGGAGGGGTTGTCGGCGGTCATGGTGAAGAGCTTCACCCCGACCAGCGCCTCGGCCAGCCGGTGCAGCGCCAGCCCAACATCGCGCTCGGTCTCATAGGTGGCGAGCGCCTCGGCAAAGGCGTCATGCGGCGACTGGGTCAAAGCGGGGCTCCTGAGACGGCGGTGATCGCACGTCTCAGATCAGACTCGGGGCGGAAAGGGAACCGGCGTGATGCAGCAAGCGCGCGCACCTTCCGACCAGGGCCATCGCCTATGAGAGAGCCTCCGGCCAGTCCGTGATCCTGCCCCGTGGAACGGCTGGGCTATCGCCTATCGAGCACCGCCAGGAGTTGGGTGACCTTCTCCCCTTGTGGTCGCGGGACGAGGGCGCAGCCCTCGCCCGGAGGTGCCCGAAGGGCGGATGAGGGGTCCGCGCAACGAAGTGTAGCGCGCTCCGAGCGAAGCGAGGAGCGATCCAGTACGCGGAGAGAACCCCTCATCCGGCCTTCGGCCACCTTCTCCCACAAGGGGAGAAGGCCCTCCAACTACTGTCAGTGCTCCATATGCGAAAGCCCTGGCTTCGCCGACGACGCGCGAGGACTCAGATCGCGAGATATTCCCGCCGGAGCGCTTCGTCGGCGAGCACATCCCTTGCCAGCCCGGTAAAGGCCACCTCGCCAGTGTCGAGGATCACGGCGCGATCGGCGAGGCGGAGGGCGGCGATGGCGTTCTGCTCGACAATGATGGTGGTGATGCCGAGCGCCTTGATCTCGTTGAGGATGCGTTCGATCTCCTCGACGATGACCGGGGCCAGCCCTTCATAAGGCTCGTCCAGCAGCAAGAGCTTCAGGTTGCGCGCCAGGGCCCGGGCGATGGCGAGCATCTGCTGCTCGCCGCCCGAGAGCGTGACGCCTTCCTGGCGTCGGCGTTCGGCGAGACGGGGGAAATGCGAGTAGATGCGGTCGAGCTCCCAGCCGCGACCGGGCGCGACCTGGGCGATGGTCAGGTTTTCCTCGACGGTCAACCCCTGGATGATGCGCCGGTCCTCGGGCACCAGCTGGATGCCGGCCCGGGCCGCTTCGAACGCCTTCATCTTGTGGATCGGCTGGCCGTCGAGCCAGATCTCGCCCGATTGCAGCGTCGGGTTGTCAACGCGCGCAATGGTGCGCAGCGTCGAGGTCTTGCCGGCGCCGTTGCGGCCGAGCAGCGCCAGGATTTCGCCGTGCCGGATGTCGAAGCTGACGCCCTGCACGATGTAACTCTCACCGTAATAGGCGTGCACATCGCTGACGGCGAAGAACGGGCTGTCGTGCGGCACGACCCGCTCGGCGCTGCGGGCGGTGGCAGGCATATCAGTGTCCATGGCGATCGCGCTCATCAGTGCACCGCCTCGAGCCGGTGAGCGCCGCCGAGATAGGCTTCCTGCACCTTGATGTTGCCGCGCACCTCATCTGGCAGCCCCTCGGCTATGATCCGGCCGCCCGACAGGACGGAGATCTTGTCGGCCAAGGAAAACACGACATGCATGTCGTGTTCAATGATCACCTTGGTCATGCCACGCGCCTTGATCTTCTTCAGCAACTCGATGGTGGTATTGGTGTCGTGTCGCGACATGCCGGCGGTCGGCTCGTCGAGCAGCAGCAGGCGCGGATGCTGGATCAGGCACATGGCCAGTTCCATGCGCCGCTTGTCGCCCCGGCTGAGGGCGCCGGCGTGGGAAAGGCGGCGATCGGCGAGGCCGACATCCTCGAGGATCGCCTCGGCCTCGTCACGCAGCGCCGCTTCGCTATCGACACTGCGGAGCACATTGATGCGGAACGCCCCGTCGCGCTTGGCGAATGCCGGCACCATGACGTTCTGCAGCACCGTCAGTTCGGGAAAGATCTCCGGCGTCTGGAAAACCCGGGCGACCCCGAGCTGGTTGATCTGGTGCGGCTTTCGACCGGTCAGCAGTTGGCCATCGAACACCACGGCGCCGCTGGTCGGTGCGAGCCGGCCGATGATGACGTTGAGCAGGGTGGATTTGCCGGCGCCGTTCGGCCCGATGATGGCGTGCGTCTGGCCCTCAGCGACCTCAAGGTCGATATCGGACAGGGCATGCAGCCCGCCGAAATTCTTGCTCACGTCGTCGACGTGCAGAACGACATTGCGCTCGGAAGTTGTCATCTCATGCTACTCCGCCGGCTGGACGCGTATGGCGCCGGTCTTCGGGGGGGTGCCGCGGCGGCCGAACAGGGCGCCGATGCGGCGCACGCCCTCCATGATGCCGCCCGGCAGGAACACCACGACGAGCACGAACAGCAGCCCCAGGGTCAACTGCCATCCCTCGCCGACGAACTTGCTGGCAATGGCAGCGAGCGGATCGGCAATCTCGGACGGCAGGAGCGAGAAGAAGCGATGCACGACGCCTTCGTTGAAGGCTGAGAAGATGTTCTCGAAATACTCGATGAGCCAGGCGCCCAGCACCGGGCCGACCAGCGTGCCGACACCGCCCAGAATCGTCATCAGCACGACCTCGCCCGATGCCGTCCACTGCATGCGCTCGGTTCCCGCGAGCGGGTCGGTGATGACAAACAGGGCGCCGGCAAGACCAGCAAACATGCCGGAGATGACGAAGGCAGCGAGCGTGTAGGGCTTGGTGTCGAAGCCGGCATAGTTCATGCGGGTCTGGTTGGATTTGATTGCGCGCAGCATCATGCCGAACGGCGACGAGAACACCTTCTGGGTGATGAAGAAGGCGATCAGCAGCACGACGGCGCAGAAATAGAAGCCCTGGAGCCCGTTGAGGGTGTTGCCGAAAAGTGATGCCGAAGGCAGTCCGGCCGGGCGCGCTGCCAAGGCGTTGTCGATGATGCGGGGATCCTGCAGGGTCAGCTGCAGCGAGGTTTCGCCATTGGTGATCGGCGTCAGCACCGAATAGGCGAGGTTATAGCACATCTGCGCGAAAGCGAGCGTCAGGATGGAGAAGTAGATGCCCGAGCGACGCAGGCTGAGCCAACCGATGGCAAGCGCGAACAGTCCCGAAACCAGCAGTGCGAACAGGATCGCCGGCACTGCATCCATGGTGAGCAGCTTGAACGACCACACGGCGGTATATGAGCCGACGCCAAGGAAGGCGGCGTGGCCGAAACTGAGGTAGCCGGTAAGGCCGAAGAGGATGTTGAAGCCGATGGCGAAGACGGCGGAGATGACGAATTTCTGCATCAGCGCCGGATAGGCTGCGCCCAAGGGCTGCAACCAGATCGGCATGGCGAGGACGACGACGGCGAACACCAGGAAGGTGATCAGGTCGCGGCGGGGCATACGGAAGAGTTCCACCTCACGCCTCCATCATGCCGCGCCGGCCCATCAACCCACGCGGGCGAACCAGCAGGATGACGACGGCGATCAGATAGATGATGATCTGGTCGATGCCGGGGAAGATCTGCTTGACCTCGTTCATCGAGGCGAAACTCTGCAGGATGCCGAGCAGAAAGCCGGCCGCCACGGCGCCGGGCAACGACCCCATGCCGCCGACCACGACCACCACAAAGCTCAGCACCAGGAAGTCCATGCCCTGATGGTAGTTGGGCGGCAGCAGCGGCGTGTACATGACGCCGGCGAGACCGGCGACGACAGCTGCGATGCCGAACATGATGGTGAAGCGGCGATCGATGTTGATGCCGAGCAGCCCGACCGTCTCGCGGTCGGCCATGCCGGCCCGGACCACCATGCCGAAGGTGGTGAAGCGCAGGAAGGCGAAGACGGCGCCGATCACCCCGATCGAGAACAGGAAGTAGATCAGGCGCCAGATCGGATAGGTCAGTGCGCCGGGAGCCAGGCCGATGACGGCGCCGAGGTCGAAAGCGCCGCGAACGCTGCTCGGGATCGGCTGGCTCCATGGGTTGGGTCCGAAGATCGCCTTGACGATTTCCTGCAGCACGATGGCGAGGCCGAAGGTGACGAGGATCTGCTCGGCGTGCGGGCGCTTGTAGAAGCGCTTGATGATGCCCCGCTCCATGGCGATGCCGACGAGCAGCATGACGGGGATGGCGAGCACGATCGACAGCGGTACCGAATAGTCGACCATCACTGCGCCGAAATCCCCGAACCAGGTCTGGGCCAGCGGCGTCTTGATCTCCAGCGGCGCCCCCCAGGGGGAGAGTTGCTCGGGATCGATCGTGACGGTTTCGAGCGTAATCAACTGGCGGAAGGTGACGGCGCAGAAGGCGCCGAGCATGAACAGTGCGCCATGGGCGAAATTGACGACACCCAGCGTGCCGAAAACAAGAGTCAGGCCGAGCGCTATGAGCGCGTAGGCGCCGCCCTTGTCGAGGCCGTTGAGGAGCTGGGCGAGAATGGCGTCCATGGGACCTTATCTCCGGCTAGGCAGTGTCGGGGGAGCGAGAGATCCGGCGTTGAGGCATGACCTCATCCGCCTCGACCTGGCCGAGACCCCTTCGCCCGCAAGGGAGAAGGGGCTCGATCGAGTACCCCGCGGAAACGCACCGAGAGGGCAGGCTCCCGCGGGAAGCGTGATCAGCAGGCGACGGCGGTATCCGGCCCGAGTTCGCCGCCGAAGATAGCGGGATCGTAGGTGACCGATTCCTTGGAGGCGGTGGCGACCACTTCGAGCAGGTCGAACGGATTGGCCGGGGCCTCCTTGCCTTTGACCGCGTAGACCTCCTTGAAGCACTGGTGGTCCGCAGCGCGGTAGGTGGTGGGACCGTTGCCCAGGCCGTCGAACTCGTAACCTTCCAGCGCCTTGATGACTTCGGGCGGATAGAAGGTCCCGGCACGTTCCACGGCGTCGGCGTAGAGCAGCACCTGGGCGTAGGACGTCTGCGCGATCTGGCTCGGCGGCTGACCGAACTTGGCGCCGAACGACTTGGTGAAGGCCTTGGAAGCCTCGTCACCCAGCTGCCAGTCCCAGTTGGCGGTGCCGTAGACGCCCTTGATGGCTTCGCCGGCGCCCTTGGCCATAAGGTCCGATACCAGCGGCAGCACGATCTGGAAGTCCTTGCCATTGGCCTGCTTGTCACGCATGCCGAACTGCATGGCCTGAGTGATGGAGTTCACCCCGTCGAAGCCGTAGTGGTTGAGGATCAGCACGTCGGCGCCGGAATTGAGCACGGGGGTGAGGTACTGGCTGAAGTCGCCGGCGTTCACCGGGGTACGTACCGGAGGCAGGGTCTTCCAGCCGAGCGCCTCGGTAGCCGCGATCATCGACTCTTCCTGGGTCCAGCCCCAGGTGTAGTCGGCGGTCAGGTGGTAGGCGACACGGTCCTTGCCGTAGGCATCGCCGAGGATCGGTCCGAGCGCGATACCCGATTGGTAGGCGTTGAAGAAATGGCGGAAGCCGAACCGCTTCTTGTCCTTGCCGGTGGTGTCGTTGGAGTGGGTCAGGCCGGCCATGTAAATGATGCCCTTCTCCTGACACAGCGCCTGTTCGGCGATCGCCACGCCGGACGACGAGGCCCCGCTGATCATGACGGCGCCATCGCGCTCGATCATCCGGCGCGCCGTGTCACGGCCGGCATCGGGCTTGGTCTGATCGTCGCCGGTGACATAGGCCACCTTCTTGCCGAGGATGCCGGTGCCCTTGAGCGTCTTGGACGAGAAGGTCGGAATCATGCCGCCATCGCCGCCACCGTTGAGGTGTTCGACGGCGAGCTCGAAGGCCCGCTGCTGGTCGGCGCCTTCATCGGCATAAGCGCCGGTGAGGGGCATGACGAAACCGAGGGTGACGGTGTCACCGGTCGGCGCGTTGCAGAATTCCTGGGCATAGGCGCCCCGGGTGAAGATCAGCGGCGAGACGCCGGTCGCCAGAATGCCGGCCAGCCCGCCCTTCAGCACGCCGCGGCGGCTGAAGCTCGAAGAATTGGTCATTAGCTCCTCCTCATGCGCGGCGGGGCACGGTGCATTGCCATGCGCCTCACAGCGATATGCCACTATCCGGAAGGTTGCAAAGCCGCGCAATACAGGACTGATATTACTGATGATTTCTGTAAATCATTGGCCTTGCGCGACTGTACGTCTGTCAATACGTTGACAAGCGGAGGAGGGAAGCATGCGCGCACCGATCGGCCTCAGGATCAGTTCCCGCCGCCGGGCGCTGGGGATATCGCAGGCGGCGCTGGCCCGCCGCGCCGGCATTTCGGCGAGCTATCTCAACCTGATCGAGCGCAACAAGCGCCATGTCGGCGGCTCGCTGCTGATCCGCCTCGCCGAGGAACTCGATGTCGAACTCAGCGAGCTCAGTGGCGATGCCGAGCACCGGCTGATCGCCGAACTGGATGAGGCGCTGGCCGATCCGGTGCTCGAGGGCATCGGCTTGCAGGATGCCCGCGACCTGGTGGCGCAGCAACCGGCGGCCGCACGCGCCATCGCCCGGTTGCGCCGGGCCTATCTCGGCGCCACGGCGAACGCCGACAGCTACGCCGACCGGCTGCGCACCGATCCACTGCTGGCACAACTGCTGCACCGCATTCTCTCCGGCATCACCGCGGTCCGCTCCAGCGCCGAGATTCTGGAGGATGTCGTCGACCTCGAGGAGGCCGAGCGCCGCCGCTTCGTCGAGACGATCACCAGAGAAACGCGCGGTCTCACCGAGGTGGCGCGAAGTCTGATCGGCCAGTTCGAAGTCGATGCGCAGGGCCGGCGCACGTTGTCGCCGATCCGCGAACTGGATGACCTGATTTTCGAGCGCGACAACTACTTTCCGGCGCTGGAGACCGTCGCTGCGGAGCTACGGGCCCAGATCGAGGCAGTCGGTCCGTTCGGCGAGGCCACCCTCACCGCCTGTCTCGCCGAGGGGTTCGGTGTCAGCGTCTCCCGCAGTGCGGGGCGTGAGGTCGATGCCGCGGGGTTCCCCGGTCAGTATCACTTTAATTCCAGCACCCGCACCATGTGGTTCCAGGCGAGTGCCGGGGCAGCGACCCGCCAGTTCCAGCTGACCCGCCTCTATGCCGAACTCAGCGCGGCCGAAGCGATCGAGCGGGAGGTGGAGGCACCGCAACTGTCGTCCGACACGGCGAGACGGCTCGGCTATCGGGCTCTCAGTTCCTATCTGGCAGGCGCCATGGTGTTTCCCTATGCGCAGTTTCTCGCCGATGCCGAGGCGCAGCGCTACGATATCGAGACACTGCGCCAGATCTACACCGCAAGCTTCGAGCAGGTGGCGCATCGCCTCGTGTCGCTGCGCAAACCGGGGGAGCCGGGGCTGCCGTTCGGGTTCCTGCGTTCAGATGCGGCCGGGAGGCTGACCAAGCACTTTCCCCTGCCCGGCCTGCCGTTGCCGAGTTCGGGGCACGCCTGTCCGCGCTGGGTGATCTATGGCGCGTTCCGCACGCCGCGCATGATCAGCAGGCAGATCGCGCAGTTCGCCGATGGCTCGCGCTACCTGTTCATCGCCAGTGCGCAGACCCGACAGGGCGCGGGTTATGCCGACCACGCCATCCCCACCTCGGTGATGCTGGCCTGCGACGTGCTGCATGCCGACCGTACGGTCTATGGCGCCGGCCTCGATCTCGGCGACAGCACGGTCGATGTGCCGGTTGGGCCGAGTTGCCGGCTCTGTCCGCGGCGCGATTGTGCCGACCGGCAGGAGGAAGCCTTCACGGCGGCGGGCGAACCCTCCGCCATTCGCGCACCACTGGTGCCGCGCCGTTTCGACGTTGGCGAGCCGGGCTAGATGTGGCTAAGTGGTCCAAGTCCGATTGGGAGGTCGGGCGGAAGGGGGAGATTTGGCTGTCGATGTTCTCATCGCCGAGGATGAACCGAGCATTCTGAGATCGCTCGATTTCATCCTGCGCCGCGCCGGCTGGTCGATCGAAGCGGTCACCGACGGCGATGCCGCGCTCAGCGCAGTGCGCCGCAGCATGCCCAGAGTGCTGGTGCTCGACGTGATGCTGCCCAAGCGCTCGGGGTTCGAGGTGCTGAAGCAGATCCGCGCCGATGCGACGCTCAGGCAGTTGCCGGTGCTGATCCTCACCGCCAAGGGCCAGGCGCAGGATCGCCGTACTGCCGAGGAGCTCGGCGCCGACCGGTTCGTCACCAAGCCCTATGCCAATGCCGAGGTGGTGGGGGCAGTGCGCGACCTGATGGGCGTCGCTCCGGCGACGGAGTAGCCGATGGAGCGCCGGAAGCTCGAAAGCGCGGCGCTGTTCCTGAGCCTGTTGGGCGTGCTGCTGATCTTGCCGCCGCTCGCCGTGGTGTTTCAGCTTGAGCGCCGGTTGTTCGGCGTGCCGCTGGAGGTGATCTACCTGTTCGCCTGCTGGCTGGGCCTGATCGCGGCAGCGTTCTGGCTGGGGCGGCGCCTGCCGCGCGAAGCCGAGGCCGAACCGCCATCCGAGGGCGAGAGCTGATGCTGACGCCCGATGTGGTTATCGGCGTCGCCATCGGTTACGTCGGGCTGCTGTTTCTCATCGCCTATGTCAGCGACCGGCAGGCCCGCAACGACAAGGCGGCGTTCCTCCGCTCGCCCTTCATCTACACTCTCGCCATCTCGGTCTATTGCACCAGCTGGACCTTCTATGGCGCCGTCGGCTCGGCCGCCCGTAACGGGCTCGAGTATCTCGCGATCTATCTGGGCCCGACATTGGTGTTCATCGGCTGGTGGTTCGTCCTCCGGCGGCTCGTTCGCATCAGCCACAAGCAGCGCATCACCTCGATCGCCGACCTGTTGTCGGCACGGTTCGGCAAATCGAGCCGGCTTGCCGTGCTGGTCACCGTCATCGCGGTAGTCGGCATCGCGCCCTACATCGCGCTGCAGCTGAAAGCCGTGACCTCGTCGTTGCAGGCCATCGCCGGGGTCGGCGAGTTTCCCGGCCGCTCCCTGCGCGGCATCGACGAGGTCGGCCTGGCGCTGGCGGTCGCCGCCGGCATGGCGCTGTTCACCATCCTGTTCGGGACCCGCAATGTCGATGCCAAGGAACAGCATCACGGGGTCGTCGCCGCAATCGCCTTCGAGGCGATCGTCAAGCTGGCGGCGCTGCTCGCCATCGGCATCTTCGTCATCTATGCGGGCGGTGGGCTCGAAGCGATCTTCTCGCGAGCCGAAGCCGCCGGGATCGATATCTACTCGACTGGCAATTTCGACGACCGCTGGGTGGCGATGAACGTGCTCTCGGCGGCGGCGATCCTCTGCCTGCCGCGGCAGTTCCAGATCACCGTGGTCGAGAACTCCAACGAGAACCACCTGCGCACCGCCGGCTGGGCCTTCCCGGCCTACCTGCTGCTGATGAGCCTGTTCACCCTGCCGATTGCGCTGTTCGGGCTGACTTCGATGCCGGCGGGCGCCAACCCGGACATGTTCGTTCTCACCCTGCCGCTGTCGGCCGGGCAGGAAGGGCTGGCGCTGTTCAGCTTCATCGGCGGCTTTTCCTCCGCCACTTCGATGATCATCGTCGAGTCGATTGCACTGTCGATCATGGTTTCCAACCACATCGTCATGCCGATCATGCTCCGCATCACCCAGGGACACGGCGTTGCCAATGCCCGCGGCGTCAGCAGCCTACTCCTGAACTCACGGCGCTTCTCGATCGCGCTGATCCTGTTGCTGGGGTTCCTCTACTTCTACCTGACGCGCGATTCCGACGCCCTGGCGCCGATCGGGCTGATCTCGTTCTGCGGCGTGGCGCAGTTCCTTCCGGCCATCATCGCGGCGCTGTTCTGGCGCGAAGCGTCGCTGAAGGCGGCCACATCGGCGGTGGCGGTCGGTTTCGTGGTCTGGGCGTGGTCGAGTTTCATGCCGTCGTTCCAGAGCTCGTCGCCGCTGGTGGCCGAGATCATGGCCGATGGCCCCTGGGACCTCAGCTGGCTGCGGCCGGAGGCGCTGTTCGGGGTCGAAGGCATCGACCCCCTGGTCAACGTGGTGTTCTGGAGCCTGTTCCTCAATACGGTGACGCTGATCGTCGTCTCGCTGCTGACCTCGCAATCGGCGCTGGAGCGGGTGCAGGCGGCGTTGTTTGCTGACCTCTTCCGGCGTTCGAGCGCCGCAACGCCAGCGGTGATCCGCGGCTCGGCGACGGTCGATGACCTCTATTTCGTCGCCGAGCGGGTGCTCGGCTCACCCCGCGCCAAAGCCCTGTTCGAGGGCGTGACAGATATGCCAACCCCGCAGTTCATCGATCGGCTGGAGCGCGAACTTGCCGGCTCGATCGGCACCGCTTCGGCGCATGTGATGCTGAGCAAGGTGGTGTCGGGCGACGCGGTATCGCTCGAGGAAGTGTTCGAGATGGCGGGCGAGACCCGGCAGGTGATCGCCTACTCGCAGGAACTGGAACGCACGTCGGCCGAATTGCGGTCGACGGCGCAGAAACTCGAGGAAGCCAATACGCAGTTGCGCGCCATCGACACCGAGAAGGACGAGTTCCTGAGCCAGGTCAGCCACGAAGTGCGCACCCCGATGACCTCGATCCGCTCGTTCTCGGAAATCCTGCTCGAGGAACAGCGGTTGACCGCCGACGAGCGGCAACGCTTCGTCAAGACCATCCATCAGGAGAGCCTGCGGCTGACCAAGCTACTCGACGATATCCTGGGGATGAGTGCGCTCGATCGCGGCGAGCGCGGCTGGGACAATATGCCGATCGATGCCGAGCGCTCGATCGACCGGGCGCTCGAAGTGTGTTCGGCGCTGGCGCAGCAGCGCCGCATGCAGCTGAGCGTCGGCAGCCGCGCGCCGCGCGCCATGATCTCGGGCGAACCCGACCGGCTGTGCCAGGTGCTGATCAACCTCGTGTCCAACGCCATCAAGTACAACGACGCGACCGAACCGGTGGTCGAGGTGCGCTCGCGGATCGGCCGCGGCCGCTACCTGATCGAGGTCGCCGATAACGGCCCAGGCATCCCCAGAGCGGAGCGCAAGCTGATCTTCGAGAAGTTTGCACGCGGTCAATCGGGAGGGGTCACCGCCCCGGCCGGGGCCGGGCTCGGGCTCGCCATTTCTCGGCAGTTGATCGAACGGATGAACGGCAAGCTGGAATTGCTGCCGGGGACCGGCCAGGGCGCCTGCTTCCGCATCACCCTGCCGCTGCTTTAGGCCGGCTGCGTGAGTCACAAAGGCACATGCCCTCTGCCAGGTGGGCGGGCGGAGAGGCGAAAATTGGCTTGCGATTGTCACATCGTTCAATGAGTATCCGCTCAATCGGAGGGCAAAGCTTCATGGCTCGTCAGGACACAGCAGTTACGCGTCTCGACGATGCGGCGCGGGCCGGCTGGCTCTACTACGTTGCCGGCAACAACCAGGAGCAGATCGCCAAGAAGCTCGGCGTGTCGCGGCAGACGGCGCAGCGGCTGGTTTCGCTGTCGGTGAGCGAAGGTCTGGTGCGGGTGCGCCTCGACCATCCCATCGGACGATGCATGGAGCTGGCCGAGCAGTTGCGCAAACGCTACGCGCTGGATTTCGCCGAGGTGGTGCCGACCGACCCCGATGCGCCGGGAGCGATCCACGGCGTGGCGATCGCCGCAGCGGCGCAGATCGAACGCTGGCTGCGCGAAGACAGGCCGACGGTGATGGCGATCGGCACCGGCCGAACGCTGAAGGCGGCGATCGAGCAACTCTCCCCGATGGAGGCGCCACAGCACAAGATCGTGTCGCTGACCGGCTCGATTGCGCCGGACGGCTCGGCGGCCTTCTACAACGTGATCTTCAACATCGCGGAGAGGGTGAAGGCACGCAGCTTCCCGATGCCGCTGCCGGTCATCGCCTCGTCGGCGGCCGAGCGCGACATGCTGCTGAGCCAGCCGATGATAAGGGAAACCCATGCTTTGGCGCAGCAGGCCAACGTCACTTTCGTCGGCATCGGCGACCTCGGGGCCGAAGCGCCGCTGGTGGTGGACGGGTTCATTTCGGCGAGCGAACTGAAGCTCCTGCAGAAGGCCGGAGCGGTGGGCGAAATCGTCGGCTGGGCCTTCGATGCCGAGGGCAAGTTCATCAACGGGCTGACCAACGACCGGGTTTCTTCGGCGCCACTGCCGTCGCGCGAGAGCTCGACCGTGGTGGCAACCGCCGTCGGCGAGAAGAAGGCGCCCGGCATCCGGGCGGCGCTGACCCGCAGGCTGGTCAATGGCCTGATCACCGACGAGCAGACGGCCGAGGCGATTCTCGCGGCGGGATAGTTTGCTCTTTGTTGCACCAGCGGGGCTAGTGGGCCTCGAACTTGACCTACTCACCGGGCGTCATCCCAGCGAAAGCTGGGATCCATTTCTCCTCCCGCGCCAGCTGCGAGTTGGGTCCCAGCTTTCGCTGGGATGACATCGTGGGTGGGGCCGGCATCGGCGAAACGGCCCAACGCCCCGACGTTTTCCGACATCGATGAACGCACGTGGACGGGACGCCAGTCACATCACGTCCCGCATTCCTGCGCTCTGACCCCGCTTGACATCATACTAAAGTTTGTGAGTAATTGCTCAACGGCGAGGCAAATGCTCGCCATGGGAGGACATTGATGAAACTGCTTCCGCTTATCTCGAGCGCGCTTGTGCTTGCGCTCGGCTCGACCGCCTATGCCCAGACCAGCCTCACCATCGCCACGGTGAACAATGGCGACATGGTTCGCATGCAGGGGCTGACGGACGACTTCACCGCCAAGAACCCGGATATCCAGCTGCAGTGGGTGACGCTCGAGGAGAACATCCTGCGCGAGCGCGTCACCACCGACATCGCCACCAAGGGTGGCCAGTTCGACGTGATGACTATCGGCACCTACGAAGTGCCGATCTGGGCCAAGAACAGCTGGCTGCTGCCGCTCGACAATCTGGGCGACACCTATGATGTGGACGACTTGCTGCCCGCCATCCGCGGCGGCCTCAGCGCTGACGGCAAGCTCTACGCCGCGCCGTTCTACGGCGAATCCAGCTTCATCATGTATCGCAAGGATCTGATGGAGAAGGCTGGGCTTACCATGCCGGATGCCCCGACCTGGGAGTTCGTCGCCGACGCCGCCCGCAAAATGACCGACCGTGCCGCCGAGATCAACGGCATCTGCCTGCGCGGCAAGGCCGGCTGGGGCGAGAACATGGCGTTCCTCACCGCGATGTCGAACTCGTTCGGCGCACGCTGGTTCGACGAGGCCTGGAAGCCGCAGTTCGACCAGCCGGAATGGAAGAACACGCTGCAGTTCTATGTCGACCTGATGAAGGATGCCGGCCCGGTCGGCGCCTCCTCGAACGGCTTCAACGAGAACCTGACGCTGTTCCAGCAGGGCAAGTGCGGCATGTGGATCGACGCTACGGTGGCCGCCTCGTTCGTCACCAACGCCAAGGAATCGACGGTGGCCGACAAGGTGGGATTTGCCCTCGCCCCCGACATGGGGCTCGGCAAGCGCGGCAACTGGCTGTGGGCCTGGTCGCTCGCCATCCCGGCCGGTTCGCAGAAAGCCGATGCGGCACAGAAGTTCATCTCCTGGGCGACCAGCAAGGACTACCTGGCGCTGGTGGCCGCCAAGGAAGGCTGGGCGAACGTTCCGCCGGGCACCCGTACCTCGCTCTACGCCAACGCCGACTATCAGGCGGCCGCGCCCTTCGCCAAGATGACGCTCGACTCGATCAACGCTGCCGACCCGACCGCTCCGACGGTGAAACCGGTGCCCTATACCGGCGTGCAGTTCGTCGCCATTCCCGAGTTCGCCGGCATGGCGACCACGGTCGGCCAGCTGTTCTCGGCGGCGCTCGCCGGTTCGACCAGCGTCGATGACGCGCTGGCCCAGGCGCAGCAGACCGTCGACCGCGAAATGAAGGCGGCCGGGTACTACTGAGATTCTCCTCCCGAGCGACTGCCCGGCGGCTACGCTGCCGGGCTTCTTCTAAAAACAGGGCTGGGCAACAGCGCCAGCTCAACGCTCGATGTCATCCCTGCGAAGGCAGGGACCCAAGCCTCCGCCTGCTCGGGCTGCGAGTTGGGCCCCTGCTTTCGCAGGGGTGACCCGGTGGGTTGAAGCGGACATCCCGCCCGTCGAACGACGAGTGCGGATCGGAGGGAACAGGGACTATGGCAACCAAGCAGTCACATCGCCTCGCCCGCTGGATGATGGCGCCTTCGGTTTTCGTGCTGCTGATCTGGATGATCGTGCCGCTGGCGCTGACCATCTGGTTCGCCTTCCAGCGCTACCGGCTCACCAACCCCAACATCAAGGGGTTTGCCGGCCTCTCGAACTTCGAGTTCTTCGTCACCGACCCGGCCTTCTGGCCGGCCATCATCAACACGCTGCTGATCGTGGTCGGCGTGCTGGTGATCACGGTCGGGCTCGGCATTCTTCTCGCCTTGTTGCTCGACCAGCCGATCTGGGGCCAGGGGATCGTGCGCATCCTGATGATTTCGCCGTTCTTCGTCATGCCGCCGGTGGCGGCGGTGGTGTGGAAGCACGAGTTGATGAACCCGACCTGGGGGGTCTTCGCCGCGGTCTCGAGGTTCTTCGGACAAGAGCCGGTCAACTGGCTCGGCAATTACCCGCTGCTCTCGATCATCGTCATCGTCGCCTGGCAGTGGCTGCCGTTTGCGACGCTGATCCTGCTGACCGCCATGCAGTCGCTGAGCGAGGAACAGAAGGAGGCGGCCGAGATGGACGGCGCCAACGTGTTCCGCCGCTTCTGGTACATCATCCTGCCGCACCTGGCGCGGGCGATCACCGTGGTGATCCTGATCCAGACCATCTACCTGCTCGGCGTCTATGCCGAGATCCAGATCACCACCGGCGGCGGCCCGGGCTTTGCCAGCACGAACCTGCCCTTCCTCATCTACAACACCGGCGTGCTCGGCGGGAACATCGGCGCCGGCGCAGCCGGCGGGCTGGTGGCCGTGGTGCTGGCGAACATCGTCGCGATCTTTTTGATGCGCGCGGTGGGGAGGAACCTGGATGCTTAATCCCGAGATCCAGTGGGCCTCTCCCCCCTCCCCAACCCTCCCCGCAAGGGGGAGGGTGCCCGCCGGCGAGTGGGGCAAGACAACGACACAAGCACTGAACGGCACCTCCCCCCTTGCGGGGGAGGTTGGGAGGGGGGAGCCCCTCGAACCAATGTACGAGGGAGAACACTGATGGCCCGCGCCGTATCCACGCGCCGCAAGCTCACCATGACGGTTCTGGTCTGGCTGGTGGCGCTGATCGTGTTCTTTCCGATCCTCTACACCATCATCACCAGTTTGAAGACCGAGGGCGAAGCGGCGGCGGGGTTCTCGATGATCCCGTCCTTCACCTTCGAAAGCTATGCGGCGGTGCTGGACCAGCAGGATTACTTCCGGCCGTTCTTCAACTCGGTGATCATCTCGATCGGCTCGACCCTCGTGGCGCTGCTGATCGCGGTGCCGGCGGCCTGGGCGATGGCCTTCACGCCGACGCCCAGGACGCGCGACGTGCTGATGTGGATGCTGTCGACCAAGATGATGCCGGCAGCGGGTGTGCTGGTGCCGATGTACCTGATCTTCCTCAACACTGGCCTCCTCGACACGCTGCTCGGTCTCAGCATCATCCTGACGCTGGTGAACCTGCCGATCGTGGTGTGGATGCTCTACACCTACTTCAAGGAAATCCCGGTCGATATCCTCGAGGCGGCACGCATGGACGGCGCCACGCTGGGCAAGGAACTGGTCTATGTGCTGCTGCCGATGGCGGTGCCGGGTATCGCCTCGACCTTGCTGCTCAACGTCATACTCGCCTGGAACGAGGCGTTCTGGACGTTGCGGCTCTCCACCGACGACGCGGCGCCGCTGACCGCCTTCATCGCATCCTTCTCTTCGCCGCAAGGCCAGTTCCTCGCCAAGCTGAGCGCCGCATCGGTGCTGGCGATCCTGCCGATCCTGCTGCTCGGCTGGTTCAGCCAGAAGCAACTGGTGCGCGGTCTCACCTTCGGCGCCGTGAAATAGGGGATTTCAAATGGGCTCGATCACTCTCGAACACGTCAACAAGACCTTTGGCGGCCACCAGGTCATCCCCGATGTCTCACTCGATATCAAGGACGGCGAGTTCGTCGTCTTTGTCGGGCCCTCGGGGTGCGGCAAGTCGACTCTCCTCCGACTGATCGCCGGCCTCGAGGACACGACCTCGGGCGCCATCAAGCTCGACGGCGTCGATGTCACCGACAAGGGACCGGCGCATCGCGGCCTCGCCATGGTGTTCCAGTCCTATGCGCTCTACCCGCATATGACGGTGCGCCAGAACATCGCCTTTCCGCTGAAGATGGCCAATATCGACAAGGCCATTGCCGAGCAGAAGGTGGCGGATGCGGCCCGGGTGCTGAACCTCACCGACTATCTCGACCGCAAGCCCCGGGCGCTCTCGGGCGGGCAGCGGCAGCGCGTCGCCATCGGCCGGGCTATCGTCCGTCAGCCCAAGGCGTTCCTGTTCGACGAGCCGCTGTCGAACCTCGATGCGGCCTTGCGCGTCAACATGCGCATCGAGATCACCGAGTTGCACCAGCAGTTGAAGACCACCATGGTCTATGTGACGCACGATCAGGTGGAGGCGATGACCATGGCCGACCGCATCGTGGTGCTGAATGCCGGGCGGGTCGAACAGTTCGGCACGCCGCTCGAACTCTACAAGAGCCCGGCCAACCGGTTTGTCGCCGGCTTCATCGGCTCGCCCAAGATGAACTTTCTCGAGGGCGCCGCGGCCGGCAAGTACCAGGCCGAGGCGATCGGCGTGCGACCCGAGCACATCAGGCTGTCGCGCGATGCGGGCGAGTGGCAGGGCCGGGTCGGCGTCGCCGAACATCTCGGTTCGGACACGTTCCTCCACGTGCATGTCGATGGCGCCGGGCTGCACACGGTGCGCACGGGGGGTGAAGACGACTACCACCCAGGCGAGCAAGTGTGGCTTTCTCCCGACCCCAACCGCATCTATCGTTTCGACCGCGCCGGCCAGGCATTGCGCTGACCGGCACTTCACTCGGGCCCCAGCTGTTGCGTCGGGGCCGCAAGACCAAGGATATCAAGATGCCGATCGAACTCTCCGTCGAAGCCCTGCCGGAGATCTCCCGCATTGCCGGCGTGCCGCGCTACCAGCGCGGTTCGCTGCGCGGCGGCATCGTGCATTTCGGCGTCGGCAATTTCCACCGCGCGCACCAGGCGGTCTATCTCGACAGCCTGTTCAGCCTCGGCCTCGACCACGATTTCGCGCTGATCGGCGCGGGCGTCCGCGCCAACGATGCGGATATGCGGGAAAAGCTCCTGGGGCAGGACTACCTCACCACCGTGGTGGAGCAGGAAGCCGGCGGCACCTCGGCGCGAGTCACCGGCGCGATGGTGGATTTCCTGCCGGTGGGCGACCTCGCGGCGATCAGCGAGACGCTGGCCGACCCGCAGGTCCGCATCGTGTCGCTGACGGTGACCGAGGGCGGCTACTACATCGATCCGGCCTCGCAGCGCTTTGACGCCAACCACCCCGATATCGTCGCCGACAGCGTCAATCCGGAAGCCCCGAAGACGGTGTTCGGCTTGATCCTTCTCGGCCTGCAGCTGCGCAAGGAACGTGGCGTCGGGCCATTCACGGTGATGAGCTGCGACAACATCCCGGGCAATGGCCACGTGACGCAGAACGCGGTGGCGGGGCTGGCCGAGCTGATCAACCCCGAGCTTGCCAGCTGGGTGCGGGAAGCGGTGGCCTTTCCCAACGGCATGGTCGACCGCATCACTCCGGCGACCGGCCCGCGCGAGCGCGCCGCGCTCGAGGCCGATTTCGGCATCGTCGATGCCTGGCCGGTGTTCTGCGAAGAGTTCAAGCAATGGGTGCTGGAAGATCACTTCCCCGCCGGCCGCCCGGCGCTGGAAAAGGTCGGCGTGCAGTTCGTGCCCGATGTCGCGCCCTACGAGCACATGAAGATCCGCATTCTCAATGGCGGGCACGCGACCATCGCCTATCCCGGCGGCTTGCTCGACATTCACTTCGTGCACGAGGCAATGGAGCATCCGCTGATCCGCGCCTTTCTCGAAAAGGTCGAGCGCGAGGAGATCGTGCCGGTGGTGCCGCCGGTGCCCGACACCGACCTCGACGACTATTACAGGCTGATCGAACGGCGCTTCAGTAACCCCAAGATCGGCGACACTATCCAGCGGCTCTGCCTCGACGGCTCCAACCGCCAACCGAAATTCATCCTGCCCTCCGCGGCGGATCGGCTGGCCGCCGGCCAGTCGGTGACCGGACTGGCGCTGGTTTCGGCGCTGTGGGCCCGTTACTGCTATGGCGAAAGCGACAGCGGCAAACCGATCCCACCGAACGATCCCAACTGGGAGCGGCTGACGGCGCTGGCCAAACAGGCCAGAACCGACCCCGCGGCGTGGTTGTCGATGGGCGACATTTTCGGGCCGCTCGCCAGCGACCCGACCTATGTCGCAGCTTTCACCACGGCGCTGTCGAGCCTGTGGTCGCGCGGCACCAAGGCGACGCTGGAGGCTTATCTGGGTGGCACGCTTTAGGCGGGCCTACCATTACACTCGCGAGGCGGTGGTTGGGCTCGATCTGTCCTACCCACCGGGTGTCATCCCTGCGAAAGCAGGGACCCATGTCACCGCCCGCACCCCATTGGGCGCTGACTCATAATAAAAATCGCCCCCGCACATAACTTGCCGAAGCGGTTGTCGCCCGGCTACCGATAGGCCGGGAGAGGTTACGTGGCGCCGATCAAGCTCGTCATCTTCGATTGCGACGGCGTGCTGGTGGACAGCGAGCCCCTGGCCATGCGGGTGCTGCTCGAGCTGATCGCCGAGCAGGGCATCGCCATCGCGCCCGAGATGGCGTTTCGCTCCTATCTGGGCCGCAGCCTCGCCTCGATCTCGGAAAGCCTCAACCAGAGCCACGGGGCGCATCTCAGTGCCGCCTCGGTGAGCGGCATGCGCGACCGGCTCTACGCGCTCTACCGCCAGGAACTCCAGCCGACCGGCTGGATCGCCGAGGTGCTCGGCGGGCTCGAACTGCCGTTCTGCGTGGCGTCGTCCAGCCAGCCCGAACGGATCCGGCTGAGCCTCGAGTTGACGGGCCTGTTGCCCCGCTTCGAGGGACATATCTATTCGGCCAGCATGGTGGCCAACGGCAAGCCGGCGCCGGACCTGTTCCTCCACGCGGCGCAGCAAATGGGCGTGCCGCCGGAGAACTGCCTCGTCATCGAGGATTCGCCGGCCGGCATCCAGGCGGCGCGGGCCGCCGGCATGCGGGTCTTTGCCTATGTCGGCGGCAGCCATATCGCGCCGAGCGGCCTCCGGGCCGAGATCGAGGCGCTGGCGCCCGACGCGATCATCGAGGATATGCGCTCGCTGCCGGGATTGCTCGAACTCCATGCCGTTCGGGAAACCGGCCAGGCGCAGATGCTGGTGGCCGTAGATGTGGGAACGGCGAGCGCACGAGCCGGCCTCGTGACGTCATCGGGACGGCTCGTCTCGCGGGCGGAGCACCCGCTGAAGCTCAAGCGGATGGGCTCCGACATCGCCGAATACGATTCCGAGCAGATCTGGGAAGCGGTTGCCGAAGCCGTGCGCGCATCGCTGCGGCTCGCGGGCGTGCGGGCAGACGAAGCCGTGGGCATCAGCTTCGATGCAACCTGCTCACTGGTGGTGC
The DNA here is from genome assembly GCF_035944845.1 of Devosia sp. Classification (GTDB taxonomy): domain Bacteria; phylum Pseudomonadota; class Alphaproteobacteria; order Rhizobiales; family Devosiaceae; genus Devosia_A. Next base: position 8,130 of record NZ_DASZAW010000116.1, on the reverse strand, counting down.
GCGACGGCAATGGTGCTCCGCTGCCCGTCAGCCCGGGTGGCGAGACGCGCTGGGACACCATCGCCTGGTTCGACCACCGGGCGCAGGCCGAGGCCGAAGAATGCACGGCGGGCGGCCATCACGTGCTCGATTTCATTGGCGGCACCATGTCGCCGGAAATGGAAGTGCCCAAGCTGATGTGGCTGAAGCGCCATGCGCCCGAGAGCTGGGGCCAGGCCGGGCAGATATTTGACCTCGCCGATTTCCTGACCTGGAAGGCATCGGGATCGAATGCGCGTTCGGCCTGCACGCTCACCTGCAAATGGGCGTACCTCGCCCATGAGGGTCAAGGCTGGCAGCCCGAATTCCTCACCTCGGTGGGCCTCGACGACCTGTTCGAGCGCGCGGGCTTGCCGGAGCAGGCCAGCCCCATCGGCAAGGCGCTCGGACCGCTGAATGAAGCTGCAGCGACACAGCTCGGCCTCACGACAGGTTGCGTGGTTGGTGTCGGGCTGATCGATGCGCATGCCGGCGCGCTGGGGGCGCTGGCGGATTTCGCCGGAGACGCGACCAACCTCCATCGGCACCTGGCGCTGGTAGCGGGGACCTCGAGCTGCGTGATGGCGCTCTCGGAACACCCGATGCCGATGCCAGGCGCGTGGGGGCCCTATGCCAATGCGGTGTTTCCCGGCAGCTGGCTCAACGAGGCCGGCCAGTCGGCGACCGGCGCCCTGCTCGACCACGTGCTGCGCATGCACGCCGCCGGCGGCGAACCGACGCAGCAGTTGCATCGTCGGGTGATCGAGCGGGTGCTGGCACTGCGCAGCAGCGAAGGTGTCGACCTCGCCCCTCAACTACACGTGCTGCCCGATTTTCACGGCAACCGTTCGCCGCTGGCCGACCCACGCGCCCTGGGGGTGATTTCAGGCCTGTCGCTCGACAGTGACTTCGACAGTCTCTGCCGCCTCTACTGGCGCAGCGCGGTAGCGGTCGCCGTGCAAGTGCGGCACATAATCGAGGTCCTGAAGGCACGCGGCTATGCTGCAGAAACCCTGCACATCGCCGGTGGCCACAGCCACAACCCGTTACTGATGGAACTCTATGCCGACGCCCTGCCGGCCGTGGTGATCGAGTCCACGGCGGCGGACCCGACGCTGCTCGGCGTCGCCATGGTGGCAGCCACTGCCGCCGGCCTTCATGTCGATCTGCCCACGGCATGCCGCGCGATGGCGCAGCCCGGCATCCAGCGATCGGCGAACCTTGAGGCACGGTTACGGCTCGAGCGGGACTATCGGAGCCAGTTGGCCATGCAGCGCCACCGCGCGGAGTTGGTGGCGTTGGGGGTTACTGGCTGACGCACCTAGCCAAGCGCGTCGACGTAGCGCGCGAAGCCATCGGATGGGATGTCGATGAGCGGGCGCATGCGCCGTAAAGGACCTGCAGGTCAGCTTCGGCGCAGGCACCGAGATGGTGAGCGGTGCCCGTCAGATCGCCTCATAGCTGGTTTCGAGGCACTTGCCAGTGAGTTGCCTACGACCGGGTGGGGCCTTGGTTGGCGGGGATACGGGCGGATGCGCTGCTAGCGCATCAGGTGGCCGCCGTCGGCGATGATCGTCTGACCGGTGAAGATGCGGGCATTGTCGGAGGCGAGGAACAGCGCCAGGCTCGCAATGTCCTCTGCTTCGACCAGGTGCTTGACGGCCTGCCGCCCGATGGTTTCGGTCACATAGTCGGGGTCAGTCGCCGTTCGTTCAACCACCGTCCGCCCCGGGGCGATGCACATCACGCGAATCCCTGCCGCGCCGAGGTCGCGCGCCAGGCACTGGGTGAAGCCACCGATCGCCGCCTTCGCCGTGCCATAGGCGATGAGGCCGGCGGCGCCCTGCATCCACGAGGTCGAGCCGAGGTTGATGATGACGCCGCCGCCGGCGGCTTCCATGTCCGGCGTTACCGCCTGCGCCGCAAAGGCGAGATGGCGGAGGTTGGTCGCCATGCGGTCGTCCCAATAGTCCGGGGTGATAGTGCGGAAGTCGTGGCGGGTATCGCTGCCGGCATTGTTGATGAGGATGCGGATCGGCCCGAGCTCGGAGCGGATCGCCGCAATGGCCCCCCGCAACGCCTCGACGTCGGTTACATCGGCAACCTGGGTCGCTACCGTGCCGTCGATCATCCCGGCCGTCCGTTCAAGCCCGGCGACATCGCGGTCGATCAGACCAACCTGGGCACCCTGCCCCGCAAAGGCCAGCGCCATGGCGCGGCCGATACCCGCGCCGGCGCCGGTGATCAGCACCGGACGGCCGGCAAGGCTGGGGTACTGGTTGGACAGGCTCATCGGCCGAACGTCCCGCTCGGCTGGCCACGCACGCCCGCGTCGATGGCGAAGATGCCGCCCGACAGCGGCGCCTCCACCAGCATGCGCTCGGCGAGGCGGATGCGGCCCGAGGTGATGTAGAGCGTCTCGAGCCTGTCGCCGCCGAAGCAGCAGCTCGAAGGGCGCGGCACCGGCACGCCGACGACCCGATCCAGTCGGCCATCCGGCGCATAGCGGCGCACTGCCCAGCCGTCCCACACCGCGACCCAGATATAGCCCTCGGCATCGACGGTGAGGCCGTCGGGCTTGCCTTCGACCGGCGGAATCTGGATCACGCTGCGGCGGTTCGACAGGGTGCCGGCCTCGATGTCGAAGTCATAGGCAAACACGCACCCCTCGGCCGAGTCGGCGAAATACATCAGCCGGTCATCCGGGCTCCAGCCCATGCCGTTCGAGACGGTAAAGCCGGTATCGTGCCGGCGCCATTTGCCGTCCGCCTCGATCGAATAGAGCGACCCCGCCGGCCGCGACGCATCGAGGGCCATCGAGCCGGCCCAGAAGCGCCCGCGGCGGTCGCATTTGGCATCGTTGAAGCGATTGGTCTCGATGTCGGCTTCGGGGTCGACGACCGGCGTCAGCTCGCCATTGGCGATGTCCAGCAGCTCAAGGCCGTTCTGCGTCATCACCGCATAGCCGCCGGCGGCGCGCGCGGCGATAGCGGTGACCATGCGTGACACCTTGGTGGTGGTATCCTGGCCGGTGGCTGGATCGAACACATGCACCGCCGGCGCCAGGATATCGAGCCAGACGAGACGGCTGTCGGTGTCGCTCCATATCGGTCCCTCGCCCAGATGCGCCGCCACCGGCAAGACACACTCGGCATTGGCCGCCACCGCGATGCGCGGCCGGTCCGGGGCATTGATGCTCATCGCTGTGGCTCCGACATTGCCCGAAATGCGCCGGGCTGCTTCCATCAAGTCGCGGCCGATGGTGTGGAGGCGCTCGACCGAAATGCGTTCGCGCGGACCGGAGACGCCGATCGCGGCGATCGGTTCATGCCGATGGTCGAGCACCGGCGCCGCCACCGACACCACGCCCGCGACGTGCTCCTCGATCGACAGCGCATAGCCGCGAGCCCGCGTGAGCCCGAGATCGGCCAAGAGCCCCGGCTCGTCCGGTGGAATCTTGGTCGGATCGCCGGAATTGCGCAGTTCGGCGATCAGGTCATGCTGCCGGTGCGGCGCGAGGAAGGCCAGCAGCGCCTTGCCGCCCGAGGTGCAGTGCAACGGGGCGCGACGCCCCACCTCGATGCGGAAGCCAAAGGCGTCCGCCCCCAGCCGCCGGTCGATATAGAGGATCGCGCCACTCTCGATCTCGCAGAGCGACACCGTCTCGTGGGTGAGATCGGCGAGCCGATCGAGCTCGGGAGCGGCGGCGCCCCGCAGGTCGAATTCGTCCCAGACCTTATGCGCCAGCTCGAACAGCCGCGGCCCCAGTCGATAGGTCTGGTCGGCATCGTTGAAGCGGATCAGCCGGAACTCCATCAGCGCTTCGAGGATGCGGTGCAACGTACCCTTGGGAAAGCCGGTCAGCTTGAGCAACTGGGTGAAGCGCTGCGGCCGGTCGACCTCGCCGAGCAGGTCGAGCACATAGAGCCCCTTGCCCAAGGCCGAGGTGCCCATGGGCATTTCATGCCCGCCCAGTTGCTTTGCGTCGATCGGCATCCCGGCTCCAGTTCAGCTGATTGCCTGTTCTGTAGCCGGGTCGAACAGGTGGACGGAAGCCTGCGGCTTCAGACCCAGCCGGATTGTCCCCCCGGAAAGCGGTGTGCCGACGTCGTAGAGCCGGGCGATCAGCGTGCCGTTGCCGAGCGGCTGATGCTCGTGCTCGCCCGCCACCGCCGTCGCGACCTGCTGTCCGGGCAGCTTGAAGTGCACATAGGCCTCGGTGCCGAGGCTCTCGACCAGCGTCGGCGTGATCTCCAGTGCCGGCGCATCGTCGCGCGCCAGGTCCAGCGATTCCGGACGGATGCCGCAGATCACGGTCTTGCCAAGATAGGCCGCTGCCGCCTCGGCCACCGGCAGCCTGAGGCCGCCAGCATCGATATTAAGGCCTCGATCGTCGCGCTGCACCTTGCCACTAAGGAAGTTCATCGCCGGCGAACCGATGAAACCGGCGACGAACATGTTGGCCGGGTGATTGAACAGCGTGTCAGGCGAGCCGATCTGCTGCACCACGCCCTTTCGCATGATGACGATGCGGTCGGCCATGGTCATGGCCTCGGTCTGGTCGTGGGTAACGTAGATCGTGGTCACGCCGATGCGCCGTTGCAGCGCGGTGATCTCGGCCCGCATCTGCACGCGCAGCGCTGCATCGAGGTTGGACAGCGGCTCGTCCATCAGGAACACTCGCGGCTCGCGGACAATCGCCCGGCCCAGCGCCACGCGCTGCCGCTGCCCACCCGACAGGGCCTTGGGGCGGCGCTCGAGCAGGTCGCTGATTTCGAGCGCCTGGGCCGCCCGCTCGACGCGCTGGTTGATCTGCTTCTTGTCGGTGCCCCGCATCATCAAGCCGAAACCGATATTCTGCCGCACTGTCAGGTGCGGGTAGAGCGCGTAGTTCTGAAACACCATGGCGATGTCGCGCTTGGCCGGCGCCAGCTCGGTGACATCCTCGCCGCCGATGATGATGCTGCCGGTGCTGGCGGCCTCGAGCCCGGCGAGGATCTTGAGCGCCGTCGACTTGCCGCACCCTGAAGGGCCGACGAAGACGATGAACTCGCCGTCCTTGACGTCCAGCGACATGTCGTGGAGCGCCTGGAAAGTGCCGTAGCGCTTGTTGAGGTTCTGGATCTGGATATCGGCCATCGGACTATTTCCCAGCGCCAGCGGTCATTCCGCCGACGAGAAAGCGTTGCAGGAAGAGGTAGGCGATCATGATCGGCAGCGCCGCCAGCAGCGAGGCCGCCATCACCAGGTTCCAGTCGGTCTGGTACTCGCCCTTGAAGGTGGCGATGCCGAGGTTGACCGTCCAACTGTCGGCATTGTTGGCAAGGAACGTGCGGGCGAACAGATAATCGGCCCAACTCAAGACGAATCCATAAAGCGAGGTAGCGGCCAGCCCGGGCGCCGCCACCGGCAGGATCACCCGAAACAGCGCCCCCCAGGGCGTACAGCCATCGACCTGCGCCGCCTGCTCGAGCTCGTTGGGAATGGAGTCGAAATAACCCTTCAGCATCCAGGTGGCGAACGGCACGATCCCCGTGGCGTGGGCAAAGATCAGCGACCAGAGCGATCCCATCAGGCCCAGGGAGCGCATGATGCCGAACAGCGGGATAATCAGCATGGTGGCCGGCAGCATCTTGCTCATCAGGATGAACAGGCCGACATTCTCGCTGCTTTTCGTCTGGTAGCGCGACAGGCTGTAGCCCGCCAGCACCGCGGCCACCATCGAGATGCCGGTGGCGGTGACGGCGACAATTGCCGAGTTTGCCATCCAGCGCAGGATGTCGGTCTCGATGAACAGCCTGATATAGGTCTGCCACTGCGGGTCAGGTGGCAGGAAATGCGGCGGGTAGGCGCGCAGCGATCCGGGTGGCTGCAGCGAGGTGACCACCATCCAGTAGACCGGGAACAGCACCACGGCACAGGCGACGATCACCGTCGCGTAGAGCAGGATGGATTGCCAGAGCTTGCGTTTCATCGTGCGCCCCCTCAGAACACGGCGTGGCTGGTCTTTTTGACCAGGAAGGCGCTGATCAGCGCGCAGATGACCAGCGTCACGACGCCCAGCGCCGAGGCGTAGCCCATGCGGAAGAACGAGAAGGCTTCCTCATAGGTCATGATGGCGAGCGTCTCGGTGGCACCCACCGGGCCACCGCCGGTCAGCACGTTGATGATCGAAAAGTCGCGGAACACCCACAGCACGGTCAGCACCAGCGACACCCCGAGCACCGGCATCAGGCAGGGCAGCGTGATCCAGATGAAGCGCTTCCATACATTGGCGCCGTCGACGCGGGCCGCCTGGTAGTATTCCTCAGGGATCGACTGGAGGCCGGCGAGGATCATGATGGAAATGAACGGGAAGCCCTTCCACACCATCACCATGGTGACGGCCGAGAAAGCCGGCAGCGGCTGGTTGAGCCAGGAAATCGGCAAGCCAATCAGCCCGAGCTTGAGCAGCATCCAGTTGAGGATGCCGAACGAGGCATCGAGGATCCACAGCCAGGTGATCACCGCCACCACTTCGGGAATGGCCCAGGGCAGCGCGATCAGCATGCGGGCGACGCCACGGCCGCGGAACTGCTGGTTGACCAGCAACGCCGCGCCGAGCCCCACCAGCATCGAGATGGTGGTCACCACCACCAGCAGCTTGGCGCTGACGCCGATGGCGTTCCAGAAATCGCTCGAGGTGAAGAGTTTGACGTAGTTCTTGAGCGTGTATTCGCTGGCCCCGAAACTGAGCGTCGCGAACTTCACGTCATGAAAGCTGATCTCGATAGCGAGCAGCATCGGATAGACCAGTATCCCGAGGATCAGCAGCACTGCCGGCAGCAACAGCAGGTAGCCGAGCTTTCTGGCGTGGCGCGGACTCGCGAGATCGATGCCGAACAAGCCGGAACTGCGGCGCACCGGCGCCGTCGCCGGGCGCGGCTGGCTCAGGTCGGTCATATCAGCCTCTCCTCCTCAAGATGACTGGAAGCGGGCCGCGCACCTGCCAGTGGGCGGCCCGCCGATCATCACTGCAGCGCTTCGGCTTCGGCCTGCACGGTCGCCGCGATGGCGTCGGTCGGCAGCTTCTCGATAATCATGCGCTGGAACTGCTCAGCCGCCAGTTTGGTGAACTCGTTGTTCTGCGCTTCGAGTCCCTTGGGCATGCGATCGACACCGGCAGCCGAGGCGGCGTTGGTGGCGTCGATCAACAGCTGCATGTGCGGCACCTTCTCGAACGAGGCTGGGCCGACAGCGCCCGGACGCGGCGCCGGCGAGGCGCCGAGCTCGGAATAGAGCTCCTGGAACTTCTGGCTGGTGGCGAGCTGGATGAACTCCCAGGCCAGTTCCTTCTTTTCCTGCGGCGTCTCAGCCGCCAGGGTCAGCACATTGGACGCCCCACCCAGCGGCGGCTGCATCGGCGAAGCCGCGTATTTCAGGTGCGGCTGGATCGCCGGATCGGCCTTCTGCAGGAAGGCGTTGATCCACGGGCCATTGAGGCGCATGGCGACCTTGCCTTCGATGAACAGTTGGTCGAGCTCGGCCCCACCCGGCGGCACCAGCCCCTCATCCACCAGCGTGCGCCAGCGGTTGATCCCCTCGATGGTCTCGGGGGTATTGATGGTGACCTTGCCCTCATTATTGGTCCAGCGACCGCCGGCCGACAGCACGTAGATCAGCATGTCGTTGGTCCAGCCGGAATTGGCCGAAACCATGTGCACGCCGGTGCCGTAGACATCCTTGATGCCGTCGCCATCGCGATCGATGGTGGTGGCGCGGGCCGCCGCGAGGAACTCTTCCCAGGTCTTGGGCGGTTCGGCGATGCCGGCCTCGGCGAGGATCTGCTCGTTATAGGCCATGATGTACCCGAAATAGAGCATCATGATGCACTGGGTCTTGCCGTCCCATTCGCAGACGCTCTGGCCAGCCCAGCCATTCAGATCCATGCCCGATTTCTCGATCCAGGGACCGAGGTCCTCGAGCCAGCCATTCTCGGCGAAGGTGACATATTCGAACGAGGTGAGATGCACGATGTCGGGCGCCGAGCCGGCGGCGAACTGGGTGATCATCGCGTCCGAATAGCCGTCGCGCGGCATCAGCGTGAAATCGATCTTGACGTCCGGATGGGTC
>NZ_DASZAW010000115.1:0-6125 GCF_035944845.1 Devosia sp. | reverse complement strand
GGTGGAGGGGGCGGCCCCAAAAACCGGCGTATCCTGCCGCCCCCTCCACCGCCTTCGGCGGTCCCCCTCCCCCGTTTCACGGTGGAGGACCACCGAGAGTCCTGTGCGAAAGCCATATGCGATAGCCCTGCCCTCAAGGGGGAGGTGCGCATCGGGTTTGTGGCTTGATCCAACCGCAATCACCGGCCGGCACCCTCCCTTGACGGGGAAGAATGGGGGAGGGGTGTGCAACACGCGCGATGTGCGCGCTCCTCCTTGGAGTACATGCGCCGTGCTTGATTGCAAAGAAACGTTTGCAAATGTTTCTTTGCAATCATAAGCTCGGTCCATGAGCACCCCGTCCAGGCCATCCCGCGAAATCACCCGCATCGTTCCCGATGCCACCGCGCTCAAGGCGCTTGCTCACCCGGTGCGGTTGCGCATGCTCGGCATGCTGCGCATCGATGGGCCGGCCACCGCCACCCGGCTCGCCGAGCGGCTCGGCCTCAATTCCGGCGCTACCAGCTACCACCTGCGCCAACTGGCTCTGCACGGCTTCATCGAGGAAATGCCCGACCAGCCCTCGCGCCGCGACCGCTGGTGGCAGTCGCGCCATGAGTCGACCTCGTTCTTCGAGAATGTTGAGAGTGCCGAGGAGTTCGACTCGAGCGTCGCCTTTGCCCAGGCGGCGCTGACGCAGCAGGTCCAACTGATGCAGCAGGCGCAGGACGAGTTCACCCGCCTGCCGCCCGAGTGGCAGGCGGCCAACGCCATCAGCGATTTCACCATCATCCTCACGCCCGACGAAGCCTCCGCGCTACGCGACAAGCTGCAGGCACTGCTGTGGGAGGCGATGCGGCAGGCCCCGGCCCCGGGTGCGCCTGTCCCGCCGGGTGCTGCGCCCTACACGGTGATGCTGCATGCCTTCGCCTATCCCGGCAGGCTCACCGGGGCCAAGGGGACGAAGTCATGAACCGGCGTCCATTCCTTGCCTTCGCCGTCGCCGAAACCTTGTCGATCTCGGGCACGCGCCTTTCCACCATTGCCATCCCATGGCTGGTGCTCACCACCACCGGCAGTCCGATCCTCACCGGCGTCGTCGCCATGGCCGAGATGCTGCCCTATGTCGTCGCCAAGGCGCTTTCCGGTCCGCTGATCGATCGCATCGGTCCCCAGCGCATCGCCATCGGCTGCGATCTCGCGTCGGTGCTGGTGGTCGGCCTCGTTCCGGTGCTGGCGCTGGTGGGCTGGCTCGGTTTCGAGCTGCTGCTGCCGATCGTCATCGCCATGGGCGTGCTGCGCGGCCCTTCCGATGCGGCCAAGATCTCGATGGTCCCCGCGATCGCCAAGCTTGCCGATGTACCACTCGAGCGCGTCACCGGTGTTGCCGGCGTCATCGAGCGGCTGGCCTCGACCGTCGGCGCTGCCGCAGCGGGTGGGTTGATCGCGCTCATCGGCCCCGGTCTCGCCCTGGCGCTGAACGCCGCCACCTTTGCGCTCGCCGCGGCCGTGGTTGCGGCGGGCATTCCGGCATTTGATCGCGATCGGCCGGAAGTCCGTGCTTCCTACCTTGACGAGCTGCGCGAAGGGTTCGACTTCATCCGCCGCGACGCCCTGCTCGTCGGCATCGTGGTGATGATCACCGTCACCAACCTGCTCGATGCCGCCTGGTCCGCCGTGTTGCTGCCGGTTTGGACCCAGCAGTCGGGCTATGACGCGGCGCTGCTCGGCCTGCTGTTCGCCGTGATGTCCGCCGCCTCAATCGCCGGCGCGGCAATCGCTACGACCACCGGCGAACGCCTGCCGCGGCTGGTGGTCTATACCGTAGCGTTCCTGCTTGCCGGGCTGCCGCGCTTCGCCGTGTTCGCCATCGACGCACCGCTGGTCGCCGCCTTCGTCACACTGGCGATCGGCGGCTTCGCGGCCGGCTTCATCAATCCGATCGTCAATGCTGTCATCATGGAGCGCATCCCGCCCGCCATGATCGGCCGCGCCAGTGCACTGGTTGGTGCGCTCGCCTGGGCTCTGATTCCGTTCGGCGGCCTCGTCGGTGGCGCTCTCGTCGCCTTGATCGGTCTTGCGCCGACGTTCTGGCTCACCGGCATAGCCTACTTCGCCGCCACGCTCCTGCCGCTCGCTCGGCGCAGCTTCCGTACCTTCGGAAGCCGGCCGGACGAACTGCCTTCGATGTAGCTACTTGGTCTGCGCCGTCAGCACGCGGCTCCCGACCCAGGCGCCAATCACCACCAGCACCACCGCGAGCAGGAGCCCGATCCACACGATCGGATCGCTGAAATGACCGAGGAACACGGCGCGCAGGGCTTCGACGATGTGCTTGAAGGGGTTGAAGTTGGCCACCACCTGCAGCCACGCCGGAGCCAGCGTCATGGGCAACAGGATGCCTGAAAGCAACAGGATCGGCAGGGCTAGCGTATTGGCGATCGGCGCCAGTGCGTCCTCGCTCTTGGTTGCCAAGCCGATGGCGTTCGAGATGAACGAGAACGCTGCGCCGAGCAACGCCACCAGCACCAGGCCGATGAGCAGCGCGCCCACCGGAACGCGCAGGCCCATGAAGAATGCCGCGCCGACAAGCACGATCGCCTGTACCAGGATCACCACCACGTCGCGCAGCGTGCGCCCGGTGATGATTGCTGCCCGGGACGCCGGCGACACCAACTGCCGGTCGATGACGCCGGAGCGCCATTCGGCAATGATGCCGAAGCCGACGAACAGCCCGCCGAAAATCCCCAGTTGCACCAGCAGCCCCGGCACGAACACCTGCCAGGCGTCACCCGCGAAGCCCGAGGTCGCCGCGATCGTCTGCAGCAGCGGGCCGAACAGGGTGAGATAGAGCACCGGCTGCATCAGCCCGATCACCACCCATTCCGGTTGGCGCAGCGCCAGCAGCATCGAGCGCTCGAAGATGATCCATGTATCGCGAACAAAGGACATGTCAGCCTCCTAATCCCTGAGCGACCGGCCGGTCAGCGTCAGGAAGACGTCATCGAGAGTGGGACGGTTCACGTCGACGCCGATGGCGTCGATTCCGGCCTTGGTCAGGTCGCCCAGCAGCACCGGCAGGGCCGTGGCGCCGTCGGGGACATGCAGGCGCACCACGTGGGCCTCCGTAGCTGGCGTGTCTGCCCCGTTGAGCCGTGCTGCAATGGCGGCTGAACTCACGGCATCCGCCTCGCTCCGCAGCGTCAGCGTGATGGTGTCGCCCGACACCCGCTTCTTGAGCTCGGCCGGCGTGCCCTCGGCGACGATGGTGCCATGGTCGATGATCAGGATGCGGTCGGAAAGTGAGTCCGCCTCGTCCATGTAGTGGGTGGTGAGGAACACCGTGGTGCCCAGTTCGTCGCGGAGCTTCCTGATGTGGTTCCACAGGTTTGCCCGGCTCTGGGGGTCGAGCCCCGTCGAAGGCTCGTCGAGGAACACCAGCCGCGGCTGGTGCACGAGGCCCATGACGATATCCAGCCGCCGACGTTGCCCGCCCGACAGCGAGCCGCAGGTCCGGTCCCAGATCTCGCCCAGGTCGAGCGCCGCCAGCAACTCCTTGCCACGTTGGATCGCCACCTGCTTGTCGATGCCGTAGAGCCGCGCGTGGCTGACGATCTCCTGGCCGACCCTGGCTTCGGGTGAAGTCGAGCCGGCCTGGCTGACATAGCCGATCCGCCGGCGCACCGTGACCGGGTCACGGCGCAGGTCCGCGCCCACCACGGTCGCCGAGCCGTCGGTGGGTTTCAGCAGGGTGCAGAGCATCTTGAGCGTCGTGGTCTTGCCGGCCCCGTTCGGTCCCAGAAAGCCGACGATCTCGCCGTCCCGGACGCTGAGGTCGATGCCGCGCACCGCGTCGATCGTCTTGCCCTTGGCGCCCTTCGCCTTGAAGCTTCGCTTGAGGCCCCTGGCCTCGATGATGGTGTTGGTCACTTGCGCCTCGTTGTCATTGTTCGGCACGGCGATCAGCGCGGGCGGCCTGCGCCGGATCGGCTGGAATGGATGCGATTGCGGTTTCATATGCCGGCCCTCCGGCCGTCATCGTGGCGTAGCCTCGGGTTGCGTGGTCTTCATGCTGGTTTGGCGGTCGGCCGGCTTGATTTCGGTTGCTCGTCGCCGGACGACCGCATGCGACATCCGGGAATCTTGCTTTCCCCGATATCTCATCGTATAATTATCTTATGAATCAAGATATCAACGAGTCAAGAGAAACTGCAGCTGAAGGTTTCGGCCTCCGATTCAAGGAGGCGACGCGCGCCAGCCAGGCCGCCAACGACCTGTTCGACGAAACGCTGACGGAGTTTCTCGGCATCAACCGCACCGACGGTCGTTGCATTGATCTGATCGACCGGCGGGGCAGGGTCAGCGCCGGACAGCTCGCCAATGACAGCGGCCTCACCACCGGGGCAGTGACCGCGGTGATCGATCGGCTGGAAGCTGCCGGTTACGTCGTTCGCACGCGCGACACCCTCGACCGGCGCAAGATCTGGATCGAGCTGACCGACGACATGAAGGCCATCACCCGACGCATCTTCGGCCACTACGAGAAGACTGGCCCGATGATGCTGGCGCGTTTCACGCCCGATCAGCTGGCCGCCATCATGCAGTTCCTCGAGATCGGCACGTTCCTGCAAACCGAGATGGCCGAAGCGCTGCGCGAGCACCTTGATCCGCGCGCCACCACCCCCGCCGCCCGCCTGATCCAGGCCCGCGCCTTCGAGCGTGCGGTGGAGGCGAACCGGACGAGGCTGCAGGCGGAGCTCAACGGGTTGCTGGATGGTAAGGGGCGGTGAGCGCACCCCGTTGATGCCGACTTGCCTGGCCAATCCACCGGCGTCATCCCCCGCGAAGGCGGGGACCCAGTGGGATCTCTCAGCGTCAGCGGGGGCCGTGGCATCCCACTAGTTCCCGCCTTCGCGGGAATGACGTCGGTGGGGTGGACGCACTACGTCGCCCAACCACTCCCCCTTACTCCGCCGCCATCGGCAGGCTGTCCTTGCCGTCGAGATTGCCCATGCTGGCGACGATGTGGCTGGCCAGCGCATCGTAGATGCCGCCATAGGCGTGGCTGGCGCGCATGATGGCGATTTCGGCGTCGCGCAGCCGCGGCAGGTCCTTGTCCTCGGCGATCACGCGCATGCCGGGCTGCAGTGCACTCTCGGGCAGGAAGCCGACGGCGAGGTCGGTCAATACGGCGCTGGCGATCGCCATGGCGTTCGACGAGGTATAGGCGATGCGATAATCGCGGCCGATGCGGTTCAGCACCTCGACCGCGTTTTCCTTCCAGCAGCAATGCAGCCCGCCCGCGATCGGCAGTGGCTCGGTGGCCAGCGCCTGGCCGCCATGCGAGGCGACCCAGAACATCCGCTCGGTACGGAACATCTCGCCATATTCGTGGTTGGTGCCCTGGGTGAAGACGATCAGGTCGTAGCGGCCCTTCTTCATCCCATCGAGCAGCTCTTCCGAAGGTTGGCAGCGTACATCGACGACGATCTTGGGGTGGGTGCGCTGGAAGCTCGAGAGGATCACCGGCAGCAGGCGCACGGCATAGTCGTCTGGCACTCCGAAGCGGATCGAGCCCTTGAGGTCGCCGTCGGAGAACACGTCCATGATCTCGGCATTGATCCGGAGCATGCGTCGGGCCCGCGCGTACAGCGCATCGCCATACTCGGTCAGCGCCACCGTCCGGCCGTCGCGGCTGAGCAGCGCCTGGCCTAGCCTTTCCTCCAGCCGCTTGATCTGCATCGACACCGCCGACTGGGTCTTGTTCACCCGGCGCGCCGCCTCGGTGAAACTGCCGCAGTCGGCGATGGCGCAGAAGCTTTGCAGCTGGTCGAGATCGAGGGGCGTGCTCATCCCGTTTCTCCATCACGAAATTTGATGATCGGGATGAAATCTATTTGTTGGACGAATAGATGGCAAGGGCTCATATCAGCCGTCATCGGTGATCCCGCGATCGCCAGTAGCGATCCCGAGGTCGCCACCAGCGATCCTCCCGATCGCCGCCCCCCGCCCCGGCACTCCCTGCCCAGGCAAAGATGAAATTGGAGAAGGACCATGGTCCACTTGCTTTCGAGCGAGCGGCCGTCGATGGCTGCCGCGTCGTCCAACCCGTTGCGCGCTCTGGTGAACTGGTTCGCCAAAGTCCG
>NZ_DASZAW010000114.1:0-7868 GCF_035944845.1 Devosia sp. | reverse complement strand
CCGACCTGCTGCATGGCCGGCCGGTACCGCGCAGCGGGCTGCGCTGGAAATGGGAAGTGGCGCCCTTCGGCGAAGAAGGCCGCCACACCCGGCGTGTGCATTCGATGGCGGCGTGGCCCGACTGGCGCCACGCCTAAGGCGGTCAGCAGGCTTCAGACCAGCTGTGCGTCGAGGCTCACATTGATGGCGCCAAGCGCCCGCGACACCGGGCATTCGGCCTTGGCCTTCTCGGCCAGTTCCTGGAACTTGGCCGCACCGACGCGCCTGTCAGCCGCCCCGCTCGGGATGAGTGATGTCGCGGGTGCGCCTGAGTGCGTCGATGGTCTCTTCGTAGCGCAACCGGGCCACCCCCATGAACAGGCAGTCGACAATTGCCAGATGCGCGATGCGACTGACCATGGCACCAGCGCGCAGCGAGCTTTCACGCGCACGGGCGACGAGATGCTCATCGGCAGTCCGCGCCAGCGGCGAATCCGGTACGCCGGTAATTGCAACCGTAAGCGCACCGCTTTGGCGGGCAATACTGAGGAATTGCACCGTGTCCGTCGTCGTGCCCGAATGCGAAAACCCCATCGCGACAGTGCGCGGTGGCGATAGCAGGGCCACCGACCAGGCTTCGTGGGTGTCGGCCATGAGGGACGCATTGCGCCCCACACCAAACAGCTTCTGATGCAGGTCTTGCGCAACGAAGCGGCTCGCTCCGATCCCGAACAGCAGAATACGGTCGGCTTGGTCCATTGCAGCGGCGACCCGCTCCAGCGTGTCGAAGTCGAGGCTCGAAACGGTTTCCTCGATCGCCAGCATCTCAAGGGATGCTACCTTCGCCGCCACATCCCTGAGCGAGTCGGTACGGGCGATCTCGGCGCCCAATGTCAGGCCGGAGCCGAACTGCGCCGCTTCCTTGCCCAACTCGGTCGCCAGCGACATCCGCAGCTCGGTATAACCGCTGACGCCCACGGCGTTACAGAAGCGCACGATAGACGCTACCGAGGTG
Organism: Devosia sp.; assembly: GCF_035944845.1. Lineage (GTDB taxonomy): Bacteria > Pseudomonadota > Alphaproteobacteria > Rhizobiales > Devosiaceae > Devosia_A. The sequence goes on along the minus strand of NZ_DASZAW010000114.1, from coordinate 6,874 downwards.
CCGCAGGCCTCCGCGATTTGCGAAATGGACATCTCAAGTACGCCTGCCGGGTTATCGCGGATGGCCTTCGCAATCCGACGCATGGTCGGTGTGAAGGTCGCTGCCGATGCCTCGATGTTCGATTGAATCCCCAAGCGTCACACGCCCAAGCTCGGGAAGGTCGTTGCCACCCAGTCTCCGAAGCGCCGGCGGAATCCCGAAAAGTCGGCGTGATCGCGATGTGGATGCACGCTGTTGGTAAGCAGCACACCGGCCACCTGTCGCCGGGGATCGACCACCCACAACGTGCCGGTGAAACCGATATGCCCGTACCCATCGAGTTCACCGAAGGACTCGCGATCGCGGATGCGTGGACCGAGGCCCTGGCCGAACGAACTGCCATGGCTCTCGCTGAGACCGTCCGTCACCATCTGCATGAGCCTTCCGCCTTGGAACAGGCGCTCGTTGAGGAAGCTTTCCGCGAACGCCAGAATGTCCTCTGCCGTTGCGAATAACCCCGCGTTGCCGACCTTGCCGCCGAGGAACCGGTTGAGTTCATCGTGCACCTCACCCCGCAACATCCCCCGCCCAACCCACGGCTGTTCCTCCGTCGCGACGGCGCGCGCCACATCGACGGGGCCGTACGATACCGACATCAGCCCAAGTGGCCCGGTGACAAGGTCACCGAGCAGTTCTTGCAGTGTCGCGCCTGTTGCGCGTTCTATCACAGCCCCGGCCGCGATGTAGCCGACGCACGAATACCGGTAAAGCTCATTTGGTCGGCTCTCAAGCGGACTGGCGAGCACGCGCGCGACTCGTTCGTCAGGGGGAACATCTGGGTCGCGCCACACGAACGACTCCGCTGGCAAGCCTGAGACGTGAAGCAGCAGCATCCGCAGCGTGATGTCGTCTGCTCCGGGGCCGCGTCCGATAGGCAGAATGCGCGCCACTGGTGCATCGAGGTCGACCCGGCCAAGCTCGGCCAGACGCAGCACAACTGCCGCCGTGAAGGTCTTCGACACTGAAGCCAAGTCGAACAGGCTGTCGGGTCCCACCGGGGTGGCGTCGTCGAGGGCATGCGTCCCCGCCGACACGACCGTCCGGCCGGCGGGAGTTGAGAGTCCCGCCGACGCCCCCGAGTAAAGTCGCTCCGCTACGCCTTCGTCGAGCAGCGCCTGTAGCTCCGCAGTGTAAGCCTGCGAAGCCGAAATCATGGCACCTGCACCTGGACCGGCCCGCCGGACTTGATGGACTCGAGGATGGCTTCGAGCACTGCCGTGACCTGCAGTCCCTCTTCGCCGGTGGCCAGCACCTCGCCGCGACCATTGGCAGCATCCACGAACTGGGCGATCGCATCCAGCACGAACCCGGTCATCCGGGGGCCGTATGGCGGAACGAGGATGGCCGGGTAGTCGATCGTGTCGGCGGTGTGGATTTCGAGGGTGCGGTTGTGGGTGGTGTCGATGTAGAGCGCGCCGTCCGATCCCAGCACTTCAAATTTCAAGTCGGTATTGGTCGGATTGCCCTCGGGCAGAATCCAGGCGTGCTCGAACACGGCAAGGGCGCCGGACTCGAACTCCGCCATGATCACGAACAGGTCGGGCGTATTGATACCCTGGCTTTCGAGTACCCCACGGCTCTCCCGGGCCGTCACCTTGACGATGCGTTCGCCGACGATCCACTGCGCAACGTCGACCATATGGCTCGCCAGGAACCACAGCGATGACGACGAAGAGGCCCACTTGATCATTTTGGCGATTGCAACGGTGTTGCTCAACCGCGCGTACACATACTTCACTTCGCCCACGCGTCCGTCGCGCACCGCCTGGTAGGCGTCGGCGAAAGGCGGATTTACGCGGTTGTGGAAGTCGACCATGAGGATGCCGCCACCTTCCTTGGCCGCATCCACGATGGCGCGCGCCTCTGCAACCGTGGTGGCCAGCGGCTTTTCGACGAGTAGGTGCATGCCGGCCTTCGCCGCGGCGATTGCGGGAGCCGTATGCAGGTGGTCGGGAGTGGCGACCGAGACGGCCTGAAGCCCGGGAATGGCAAGGAATTCGTTCAGGTCCGTGTAGATCGGCACCGGGCCGCTGGCGAATTTCGCGACCGCAGCTTCGGCGCGTTCGCGGTTGAGTTCTAGAACGCCGACCAGTTCGGCGTCGGGATGCCGGTCGAAGGTCTGGATGTGCCGGGACCCGAAAATCCCTGCGCCGATAACACCGAACTTCATGCTCGTTCCTTGTTTGTTGTCTGTTGATTGCTGCTGTGCACACAGGCGATCCTTTCGCCTGAGCGCATGTCACTGCTTCGTCCCGTGAACACCGAGATGAAGGGTGGATGGGAAGTGGGCGGCACAGATCCCGCCGCCTGCTCCGCAAGTCGTACGGCCCCCTCGAGGGATGAGCCGGAGCCAACCGCGTATTCTGCTTCGGTATGCGCCACCGCCATCGCCTCGGCCCACGCCCTCGCGATCCGGTCGATGCGGGAAATGCCCCCAATGAGCGCGACGCGCGGCGGGACAGCGGGGCCAAGCACCGCTGACGCTGCATCCGACAAATGCCCGGCCGCCTCGGTAAGGATGCGCCGCGCAACGTCGTCGTCCGCATCGGCCGCTTCGACGACATCCGGCACGAATCCCGCAAGCACGGCAGCCGGATTGGAGGTCCGCCGCAACGCGGTCGGCAGGTCGGCGAGGGTGCCGTAGCGGCGGTGGGCCGCATCCCGCAGCCGGCTCGATCCACCGCGCCGCCCATCTGCCCGTCGCAGCGCGGCATCGAGCCCCTGGGCCCCTATCCAGGCCCCGCTGCCACGATCACCGACCCATGGGCCCCATCCGTCCGCCCTTTTCCAGGTCGTCGCCAGATCGGTCCCGAGCGCGACAACTCCTGTCCCGGCCGCGATGACGGCACCTCCCGTCACACCCCAGGCGCCGACCAGCGAGGTTACCGCGTCCGAGGCGACAACGATGGTTTCCGCCGCCCATCGGCGACCGAGATCTGCCGCGACGTTCGGCGCATCGGCTCGTGCCATCAGCCCAGCCGCGCCCATTGCTACCGAGGAGACCGGGCTGTGAATGCAGAGCTGCTCCTTCAGCGCATCCAACGCCGCTTCGTAGCTGACACATCCATCCACGAGTTCGACACCCGGACCGGACACGACGCGTTCACCGTCGCCGCAGACAGTGGCGCGAGACCCCGTGCCGCCCACGTCGAGCGCAATGATCGTCACGTCACGCTACCGCTGTCAGCGCACTGTCCGCGCTGCGATCCGTTCTTGCGCTGCAGTTCGAGTGAGCTCATTTTATGCTGCCTGCCGTCAGTCCCTTCACCAGGGGGCGCTGCATCGCGAGGGCAAACAGCACGATCGGCGCGAGGATCAGCACGGCGGCCGCGCAAAGCGGGCCCCATTTGATCCCCTGGAACGTTATGAACTGGGCGACGTGGACGGTCAGGGTGACGGCCTCTGTCTGGCCTAGCACGACCGGAATGAGGAAGGCGTTCCACACGGCGATCGCCGTGAAAATCGCCGCAGTGGCGATTCCAGGCGCCACCATCGGAACCAGCACGTAGCGGAACAGCTGGACACGCGAAGCGCCGTCAATGAACGCGGCCTCCTCGATCTCGATGGGCGAGCCACGGAAGAACGCCAGCATGAGCCAGGTGGCGAACGGAATCGACAAGCCGGTCATGATGAACGAGATCGCGACCCAGTTGTCATAGAGGCCCACCTCGCTCACCATTCGATAGAGCGGGATGACCAGCACCACCGACGGGATCACCTGTACGATCACCATCACCGACGCCAGGGTTCGCCGGCCCGGAAACCTTAGGCGCGCAAACGCGTAGCCGCCGAGCGTCGCGACCACCATTACGCCCAGCGTTGCCGTAATGGTGACCAGCGCCGAGATCAGCGCGGCGTGCAGGAATCCCGGCGACGAGACGACATCGACATAGTTCTCGAATGTGGGCGTGAACGACAGCGCCTCCGACGCTGTCGCAGTCGCGTCGCGCGTGTTCTTGAGCGATGTCAGCAGGACCCAGGCCAGCGGAAAGACCGCGACAAGGCATGCAATCACCAAAGCGGCCTGAGTGGCCCATGTGCCGAAGACGGAACGTGTGCTCAAACCTGCGTCATCCTTATGTAGAAAAAGTAGACCGGGAACATCACGACCGTGAGCGCGATAGCCATCGCAGCCCCCTGGCCGAAATCGTAGTACTGGAACGTCGTGGCGTAGGAGATCAGCGAGACGGTGGATGTTGCGGTGCCGGGACCGCCCTTCGTCGTCGTGTAGATCGTGTCGAACAGGCGCACGATATCGACACACCGCACAATCAGGGTGACGGTGATCACCGGCTTCAGCATCGGCAATATTATGTAGCGCGTCTGCTCCCACCAGTTGGCGCCATCGAGCGAGGCGGCATGGCGTACATCGTCGCTGATCCCCGTCATTCCCGCGACCAGCATCAGCATCACGAACGGTGTGAACATCCACGAGTCGATCAGAACGATGACGCCGATGGCAAGGTTTGCGTTGGCGAAGAAGTTCACGCTGCCGCCGAACAGGCTCACAATCGAGCCGATGATGCCGAGGTCAGGGTTGAACATGAAGTTCCAGACAAGGCCGACGACGACCGGGGTGAGCAGCATGGGGATCAACAGCACCGTGCGCGCGATTTGAAAGCCGCGCAGCTGCCGGTGCAGGGCAACGGCCAGCAGGTACCCAAGGACGAACTGCACGATCAGCCCCAGCACGACGAAGACCAGCGTCACCAGGAGCGATCCCATGAAGCGCGGCGTGAAGACGGCCAGCATGAAGTTCTGCAGTCCGACGAAGTCGCCTGTGCCGCTGGTCAGCGACTGGTCGGTCACCGACAACCATACCGCCAGGCCTGCGGGCACGACGCCCACGACGAGCATGAAGATCCACGTGGGCACCACGAACAACGCGTCTTCAAGGCGCCGCCACCGGCGCACCGTTGAGGCTGGGGGGCCGGCGATCGCGCTGTCTGCGCGATCACCGGCTTCGATGGGAGCGATGCTCGTCACCCGTTGTACCGCCCGGACTGCACGAGGATGTTCAAGACGGCGTCCTGAGCTGCCGCCATTCCGTCATCCAGCGACTTCTGTCCGGTGACCATGGCGCTGATGTTCTGGCTGATCACCGCAATGATCTGGCTCAGTTCGGGAATGCGCGGAAGCGGCAGCCCGTCAGTGGTCGCCTCCCCGGCCGCCGCGAGGTAGGGCAGCTTCTCCAGGAATTCCGGATTCGAGGTCGTCGAGATGCGCGCCGGCGGCGGTGCGCCCGCGTCGATGAAGGCTCCGGCATTTTCGGCGCTGAGGGCCCATGACAGGAAGTCCCAGGCGGCCTGCTGATGCGTCGAAGCGCTTGAAATACCGGCGACCCAGCCGAACAGCGAACTGACCGGCTCGTAGGGTCCGTCTGTGCTCAGCGGCGTGTTTGCCGTTGCCACGAGGCCAGTGGACTTCGACGACGCCGTGTCGTTGACTGTGCTCCACCACCCCGACGCAAGGATCATCTGCCCGACATTGAGCTGGCTGAAGGAGTTGACCGCGTCGAACACGGTGGCCGATTCAACGCCCGGGGTGCCGTATTTTGCCAGCTCCAGGTAGCGCGCCATGACCGTCTTTGCGACAGGCGCATCGAGCAGGGGCTGGTTCGTCTCGGGGTCGAGCAAGCGACCGCCCGACGATTGCAGCATGCTGAGATAAAAGTATGCAGCGCCCGACGCGTCGTAGACCCCGCCATAGCCGATGTCGCCGGCCGCCTGGAGCGCCTTGGCGTTCGCCAGGGCGTCGTCCCACGTCTTGGCCGGAGTGAGGCCGAGCGTGGTGTAGAGGTCGGTCCGGTACCACTGAAGGTAGGGCTCGGTCGACAGCGGAACGCTGTAGCTCACGCCGTCATACTTGGCGTAGGCCTTCAGGCCTTCCGGGAAGTCGTCGTAATTGTAGTCCTTGTCGGCCGCGATGAGATCGTCGAGCGGGGCCAGCGCCTTCGCGGTGACGATCTGCGGCATGTATCCCGCATCGACCTGGGCCAGGTCGTAGGTCGCCTGCTTGCTCTTGGCAGCCAGGATGACTTTGGTCGCGAGTTGCTCGTACGGCACCTCGACGAACTTGATCTCGATGCCCGTCTCGCTCTGGTAGGTCTTGGCCAGAGCCTTGAGCCCATTGGCGCTCGGACTGTCCATCACCAGCATCGTTAGGGAACTCGGCTTCCCCGCATCCTGCGCCGAAGCGGCCCCACTCACAGCCATCAGCGCCATCAGACCTGCCGCTGTAACCAATATCCCACGCTTGTTCACAGTTACCTCTCTTCTGCTTGAACGCCCCAAAACTTCGGCATTGCCGGATGTTGACGAAGATTTTCGGGAATGTCAACAAGTCCGAAAATTTGTTACATCGGTGTCTCGGTCGAGGTAACGAACCGCGTTGCAAACGCGGGCCGACGGCGCGCCACCACAGGGTCATCGACGCCGCAAGGTTAGTCTTCGAGATGGTCGGTTGCCGCGGAAAGCTAGGGTCGGCTTCTGGAGGCGCTCAGCTGACTCTTGACGCCATCGATGCTCTCGACTGGGTGATCTCGCTGAGCCTCGTCAGCCAGTTGGCGCGTGCCGCGCCCGGCGCGGAGCGCCAGGTGGTCGACGGCCACCTCGACCGGCTCGCCATGCTTCCCTGCCCGGCGACGCTGATCACCGACCTCGATTACCGGGTGTTCAACCGCCACGGCGTGATGCTCGACAATGCCGACCTGCTGCATGGCCGGCCGGTACCGCGCAGCGGGCTGCGCTGGAAATGGGAAGTGGCGCCCTTCGGCGAAGAAGGCCGCCACACCCGGCGTGTGCATTCGATGGCGGCGTGGCCCGACTGGCGCCAC
>NZ_DASZAW010000113.1:0-21763 GCF_035944845.1 Devosia sp. | reverse complement strand
GGAACTGGCGCTGGAACTGGAAGCCAAGGGCTATGCCGGCTTCGACGAAGCGGCGGCGTAAGGACCGATGACCATGCATGTCCCCGTCCGGCTCGGGCCGGCTGAACTGAAGCTCATCGACCAGCTGACGGCCGCCGGTGCGGTCGCGGAAGCCGAGCGCCTTGCCGGCGCCGGTCTGCCGACGCGGCGCGTCGAGGCCTATCACTACACCGACCTGAAGCAGTTGCTGCGCTCGGTCCCCGAACTCGCTGGCGCCGCCACCGAAGCGAGCGCTCCGGCGCTGCGCGTGGCCGGTGCCTACCAGCTGATGATCGCCAATGGCGTGGTGCAGGACACCGGCACGGCGCCGGCCGGCGTCATCGTCGGCAAGTCGACCGGCGGCGTGCTTACGACGCGTGACGATGTGGTTACGCGTCTCAACCTGGGGCTGACCAGGGAGTGCCTGACGCTCGACCTCGACGGATCGGTCGACCCGGTGATCCAGATCGATCGCCGCACTGAAGGCGCTGCCGGGCACTCGACCAGCGCCGCGAAGATCTTCGTCGCAGATAACAGCAGCGCGGTGATCGTCGAGACCTACTCGGGCAGCGAGGAAGCGCATCTCGGCAACCACGCGACCTACCTGGCGTTGGGCAAGAACGCCAAGGTGACGCACATAACCGTCAACCTTGCGGCCAAGAAGGCCACGCACTTTGCCTCCAACGAGTATCACCTCGCCGAAGGCGCGCAGCTTCGCACCCTGATCATCAATGCCGGTGCGGCGCTCAGCCGGACGCAGCTGTTCCCGCGCTACGCAGGCGCCGGCGCCTATGCCGACGTTACCGGGCTGAACCTCGTCTCGGAGGGCCAGCACGCCGACATCACCATGGATGCGCTGCACGCCGTGCCGCACACTTCGTCGAAGCCGCTGTTCAAGTCGATCGCCCGTGGGCGCTCGAAGGCCGTGGTGCAGGGGCGGTTGGTGGTGGCGCGCGATGCGCAGAAGACCGACGCCAAGCTGATGAGCCAGGGCCTGATGCTCTCGGACGAAGCCGAGATTCTCACCAAGCCCGAGCTCGAGATTTACGCTGACGACGTGGTCTGTGGCCACGGTTCGACCTGCGGCCAGCTCGACGAAGACTCGCTGTTCTACCTGATGAGCCGCGGCATCGCGAAGGCGGACGCCGAGACCATGCTGGTGCGGGCGTTCCTCGCCGAGCTGATCGACCCGATCGAGGACGAGGCGCTGAACGAGGCGCTGACGGCGGTGATCGAGGGCTGGCTGGCGGCTGACACCTGAAGGAAGGCCCCCTCACCCGGAGCGCTGCGCGCTCCGACCTCTCCCCCCAGGGAGAGGTGGCGAGGGGGCGGAGTTTGTGCCCAAGCACCACCTCTCCCTGGGGGGAGAGGTCGCCGCGCAGCGGCGGGCGAGGGGGCCTTCTCCGCCCTCCGAACAGGAAAGCAGTATGACCTTCGACCTGAACCAGATCCGCGCCGATTTCCCGATCCTCGACGAGAAGATCCACGGCAACCGGCTGGTCTACCTCGATAGCGGCGCCTCGGCGCAGAAGCCGAACCAGGTGCTCGACCGGATGGATTGGGCGCACCGGCACGCTTATGCGAACGTGCATCGCGGCCTCCATACGCTCGCCAACCGGGCGACCGAGGCCTATGAGGGCGGCCGCGAAGCGACCCGGCGGTTCCTCGATGCGCGGCGGAACGAAGAGATCATCTTCACCCGTTCGGCGACCGAGGCGATCAACCTGGTTGCCTCGTCCTTCGCCGGTCCGCGGATCGGGGGGGGCGACGAGATCGTGCTCTCGATCATGGAGCACCACTCCAACGTCGTGCCCTGGCATTTCCACCGCGAGCGCAAAGGCGCGGTGCTGAAGTGGGTTGATGTGCGCGACGACGGCAGCTTCGATCTCGACGCCTTCGAGGCGGCGCTGTCGCCGAAGACCCGGATGGTGGCGATCACCCATATGTCGAACGTCCTGGGCACGGTGACGCCGATCAAGGAGATCGTCGAAATCGCCCATGCGCGAAACATCCCGGTGCTGGTCGATGGCAGCCAGGGCGCCGTGCACCTCAAGGTGGACGTGCAGGACCTGGGCGTCGATTTCTACGTCTTCACCGGGCACAAGCTCTATGGCCCGACCGGCATTGGCGTGCTGTATGGCAAGTACGAGCTGCTCGCCGACATGCAGCCCTACCAGGGCGGCGGCGAGATGATCGACACCGTCACCCGCGACAGCGTTACCTATAACGAGCCGCCGCACCGGTTCGAGGCCGGTACGCCGCCGATCGTGCAGGCGATCGGGCTCGGCGCGGCCATCGACTATGTCGAGGGGGTTGGCCGCGACGCGGCGCAGGCGCACGAAGCGGAACTCACGGGTTACGCGATGGAACGGCTCAGCCGCATCAACTCGCTGCGATTGATCGGTACTGCGCCGGGCAAGGGCGGCATCTTCTCGTTCGAGGTGAAGGGCGCCCACGCGCATGATGTCTCGACCATTCTCGATCGCTACGGCATCGCGGTGCGGGCCGGCACGCATTGCGCCATGCCGCTGTTACAAAGGTTTGGCGTCACCTCTACCTGCCGGGCCTCCTTCGGCCTATATACCGGCAAGGATGACATCGACGCGCTCGTCGAGGGCATCGAAAAAGCGCGAAGCTTCTTTGCGTGAGAGCGCGGAACCGTTTCGTCCTGGGGAATTGATATGTCTGACGAAGTGAACGAGATTGCCTCCGACGTTGCGGCTCCCGAGCCGAACGCCGGCGACGCGCCCCGCATCACGCCCAATGTCGGTGCGGCGATTCCAGCCGACGATGTCGAGCGGATCACCAAGGATCTGATCGGTGCGCTGAAGACCGTCTACGACCCGGAGATTCCCGTCGATATCTATGAGCTCGGGCTGATCTACAAGGTCGATCTCGATGACGACCGCAACCTCACCATCGACATGACGCTGACCGCGCCGGGCTGCCCGGTGGCTGGCGAGATGCCGGGCTGGGTGGAGAATGCGGCGCGCAACGTCGAGGGCATCCAGGACGTTACCGTCAACATGGTCTACGATCCGCCATGGGACGCTTCGCGCATGAGCGAGGAAGCCCAGGTGGCGCTGAACTGGTGGTAAGTTCCACCGATTAGGTCTATATATCGTTTTGTTACGATGAAGGGCTTGAGCCGATGCCGTTGAAGATCATGAGCCTCACCGATGCCGCCGTCGAGCGCATCAACGAGATCATCGAGGACAGCGCCACCCCGGTGGTTGGGGTGCGCGTCGGCATCAAGGATGCTGGCTGCGCCGGCCAATCCTACACGCTCGCTTACGTCTCCGAGCCGGTAAAGGGCGACGACCATATCGAGGAGAAGGGCGTCCACGTCTATGTGGAGCCCAAGGCCACATTGTTCCTCCTCGGCACGGTGATGGATTTCGAGGAAGACATCCTCAAATCCGGCTTCACCTTCAAGAACCCGAACCAGACCGGTGAATGCGGCTGCGGCGAGAGCGTGCAGTTGAAGCCGGCCGACCTCAAGGCCCTGGCCGAGGCTCGGGCACACGCTTAGGCGTTTCTCGCCAACAAGCTGCCAAGGCCACGGAGTCATTCCCGCGAAAGCCGGGAGCCTCTGTTTGCGATCTCTCCACCGGCGCGTGCTTTGGGGGCCGAACCGGAGGTTCCCGCTTTCGCAGGAATGACCCGGTGGGTTTGGCGCGATGCGGTGCCGTGTGGCCCCTATTAATCCCGACGCGCCTGCGCTAAACCCATTCCGCTTGCTTCAACCTCACCCCGGCGACGTTCCGGGCCATTCGACAGATCGAAGTGTCCGGCGCTGCCGGAGTGAGTGCGGCCATGGCGCCGCTCTGTGACGGAGTCCTCCATTGACTGCTGCTGCTTCCTCAAAGCTCGAGGCTTTGACGATCGTTCCGCCTGATCATCCGCTGGTCGGCCGGGTCACCCCACCGGGCTCGAAGTCGATCACCAATCGTGCGCTGCTGCTGGCGGCACTGGCAAAGGGGACGAGCCGGCTCACCGGAGCGCTGAAGAGCAAGGACACGGCGCTGATGGCCAGGGCGCTGATCCAGATGGGCGTCGGCATCGAGGAGCCGGATGCAACGAGTTTCGTGGTCACCAGCGACGGGAAGCTAAAGGCGCCGACCGAGGCACTGGTGCTGGGTAACGCCGGCACCGCCACGCGCTTTCTGACCGCCGCGGTGTCGCTGGTCGAGGGCAGGGTGGTGGTGGATGGCGACGAGGCAATGCGCAAGCGCCCGATCGAGCCGCTGCTGGTGGCGCTGCGTTCGCTGGGGATCGACGCGAGCAGCGAGACCGGTTGTCCGCCGGTGGTGATCAACGGCACCGGTTCGTTCGGCAGCGGCCGGGTCGAGATCGATGGCGGGCTTTCCAGCCAGTATGTGTCGGCGCTGCTGATGGCGGCGCCGTTCGGCGAGGGGCCGATCGAGGTGGCGCTGACCGGCAAGGACCTCGATGCCCGTGGCTACGTCAACCTGACGCTGGCTGCCATGCGGGCCTTCGGCGCCAGCGTCGAACAGCTCGACGAGATGACCTGGCGGGTGCAGCCTACCGGTTACCAGGCGACGGATTTCCACATCGAGCCCGACGCTTCGGCGGCAACCTACCTTTGGGCGGCGGAAGCGCTGACCGGTGGCAGGATCGACCTCGGCGTGCCGATGGAGGCGTTCACGCAGCCGGACGCCGAGGCGGCCAAGCTGATCCGCATGTTTCCGCGCATGCCCGACGTGATCGACGGCTCGCAGATGCAGGACGCAGTGCCGACGCTGGCGGTGCTGGCCGCGTTCAACGAGACACCGGTGCGTTTCGTCGGCATCGCCAATCTCAGGGTGAAGGAATGCGACCGGATCTCGGCACTCTCGACCGAGCTCAACCGCATCCGGCCGGGCCTCGCGCATGAGGAAGGCGATGACCTTGTGGTGTCGTCCGATCCGCGCCTGATTGAGCTCAAGCACCGCAACGCGCGGACCAGCATCGAGACCTACGAGGATCACCGCATCGCCATGAGCTTTGCGCTGGCTGCACTGAAGATCGGCGGTATCACGATCCTCGACCCCGAGTGCGTCGGGAAGACCTATCCCGGGTACTGGGACGCGCTGCGTTCGCTTGGGGTGGAGACAGTGGCGTAGGTCGCTCCTCGCTTCCGCTCGGATCGGCGATGCCTTGCATCGCGTACCCCTCATCCGCCCTTCGGGCACCTTCTCCCTCAAGGGGAGAAGGCGGCCACCTCAACCATCTCAGTCAGGATTCCTTCTCCCCTTGAGGTCAGCGGACGAGGCCGTAGCTCTCGCCGCGAGGTGGCGCGCAGCGCCGGATGAGGGGGTACCGCATCGGAACGATGCGCGATCGGAGGGAAGCGACGAGCGACTTCAGCGGTCGCCTACGCCGCTACGATATCCTCGTCGCCCAACTCGGTCTCGCCGACCACCACGTTGCGCCCGCGGTGCTTGGCGGCGTAGAGGCAACGGTCGGCGCGTTCGATCAGGCTCGAAGGGGTGTCGCCTTCGCGGTACATGGCGACGCCGAACGAGGCGGTGACGCGGCCGAGCTTCTCGTTGGTCGAGCGTTTCAGCAGTTCCTTGGCCTGGATCGCCTTGCGGATGTTGTCGGCAAGAATCACCGCGCCCTCGAGGTCGGTATCAGGCAGGACGGCGGCAAACTCTTCGCCACCATAGCGCGCGGCGATGTCGCGACCCTTGATGTTGGATTTGAGCGTCATGGCAACGAGGCGCAGCACCTGGTCACCGGTCTGGTGGCCCCAGGTGTCGTTGAAGCGCTTGAAGTGATCGATGTCGATCAGCATCAGGCACATGTGGTCGCCATGCTCTTCGGCCCGGCCGACCGCGCGCAGCAGCCCGTCGTCGAAGGCCTTCCGGTTGTAGACCTTGGTGAGCGGGTCGAGCAGGGCTTCGCGGCGCACATCGTCGAGGTCGCGCTGCAGCGCTTCGATATCGTCGCGCGAAGCTGCAAGGTTCATTTCGAGCTGATGGTTGGCGTCCTGCATGCGGCGCGTTTCTGCCAGCAGCGCGTTCGCCAGCGTCCTCAGCCGAGCGGCATCCAGCTCCACCGAGCCGAGATCGCCACTCGCCACCTGCAACGAGGCTGAGTAGGAACTGGCAGTGGTCATGGCGGTGTCGATGGCATCGTGGATCGCGACGATGCGATTCGACATCCGCTGCGACACGCCGGAAATGCGCTCGTTCGCGTCCTGCGCGCGGAGAAACTCGTTGTAGAGCCGCTCGACGACGTCGGCAGTGGGGTGCCCGTCGCGGAAGATCGCGTTGATGCGGGCGTTCAGCGCCGGATTGATGCCGGTGGCGTAGGTGTAGAGCAGCTCATAGAACTGAGGATACGGCGGAATAGTCGCGCGCTTCAGCAGATCGAGCGCCGAATTGGCATAACCCAGGGCGCGTCTGAATTCCTGTTCTGACACCGTTCCCCCAGGTCCGGCTCCTGCCGGTCGTTTCGGCCGGCATTGTCAGTTGTTCCGCATTAATGAGGCGTAAAAACCCGGCGATCTGTTAGCAATTCTACTGAGATCGCCGGGGAAAGTCTGTAGATCGCGGCTATTTCCGCAGCAGGAACGCCGGGATCGGTCCATCAGAACCGAAAGGCGAATCGGCGACGATGCCTTCGACGTGCTGAGTACGGGGTTCGCGGGCCGGCTTGTCGGCGCCATTGCCACGATTGTTGTCGCGGTGCGCGTCGTTGCGGGGCGGACGACCGGTGCGCTCGGGCCGCTCGGCGCGCGGCTCACGGGCCTCCTGCGGCGCAGCGGCTTCAGTCTCGGTGGTCCTCGCTGCCGCGGCATCGCGGGCCCGGCCGCCGCGGCGACCACGACCTTCGCGCGGCGCGCGTTCGCTGCGCTCCTCGGCGTCCGGTGCGGCGGAGCGTTCTGCCGCTCCACCGCCCAGCTTCACCTCGGGAATATCCTTGGCGATCAGCTTGGTGATGGCGTCGACGTACTTGCCGTCCGACGGCGTGGCGAGGGTGATCGCGACGCCGGAGCGACCGGCACGACCGGTGCGGCCGATGCGGTGCACATAATCCTCAGCGTGGGTCGGCACGTCGAAGTTGAACACGTGGCTCACCGCCGGGATGTCGAGGCCGCGGGCGGCCACATCGCTGGCGATCAGCAGCTGCAGCTTGTCGGTCTTGAACGCATCGAGCGTTTCCATGCGGCTCTTCTGGTCCATGTCGCCATGCAGGCCGCCGGCCGAGAAGCCGTGGCGTTCCAGCGAGCGGGCGAGGGTGGCCACGTCGCGCTTGCGGTTGGAAAAGATGATGGCGTTCTTGAGGTTGTCCTCGGAGCGGATCAGCTGGCGCAACGCTGCGCGTTTTTCCTCCGGCTTACCGGAGACGCGCACCAGGCGCTGCTCGATGGTCTCGGCGGTCGAGTTCTGGCGGGCGACTTCGAGCTTGATCGGATCGCGCAGGAAGCGGTTGGTGAGGCGCTGGATCTCCGGCGGCATGGTGGCCGAAAAGAACAGCGTCTGCCGGCGCGGCGGCAGCAGGCCGCAGATGCGCTCGATATCGGGGATGAAGCCCATGTCGAGCATGCGGTCGGCCTCGTCGATGACGAGGATGTCGACGCCGGTGAGCAGGATGCGGCCGCGCTCGAACTGGTCGAGCATGCGGCCGGGGGTGGCGATCAGCACGTCGGCGCCGCGATCGAGCACCCGGTTCTGATCCTCAAAACTGACGCCGCCGATCAGCAGTGCGACGTTGAGCTTGTGGTTCTTGCCGTACTTTTCGAAGTTCTCGTGCACCTGCGCTGCGAGCTCGCGCGTCGGTTCGAGGATCAGCGTGCGCGGCATGCGGGCGCGGGCGCGGCCACTCTCAAGCAGCGTCAGCATGGGCAGCACGAACGACGCCGTCTTGCCGGTGCCGGTCTGCGCGATGCCGATAATGTCCTTCTTCTGAAGGACATGCGGGATAGCCTGCGCCTGGATATCGGTGGGCTTGGTGTAGCCGGATGCGGCAACCGCATCGATCACCTTGGCGCTAAGGCCCAACCCGGAAAAGTCATTTGCCAAATCAGTGGTCCGCTCAAGTAGGGAAGGCAGGTCGACGGGCAGCTACTTGAGGAGGTGCGGGTCGACGAAGGGGTCGCAAAGTACAAGCCGGATAATCAGGCTTCGCCTTGCAGCAACCGATCCGGACTCCGCCCTGTCCGGGGCGCTCGCGCAGCGCGCCCGGAACATAGTGGAAACCCCTTGCGAGTCAACGGCATTTGCAGATGCGGAGTTAATTGCGTGCCGATCAGGCGCGGCCGAGATCGAGCACTACGATTTCGGGCCAGTTGCCAATCCGTACCGGAACGGGTAGGCGGCCGTGGCGATCTGCCCAAGCACACCCACGCCAAACAGCTTCAGCACCCCACATCTTCGCCCCTGACTGTCAGGAACGCCGAAGCCCGATCCCTAGATGTCGAGATCGGTTACGAATGCGGCGTTTTCCTGGATGAAGTCGAAGCGCGCCTCGGGGCGGTTGCCCATCAGCCGGTCGACGGAGAGCCTGGTCTCTTCGAAGTCGTCGCGGATGCGGACCTGCAGCAGGGTGCGGGTCTTCTTGTCCATCGTCGTCTCGCGCAGGTGGACATAGGGCATCTCGCCGAGGCCCTTGAAGCGGGTGATGTCCGGCTTCTTGCCCTTGAACTCGCTGGCCAGCAGCTGGTCGCGATGCGTATCGTTCATAGCGTAGGCGACTTTCGGGCCGGAGCTGATGCGGAACAGTGGCGGCATGGCGAGGTAGAGGTGGCCGCCCTCGATCAGCTTGGGCATCTCCTGGAAGAAGAAGGTCATGAGCAGCGACGCGATGTGGGCGCCGTCGACGTCGGCGTCGGTCATCAGGATGATTTTGTCGTAGCGCAGCTCGTCTTCGCGATAGCGGTCGCGGGTGCCGCAGCCGAGCGCCTGGGTCAGATCGGCGATGGCTTGGCTGGCCTGCACCTTGTCGCGGGTGGCGCCGGCAACGTTGAGAATCTTGCCGCGCAGCGGCAGGATGGCCTGGCTCTTGCGGTCACGCGCCTGCTTGGCGCTGCCACCGGCCGAGTCGCCCTCGACGATGAAGATCTCGGCGCCCTGGGCGGCCGACTGGGTGCAGTCGGCGAGTTTACCGGGGAGGCGGAGCTTTCGGGTTGCCGACTGGCGGTCGACTTCCTTTTCCTTCTTGCGCCGCAGGCGCTCTTCGGCGCGCTCGATGGCCCAGTCGAGGAGCTTGGAGGCCTGGTTGGGCGAGGCGGCGAGCCAGTGATCGAAGGGGTCGCGCAGCGCGGTGTCGACAATGCGGGTCGCCTCGGGCGAGCTCAGCTTATCCTTAGTCTGGCCAACGAATTCCGGTTCGCGCACGAACACCGAGAGCATGGCCGAGCACTGCACCAGAACGTCTTCGGCGGTGAGCTGGGCGGCGCGCTTGTTGCCGCTCAGTTCGGCATAATTGCGCAGACCACGGAGCAGGGCAACGCGCAGGCCCTGTTCGTGCGTACCACCGTCGCCGGTCGGAACGGTATTGCAGTAAGAGTTGACGAAGCCGTCGCCGAGACACCAGGCCACCGCCCATTCGACCGAGCCGTGGGTGCCGGGCTTGCCGATGATGCCCGAGAAAATATCCTCGGCGATGCGCGGCTCGCCTTCGATGCGGTTGCCCAGAAAGTCGCGCAGGCCGCCGGGGAAGTGGAAGGTTGCCTTGGCCGGCACGTCGGAGGTCGCGAGGCTCTCGTCGCAGGTCCAGCGGATCTCGACGCCACCGAACAGGTAGGCTTTCGAGCGCGTCATCTTGAACAGACGGGCGGCCGAGAACTTGTGCTCGCCGAAGATTTCCGGATCGGGGTGGAAGCGCTGCGTGGTGCCACGCCGGTTCTGTACCTTGCCGACGGTCTCGACGGCGCCGAGCGGTTTGCCGCGAGAAAAGGCGATGCGATAGAGCATCTGGTCGCGGGCAACTTCGGTGACGAGGCTGTCGGACAGCGCGTTGACCACGGAAACGCCTACGCCGTGCAGGCCGCCAGAGGTTTCGTAGGCCTTGCCGTCGAATTTGCCGCCGGCATGCAGCCGCGTCATGACGATCTCCAGCGTCGAGACGCCGGGGAATTTCGGGTGGTTCTCGACCGGGATGCCACGGCCATTATCGGTAACCGTGAGGAAGCCGTCCTCGCCCAGATGCACTTCGATACGGCTGGCGTGGCCGGCAATGGCTTCGTCCATCGAGTTGTCGATGACTTCGGCAAACAGGTGATGCAGCGCGTTGGCGTCGGTGCCGCCGATATACATGCCGGGACGGCGACGCACCGGCTCGAGGCCTTCGAGTACCTCGATATCGGCAGCCGAATAGGAAGCAGCGTGGGCGACGCTGGGGGCAGGGCTGGCGGCTGGCGTCTTCGGCGTGGGGGGCGCGGGCGCCCGCTGCGGAGCAGCGTCATCGCCGTCAGGGCCGAAAAGGTCTTCGATCGCCGCCATGAAATCTCCGTCCGAGGCGCGAATCGGGCGCCTCACAAGCTCTAGCATACTTGCTGCTTTGGGTGGGTTAAGCGGGAGGTAGGGCCCGGCGCTCGAGCTGTCAACCGGTCGTGAACGGCAAGTGAATGCACGGTTCCGCGAGCATTCAACGGCGGCACCATATTTCATCGCTCGAGATTGCGGAGCACCCAGCTGGGGCCAGTAGGCAGTGTCCGGGCTGGGCGTTCGGCAATCTCACCATCGACTGCGCCTGATATCACTCGGAATTCTGCCGGCAGGTTGCCTCGCAACCTGAACGGAGGATGAACGGGCGATATCGTATTGGTTAAGAATGCAACTTTTAGGGTCGTGGCACGCTAGTGGACCTGGCACCCAAGCTGATCCTGAAGGAGACTATCATGACCTCAATCCTCTCGTCCGTGATGAAGTCCGGCCGTGCCGCGATCGTTGCGGTAACGCTTGGTGCGGCGACGTTCACCGCCATGCCGGTCCAGGCCCAGTCGTTCAATTTCGACTTCGGCATCCAGGGTGGCGGCAGCAGCTTCTCGTACGGCTTCGACAATGGCCGCCGGATGAAGCGCGATTGCCTGACCACCAACGAGGTCCGCCGTGGCCTGCGCCGCGCCGGCTTTGACGATATCCGCTTCGTTGACCGTCGCGGGGTGCGGGTGAAGGTGGTGGCCGATTATGGCCGCCGCACCTATGCCATGAACATCAACCGCTGCACTGGCCGCGTCTCGGATATCGAGCGGCTGCGTCGCCCGTATCACCCGGGCTTCCAGTTCCAGTTCCGCTTCTAGTCCAGTTCCGGCGGGAGCCCGGCTCCTCCCTCGCGCTCCCGCCAGATCCCGGCCTCCCAGGGCCGGGATTTTTCGTTGGTGAGGTGCAATGGAGATCGACATGAAAGCCACTACGTTCATCCGCGCCGCCGTGCTCGGGCTGGCGCTCGGCGCTTCTGCACTCCCCGTGCAGGCGCAGAGCGTGCAGTTCCAGTTCGGCTTCGGTACCGACGGCTTTGGTTATCGCCGGCCGCTGATCTGCATCGAGCTGACCGACCGGCAGATCCGCAACGCCGTGCGGCAGCAGGGCTATACCAACATCTACCTCAACGTGCGGAACGACCGACGCATCCAGGTGCGGGCAACGCGCGGCAACTGGGTCTACCTGCTGCGGGTCTCAACCTGCACCGGTGCGATCCTCAATCGTGAGCGGCTGCGCCGCAGCTGACGAAATCGCTCGTGAATCCAATGCGTCCGGCGCCGTACAAAGGTCCGGACGCGTTGTTTTGGAGCACTTGATTCAGACTTCGTTTGCTTCTCGGAAGCACTTTCTTAAGCGCTCGCGGGTATGAATTTCACATACGGTTTTTGTTCGGAGTAGCCGTATGCGCGCCCAAGCCAAGAGCGGTCTCGCGTACATTGAGACGGCTTTGAGGGCGCCACGCGACAGCGGATGGCAGCAGGCCGGATTTGATAGTTTTGCGTACCGGCTTGCCCATCTTGCTTTGCCTCGCCCGCTGACCCTCGCCGCCATCACCACGCTGTTCTACCTGGTGTGAGACAGCGATGGTGCGCCAACGCGGCCCCACGCTCGATGTCATCCCCGCGAATGCGGGACCTCCGTTTTCCTTGTTGCAATCGCAAACAGAGGTTCCCGCTTTCGCGGGAATGACCCGGTGGATGTTGCGCGTGCGGGCACGCCGACACTTGACCTCCAATCGCCGCCGGTGCTCTAAACGCCTCGTCCGCAATGCCAACCAAGGAGGGTCGCGTGGGCTATCGTCATGACCAGCACCGCAGTCGCGGCCCTGTTTCGGCCCTGCAGCTTTAGTTGCAGGGCTGGCCGAACGGGTCCGGACGTCTTCGTCGTCTCACACCATTCTGGTCTGCCCAAGCCGGCTTCGCCTCGCGCGTGAGCCATTGACGGCACAGGTCCCCATCTGGGACCGCTAGAATTCCAGAGAGACGAACATGGGCTCGATCAGCCTCAAGAACCTTTCCATCACTGCCACCGATCCGCTGTTCTGCGACCTGAGTCTCGTCGTCGCGGATGGCGACCGGGTCGGGCTAGTCGCTGGTAACGGCCTCGGCAAGACCTCGCTGCTGCGGGTGATTGCGGGGCTGGCGGAACCCACCGCCGGCGAAGTGGTGCGCTCGCGCGGGCTTCGCATCGGTTATGTCGAACAGGACGTGCCGGCCGAGCTGATGCCGCGCAGCCTGCGCGACGCCGTCCTCGGAGCGCTACCGGTCGCCGACCGTGACAGCGATGCCTGGCGGGCCGACGTGGCGCTCGATGGGCTAGAGACGCCCTACGAGCTGCGCGAACGGCCGGTGTCGGCGCTCAGCGGCGGCTGGCAGCGGCTGATGCTGATCGCCCGCGTCTGGGTCACCGATCCGGACGCGCTGCTGATGGACGAGCCGACCAACCATCTCGACCTGTCCAAACTGTTCCGGCTGGAGACCTGGCTCAACCGCGAGGCGCGCAACATGCCGCTGATCGTTGCCAGCCACGACCGCGACTTCCTCGATGCCGTGACCAACCGGACGCTGTTCTTGCGGCCCGGCACGTCGCGCTACATGCCGCTCGGGTATTCGGCAGCCCGCCGGGAAATCGAGCGCGAGGACGCTTCGCAGGAGGCCCAGAACGAGCGTGACCTCAAGGAAGCGAGCAAGCTTCGGAAACAGGCAGCCAAGCTCAACAACATCGGCATCAACTCGGGCAGCGACCTGCTGGTGGTCAAGACCAAGCAGTTGCGAGAGCGCGCCGCCAGGATCGAGGAAGCGGTGCGACCGACGCATCGCGAGCGCTCGGGTGAGATCAAGCTGAGCAATCGGGGCACGCACGCCAAGCTGCTCGTCGGCATCGAGAACGTGACAGTGACCACGCCGAGCGGTCAGGCGCTGTTCAAGATCGACAAGCTGCACATCTTCCAAGGTGATCGCGTGGTGCTGCTGGGCAAGAACGGCACCGGCAAATCGCAACTGGTGAAACTCATCCACCGCGCCATGGTCGAGCCGGACAGTGTGCCCGGCATCAGGGTCACGCCGTCGCTAGTGCTGGGCTACACCGATCAGGACATGTTGCAGCTGCCAGTGAAGGAGACGCCCGAGAGCTTCATTTCGGTGACGTTCAAGCAACCCGATGCGCGGGTGCGGAGCCTGCTGGCGTCCGCCGGGTTCGTCATCGAAAAACAGTCGCGGCCGATCGGACAACTGAGCTTTGGCCAACGGGCGCGGCTGGGGCTGCTGGCCTTGCGGCTACAGGAGCCGAACTTCTACCTGATGGATGAGCCGACCAACCACGTCGACATTCCGGGCCGAGAGGCCCTCGAGAGTGAGATCCTGGCGCAGGAGGCGACGGCCGTGCTGGTGTCGCACGACCGCAGTTTCGTGCGCAATGTCGGCACCCGGTACCTGGAGATCAGCGGCCGGCGACTCAAGGAAGTCGATGGGCCGGAAGGCTTCTTCGAGGAGATGATGTTGGAAACGGAGCAAATCTAGATCGTTTGGATTAGTGCAAATGGCCTAGGCGCCAGCCAATCAACACAATAAGTGAGCAAAAATCGTCCTCGCTGCGACTGGTGTCCCGTGTTGCCCCGTAGAAATACTGTTTGATCGACGTTTCGGTAAGGTCTGAGTCGTAGCCCAATAGGCAATCTTGCGTAGAATGACGCGAGAGTGCAGCGAGCGACACAGGCGATGCAGAGCAAGACCCCGGGCAATGCTGGTGCGAGCAGCCGCAAGGATGTTCGCTTCATCGGCGATGTGATGGGCAGCTACGTGCTGGCGGCGCGGGCGCAGGCGCCGGGCGCCGTACGGGTGTTCGCCTGCCGGGCGCGCAGCGTCACGGCGCACGAGGCTGTGGTGAACGCGCCGGTGAGCGGTATGGCCGGCGATGGGTTGACCATGACGCTGCAGGGCCTTGGGATCGTGCGCGGCAGGATCAGCCGGGTTCTCGACGGCGGCTTTGCCGTGGCCTTTGACTGTACTGAACAGGAGCGCGCGGCCCTGGGCGCCCGGATCGACTGGCTGAAGCGGCGAACGCTCAAGACGGTCAGTGACCGGCGGGGGCACAAGCGCGTGCTGCCGCGGGAGACACGGGCGAGCCTGACGCTGGGCGATGGGCGACGCTTCGACTGCTTCATCATCGACATGTCGCAGTCTGGCGTCGCCGTCTCGGCCGACGTGCTGCCGCCGATCGGTTCATCGGCCGGAGTCGGCGCCATCCCGGGCCGGGTGGTGCGGCATGTCGAGGCTGGTTTTGCCGTGCAGTTCGCTGAAGTGCAGCAGATCGGCCAACTCGAAGCGCTGTTGACGCTCAAGACCAGCGATCACCGCATCCTCGCCGGCGAGCGGCTCAAGCTGAACGACTAGTGCTCACCTGCCGCGCCTGATGTCGCCTCTAGCGCTCGGTGAAGGCCAGTTTGGCGCCGAGCGCCACGAAGGCGGCAGCGAAGGTGCGGCGCATCCAGGTGAGGACACGCGGGCGGGTGACAATGTGCTGGCGCACCGCTGCAGCGAACACCCCGTAGATGGCGAAAATCACGAAGGTCATGGCCATGAACACCGCGCTCAGCTCCAGCATCTGGGGCAGGGCATTGGCGCTGTCGGTGCGCACGAACTGCGGCAGGAAAGCAAAAAAGAAGATCGACAGCTTTGGGTTGAGGATGTTGATCAGGATGCCCGAGACCAGCACCTGGCGGACCGATTTGGGTGCTGCTTCGGTGTCGACGCTGAGGGCGCCTTTCTCACGCAGCGTCGCCCAGGCCATGTAGAGCAGGTAGGCGACGCCGAGATACTTGATGATCTCGAAGGCCAGCGCGCTGGTGTGGAGCAGGGCGGCAAGGCCGGTGATCGCCGCGGCCATGTGCGGGATGATTCCCAGCGTGCAGGCAAGAGCGGCGAGAATGCTGGCGCGAGCGCCACGCGTAAGCCCGGCGGCGAGGGTGAAGAGTACGCCGGTGCCCGGCGAAGCGACGATCACGAGGGTGGTGATGAGGAATTCGGCGGTCATGGCTGGCTCCGAAGCGATTGCCGGACAGCATAGCTATCGATGCGATATGCGCCAGAGGACTGTTGCTCGGGCAGCGGTGCGGCTAGAGCGTTTCAGGAAAAGTTGCGGACTTTCCGGTTCGCAAGCGCGACCAGTCATGAACCTGAAGCATCTCAACGATTAAAAGAAGCGTTGAAATGCTCTAGAGCTTGCTCGGACCCGGCAAGGAGACGCGCGTGCTGCCCTGGATTGAACTCGATCGTGCGAAGGTGCCGGGTGGCGGCGAGTTCGTGCTGCGGCAGCGCGGCACCGAATTCACGATCTTTGCCGGGACCATCGGACTGATGGGCAGCCGGATGAGCGGTTCTGAGGAGGCGCTGGCGGCGCTGACGACCGAGCGGATCGGGCAGCGCCCGAAGCAGCGCTGGCTGATCGGCGGGCTCGGCATGGGATTTACCCTGCGCGCCGCGCTGAAGCTTGTGCCAGCCGACGCGGAACTGGTCGTCGCGGAACTGGTGCCGGGGGTGATCAAGTGGGCGAAGGGGCAACTGGCGGGCATCCACGGCGATAGCCTCGATGATCCGCGGGTGCAGCTGCGCGAGGGCGATGTCGGTGCAGCGATGGCCACTGACTCGCAGAAGTTCGACGCGATCCTGCTCGATGTCGACAACGGCCCCGAGGGGTTGTCGCGACCGGGCAACGACAGGCTCTACAGCCATGGTGGAATCGCCAGTGCCAAGGCAGCGCTGCGACCGGGTGGCGTCGTTGCAGTGTGGTCGGTAGCGCCCGATGCCGGGTTCACCAGGCGGCTGCAGCAATCAGGCATGGCGGTCGAGGAATTGAAGGTTCGAGCCGGCACGACCGGGCGCGGCGCCCGTCACATAATCTGGATGGCGACCAACGCGCCCCAGCGGACGGCACAGCCGCGTCCCAAACTTGGTGCCGCGCGCCGCAACTGGTAGGCTCCGCCCATGAAGCGCATCGTGCAAAGCCGGCCGATCGACTCGCCCTTCGTCGAGAGCATCAGCTCCGTTCGTTTCGACACGACCGGAACGACGCTGATGCAGCCCGATGGCTGCTGGGATATTGCCATTATCAAGCGTGGCGACGACACGATGGTGCTGCGCACCGGGCTCACCACGCAGCCGGTGGTCTACGAGCACGAGGCGGGCGACGAACAACTGGTGATCTCGTTCAAGCCGCACAGTTTCATGCCGCTGATGCCGGGCGACATCATGCGCGACGAAGGCGTGATGCTTGAGAAGTTCGGCAAAGCCGGCTTCTGGATCGGCACCGACGTGCGCGAGATCCCGACCTTCGAGAATGCCGATGTGTTCGTCGAGCGGCTGGTCCGCGACGGCATCGTCGACAGCAATGAGCTGGTCGCCTCGGTGGTCGATGGGCAGCCCAAGGCGATGACCGAGCGGACGCTGCAAAGGCATTTCCTCAGGACTACCGGGCTCACCTACAAGCATTTCACCCTGGTGCAGCGGGCGCAGAAGGCGGTGGCCATGCTGCAGATGGGCCGGCCCGCGGTCGACGTGGCTCTGGCACTGGGCTTTTCCGACCAGGCGCACATGATCAATTCGCTGAAAGCGATCATGGGGCAGACGCCAAAAGAGATCGTTCGCGCCGGGTCCGGCACGCTTGTCGGAAACTTCCAATAATCGCGGGCAGGGGTTGGGTACCAAGGGGCGTCTTCAACGAATACCCCCGCAACGGAGTACCCGAAATGGCCACCATCACCCCCTTCAAGATCGACGTTTCCGCTGCCGCCCTGCAGGAGCTCAAGGACCGGCTCGCCCGCACAGTGATGCCGAGCGAAGTCGAAGGCAGTTGGGCCGCCGGCCCGACCAATGCCTATGTCGGCGGCGCCGTCGACCGGCTGCTCAACGGTTTCGACTGGCGCAAGGCCGAGGCCGAGATAAACCTGCTGCCGCAGTTCACCACTGAAATCGACGGCCAGAACGTCCACTTCATCCAGGTGAAGTCGGCCGAACAGAACGCGACGCCGCTGCTGCTGATCCACGGCTGGCCGGGTTCTATCGTCGAGTTCCTCGACGTGATCGGGCCGCTGACCGACCCGGTGGCGCACGGTGGCAAGGCCGAGGATGCGTTCGATGTGGTGGTGCCGTCGCTGCCGGGCTTCGGCTTTTCCGGCCCGACCCGCGAAGCCGGCTGGAACAACGTCCGCATCGGCAAGGCCTTCATCGAACTGATGAGCCGGCTTGGCTACCAGCGTTTCGGCGTGCAGGGCGGCGACGCCGGCGCCATAATCGGGCCGGAGATCGGCCGGCTGGCGCCGGAGCGGGTGATCGGCATCCACCTCAACGCCGCGACCATGGGTTTCATTCCGTTCGGCCCGGTATCGCCTGAGGAGATCGCTACCTTCACCGACAGCGAGAAGGTGCGCCTGCAGCGGGTGCAGCGGTTCATGGCGGAGCACTTCGGCTTCAACATCATGCAGTCGAGCCGCCCGCAGACGCTGGCTTACGGCATCTCTGACTCGCCGGCCGGGCTGCTCGCTTGGATCAGCGAGCTGTTCACCAGCTTCGGTGACGGCGTCGACGCCGTGCCGATGGATCGGTTCCTCACCAACTTCATGATCTACTGGTTCACCGGCACGGCCGCTTCGTCGATCCGGCTCTACTACGAGAACGCGCATGACCCGGAGGCCTGGTCGCCCAAGGCAAACTCAGGCGTGCCGACCGGTGTCGCGGTGTTCGGCTTCGACGAAGTGCCGATCCGCCGTTATGGCGAAACCAGCAACACCATCGTGCGCTGGAACGAGTTCGACGTTGGCGGGCACTATGCCGTGCTGGAAGTGCCGGAGGTATGGGTGGGCGATGTGCGCGGGTTCTTTGCTCAGATTGGTTGAGCGCAGCGTCCAAGTTGAGAAGGGGCCCGGAAGGGCCCTTTCGCTTTGCCAGCCGTTTCCTCGGTGAACCGTATCACCCACCGGGTCGTCCCCGCGAAAGCGGGGACCTCAGTTGGCGATCTCGCCTGGCGCGCCAGAACAGAGGTTCCCGCTTTCGCGGGAATGACTCCGCGGGTGCGGCACCAATTGCAGTCCCCAGCTGTTGCTGGGATGACGGCGGTGGGCAGGGCCAGGCCGGCCCAACGGCCGTGTCCGAACGCTCAGGCTTCCGCCTTCCGCGGGAACAGGCCACGGATCGCCTTCCAGGCGGGTCCGATCAGCTTGCCGGCCACCGGGATCAGTACGAGGCCCAGGGCGAGGCCCAGCACGAGGTCGGCAAGGATGGTGGCGAGCCCCTCGATGAAGCCACCGAGCGCCGGCAGCATCTCCTCGGCACCGTGGGCGATGGCTTCGATCAGATGCTCGATCTGGTCGAAGCCGAAGCCGGCAAGGCCGTGGATGACGATGCCGCCGCCCACCCAGATCATCGCGGCGGTGCCGACGATGCTGAGGGTCTGCATCACCCAGGGCATGGCGATGAGGATGCCGCGACCGGTGGCGCGACCAACGCCGGTGCGCCCTTTACTGGCCAGCGCCAGCCCGAAATCGTCGGCTTTGACGATCAGCGCGACGGCGCCATAGACCGCCGCCGTGATCCCGAAAGCGACGATGACCAGGACCAGTGCCTGCTCCCAGAACGGCAGGTCAGGCAGGGCGGCGAGGGCAATCGTCATGATCTCGGCCGAGAGGATGAAATCGGTCTGGATGGCTCCGGCAACCCGCTCTTCCTCGAGCTTGCCGGGATCGGCCGGCTGCGGCAGGGCCTCTGCTTCGTGCGCATGCGCCTCGTGCGGGAAGATCGCCTCGAACACCTTCTCGGCCCCCTCGTAGCAGAGGTAGGCGCCGCCGATCATCAGCAGCGGGGTGATCAGCCAAGGCGCGAAGAAGCTCAGCGCCAGGGCCGCGGGCAACAGGATAAGCAGCTTGTTGCGGATCGAGCCGACGGCGATGCGCCAGACGATCGGCAGCTCGCGGTCGGCGGAGAAGCCGGTGACGTAGTTGGGCGTCACGGCGGTGTCGTCGATCACCGCTCCTGCGGCTTTCAGCCCGGCCTTGGCCGCCTGGCCCGCCACATCGTCGATCGAGGCAGCAGCGACCTTGGCCAGGGCCGTCACGTCATCGAGAAGGCCGAGTAGTCCAACGCTCATTGGAAAGTACCATCGTTGCGGGCGGCGAGCGCCTCAATATCCAGAAGGGCCGGCAGGAATTCAGGGTGCGCCGCCGCTACCGCGGAACGGAGCCAGAGCCGCGCGGCCTCGTCAAGCGCCGGGACGAAGCGGGCGAGATCGAGCAGGTCCTTGTCGCGGGGCTGTTTGCACTTGTAGAGCAGCTGCACCTCGGGAGCGATGATCGGCCAGCCCGACGCGGTACGGCTGAAGACGGTGGCCATGGGGAGGCGGACGGACGGCTCCCGGCGATAGACCCATTGTTCCTCCTGCTGTGCCTCGGAAACGATCTCGAAATCCCACAGCGTTTCACCGTGCCGGCGGAGCCAGAGGCTGAACGGTGGCGACGGGAGCTCGGTTCCGGGTTCGTAGAAAGTCAGTTGCTTGTTGCGGGCGATGGCGATCTCGAAGCGCGCGAGGATCGGCAGCAGGGCAGGGAGATCGGCCAAGAAGCAGCTGATCTCGATATCGGAATGCGGCCGGCTGACGCTGCCTTGCCACAGGTCCAGCGCCCAACCGCCGGCGATGCCCCAGCGCACACTAGCGCCGGTGAGCCAGCCGACAAGCTCCTCAGGTGGTGTCTCACGCCAGCGGCTGGACATGGGTTCCGGACCTCTCCTGCTGAGGGCGAGCGCGTGGGTACAACAGACCGGACAAAAAAAGAAAGGGCCCGCTGTCGGGCCCTTCCATATTCCATCGATCGATCCGGCGCTCAGGCCGAGTAGTACATTTCGTACTCGACCGGGTGCGGGGTGTGCTCGAACTTGATGACTTCCGTCATCTTCAGCTCGATGTAGCTGTCGATCTGGTCGTCGTCGAACACGCCGCCGGCCTTGAGGAAGTCGCGGTCCTTGTCGAGGGACTCGAGCGCTTCACGGAGCGAGCCGCTAACGGTCGGGATCTGCTTCAGCTCTTCCTTGGGCAGCTCGTAAAGATCCTTGTCCATCGGGTCGCCCGGGTGGATCTTGTTCTTGATGCCGTCGAGGCCGGCCATCAGCAGCGCGGCGAAGCCGAGGTAGGGGTTGGCCAGCGGATCGGGGAAGCGGACTTCGACGCGCTTCGACTTCGGCGACTGGCCGAAGGGAATGCGGCACGAGGCCGAGCGGTTACGCGCCGAGTAGGCGAGCAGCACCGGAGCTTCGAAGCCCGGCACCAGGCGCTTGTAGCTGTTGGTGGTCGGGTTGGTGAAGGCGTTGATCGCCTTGGCGTGCTTGATCACGCCGCCGATGTAGTACAGGGCTTCCATCGAGAGGCCGGCATACTGGTCACCGGCGAAGAGGGGCTTGCCGTCCTTCCAGATCGACTGGTGGCAGTGCATGCCCGAGCCGTTGTCGCCATAGACGGGCTTGGGCATGAAGGTCACGGTCTTGCCGTAGGCCTGGGCGACCTGCTGGATGACGTACTTGTAGATCTGCACGTCGTCGGCCGACTTGATGATCGGGGCAAACTTGATGCCCAGTTCGTGCTGGGCCGAGGCCACTTCGTGGTGGTGCTTTTCGACGGTCACGCCCATCGAAGCCATGGCGGCGAGCATTTCACCGCGCATGTCCTGCGCGCTGTCCAGCGGCGGCACCGGGAAATAGCCCTTCTTGAGACCGATATGGTGGCCGGTATTGCCCGACTCGTACTCGGTGTCGTTGTTGGACGGCAGTTCCGAGTGATCGACCGAGAAACCCACCTTGTAGGTGGTGTTGGAATAGCGGACGTCGTCGAAGATGAAGAATTCGGGCTCGGGGCCGAACACCACGGTGTCGCCGATACCGAGTTCCTTGACGTAAGCCTCGGCCTTCTTGGCCGTGGTGCGCGGGTCGCGGTTGTACGGCTGGTAGGTCAGCGGCTCGAGAATGTCGCAGTTGATGGCGAGGGTCGGGGCGCCGAAGAACGGGTCGATGTAGGCCGAGTTCGGATCGGGCATCAGCACCATGTCGGACTCGTTGATGGCCTTCCAGCCAGCGATCGAGGAACCATCGAACATGGTCCCTTCCTCGAAGAGATCCTCATCGACGACCGTCACGTCCATGGTGACGTGCTGCAGCTTGCCGCGCGGGTCGGTGAAGCGGAGGTCGACGTACTTGATGTCCTCGTCCTTGATCTTCTTGAGGATGTCGCTTCCAGTGGTCATTAGGTTCCCCTGTGTAAGTCTGGAGTTGATGCTA
>NZ_DASZAW010000112.1:0-46344 GCF_035944845.1 Devosia sp. | reverse complement strand
CGGGCAGAGGAGGGCGCAATCACTTTCGACGATCTATGAAAGGATTCCGATGTCGAAGCGCGATTCAGTTAAGCACAAGATCGACCGCCGTCTTGGCGAAAACCTGTGGGGCCGTCCGAAGTCCCCGCTCAATAACCGTGCTTATGGCCCCGGCCAGCACGGCCAGCGCCGCAAGGGCAAGACCTCCGACTACGGTCTGCAGCTGCGCGCCAAGCAGAAGCTCAAGGGCTATTACGGTTCGATCACCGAGAAGGCCTTCAAGAAGCTCTACACCGAAGCGTCCCGCGTCAAGGGCGACACCGGCGAGCGCCTGATCGGCCTGCTCGAGAGCCGTCTCGACGCCATCGTCTACCGCGCCAAGTTCGTGCCGACCGTGTTCGCGGCGCGTCAGTTCGTGTCGCACGGCCACATCCTGGTCAACGGCAAGCGCGTCAACATCCCGTCCTATCAGGTCAAGGTCGGCGACAAGGTTGAGGTGCGTGAGCGCTCCAAGCAGCTCGGCATCGTGCTCGAGGCCAACCAGCTCGCCGAGCGCGACGTTCCCGAGTACGTGGAAGTCGACCACTCCAAGCAGACCGCGGTTTACGTTCGCGTCCCGGCGCTGTCGGATGTGCCGTATCCGGTGCAGATGGAACCGAACCTGGTGGTGGAATTCTACTCGCGCTAATCGCGCGGAACACACCACGGAACTGGAAAGGGCCGCCCGATGGGGCGGCCCTTTTTCGTTGTCAGCGGGGGCCGCTCCGAAAAGCGGCCCTCGACATTACGCCCCGGCCACACCGCTCAAGGATTCCTTGATCGGTTCCTGGTCGCGGGGGATGTGGCTTTCGAAAAGCCGCAGGCGCTTGTAGACCGAAATCAGCTCGATCACCGTGCCCCAAGCTCGCGCGAGGAACTGGAACGACGACGCCACCTGGCCGAAGGCCTGCTGAACCTGCTGATAGAGGCCCAGCGTCAGCGTGCCGGCAAGGATCGAGGGCGCAAGCATCAGCAGCGGGATGTAGCCCGCCAGCTGCAGGTAGCCGTACCGAGCGAAGTTGAAGTAGGTGTAGTGCCAGTAGATGCGGAAGTAGTTTCTCTGCACGCCGGCAAAGAGCTCGCGCACCGTCGGCGGCGCGGCGCGCTCGGGGCTATCCTCGCCATAAACCAGCTCCTTGCGATAGGCGGCCTCAACCTTCTGGTTTTCGAACTGCAGGCCCGGCAGCTTGAAGCCGATGGCCGCAAGGAACACGGTGCCGAGCGCCGCCGAGACCAGTGCGACCCATACGAGACTGCCGGGGACGCTGCCGAGGATCGGCAGTTCGGTAATGTGTTGCGACAGACCCCACAGGATCGGGAGGAACACAGCCAGGGTGATCAGGGCGTCGAAGAAGCTGGTGCCGAGATCCTCGACGATCTGGGCGAAGCGCATGGTGTCTTCCTGCACGCGCTGCGCGGCGCCTTCGGTCGTCCGGATCGCGCTCCAGTAGCGCATGTAGTAGGAGTTCATCGCCTTGCGCCAGCGGAACACATAGTGGCTGGTGAGGAAGCTCAGGATCACCAGCACGAGGATGCGCGGCACGGTCACGGCGATAATGGTGGCAATCTCGGCGTAGAACTTGGGCGCCGGCACCGAGCCGGGCTGCGACAGCGCACTCTGCAGCGTGTTGAAGAACGTGCCCTGCCAGTTGTTGACGAAGGCGTCGACCTGCACGTTGAAATAGGTGATCAGCAGGATGGCGGTGGAGCCGACTACCGACCACCAGTACCATTCGTTTCGTTCGTAGAAGAACCAGAAGACGCAGAAGATCAGGGCGACCATCAGCACGTACTGGTAGAGCCATGCCTGTTCGCCGGTGAGGAAGGTTCCTTCCGGGGTACAGGCCGGGGTCGCGACGCCCTCTGGAAGCGTGCTCTGGCCAACCTCAGGAGTGGCGGGGGTCGCCTGGCCGGTCTGCGGGGTGGCGTCCGTCGCTGCAGGATCAGCCGTGGTTGCAGGTGCACACATCGGCGCTATCAGCCAGCGGTCGAGACTGGTGACGGATCGCATCGACTCGCCGAAGAACGGAAAAGCGATCGTTGCAATCAGCATCCAGATGGCTGCTGAAAGGAAGAATAGCCTGGGATTGGGGAAGAATGAGCGGAACAAGGGAGACTCCTTGGGGTTCCGTGAGGTCGCGTCATCTAACTGACTAAATTCGGAACCGGCAAGGAATGTGGGTGAACCTTGCCGCGAGTTAAAATCGCCGCAAGCTTCCGGTAAGGCGCGGGGTTTGCTACAGCATCGCCATGAACGAAATCGCCAGCCCAGCTCAGTTCCAAGCAGACGCCGAGGACCTCTCGGGCGCGCATCCGCTGTTTGCCGCCGCACCGCGCAGTGTCGAGTTCAACAAGCTCAGGAAACGTCTCGTGCGCAACATGCGCGAGGCGATCGAGAAGTTCGGCATGGCGCGGGCCGGGGAGAAATGGCTGGTGGCCATTTCGGGCGGCAAGGACAGCTATGGCATGCTGGCGCTGCTGCTCGATTTGAAATGGCGCGGGCTGCTGCCGGTCGAGCTGATCGCCTGCAACCTCGACCAGGGGCAGCCGAACTTTCCCAAGCATATCCTGCCGGACTGGCTGACCAGAAACGGCATCGCGCACCGGATCGAGTACCGCGACACCTATTCGGTGGTGACCAGCACGCTGCCTCAGGGGGCAACCTATTGCTCGCTCTGCTCGCGGCTCAGGCGCGGCAACCTCTATCGCATCGCGCGCGAGGAGGGATGTTCGGCCCTGGTGCTGGGGCACCATCGCGAGGACAGCCTCGAGACGTTCTTCATGAACATGTTCCATGGCGGCAAGCTCGCGGCGATGCCGCCGCGGCTGATGAACGACGACGGCGACGTCGAAGTGCTGCGGCCGATGATCTATTGCGCCGAGCCGGACCTCGAGAAGTTTGCCGAGCACATGGCGTTCCCGATTATCCCCTGCGACCTGTGCGGGTCGCAGGAGGGGCTCGAGCGCAACGCCATGAAGGCGATGCTCAATGACATCGAGAAGCGGATGCCGGGGCGCAAGGACATCATGATCCGGGCACTCGGCAATGTGCGGCCGAGCCATCTGCTCGACCCGAAACTGTTCGATTTCCTAGCCCTGCAGGGCACGCCCGACACGGGCGCCTCCGGCGGCTGAGCGCTTTCAGGAAAAGTTGCAGGTTTTCCGGTTCGAAAGCGCGACCACATCAAAGACTTCGAGCGTTTCGTTGAAAACGCGGCGACTCCCCCGACCACCCAAGCACCCGAGTGATCATGTCCAGATTCGATATCGACCGCCTTGCCGTCATCCTGCGCGATGCGGCCAAGGCAGAAATTCTGCCGCGCTTCCGGCACCTCGATGCCGGGATGATCCGCCAGAAGACCGATGCGATCGACCTCGTCACCGAAGCCGACGAGCAGGCGGAACGGCGGATCAAGGCGGCGGTTGAGCTGGCCTGGCCGGATGCGCTGTTCGTCGGTGAGGAATCGGTGGCGGCGCGGCCAGCCCTGCTGGAAGAACTGAATGCGGCCGAGTTCGCTATCGTAGTCGATCCGGTCGATGGCACGGCCAACTTCGCGGCGGGGCTGCCCTTGTTTGCCACGATGGCCGCAGTGGTCAGGAACGGCGAGACCATTGCCGGCATCATCTACGACCCCATGGGCGACGACTGGGTGCTGGCGGAAAAGGGGGGCGGCGCCTGGCAGCGGCGGCCGGACGGCACGCAATGGCGACTGAAAGTGGCGCCGGCCCCGGGACTTGCCGACCTCGTCGGGCACGTGTCGATCACCTTCCTGACGGCGGACAGCAAGCCAAAGGTGCTGGCCAACCTCGCCAAGCTCAAGGTCGCGGCGAACTATCGCGTCGCCGGGCACGACTACCGCACGTTCGCGACGGGCTTCTCGCATTTCGTGGTGTTCAACAAGCTGATGCCTTGGGACCACCTGGCGGGGTCGCTGATCTCCCAGGAGGCGGGCGGTTACGTGGCGCGCTTCGACGGTTCGTCCTATCTGCCGAGCCATCGCGATGGCGGCCTGCTTATTGCGAGTGACCCCGATACCTGGAATTTGCTGCGCTCAGAGGTGTTTACGGTATAGTAAGCCCTCTGATCGGCGAGGGGAGACGCGGTTTGGACCAGCTTAACTATTGGGCGATCGCTGATCGCGAGGTCGAAATCCAGAACCCGATCACCGATCGGAAGCTGCGCCTGCTGGATGACTATTGCTCGATCCGCGACGGGATGAGCGTCCTCGACATGGGTTGCGGCAAGGCCTGGCTGATGCGGCACTGGGCCGAGAAGTTCGCCATCCAGGGCGTCGGTATCGACATCAACGCGCGCTTCCTCGAGGCGGCGCGGCGCAAGAGCCCGGCCAAGGGGCGACTGACCTTCCACAACGCCTCGGTGAAGGGGTTCCGGGTGGAGCCCGCGTCGTACGATGTGGTGCTGTGCCTTGGTGCTGCGGCATCACTGGGCGACGTCCCGGCAGCGCTTGAATGGATGGCCGCCGCCGCCAAGCCCGGTGGTTCGCTGGTGCTGGGCACGACCGTGCTGCGGCACGCGCCGGCGGTGCCGAAGGGCGACATCCTGCCGCCGGATACGGTGAGCATGATCGGCGTGATGGAGCGGCATGGCGCCGAGGTTTCGGCGACCATCAGCGCATCAGACGCCGACTATGAGCGCTACCAGAGTCACCAGCGGCACGCGACGCTGACGTGGGCCCGCGAGAACCCCGGGCATCGCGACCACGCCGAAGTGCTGGCAAAGAGCCGCGAAGACTGGATGCACTACCAGCGGATCATCCGGCCGATGCTCGGCTGGACGATCTTCGTGGGTCGCAAGCAGGACTGAGCGGGTTCGCGTGCGTTGAGCCGGGTGTGATCCCCGCGAAAGCGGGGATCTCCGTTTGCGATGGTGCGGGGGCAAGAACACAGAGGTTCCCGCTTTCGCGGAAATGACTCCGTGCTTGCTGCGGTTTGGCCCTAATGCCCGCCCTCGCCGTGCTGCGTTTCGTATTGCGGGCTGACGCCGAACAGCTTGCCCTTTTCGGCGACGAGGATCGAGATCAGCACCAGCGCGCCCATGCTGGCGTAGCCCAGGGCGTTCGGAAGGATCGTGCCGTCGAAGTGCTGGCCGATATAGGTGCCGATCAGCGCCCCCCCGACCGTCTGGGTGAAGCCGAAGACCGAGGCGGCCGTACCGGCGACACTGCCGAGCGGCTCCATGGACAACGAGTTCATGTTCGAGGCGGCCCAGCCGAAGAAGAACTGGATCACCATCAGCAGCCCGAAGAACACCGGGAAAGGCACGGGGCCCATCAGGGCCACCGCCACGAGGATCAACGCAGCGCCAAAGTAGACCAGCGCCGCGGTGTGGCTCAGCCGCCGCATGCCGAAGCGGCGCACCACGCGGGAATTGATGAACTGGGCAATGGCTATGGTGCCGGCCATGAACGCGAAGGCTACCGGGAAGTAGGGGCCGAGACCGTAGATTTCGACGAAGATCTGCTGGCTTGCCGAGATGAAGCCGAACATGGCGCCGAACAGGAAGGTGCCGGCGAGGCCGTAGAACAGCGCTACCCGATTGGTGACGACGATGCGAAAGCCGTCGATCACCGAGCTGAAGCTTAGCGGCCGGCGATATTCCGGGTGCATGGTCTCGGGCAGGCGGAAGAAGGCCCAGAGGCTGATCAGGGTGGCGAGTCCGCCCATGAACAGGAAGATATACTGCCATGGTCCGGTCAGCAGGATCAGTTGGCCGATCCCGGGGGCAAGGATCGGGATCGCCATGAACACCATGAAGGTCAGCGACATGATCTCGGCCATCTCGCGGCCCGAGAACTTGTCGCGGACGACGGCGGTGGCAATGACGCGGGTGCCGGCGGCGCCCATCCCCTGGACGAAACGCAGCGCCAGCAATGCCCCGAAGGTTGGCGCAAAGGTCGCGGCGAAGGCGCAGACGAGGTAAATGCCCAGGCCGACCAGCAGCGGGCCACGGCGGCCAAAGCGATCGGTGAGCGGACCGAAGGCAAGCTGGGCAATGCCGAAGCCGAACATGTAGACGCCGACCACGAACTGCCGTTCGTTCTCGTGGCTGATGCCGAATGCTTCGCCCATGTAGGGCAGGGCCGGCAACATGACGTCGATGGCGAGTGCGTTGAGCGCCATCAGCCCTGCAACAAGGATGATGAATTCGACGCGGGACAGGTCCCGCGCAGCAAGAGATGTATTGGACATTGTAAGCTCAGATGTGGCCGCGGGAGGGGCCGGAAAGGCCGGGAAGATGCGCGCATCTTCGGCCTTTGGCAACCCGCGGCCGATCAATACTGTGGAGTGGCGGAGGCTATCGTGCCGGCTGCAGCTGGAAGCTGGTGGCGCTCTTCTCGCGGATCGGCAGGTGAATGGCGGCCGAGGCGAGACCAAGCAGGATGCCCAGGTACCACACGAGGCTGTAGGAGCCGGTGTGATCGTAGACGAAGCCGCCCAGCCAGACGCCGACGAAAGAGCCGACCTGGTGACTGAAGAAGGCAACGCCATAGAGCATGCCCATGTAGCGGGCGCCAAAGAACAGCGTTACCAGTCCGGCGGTGAGCGGTACGGTGGAAAGCCACAGCAGCCCCATCGCGGCGGCGAACATGTACGCACTGACCTCGGTGACCGGGAACAGCACGAACAGGCCGATGGCCACGGCGCGGCTGAAGTAAATGGTGGCAAGCAGCAGCTGCTTGGGCAGGCGCCCGCCGAGATAGCCGGCCAGCAGCGAGCCGACGATGTTGAACAGGCCGATTACTGCGATGGCCCAGCTGCCGACTTCAGGCGCGAGGCCGCATTGCACGAGGTAAGCGGGCATGTGGACGTTGACGAAGGCGAGGTGGAAGCCGCAGACGAAGAAGCCGATCACCAGCAGCCGGTAGGAGCCAAAGCCCCAGGCGCGGCTCAGTGCCTGCATGAACTTCAGATCGGCCTGCCCAGCGCCGCGTTCGGTGCGTCCGCGGAGCGCAAAGGTCAGCGGGATCACCAAGGCGAGGATGGCGGCGGCATAAATGAGGGCGCTCTGCCAGCCGAAATTGCTGATGAAGGCCTGCCCGAGCGGCGCGAAAGCGAACTGGCCGAAGGACGATGCGGCGGTGGCCACGCCGAACACCAGGCTGCGTTTCTCCTGCGGCACGCTGCGCCCGAAGGCGATCATGACGATCGAGAAGGACGAGGTGGCGATGCCGACGCCGGTAATGACGCCGGCCGTGAGGTTGAGCAGTGTTCCGGTGGGCGAGGCCACCATCAGCACCAGGCCCAGCGCATAGATCAACAGACCGCCCACGATCACCTTGGCGGTGCCGTAGCGATCGGCGAGACCACCGGCGAAGGGCTGCGCGATGCCCCAGGCGAGGTTCTGGATGGCCATGGCCATGCCCCAGGCTTCGCGCGTCAGCCCCAGATCGGCAGTCATCGGCAGAGTCAGCAAGCCAAAGCTGGTGCGGATGCCATTGGTCACTGCCGCGATGATGCAACCGCAGATGATCAAGGCGATCAGCGGCGTCGCCAGGGAGCGGGGGGCAGTGATCGAGGACATGGCGGGGACTCGGGAGGACAGCCGAAAGGAGACTGTGTACTTACACCCCGGGCCGGCGGGCCGGGAAACGCTTTTCAGTGATGCCTGCCATCACGTTGCGTGATCGTGGCCTCTTGCCGCATTTGTCCGGCGATCGGGGATGACTATGTCGGATGGCGACAAAGGAGCCTCGACTCGTGATCCGCCACATTGTCTTCTTCACTGCCAAGCCGGCCAACCTCGACGCCGTCGTCGAGGGGCTGAACCTGCTTGGCCAGATCCCCCACTCGGACCATTTCGAAGTGACGCGGAACTCCAAGGTCGATCAGTTCGGCAACGATATCGACGTGGTGGTCTATGCCGAGTTCGCCGATGAGGCGGCGCTGGCTGCCTACAAGGCGCACCCGCTCTATGCCGAAGCGACACGACGGGTACGGCCGTTGCGAGAGCAGCGGTTCGCCGCAGACGTTCCGACGCGGTCTGCCGAGGTGCTGCGCCGCTCGGCCTGAACGGAAGACCATTCCTCCATCGCCATTGGATTGCCGCCCTCGCGCAAGGATTTTCTACGGTTTGGCTTGCCCGGAAACTGAGCGCGCAGCAGTTTTGCCGCGATCGGGAGGGCGATAATGGAGATCAAGGAAACCGACGCCATGCTGGTGTTGAGCGCCAGCAGGCGATTGACCATTGCAGCGGTGAAGCAGGTCAGCCCGGAGGTCACCGGCGACCTCGATGCTGAGATCGCGCGCTGCGGGCTGGAGATCGCCGGGCCGTGGGTGTTCGTGGCGCGGCATCTGCCAAGGGACAGCAAGACCGAGTTCGAGCTGCGCTTCTGCCGGCCGGTGATCAGCACCGCTGGCTATGATGGGCTGTTTGCCGTTGAGCGCCTCGAGCCGATCATGGTGGCGAGCGCTGTGCATCAGGGCTCGATGCGGACATTGTTCAAACAGGGCTATGCGCCGCTGGTGGCGGCGATCGAGGCCTCCCGGCACGCGTTTTCCGGAGAAAGCCGCGAGGTCTATCATCAATGGGCCGGGCAGGGAGGGCGGTACCATCGCATCGAAATCCAGTTTGGGCTTTCGTATTGAGCCACGTCGGGCTACCTGCAACGCCGCAATCTCTGCGCAGTCGGGAGGATCACAGATGACAGTAGCTATCGCCGAGCGCCGGCGGGCCAATGCCGGCACCTGTGTGAGCGGGTTCACCGCTCTTTCGACTGGCAGCGGCGCTTCGAGCGTCGCAATTTGCAGGATTCTTGCACGATGCAACTCCTCGACGAGACCGCCTATGAGGCCGTCCGCCCCCTTCTGACGCAGACCATCTCCCGCCACGCCCCCGTCGCCGCGATCCTCGCAGGTGGTTTGGATGGCGAGGTGTGGGCTGACGACCCGATCCGACCATCGGTGACGCTGATTTCCGATGGCGAGGCATGCTACCTCGCCGGCGACCCCCGCCATCCCATGCAGCCCGAGGCGCTGCGGGCACTGATCCCGGCCTGGACCTATTTCCTTCCCGAGGACAACTGGGTCTTCCGGCTCTCCGAGATCTGGGACAACCCATTTGCGCGGCCGCACCCGCGGCTGCGGTTCGAACTGGAGCACCCCGGGCCCGGCGCCGCACTGCCGGAGGGGTTCGAACTGGTGCCGATCGACCGAAACAGTGTGGCGGGCTATCCCGCGCTGCACCAGTTTGCCGAGGATGAGGGAGATCGCTGGCGATCCTTCGAGGACTTCCTCGATGAGGGCGTCGGGTATGCGGTGCTTTGCAACGGGGCGGTGGTGAGCCACAGCCTCGCCGACTGCGTGGTCGGCGACCGGGCCGAACTTGGGGTCGGAACAGAGGAAGGCTTCCGCCGGCTCGGGCTGGGGCGCGCCGCCGCCACGGCGGCGGTCAACGAATGCCTGCGACGGGGGCTCGTGGATATCGGCTGGCACTGCCATGCCTCGAATGCCGGCTCGATCCGTATCGCCGAAGCCGCCGGATTCCGGCAACGGAGCCAGTATTTTGGCTATTCGAGCAATCTGCCGGCTGAGAACGTCGGTGACCTCAGCGAGGCGCAGTGCCGGGATTGGGCAGCGCACCTCGAGACGGCCGCCGAAAGCGTGCTCTGGCACGATTTCCACGCGGCCGGCGCCTGGGCGCTGGCCGGTGAACCGCAGCGGGCGCTCCGGTGCCTGGATCGGATGGTGAGCGCCGGGTGGCGGGGGCGGGCCGAATGGCTGGAGCAGCACTGGGCCTATGCCGCCATCCGCGACAGCGAGAGGTTCGCAGCCATCGTCGCGCGCCAGCGCGGCTAGCAGCAAAGCGAAGGCCGCGCCCGATGGACGCGGCCTTTGATATGTACTCTGCCTAAGCTGCCGTCAGGCGGTCTGCTTGACCGCGATGCCCTTGTCGGCGAGGTGCGACTGCAACTCGCCGGCCTGGAACATTTCGGTGACGATGTCGGCGCCGCCGACAAACTCGCCCTTGATGTAGAGCTGCGGGATGGTCGGCCAGTTGGCGTAAGCCTTGATGCCTTCGCGCAGGTCCTGGTTCTCCAGCACATTGGCGCTCTGGTAGTCGACGCCGAGGTAGCCGAGAATCTGCACGACGCGGCCCGAGAAGCCGCACATCGGGAAGTCGGGCGTGCCCTTCATATAGAGGAACACGTCGTTGTTCTTCACCTGCTCGTCGATCAGTGCGTTGATGTCGCTCATATGCATGCCTTTCAGGCCGGGGAGGATGCCGGCTCCGTTCTCCCCGTTAGATAATCCTGCAATGCGGCGCTGTCGAGGTGCACATCGTCATTTGACGATGCTTAGAGCTGCTTCTGCAGGCGGACGCTGGGCAGGATCATGCCGCCGCGGCTCCTGTGCGTGGTTCGTTCGGTCTCGCGATAGCCGTGCCGTTCGTAGAAACCTTGCGACGAAAGTGCCGAATGGACTTTGGCGAAGCTGGTGCCGGCCCCGCGCATGCGGCTTTCCGCCTGGCCGAGCAGCGCGCTGCCAATGCCGCGGCCCTGGAAGTCCGGGTCGATGTAGAGGCCGATCACCTCGTCCGGCCCGTGATCGCAGAAGGCGACGAGGAGATCGTCCACCACGACGACGTCGAAATGGCCGCTTGTGGGCGTCACGTACTGGTCCGGCCGCAGCCCGAAGGCCCAGCTCTGCCGTTCCTCCAAAGAGTAGTACGCGTCTGAGGTCGCCATGATGGCGCGCTGGTGCAACCGCTGCATGGCAGTGCCGTCACCGCTTCGCATCGGTCGGATGGTCCAGGTCACCCGAGCCTCGCGGCGATATAGGGGTGACCGGTGACGTCCTCGAGTTCGTCATACTGCACTGCCTCCCACCCATGGGCGCGGGCGGCCTTCACGATGTCCTCGCGGTCGTCGAAGAACAGCGGCGGCTCGGCCTGTGGCCCGAGACGGTTGCTGATCCAGTCGAAATAGGGCTTTGCCGGTTTGGTGTGTCCGATGCGCGCCGAGTGGAACATGTCATCGAACAACTCGCCGAACCTGAGCTGCTGCCACAGCCATTGCGCCCGCATGTGCTCCTGGTTGGTGGCGACGAAGAGCGGCGTACCTTTGGCCTTCAGTTGCGCCACGACATCGAGCAGCGGCTGGTTGACGTTGCTGTCATGGCTCAACCAGTAGCCGGCAAAGGCCATGCTGGGGCCGCGATAGCCGAGACGGGGCAGGGTGCGATCGAGTGCCTCGAGCAGCGACATCTGCCCGATGATGACCTTCTTGATGAAGATGTCGTGGATGAACTCGGTCTTGAACCGATCAGGATCGACGCCGAGGTCGGCGAAAAGGTTCTGATCCCAGCGGACCTGCTTTTCCGGACGAGCATGGTAGCCGTGCACGAGCACGCCATCGACGTCGAAGAGGATGGTGCGGGTCATTTTTGATC
Source organism: Devosia sp. (assembly GCF_035944845.1). GTDB lineage: Bacteria > Pseudomonadota > Alphaproteobacteria > Rhizobiales > Devosiaceae > Devosia_A. The sequence continues at coordinate 34,917 of NZ_DASZAW010000112.1, read as the reverse complement.
CTCACCCGCAAAGCGGGGGAGGGGGACCGCCGGGACGGCGGTGGAGGGGGCGACCGCAAGCTCGATGGTGGTGAGCACTCCCTCAAGACTGCTATCGATCAGTACGTCCGCTGCTATGAAGCGTAACACGTGTATCCCTTGTTCCTGCAGCCATTTGGTGCGCCGTTCGTCATGTGCCGCCTGCTCTGCACTGTCGTGGACCGCGCCATCGATCTCGATGCATAGCCGCGCCTGTGAACAGTAGAAATCAAGGATGAAGGGGCCAATCGGGTGTTGGCGGCGGAACCGGTAGCCTTTGAGTTTGTCGCGTCGGAGATGCTGCCACAGCACGACTTCAGGCAGTGACATCTCTCGTCTCAGACGCTTGGCACGCTTGAAGGTGATGATGGGTCCGCGCATGGGGCCGCCCCCTCCACCGGCTTCGCCGGTCCCCCTCCCCCGCCACGCGGGGGAGGATGAAGAGGGTCAATCCGGCGCCTTCGTTTGCAGCGCCAGCGAATGCAACACCGTGCCCATGTCGGCGCCGAAGGCGGCGTTGACCATCTGGTGTTGCTGGACGCGGCTCTTGCCGCGGAAGGCTTCGGAGGTGACGGTCGCCGCGTAGTGGTCGCCGTCGCCGGCGAGGTCGCGGATTTCGACGATGGCGTCGGGAAGCGCCTTGAGGATGCGGCGTTCGATTTCGGTGGCGGCCATGCCCATGGCGAGTCTCCCGGTGGTTGAGCCCTGGTTGAGATATGGCACGCAGGCAGGGGCTGTTCAACGGGAGCGGGCGCCGGTGTCCCGGCGCCCGTTTGCGTTAAGCGGCCTGGCGCTTGGGCAGCTTCCAGTTCGGCCGTACCCAGTGGCAGGTGTAGCCATTGGGGATGCGCTGCAGATAATCCTGATGCTCGGGCTCGGCCTCCCAGAACGGGCCGACCGGCTGCAGCTCGGTCACCACCTTGCCGGGCCACAAGCCGGAGGCGTCGACATCCTTGATGGTGTCCTCGGCCACTGCCTTCTGCTCGGCATTCTCATAGAAGATCGCGGAGCGATAGGCGCGACCGACATCGTTGCCCTGGCGGTTCCTGGTCGAGGGATCGTGGATCTGGAAGAAGAACTCCAGGATATCGCGATAGCTGATGCGGCTCGGATCGAAGACGATCTCGACCGCCTCTGCATGGTCACCGTGGCTGCGATAAGTTGCATTGGCGAAGCCGTCATCGCCCGAATAGCCGACACGGGTGGAGATAATCCCGTCCTTGTGGCGCAGCAGCTCCTGCGCGCCCCAGAAACACCCGCCAGCCAGAACCGCCCGCTCAGTGGTCGTCATGATGGTCTCCATTATTTGGGATGCGCTCTATATACGCACTGGCGGGGTGGAATGTTACACCCGGTCACGGAAATGGCATTGGCGAGGTGCGTCGCTGCGGCAGACGGCCCCCTCCCATCCTCCCCCATGAAGGGGGAGGTGCCCTGCCGGTTCGTTGGGCTCTATCGAAGATCGAGCCTCGACTCTTCACCTCCCCCTTTATGGGGGAGGCCGGGTGGGGGCCGTCTCTATCGGTCAGGTTTGCCTCAAACCTCGGCGATCTCGCCCGCCATGTATTGCGGGAACCAGCCTTCGTGCGCCGCCTTGAGGTCGGCAATCGCCAGCGGGCGGGCCTCGCCCAGGGTCAGCGTGGTGCCGCCGGTATTGCCGATCCAGGGGGCGAAGACGCCAGCATAGGGGTAGACCTCGGCGTAGAACTTATCGAGGTTGGCCCGGCTCATGGTGACGATATAGCGGCCCTGGTCTTCGCCGAAGAACAGCGGCAGCGGGTCGCCACCATCGAGCTGGTTGACCGTGGCGCCGATGCCCGAGGCCATCGCCATCTCGGCGAGGCCAACCGCGAGGCCGCCGTCGGAGAGATCGTGCACCGACGTGGCCACGCCGTCGCGGATCAGGATGCGAACAAGGTCGCCGACCTTCCTTTCATGCTCGAGATCGACGGGCGGCGGCGTGCCGTCGCGGCGACCAAACAGCTCGCGCAGGTAGATCGACTGGCCCAGGTGGGTGCCCCACCAATCCGGGGCGCCGAACAGCAGGATCGCTTCGCCCTCGGCGGCGAAGGCGGCGCGGGCCATCTTCGACCAGTCGGGGATCAGGCCAACGCCGCCAATGGTCGGGGTCGGCAAGATGCCGCGGCCATTGGTTTCATTGTAGAGCGAGACGTTGCCCGAAACGATGGGGAAGCCCAGTGCGCGGCAGGCATCGCCGATGCCCTTCACCGCATGGACCAGCTGGCCCATGATCTCGGGGCGTTCGGGGTTGCCGAAATTCAGGTTGTCGGTGGCGGCCAGCGGATCGGCACCGGTAGCCGTCAGGTTACGCCAGCACTCTGCCACGGCCTGCTTGCCGCCCTCGTAGGCATCGGCCTCGCAATAGCGCGGGGTGACATCGGAGGTGAAGGCGAGCGCCTTGGTCGGGTGGCCGTCGACGCGGATGACGCCGGCATCGCCGCCGGGGCGCTGCAGCGAGTTGCCCTGGATCAGCGTGTCGTACTGCTCGTAGACCCAGCGACGCGACGACAGCGCCGGCGAGCCGAGCAGCTTCAGCAGTGCGTCGGCGATATCCATCTGTGGGATGTCGTCAGCGGCGAGCGCCGGAGGCACCACCGGAGCGGTCCATGGGCGGTCGTACTCCGGCGCTTCGTCGCCGAGCTGCTTGATCGGCAGGTTGGCGACTTCCTCGCCTTTCCACATCACGCGGAAGCGCAGATCGTCGGTGGTGTGACCCACGGTGGCGAAGTCGAGCTCCCACTTTTCGAACACGGCGCGGGCTTCGGCTTCCTTTTCGGGATGCAGCACCATGAGCATGCGCTCCTGGCTTTCCGAGAGCATCATCTCGTAGGGGGTCATGGCGTCTTCGCGGACCGGCACCATGTCAAGGTTGAGCTCGACGCCGAGGTCGCCCTTGGCGCCCATTTCGACGGCTGAGCAGGTGAGGCCGGCAGCGCCCATGTCCTGGATGGCGATCACCGCGCCGGTGGCCATCAGCTCGAGGCAGGCCTCGAGCAGGCGCTTTTCGGTGAAGGGGTCCCCTACCTGCACGGTCGGGCGCTTCTCTTCGATGTCGTCGCCGAATTCGGCCGAAGCCATGGTGGCGCCACCGACGCCGTCACGGCCGGTCTTGGCGCCGAGATAGACGACCGGCAGGCCGACGCCTTCGGCCTTGGAGTAGAAAATCTTGTCGGTATCGGCGAGGCCGGCGGCGAAGGCGTTGACCAGGATATTGCCGTTGTAGCGCTCGTCGAACTCGACCTCGCCGCCCACCGTGGGGACGCCGAAGGAGTTGCCGTAGCCGCCGACACCGGCGACGACACCGGAGACGAGGTGCTTGGTCTTTTCATGCTTCGGATCACCGAAACGCAGCGCGTTCATGGCCGCGACGGGCCGCGCCCCCATGGTGAAGACGTCGCGGAGGATGCCACCCACGCCAGTCGCCGCGCCCTGGTAGGGTTCGATGTAGCTGGGGTGGTTGTGCGATTCCATCTTGAAGACGATCGCCTGGCCGTCGCCGATATCGACGACGCCGGCGTTTTCACCCGGGCCCTGTATTACCAGCTGGCCGGTGGTGGGGAGCGTGCGCAGCCACTTCTTCGAACTCTTGTACGAGCAGTGCTCGTTCCACATCGCCGAGAAGATGCCGAGCTCGGTGTAGGTCGGCGCGCGGCCGATCAGCTGCAGGATCTTCTGATACTCGTCGAGCTTCAGCCCGTGGTCTTTGACGAGTTCGGGCGTGATGGCGATGTGGTTGTTGAAGGTCATGAGAATCCGGCCTTGATCCGCTAGCGCCCGCTATAGCGGATGACGCCGACGCGCGACACTGGAAAGGTCCTAGATTTCCCCGCCGACCAGCATGGCGAGGCTGGAATTGTAGTATTGCGGATCGCCGGTGACCTCGTCGCCGAGCCAGTCGGGCAGGTCGGGCTTGCCAGTCGGAGTTTCGAGTTCGACTTCGGCGATCAAGAGGCCGGCGTGACGGCCCTGAAACTCATCGACCACCCAGTCGCCGCCGGCAAGGTCGAGGTGGTGGCGCAGCTTCTCGACCTGTGCCCCGCGGATGTAGCCCAGCATCTGGCGCGCATCGGCGATCGGAACTTCGTATTCGAACTCGGCGCGGGCTAAGGCCGAGCCGCCGCTCTTGATGGTGATGTAGCCAACGCGATCATCGACGGTGCGAACGCGCACGGTGACGCCACTCCCGGCAGTGAGATAGCCCTGGCGCAGCAACTGGGTGGAGGTGACGATATCGCGCCAGCCACTACGGGCGATGAGGTATTTCCGCTCGATCTCGATGCCCATTACTCGGCGGCCTCGCGGCTCAACCAACCGTCGAAATAGGCGGAAAAGCGCGCTTTCAGGGCCTTGGGCTTTTCGGCGAAGACCTGGCGGCCGAGACTGGCGATCCTCGCCTCGCTCTCGGCCTGCCGGCGGTCTGCCGCATCAATGGCGAACCCCACGTCGATATCCGGGCCGAGTTCCGCGGGAGCGGTACGCAACAGATCCTGCAGCACCGCCAGGTCGTGGTGCAGCCCCAGCTGGTCGGCGAGGTCGCCGGCGCACTTATGGGCGGCGGGGAGGATTTCGCCCGCACAGCCTTCGAGCAGTCCGAGCTGGTTCCAATGATACTTGCTGTACTTGCGCCACTCGTGGAAGGCCTCGTCGGTGCGGCGCCGGTTTGCCTCGCGGCCGGTCTGGCGACCGCGGCGGTAAGTGTGCTTGAGACCCGCAGCGAGGGTGTCGAGGTCGATCCGCTCGAGCCGCCAGTCGCGGCTGCGGTGATCGAGTTCGCGCATCTGATCTGCGAAGCTCCGCAGGGCTTCCACCTCGCCATCGCGACCGGACGCATCGGACGCAAGGGGGGGCACCGGCCGGTGAGCCCAGGCCATCAGTTCGACATAGGTCTGCTGCGTCACCCGCATGTCACGGGCGGCGGCGAGACCGCGCGAGGCGTCGCGTACGAAGGCATCTTCGGTGCCATAACCTGCGAAGCCCGGACGGACCAGGCGGAACAAAGCCCGCAGCTTCTTGCAGCGTCGCCGGGCTTCGTGCACCCGCCGTTCGGGCGATTCCTGGCTGTTCTCGGCGCCGGCGACAGCCTTGCCGATCTGCTCACGCGCTATGCGCAGAAACCCATCACCCACGGTGGCGTCATCCCGCGACCATTCGAAACCCATGGACATTCGGCCCCGTTGAAAGGGGAAGCTTAGGGTCGGGCGGCTGTCACAAACAAGGCGTCAGGCGCTCGCCGGCTGCCGGCGGCCGAACCAACGGTCGATGGCGACGGTCAGGGCGTAGATGACGACGAAGCCGATCAGCATGCCCAGGCAGCCAATGGCGACCTGACCGTAGCCGAGCTTGTCGACGTTGAGGATGGGGTAGGGGTATTCGTGCACCAGCGCGCCGCGGACCATCACCACAATGACGTAGACGAGCGGATAGAGCAGCATCTTCGGCACGTCGGCGAAGCGCAGCGCACCATGCCCGGGCGTCAGCAGCCACCACAGCACGAACAGCCATGGCGCCAGGTAGTGCATGTAGATGTTGAGGACGTTGTCGATGCCGGTGAAGCTCTCGAGGCCCGACAGAAAGAAGATGTAGTAGACCGAGACCATGACGATCGAGCCGACGGTCAGGCCGCGAGCGAAGGGACGATTCCACCAACCGAGCCATGTCCAGCCGGTCAGCGCCGCGACGTAGCAGAGCGCCATCATCAGGTTGGTGAGCACGGTGAAGAAGGTGAGGAGGAAGGCCGACGCACCGAGGAGGTTGTCGCCGTTTTCCAGCCGGCTCCCCAGCGTCAGCCAGGTGCGCGCCAGCAACGTCAGCGGGCCGGCAATGGCGCCGAACCACAGCAGCACCATGCGCAACGTCATGCCGGTTTCCCCCTCTGCGCCAAAACGCGATCGCCCCAGACAATGATCACGGAAAAGATGCAGACGGCAACCAGCAGCACGGCGACGCCGATCGCCACACCGCCATAGCCGAACTTGCCGGCATCGAGGATATCATAGGGATACTCGTGGACCACGGCGCCGCGCAGCAGCACCCAGGCGACGTAGCCGATGCCGGGCAGCAGCATCAGGCCGATATGCCGGAAGCGCAGCACGCCGTGCGGCGCGAACAGGGCCCACCAGACGAGGTAAAGGATCGGCGCGGCGTAGTGGAGCAGCCAGGTCGCCACTGCCAGCGCGCCTTGCATGTTCAGCGTCGGGGCCAGCATGAAATGGTAGTAGAGCATAACCAGCGTGATGAAGGCGGCCGCCGAGGCCATGATCACCGGGCGGCGAAACCAGCCGAGCCAGCGCCAGCCCGAGAGCACCGAGGCATAGGTCAGCAGCAGCCACAGGTTGGTCAGGTGGGTGAAGTAGGTCCAGAAGTAGATGAAGGCATCGGGGAAGCTACGGGCCACCGCGTTGGTCGCCGAAGCGGTCATCACCGATGGAAAGATGGCCGACCAGTCGAGCGCGAGACCGGTTGCGCCGACAAGAATGGCGACCCAGGCGAGCAATATCCGCAATTTGGCAATCTCAGCAAAGTCGTTGCAATGCTGCCGAGCCTAAAGCGCGCCGCCGCGCTGCGCCACCGCTAGTTGGCGATCAGGCCGCGTCCAGCAACGTTGCGAAGAGCTGCCGGCCATCGGTGCCGCCGTGCGCGCTCTCGATCAGGTTCTCGGGGTGCGGCATCAAGCCGAGGACGTTCTTCTGTGCGTTGAACACGCCGGCGATGTCGTTGAGCGAGCCGTTCGGGTTGGTGCCCTCGGCATAGCGGAACGCTACCTGGCCGTTGCCTTCGACGGCGGCCAAGGTCTCGGCGTCGGCGAAGTAGTTGCCGTCGTGGTGGGCGACCGGGCAACGGATCACCTGGCCCTGCGCGTAACCGCTGGTGAAGGCGGTCGAGGCATTCTCGACCGAAAGCTTCACCTCACGGCAGACGAACTTCAGCGAGGCGTTGCGCATCAGCACGCCGGGAACGAGGCCAGCTTCGCTGAGAATCTGGAAGCCGTTGCAGACGCCCATCACCCTGACGCCCTGGGAGGCGCGTTCGCGGATTGTGTCCATGGCCGGGGAGCGCGCCGCGATGGCGCCGACCCGCAGGTAATCGCCGTAGGAGAAGCCGCCAGGGATCACGATCAGGTCGACCTTGGGAATCTCGGCATCCTTGTGCCAGACGATCGCCGGCGCCGCGCCGCCGATCTTGGTCAGTGCGGCAATCATGTCGCGATCACGGTTGAGGCCGGGGAACACGACGACGGCGGCTTTCATCGGCAGCAGCTCCTGGTGCGAGATGCCGATCCTTTGGTGAGTCTTGGTGGCAAAAGCAAGGGCGGAACCGCAGTTCCGTCCGCTCGGCTGTGGCTTACTCGGCAGGCTGAACCGAAGCTGGCTTGACGTTGCCGCGGCTGCCCGGGGTGCCGGGTAGGTGAGCCCAGGTCGGGCGCTCGAACAGGAACCGGCCCCAGCCGGTCTTCTCGATCAGCCAGAAGAGCACCAGCGGCGACAGCAGTGCGACGGTCATGACGATGATACTGAGGGTGCTGACATCGGAGATCAGGCCGGTCGCTTCCAGCAAGGTGCGGCTCGCCGCCATCGGGATCGAAAAGCTGAGATAGACGACGATGGAGTGTTCGCCAAGCCAGCGGAGCCACCCCATCCATGGCAGCTTGATGAGCAGCGCGGCGGTGAGGCAGACGGCGAGCGAGCCGACGAAGCCGAGCCCGAGATGCACCACGGGCAGCGCGGCATAGCCCATGGTGATGCCGCGCGGGTGCATTTCGGAGCCGCCGGCGAAGACCAGGTAGCCCTCGATTACCGCATAACCAATGAGCGCCAACGCGGCCCAGAGCGCATTGCCCTGCGCCGAGGCGACGATGCGGAACACCAGCGGAGCGAACGCATAGCCGGCACAGAAGTAGACGAAATAGGCGGCGAAGTGGTCGAGCAGGCCGATGCCTGTGGTGACCGGGAAGATCTGCAGCGCGGCCGCGGCGGCCAGCGCCAGCCCGTGCGGCACCTTGAAGGTGAAAAGCAGCTTGGTCACCAGCGAGTAGACCGCCAGCATGTAGATAAACCACAAGACGCCGTAGGGCTCGACGATGGCCCAGAGGATCTGGCTCCCCACCGATGCAAAGTCACCGGTACCGAGGCCGACCTTGAAGACGATCTGCAGCACGGCCCACAGCGCATAGAAATAGAGGTAGTGCACCACGCGACGATCGGCATAGGCCGCCCAGGGACGCGCAATCACCTGGCCAAGGAACAGACCGGAGATCAGGAAGAACTCCGGCATGCGGAACGGGGTGGCCCAGCCGATGATGTAGTGGAGGACGCCGGTGCCGTTGAGATCTTCGCCGACACCATAGGCCGAGTGCATCATCACCACGAGGATGATGGAGAGGCCCTTGGCGGCATCAACCCATTCGAGGCGGTTGGCTGCAGTCGACATTTCTCGAAGCTCCCGAGGCGCGTCCAGCGCGTTTTAGCGCCTGGCGGGTCATCTGGGGCGAAGTGCCTGCATTTAGGCTTAAGCCAAGTGCTTAATCACTAAAGGTTTATCGAGCTGGCGGCGGTGCGTCGAAGGCAGCCTCGCGGGCTGCCGGACCTCAGAACGGCAGCGACAGATGAGTAGCGAGCAGGACGCCGATGGTCATGAAGAACAAGGCAGAGAGCGAGAAGGTCTTGAGCATTTTCGATATCGTTCAGCAGCGCGAAACTGCGCTTTGGTTCAGGGCCGTGCTTAGGTCGGTTCGCGGGACCGGAATAGTCTCGGACCGTGCATGGCTCCAATGCGCCCCGACGGCTGAATGGAGTCTGAACCGGCACGGTTAATTGCAGGGTGTGATGGGGTCCTGTGACTATTCGAAGAGCGCGGGGCGGCGGAAAAGTGGTGGGGCGCCGCCTGTGGTAGCGGCGCCACGCGACCAAAGTCTAAGGGTGATCATGCTGCCCTTCGTGAGCAGGTCTGTGCCCCACCCACCGGCTGTCATCCCAGCGAAAGCTGGGACCCATCCATCCACTTGCGCGGGCTGTGAGTTGGGTCCCAGCTTTCGCTGGGATGACAACGAGTTTTTGGCGCTGCCGGGTGGGGAGGACCAAACACGCACGCAAGCATGAAGGCCGGAGCGTGCCCGCTGGCAGTGGCTAAGGGGTTCTGAGGCCTACGGCTCAGACGGGAACCGACGCGTAGGCGGCAAACAGCAGGCCGAGCGCGAGGAAGAAGGCAATCGACAGGGAGAATGTCTTGAGCATTGGGGCGGTCTTTTACTGGTACAGGCTCAGGGTTACGCGAGCGGCCGGTACCATAAGCGGTGAATCTTAAGGCGTGATTTCTATGGTGTAGTTTTCGATGACGGTGTTCGCCAAGAGCTTGTCGCACATCGCGCGGACATTAGCCTCGGCCTGTGACAAATCGGATTCACCGAGCTCCAGGTCGAACACTTTTCCCTGCCGAATGGCACCGACACCAGAAAAGCCCAGGCTTTTGAGCGAGCCCTGGATGGCCTGACCCTGGGGGTCGAGGACGCCGGATTTCAGCGTAACGGTGACGCGGGCTTTCATCGAGGATTCCCGAAAAAGGGCAGGGGGCTGCCCTGGATTTTCAGTGCGGCGGGCTCGAGGTGGAAGGCGTCACCGCCTTCCGAGCACGCTGGGCGGCTATTGCACGAGTCGTGGGCCGGTGGTCAACGCGTTGTCGGTTTCCACAAGAATACCGAGGCGCTGCGCCACTTCACGATAGGCATCGACCAGTCCACCAAGGTTCTCGCGGAAGCGATCCTTGTCGAGCTTGTTGCGGGTCTTGATGTCCCACAGGCGGCAGTTGTCCGGGCTGATCTCGTCGGCCAGAACGATCCGCATCAGGTCGCCGTCATAGAGGCGGCCGCACTCGATCTTGAAGTCGACCAGCTGGATGCCGACGCCCATGAACAGTCCGGTGAGGAAATCGTTGACGCGGATGGCCAGCGCCATGATGTCGTCGAGTTCCTGCGGGGTCGCCCAACCGAAGGCGGTGATGTGCTCTTCCGACACCATCGGGTCGTTGAGTGCATCATCCTTGTAGTAGAACTCGATGATCGAACGGGGCAGCTGGGTGCCGGGCTCGAGCCCGAGGCGCTTGGTCAGGGACCCGGCGGCAACATTGCGCACCACCACCTCGAGCGGGATGATCTCGACTTCCTTGATCAACTGCTCGCGCATGTTGAGCCGCCGGATGAAGTGCGTCGGAATGCCAAGGCCGTTGAGCTTGGAGAAGATGTACTCCGAGATCCGGTTGTTCAGCACGCCCTTGCCGTCGATGATCTCGTGCCTGGCACCGTTGCCGGCAGTCGCGTCGTCCTTGAAATACTGGATCAGCGTCCCGGGCTCCGGGCCCTCGTAGAGCGTCTTGGCCTTGCCGTCATAGATTTTGCGGCGACGGTTCATATGAGCCCTGCCTCTCGGACAATGTGGGGAATTGCGGCGTTCATGCGCCAGAATGGCAGCGCAATGCAAGCTCTTTCACCTGCAGGCGAGCCCTGCGGCGGAGCTCATTCGCCTGAGAAAATTCGGTCAAACCGTGGGGTTGCCGGCGAGCGACGAGCATCGGGGTCGCGCATCAGCCGCTGATCGCATTGACCAAATGCCGCGACCGGCACCCGTTGATTTGGCTGGCGGTCCAGCTTATGTGCAAACCCATCGAGGGTGCCCACTGCCGGGCAGATTTGCGGAGAGCGTAGATGTCGGGATTCAACGATCGCGAAAAGGGTCAGGAAGCGAAGTTCGCTCACGACTCGGAACTGCGCTTCAAGGCTGAGGCGCGTCGCAACAAGCTGCTCGGGCTGTGGGCGGCAGAGCACATGGGCCTGAGCGACGAGCACGCCAAGCAGTACGCCGCGGAGGTCGTCGCTTCCGACTTCGAGGAAGCCGGCGACGAAGACGTATTCCGCAAGATCTCGGGCGACCTGAAGGCCAAGGGTGCTTCGGTGTCGGACGACATGATTCGTCAGAAGATGGCCGAGCTCGTCGGCGTAGCGCGCGACCAGGTGCTCAACGAGGGCTGATGCCTTCGCGGTAAGCCAACCTAAACCATCGTCTCGATTTGCCTTGCGCCCCATGGGTGCGAGGCGTTTCGGTTTGGACCTAAGCTGGAGGTCCAGGATGGAACGTACTCTGCTGATTGGCCGGCGTCCTGCCATGACCCTGATCGTCGGGGCCATGCTGGCCTCGGTCGCTGGCATCGCGCTGGCCGACGGCACGACGATCACCGGCACCGTTGTCTATCGCGAGCGGATGCTGTTGCCCGTCGGCGCCAAGGCGACGGTGCGGCTCGAGGATGTGTCGCTGGCCGACGCGCCGGCAACCGTGATCGCCGAAACAACCGTACCGGCAACGACCAGCCCCACGGCTTTCAGCCTCGATTTCGATCCGGCAAAGCTCGAGACCGGCCACACCTATGCCTGGCGCGCCAGCATCACAGCCGGCGACGAACTGATGTTCACCACCACCGAGCGACATAGCTTCGACCCGCAGGTGGCGGACGTGGAACTGCTGGTGCAGCGCGTCGCCGGCGGCGATACCACGACACTGCCGCTGGAGGGAGCCTGGCTGGCTGAAGACATTGCTGGCGGTGGGGTGATCGACTACCTGCAGACGACGCTGGAGATCGGCGCGGGCGGCAAAGTCTCCGGCAATGGCGGCTGTAATCGCTTCAGCGGCAGCGCCACCATCGCGGGCGACAAGATCAGCTTCGGCGAACTCGCTTCGACCATGATGGCCTGCACCGAAGCGGCGATGGACCAGGAGATGAAACTGCACGCGGCGCTGGCCGTGGCGCGGGCGTATCGGATCGATCCGGCGCAGCGCAAGCTGTTCCTCAGCGACGATGCCGGGAAGGTCGTGGCGCAGTTCTCGGCGATGTAAGGGGTCAGATCCGCTGCATCAGGCGGGTGAACATCAGCAGGCCCTCGGGCCACGGGCCATGCCCGGAGGCGAGGTTGATGTGGCCGGCTTCACCGGCAAAGTGCAGCTCCGAGCCCCAGGCCGTGGCCATGTCGGCGGCGCGGTTGGGGGAGACATAACTGTCGTTGGTCGAGGCCACCAGCAGCGAGGGGAAGGGCAGCGGGTCGGTCGGAACGTTGTCGAAGCTGCGGCCCTCGCGCGGAAAACCTGGACCTTCGTGGTCGGGCGGCGAAACGAGGAATGCCCCCTTCACTTTGCCGGCCGGAAAGCGCGGCGCTGCGTGTACCAATGCCGAAACGGCCAGCGAATGGGCGATCAGCACGACGGGACGCCGGGCAGCTTCTACCGCTTCCACGATCGCTGCGGTCCAGTCGCGCAGATCGGGGTCGTCCCACTCGTCCTGTTCGACGATACGGCCGGTGGAAAAGCGATCGGCCCAGCGGCGCTGCCAATGGCCGGCGCCGGAATTGCCCAGGCCGGGGAGGATCAGGATGTCTGCTTCCGCGATTCTCATACACCGCGCTTTCGGTTCATGAAGTAAGCATGTCCGTAGCGGTGGAGGTCCACCGACGGCCCGTGCTTGTCGTAAAAGCCGACAGCGCCTGGAACGGACAGCAGGGCCATGCCGACGCCGTCGCCAAGGTGCTGCCGGCAGGCCTCGAGCAGGCCCTTGCCGATGCCGCGGCCCTGGAAGTCGTCGTGCACGGCGAGATCGCCGCAATAGGCAACCCAGGCGAAATCGGTGAGGCAGCGGGCGAGGCCGATGCAGCGTCCGTCGATGCGGGCGGTGACGATCAGGTCGGCACCTTCGATCATCGCGGCAATACGCGCGCGATCGTTGATCGGGCGGGTCGGCCCGAGCGCGCTGTGGCCGACCACCGCGATATAGTCGTCGACCGGCAGGGCCGCTTCGCGCGCGTAGACGATGGCCATCAGACCTCCGGTCCGAAGACGCGCTCGAACAGCGCGTCAACATGCTTCAGGTGATAGAAATCGTCGAACATGGCGTCGATCTCGGAAGCGCCGAGTTTACTCGAAACCTCGGGATCGGCTTTCAGCAGTTGCGCGAACAGCCCGGCTCGATCGCCGCGCGCCTGCCAGACCTGCATGGCGTTGCGCTGCACCGCAGCATAGGAATCCTCGCGGCTCATGCCGGCCTGGGTCAGCGCCAGCAGCACGCGCTGCGAATTGTGCAGCCCGCCCAGCAGATCCAGATTGCGCTTCATGTTCTCTGGGTAGACGAGCAGGTTGTCGATCAGCCCGACCAGCCGATTGAGCGCAAAATCCAGCGTCACCGTGGCATCAGGGCCGATCATGCGCTCGACCGAGGAATGCGAGATGTCGCGCTCGTGCCAGAGTGCGACGTTCTCCAGCGCCGGGGTGACCATGCCGCGAACCAGGCGGGCGAGGCCGGTAAGGTTTTCGCTCAGCACCGGGTTGCGCTTGTGCGGCATGGCCGAAGAGCCCTTCTGGCCAGGCGAGAAGAACTCCTCGGCTTCCAGCACCTCGGTGCGCTGCAGGTGACGAATCTCGGTGGCGATGCGCTCGATCGAGGAGGCAATGACGCCGAGGGTGGCAAAGAACATGGCGTGGCGATCCCGGGGGATCACCTGGGTGGAGATCGGCTCCGGCGTGAGCCCCAGCTTCTCCGCCACATAGGCTTCCACCTGTGGATCGATATTGGCGAAGGTGCCGATGGCGCCGGAAATGGCAGCCGTGGCGATCTCGGCACGCGCTGCGACCAGCCGGGCACGATTGCGGGCGAACTCGGCATAGGCTTCGGCCAGCTTGATGCCGAAGGTGGTCGGCTCGGCATGGATGCCGTGGCTGCGGCCGATGGTGATCGAGTACTTGTGCTCCTTGGCGCGCTTCTTGATCGCGGCCAGTAGCCGGTCGATGTCACCGAGCAGGATGTCGGAGGCGCGGGCCAGCTGTACCGCCAGGCAGGTGTCGAGCACGTCCGACGAGGTCATGCCCTGGTGCAGGAAACGGGCCTCGGGGCCGACGATCTCTGAGACGTGGGTCAGGAAGGCGATGACATCGTGCTTGGTGGTGCGCTCGATCTCGTCGACGCGCTCGACATCGAAAGTAGCGTTGCCGCCCTTGGCCCAGATGGTCTCGGCGGCCTCCCTGGGCACCACGCCGAGTTCCGCCAGCTTGGTGGTGGCGTGGGCTTCGATCTCGAACCAGATCTTGAAGCGGGTCTCGGGCGACCAGATGGCGACCATTTCGGGGCGGGAATAGCGCGGGATCATGGGCTTATGGCTCTTTGTTCGCGTAACCGATGCGTTACGCGGTAACTGTGGTGGCGGCGTTGCGGATGGCCGCAATGCGGCCGGCATAGGTCTCGGGGTCGTTGCCGGCGAAGACTGAGGTTCCGGCAACGTAGAGATCGGCGCCGGCATCGGCGAGGGCTTTGGCGTTGTGCTCGGTGACGCCGCCATCGACCTGCAGGTCAATCGAGCGGTTGCCGATCAGGGCGCGGACTTGCCGGATCTTGTTGAGGCTCTCGGGGATGAACTTCTGCCCGCCGAAGCCGGGATTGACGCTCATCACCAGCACGAGGTCGACATCACCGATGACGTGCTCGATCGCCGAAACCGGGGTCGCCGGATTGATGGCGACGCCGGCGCGCTTGCCTTCGGCGCGGATCGCCTGCAGCGAGCGATGCAGGTGCGGGCCGGCCTCGGCATGCACGGTGATCGAGTCGGCGCCGGCCTTGGCGAAGGCGCCGAGATAGGGGTCAGCCGGGGCGATCATCAGGTGAACGTCGATGACCTTTTTGGTGAGGGGACGGATGGCCGAGACGATCAGGGGGCCGATGGTGATGTTGGGCACGAAATGGCCATCCATCACATCGACATGAATGTAGTCGGCGCCGCCAGCATCGATGGCGCGAATCTCGTCGCCGAGCCGGGTGAAATCGGCGGACAGGATGGAGGGCGCGATGCGGATGGGGCGGGACATGGGGCCTCGTCGGGGCAAAAGCCGGTTGTTAGGTGGCTGATACCCCGCCCCAACCGCGATGTCATCCCTGCGAAAGCAGGGACCCATTTATCCGCCGGCGCAACTGGCGAGTTGGGTCCCTGCTTTCGCAGGGATGACACCGAGTTCCAGGGATGCCCGGTGGTTCGATCCGATTACGGAATAGCGGTCGCCGGATCGCCATCTACCGCAGCCGCGAGCTTGGGCGGCAGCAGGTCGAGCAGGTAGCCGAGCGACAATGGTGTCTGCCAGCTCATGGCGGCACTCGCCAGGCCGTCGCCGTCGTCGAGCCAGATCGAGCGTCCTTGTGTAGCGAGCTTCAGGCCCTGGTAGAGGCTCATGGCTTCGACCTTGTGCTGGATCTCGGCATTGTCGGCCGGCCAGATCGCCACATCCATGTCGAGCAGATCGATGTACTCGGCGCTGACGGTGATGCGGTTGTCGTCCTGCGCCAGCTTGTCGAGCTCAGGCGGGAAGGTGAGGCCGAGGTCGATGAGGAACTTGCTGGCGAGATCGTTGCTGCTCCACAGGTCGAACGAGCCGTCCTCCCTGAGGTAGACATTGGTCCCGGTCTTACCCTCGAGCTCGGGATATTGCTGGCGCACCGCGGCGTAGCGATCGGCAAAGCTGTTGATGATGACGTCGGATTTCTCGGTGCTGCCCGAGGTCGCCTGGTCGATGATGGTCAGCTCGGCCTGCCACGGCGCGCCCCAGTGCTGGTAGCCTGCGGGGGTGACCACGACGGGCGCAATCTTCGAAAGGTTCTGGTACATCGGCTCGTCCATGGTGACGTAGATGGCGATGATCAGGTCGGGGCGCTGGGCTGCGACCCATTCGATGTTGATGCCGTCGGCGGTCATCACCTCGGGCTTGGCGTCAACTGCCTGCCGCGCCGCCTCGGCCCAGGGCCAGGTAGCGTAGGCGTGCTCACCCCACCATTCCTTGACACCGACGGGCGCGATGCCGAGCGCATAAAGGAAATCCTGCTCGTGCATGCCGACCGAGACGACACGCTGCGGCTTGGCCGGAATGGTGGTGGCGCCATAGACGTGCTCGACGGTCACCGGAAAATCCGCTGCGAGGGCGGGAGCCGCCAGAGCCGCCAGCAGCGCCAGCGTGGCCAATATCTGTCTCATCTGAAATTCCCTGGAGTCCTGAATTGGCGGCACTAGAGGAAAGATGCAGATAGTCAAGTTTAAGTGACGCGCTTCACATCAGAGCGAGCGGCCGCCCGTCGCATTGCCTTCGGCCCCGAACCGGCTATGACTTCGCGCGATTTGTCGGAGGCATGATGGACGGGTTTTCGTTCTGGCTGGTGTTCGGGGCAGGGGTGCTGAGCTTTCTCAGCCCATGCGTACTGCCACTGGTGCCGCCCTACCTCACCTATATGAGCGGTGCGAGCTTCGACCAGTTACGCGACGATGGCGCCACGGCCGGGGTGATCTGGCGGAAAAGTGTCTTCACCTCGTTGTTCTTCATCGCCGGCTTCTCCGTCGTCTTCATCCTGTTCGGCGCCACGGCCACGGCGTTCGGCCAGGCGTTCCGCCAGGCGCTGCCGATCATTACCCCGATTGCCGGCCTGTTCATTATCGCCATGGGGCTGCACTTCCTCGGGGTCTATCGGATCGGCCTGCTCGACCGGCAGTTGCGGCATAACGGTCCGGGCGTCGCCAGCGGCCCGGTGGGTGGGTTTCTGCTCGGGCTGGCCTTTGCCGTCGGCTGGACGCCATGCATCGGCCCGGTGCTGGCGGCGATCCTCGCCGTGGCCTCGACCAAGGAGACGGCGCTCGATGGCGCGGCGCTGCTGGGGCTCTACTCGCTCGGACTGGGCGTGCCGTTTCTGCTCGCCGGCATTGCTATCGGGCCGTTCCTCACCTTCTTTTCCGGCTTCAAGAAACATCTGGGGCTGGTCGAAAAGGTGATGGGCGGCTTGCTGGTGATCACCGGGCTATTGTTCCTCACTGGGCAGTTCACGCGCATTTCGTACTGGTTCCTCGAAACCTTCCCGGTTCTGCAGCAATTCGGGTAAGCGCGGCTTAACCGTCGCTGCCGAAATCCCCTGGCGGATCGCGCGATCACGGTTCCGTCAACAGGCCATTCACTGCCGCTGGCGATAGTCGCCGCAACCTTCTCCCGAGGATGCGACTATGGCTCTCGAAGCCTATGCAGAAGATACCCCGCCGCCGCGGCCGCAGCGCCAGCGCCTGACCGTGGTGCCGGTGGCGACCGTGCAGCTGGCGCATCGGATCGATGACGTCGCGACGATCTGGGCAGCACTGGAAGCCGCAGAGATCGAGTCGCCGGGCCAGAGCGCCGCCTTCACCCGTGCCTGGGTCAATGCGTTCGGTATTGCCGAGGCCGACCAGTTCTACCTGACTGCTGCCTTTGACGGTGAGCCGGTGGCACTGCTGCCGTTGTGGCGGCGGCGCGTCAAAGGCGTGCGGCTGCTGTCATGGTTTCCCGGGGCCCATGTCGGCTGCAACGCGCCGCTGGTCGATGCGGCACGGCTCGCGACGCTCGGTTCGGTCGAGCGGGCGGCGCTGTGGTCGGCAATGCTGGAGCGGCTCGAGGGCGCCGACCTGATCTATCTGAAATCGGTGCCACAGCTGTTCGTCGAGGGTGTCGATATCTTCGCCGAGCTGGGCCAGTCGATCGAGGCGGAGACCCTCTATCGCGCGCAGTTCGCGAGCTGGGATGACGCCAACACCACGCAGCGCTCGAAATCGCGCCGCAAGCACGATCGCCAGCAGGGCGAGCGGCTCGAGGCGCTGGGGCAGGTGGGTTTCGAAGAGGTGCGGGGTGGCCCCGAGGCCCTACCGATCCTCGACGTGATGTTCCGCCAGCGCGCCGCGCGCTTCGTCGCGATGGGCGTACCGGACCCGTTCGCGGAGCCGGGCGTGCGGGCGTTCTATGACGCGACCCTGGCAACGAGTTCTGCCATCGACGTGCGGCTGCACGTGCTGCGGCTCAATGGCGAGATCGTCGCGGTGCGCTACAACATCGCGCATGGCGAGCGGCTGTTCTGCCTGATCAGCTCGATGAGCGACGATGCGACGATCCAGACCGGCTCCCCCGGCAAGCAATGCCTGCTGCGGGTGATGCAGACGGTGTTCGATACGGGCTATCGCGTCTTCGATATGGGCGCCGGCTTCACCGACGAGAAGCGCCACTGGTGCAACCTAAAGCTGCCGGTGCGCCAGCACTATGTGCCGCTGACGACGCTCGGCACCGTTGCGGCCAAGGGGCACTTCGGCTGGCAGGTGCTGCGGCAGAAGCTCAAGGCGAACAAGACGGTGATGGGTGTGGTGAAGGCGGTTCGCGGGCGAATGCTGAAGGCGAAGGCTGAGCAGCGTGCCGCGGAGCCTGAGGCCTAGGGGACGCCAATTCGGCGTCGCGCCAACTCCGCTTCGCGCCACCGCTCCCAGCGGCCCCTGAGTTCGGCTCGGCGCAGCGGATAGACATCCTCCAGCACCCGCGCTTCGAGCATCCGGTCCAGCCGGAAGTGCCGGAACCCCTCACGCAATTCACACCACGCCACCAGCATGCGATGCGTGTCGTCGTAGCCGAGGATCACCGGCCACACTGTGCGCCTGCTGACCTCGCCGCTCTCCGCCCGATAGAGGAGATGCAGCTTTCGCCCGTCGCGGATGGTCTGCCGCAACTCTGTCTCGCCGATGGACCCCACGTTGGTCTGCACCACCGGCCGACTGCCGACGCTAGGCAGCTCGACGTAAGGCCTGAGCCGCTCCGGCACCGTCGCTGCGATTTTCGCCACCACGTCACGCGCCGCGAGCGCGAGGGCGGAGTCGGCATGCCCGGCTACCCATTGTGCACCCAGTACCACGGCATCGAGCTCGTCGGGCGTCAACATCAGCGGCGGCATGTCATAGCCCGGAGCGAGCAGGTAGCCGAAGCCCGCCTCGCCGTCGATCGGTACACGCTGGCCGATGAGGTCGGCCACATCGCGATAGACCGTGCGCTTCGACACCTCGAGCTCACCCGCAATTGCGGCCGCCGTCACCGGTCGAGTCGAGCGGCGGAGGATCTGAATGATCTGAAACAACCTGTCAGCGCGGCGCATCTTGATGACTCCTGCTGCCAGAATGCTGTCAGCAGCTGCTGGCTACAAGCGGGGCATCACTCAGGAGAGCAAGCATGAAATTCGCTTCCACCCGCCTCGTCGCCGCCGACATCAAATCCGTGGTTGCCTTCTACGAACTGGTCACGCGCCAGAAGGCCGACTGGCTCGCCCCAGTCTTCGCCGAGATCGTCACGCCGGCCGCCACCATCGCGATCGGCGCAGCCGAGACCGTCGCCCTGTTCGAAGAAGGCAGCGCCGAACCACGCGCCAACCGCACCGCTATCCTCGAATTCATGGTCGACGATGTCGAAGCGGAATACTCCCGCCTCAAGGACCAGTTGGAGGTCGTCCACGAGCCCAAGACCATGCCCTGGGGCAACCGCACCACGATGTTTCGAGACCCCGAAGGCACGCCGGTGGCGCTTTACACGCCGGTGACGGATGCGGCGAGGGCGAGGTTCGCGGGCAGGTAGAATAGGCTGAGCCTCAGATCAGCTTCAGCCCCTTCATTGAGGCGTGCCCGTTCTTCCCGATGATGATGTGGTCGTGCACCGTTATGCCGAGCGGCCGGGCGACGTCGTTGATCTGGCGGGTCATCTGCACGTCGGCAGTCGATGGGGTCGGATCACCAGAGGGGTGGTTGTGGACGAGGATCAGCGCCGTGGCGCTCAGTTCCAGCGTGCGCTTGATCACCTCGCGTGGGTAGACCGGCGCGTGGTCGACCGTGCCGGTCTGCTGCACTTCGTCGGCGATCAGGCGGTTCTTCTTGTCGAGGAACAGGATGCGGAACTGCTCGATATTGTTGAACGCCATCTGGGCGTGGCAATAGTCGATCAGTGCCGTCGATGAGCCGAGGATCGGCAGGTCAGGTGTCATCCGGTCGCGGGCGAAGCGCTGCGCGGCAGCCTGGATGATCTTGAGGTTGGCGGCTGAAACCAACCCGAGCCCTTTGACCCCGTCGAGTTGCTGCGGGGTGGCGGAGAATACGCCGGAGAACGAGCCGAACACCCGGATCAGTTCTTTGGCCAGCGGCTTGGTGTCTTTGCGCGGGATGACGATCTGCAGGATCAGCTCCAGCAGTTCATAGTCTTCGATGTGCTGTTCGCCGAGCTGCAGGAAGCGCTGCCGGGCGCGTTCGCGATGGCCGAGATAGTGCGGAGCGGGAGCCTCGCCGAGTCCGTCCGGCGATGGCTTTTCCCCCCTGCGCATCGGCTAGCGGCGGGCGTCGAGCGGGTTGAACAGGCCGCGAGGCGAGAGCGTGAAGATCTCGACGCCGGTCTCGGTGATGCCGATCGAATGCTCGGCCTGGGCCGAGAGCGTGCGGTCGCGGGTCACGGCGGTCCAGCCGTCGGCAAGGATTTTTACGTGCGGGCGGCCGAGGTTGATCATCGGCTCGATGGTGAAGATCATCCCCGGCTTCAGCGGCACGCCGGTGCCCGGTACGCCGAAATGCATGATGTTGGGCTCGTCGTGGAACAGCTGGCCCACACCATGGCCGACGAAATCGCGCACCACGCTCATCCGCTCGGCTTCGGCCAGCGCCTGGATGGCGGCGCCGATATCGCCGGTGGTGGCGCCGGCTCGGGCCGCCGCTATGCCGGCGGCGAGGCCGGCATAGGTGACGTCGATCAGGCGCTCGGCCTTACGGCTGATCTCGCCCACCGGATACATGCGCGAGCTGTCGCCGTACCAGCCGTCGACGATCAGCGTCAGGTCGATATTGACGATGTCGCCTTCGCGCAGCGGCCGCTCCTCGGGGATGCCGTGGCAGACCACGTGGTTGATCGAGGTGCAGATGGAGTGGCGGTAGCCCTTGTAGAACAGCGTCGCCGGGATCGCGTCATGGTCGCGGGCAAACTCGTAGGCGAGCCGATCGAGCGCCGCCGTGGTGACGCCGGGCTTTACCGCATCAACCAGCAAGTCGAGGGCTTCGGCGGTCAGGCGTCCGGCCTTGCGCATGCCGTTGAAGCCCGCCTCGCCGTGCAGCGGGATGACCCCGGAAGTGCGGCGGCTCTTGGTTTCGGCTTCGACGTAGGTGATCATGGCGGCTCCGTTGTCAACGAAAGTAAGCGTTCCGGCTCGGGATTGGAAGTCTCGTTGGCGCTGCCCGCCCTCCGCCAATACTGTGGGCACCGGGCCCGATGACATGCCGGATTGCTTGACCTTTCGGGCTTTGGTGAGGCAATGCATTGTGCCTCGCAAATCCCGGGGCCGCCATGCCATCGCCCGAACCCGTCACCGCCGCACTCGTCGTCATCGGCGATGAAATCCTGTCCGGCCGGACCAAGGATGTGAATATCGGCGCCACGGCGGATTTCTGCACCGAGCTCGGCATCGAGCTCCGAGAAGTGCGGGTGGTCTCGGACGTCGAGGACGAAATCATCGCCGCGGTGAACGCGGTGCGCGTCCGCTATACCTATGTGTTCACTACCGGCGGTATCGGGCCGACGCATGACGATATCACCGCCGATGCGGTTGCCAAGGCGTTCGGGGTCAAGCTGCCGATCAACGACGAGGCGCGCGCCATGCTGGAAGCGCGCTGGCAGCAGACCGGCACCGAAATCAACGAGGCGCGGTTGCGCATGGCGCGGATTCCGGAGGGCGGGGCGCTGATCGTCAACTCGGTCAGTGCGGCGCCGGGTTTCCGCATCGGCAACGTGCACGTCATGGCCGGCGTGCCCAAGATCATGCTGGCCATGCTCGAGGCGATCCGGCCGACCCTGAAGGGCGGGGACAAGATCAAGTCGGTCACCCTCCGCTGCCGGGTCGGCGAGGGCACCATTGGCGGTCCGCTCGGCCAGATCCAACTGGAGTTCCCCGACGTCAAGATGGGCAGCTACCCGCAGATGGGGCAGACCTTCGTGATGACTGAACTGGTGCTGCGTTCACCCAACGAGGCGCGGCTGGCCGAAGCCGCCGCTCGCGTTCGGGACATGATTGCCGAGGCGCACCGGGCCGCGGGCCTGTCGCCGGATGTCGAGGCCTATTGAGTTTCCGGCCCTGACGGGCCTTTTCCACAACAGGTGGCAAGGCCACCGCAGGAGAAACAATTGAACCAGACCTCGCAAAAATCCTTCCCGGTGACGTGGGACCAGTTTCACCGCGACAGCCGCGCACTGGCCTGGCGGCTGCAGGCGCTGGGCCCGTTCGATGCCTTGGTGGCGATCACCCGCGGCGGCCTCGTGCCGGCGGCGATCGTAGCGCGCGAGCTCAACATCCGGGTGGTCGAGAGCGTCGCGGTGAAGAGCTACGACCACCAGAACCAGGGCGGCATCAAGGTGCTGAAGCCGATCGCCCCGGAATTGCTGGAGAAGGCCCGTTCGGGCGGCAAGCTGCTGATCGTCGACGACCTGGTGGATACCGGAGCCACGGCGCGCGTGGTGCGCGACATGCTGCCCGGCGCCCACTTCGCCACCGTCTACGCCAAGCCGAAGGGCCGCGAGATGGTCGACACCTTCATCACCGAAGTGAGCCAGGATACCTGGATCTTCTTCCCGTGGGACCTGGATGTGGCCTATGTGCCGCCGATCTCGGGCGGCACCGACTGAGGGCCGTCGCTCTGCCTAAAGCTGCTGCACGACGTTGATCCAGAGGCCCGAGGGGTCTTTCAGGCTGAACCGGCGCTGGCCGAAGGGTTCGTCGGTCAGCGGATAGTCGGGCTCCTTGCCGGTGGCGCGCACTTCCTCGAGGGCCGCGGCGGCGTCTTTCACCTCGAGCTCCATGCTGGTGCCGGCGGCATAGGCCTCGGGGCCAGGCGGATACGACGGGTGGTTGGGCGACATGAAGGCAATGCTGGCGCCGTCTGCCTGCATGTAGACGAACCACTCGTTCTCGAACACCACCGAGAAGCTGAGGTGCCTGGCCCAGAAGTCGCGGCAGGCGAGGAACTGCTCGGTGACGGTGATGGGGTAGCGGTCGATGAACTGCATGTCGGCCTCCTGTGCCAGGTTGGAGCGACAGGGATAGTGCACTGATCCTGACGGACGATGTCAGGGTTTATCGAGTGCACCAGCTCCCGATGGCTGACGGTTCAGACCATGAGCCAGCCGGGCGGTGAGCGATCAGTCGGGTCGACCGGATACGGATAGTCCGGCCCGAACCATTGTTTTGGGCCGATCACCAGTTTGTCCGGCGCAGCGCCAAGCCATGCGGCCCACCAGCTGAAGGTCGAGTTGGCGATGATGAAGTGCCGGCACGATGACATCAGGTGCATGTCTTCATAGGCCGAAAAGCCGGTCACCGGCCGCAATCCCTGCCAGCCCTGGAGCTCCGCCAAGGCGATGTCCGGATCGTCGCTGAACAGGAAGTAGGTTGGGCGTTCGACCCTCGCTTCGAGGGCAGCTTTGGCAGCGAAATAGTGCTCGGCATGGAGCAGGCCAAAAAACGCAACGGTTTCGGGCGAGTTCGTATAGTCGCCGCGGCGGATATGGATGGCGACAGGGTTCCTGGCGGCCGCGAGCTCGGCGGCGAGCTCGGCGGTGCGCGGCGTTGCCAGCCTTTTGATGTCGAAGGCCCGGCGAACCGAAGCCTCGTGCCCCTCGAAATAGTGCCAGGATTGGAAGAAACCGGACAAGGCGGCGGGGGCGGTGAGTTTCAAGAACCTTGGGTCGAATCCCTCGACGCTCACGAGACGCGTGCCACCGCGAAAGGGGGTTGGCAGCAGCCGTAGCGCGGTGGCGATTCGGCGGCCGATCTTGAACGGCGGGACCCGGGCCGATTGCAGCTCGATGCCAAAATCGCGAAGGCCGAGGCGGCGGTCGCCACGATCCTTGCGCTCATAATGGCGGATATCGAAACAGAGCTCGGCTCCAAGCCGCTCCGACAGGGTCAACCCGGCGGCATACTGGAACATCTGGTTTCCGAGGCCGCCATAGATGTTGACCCCGACCAGGTTTGGTCGCGCGTTGCGCACAGTGCACCCCTTTGCCTCGGAACGACTATGGACGGAAATTGTATGGTTGTCAGTGTCCGAACCGATGTGGCAGTGCTCAGCGTCCGCGGGCGTGATGGAATGGTAGACATACCGGACTTAAAATCCGGAGGGGGTATCCCCGTGTGGGTTCGAGTCCCACCGCCCGCACCACTGGATGCCAAGGAACTATCCGGCACGGCCTTTCAAAACGGGTGGCGGCAATGTCGACGATCGGGGCCCGCGTCTCGTCGGTTGAACACGCCCAGTCTTACCCGAGCATGCCGGGGAGGATGTGCTTCGAAAAGAACGAAGGGTGCTGAGGGTCTGCGGAACGCTGGTTGCCTGCCGTCGTACATGTCTTCAGCTCGGCGACCAGCAACAGCGCATCCTCGGCCTTGCGGTTGACCCGGTGCTCGCGATAGGCGGCAAGAATTTCCGGGCGCTCGTCCGCGGGGAGCAGAGCCTCGATCGAGCGGTCCTTGAAGTAGAGCCGACAGGCTCGCTCCCAGATGCGCAACTGTTCCCCCTCGGAGATGAGCTGCTGGTTGCGTAGGCGAGCAAGGGTCGGCTTCACGTTGACCAGCGGCTCGGTCAACGGAGGATAGCCGAGTTCTTCCGGGCCGTGGGAGATCGCCACCGCGGCATCATCGTCGAGGGCGCCGCTGCCATAGGCCTGCGCGATTTCGCCGATGGGAAGCATGCCGAACGTGGCGCATTCGGCGGCACGAAGCGCGCCCATCGAGGATGAACCGAGCATGGTCACCCCACGTCCGAGGGCGAAGAGGATTTCCTTGTGCCATGGCGCCGCCACGGCGTCGAAGAAACCATCGACCAGGCCGATGGCCTCAGCGCCATCGAGCACGGCCTGGGCGATGTCACCCTGCCTGGCTGGAGGGCGGACCGAGATTCCGGTCAGATCCGGCGTCTCGCCGTAGAGCGACGGGCCGACGAACAGCACCCTCATTGCGTGAGTACCCGGAGTGCGCGCCGACCCGGCGACCAGTTGACGTTGGTTTCCCGGTCCTCGAGTACCGCCGAAAGCGCTCGCACCACCGAGATACCGTAGCGGTCACCGCCCAGTTCGCTCCAGACGATCTCAGCGGTCGGTCCTATGCGCTCCGCCAGATGATGGAGCAGTTCAGGCAATGGTGTGTCGGGGGCAAGCCAAGCCGGGGGGGCGGCCTGGCCTGGGCCACGATGCGCGAGGAACGCAACCGACTCGTCCGGCTGCTCGAAGTATTCGGCCGGCAGAAAATCGTCCCGACCACCGGCGATGTTGGTGATTCTGGTTTGAGCCGCTTCGGTGATGGCGCGGCCGATCGCTCGGGGGCCCGTCGGGTGGCAGCCGTAGCCGGCGGCAATATCGAACAACCTCGTGGTGTCGGAGGCGCGCTCGCTGATCACCGCCATAACGCAAGGTACGCCAAGGTCGGTGGTCTGGTCGAACAGCCGCAGCTCGAGATCGGCATCTCGGATCTGTTTCCCGAATGCCTGGATTGCAGCGTCGTTTACGGCCTCGATGGGGAACTCGGTCGCAAGCCTCGCTGCATCAGAGAGGAGCGACCACAAGGAGGTCGCGTCTCGCTCCAGCAACTCGCAGATGGCGTGAAACAGCGCTTCCTCGGTGGTGTTGCCGGACGCGAGGCCGTTGGTGCTCCGGCCAACCTCCGGAAGGTCGGTGGCTTCCTCGCCGATGGTCAAGGCGTCGCGGGGGATCCAAAGGGGCTCATTGTGGGGCCAACTGCTGCCCTTGAGCCAGCGGATCGGCGCCCCGGTGGGTAGCGGCCGGTCGGGTGGCAAGAGGCGGGCCGCATCGTAGTAGCTCTCGCCGGCCAGCCGAAGGGCATCGGCCGTGGCAAGCCGGTCAGGGACCTCCGATCGCTCCGCAATGGCGAACTCGGCAGCCTCCATCAGCGCCGATGCCATGGCGCCGGCATCGTCGCGTCCCTTTCCCTGGCTGACGCTGAGCGTCAGTCCAGCGGGACGAATCGCTGAGAAGCAGGGGATGCCTATACGATCGAGGCCGGTCTGGCGCGCCAGCCGGGTGATGCCGAGCGAGGCAAGGTGCGACCGCAGCCGCTCGACCGTTTGCACGGCCGGCGAACTGCGTTCGCCATATTCAAACCAGCTCGACGGCGTCGAAACGGCGCCGTCCACCGATTATTGCCGGAAGAACTTGCGGCTGGGAATTCGGGGCAGAGCCGGCAGGGCCTTGGCAACCGGGGCGACCTTCGGCGAAGCAGATGAAGTGTTCAATTGCAATCCTCCTGATGACAAAGCAGGAGGCGCACAATCGAATTAAGACAGAGTTTACGCGCCGCGCGAGAACCCAGCCAAATGCAAGGCGTTGAGATAGTGCGCGGTGTCGTCCGGATTGGGCGCCGGATAGAGGCTCTGCCACTTCTCAACCGTGAACCCGGGATCGCGGGCCAACGCTTGCTCTCGGTATGATGCCGCAGCCTGCTTGTCGTTCAGCATCGCCGCGCAGGCCGCCATCAGGCGCAGCGCCAGCCCCGGGGTTTCCATCGCCGACAATCTCGTCAGGGCCTGTTGGTACTCGCCCCGGAAAAAGCTGACGGCTCCGGCGATCCAGTAATAATCGTCCGGCGCCAGCGGATTGAGGGAAAGCGCCCGCGAGATCTTGGCTTCGGCTTCATCGTGCCGGGACAGGTGGGTGAGCACGTCTGCCTGGTCGACCAGCAGGTCGGCATGGTTGGGGGCGAATTCATGGGCGGCTTCGAAAAGCTCGCGGGCGCCGGGGAGGTCATGCAGGTACAAGGTGGCGTGGCCGATCTCGCGTAGACCGGCGCTGTCGTTCGGTTCATAGCTGTAGGCGCGCTGCGCCAGATGTCGAGCTTCGTGCAGCAGCGTGCGGTCCGCGCTGCCGCGCTCCAGCCACTCCAGTGTCTTGGTGCGCGCCAGTTGCGCCAGTGCCGGTGCAAAATCCGGCGACAACTGGATCGAGCGCTGGAGCGACTTCTGGGCTCGAAGCAGGGAGTTGAGATCGTTTCGATCCCGCCGTTGCATGGCGATCAGGTAGTGCACATATGCCGATGCGGCGCCGGTACGTCGGTATTGCTGCAACTCGCAGGCGCCGATTTCGCCGCAGATCTTGTCGGCGAGTACTGCACAGAAACTGTCATGGATGCCTTGCAGCGCACCCGAGCGCAGCTCGACTTCGCTGCGATAGATGCGCCGGCCCGGGCCTGTGGCGACCACGTCGATGGTCATCAACGCAAATGGCAGTTCTCTCTGGCAAAGAACCACGTCAGTCAGAACGACGTAGTCGGCAGGGAGCATCTCCTCCCAGATTGGGCCAATCGTCAGCTTCATTGCCGAGTGCGGCGCGATTACCTCGTAGAGGCGGCTCCGGCACAGGCTGAGCGTAACATCTGTGACCAGAGAGAGGGCAATTCTGTGATCTTGCGCGTCAACCAGTGGCGAGCTGTGGCGCGGCGGAACAATCAGAAGACGAGGGACAGTGTCGTTCTTCCGTTCCGTAAATGTTCCAGTGGACTGTGACAGGTCAGTTCTCACATCAGGAAATCCGATTGAATTGAATGTCCGTCTCCTGTGGCGACGGTAACCGCTATTTCTTGCTCGTGGAAGCGTTGCGACGACGATATTCGGAAGTAATGCACGTTCGTCGGTGCATCGTAGAGCCGCTTCAACTCCCGGCATCGCAGATGCGAGCTTCCGACAGTTGCTCGTGATGCTGGTTGCCCTCCGTATTGCGGCCAACGCGAACCCCCTCGCTGCAGATGTCGTCGAGCAGGCTCGCTGACTGTGTTGCATGGTGCCGGCCTTGACTTCCGCCTGCCGGGTTCCGCAAGCATTCGATGAGGGTGGTGTTGAATCTCGAGTCCCGCCGCCCGCACCGGTTTTTGAGGAGTGACGGATGCTGCTGAAGCTCGAAGTGCTGGAGGCGATCAAGCGCGGCGAGATTACGCTGCAGTTCCGGCGCTGGAGCCGGCCGACGGTGAAGCCGGGCGGGACCCTGAAGACCAAGGTCGGGCTGCTGCAGATCGGCCGGATCGACGACATGTCGCCGGCCGAGGTGACTGAGGCGGATGCGCGGAAGGCGGGGTTCAAGGATGTGGCCGAGTTCGACAGATGGCTCGGCACGATGAAGCAGGGCCCGCTGTTCCAGCGAATCGAGGTCAGCTATCTCGGTGAGGCGCCATGATCCGGGCTCTCTGGCTGGTTGCCGTATTGCTGCTTGGAACAACGCTCCCGGCGGCAGCGGAGGAAGCCTGCGAAACCTGGACGGCGGGCGCCCAGGAAGATGAGGGCGGGCTGGTGTTCACCGTCGCCGCCTGTGCCACCGACCGGCCCGATGCCTACCTATTCATGACCTGCTCGGCTGGCGAGGTCTTCATCCGCTACGATCTTGCGGCGGGAGCCGAGCGCTCGCCGGATGAAGACGAGGTCAACGACGTCGATTTCAGTGTCGGCGTTTCCACCCAGCGGCTGTCGATGCGCTACGAGGCAATGGATGGGATGTTTGCCGGCAGCGTGCCGGCGAACGGGCCGTTGGTGGCGCTGCTGAGATCGGGGCAGGGGCTCAATGTCGTCGATGCGGACGGCCGCTATCCGGTCCACAGTTTCGGGCTCACCGGTTCGTCCGCGGCGCTGACGCGGCTGGTGCAGCAGTGCCGCTAGGCGCGCAGGCGCTCGCGTAGCCAGGGCTGATCGTCAAGGCTGGGGCCGGTGACGGTGAAGCGGCCAAGCGAGCCTTCAAGGGTCCGTTGCAGCACGACCAGGGCGCGGACCCACTCGGTGTAGAGCCTGCGCGACCGGCGAACGCCGTCGAGCGAAACGCAGCGCGTGTGGGCGGCATGCCAATCGGGGCAGCGCGCCTCGCGAGCAAAGCGGCGGATCACCGTGGCATGCGGTACGGGCAACGCGAGCACCGCCCAGTATACCGTCAGTGCGTCAGGGTCGGAGGCGGTCGCCGTCTCTACCGACTGGTGACGAAACGCCCAGATAAGCAACTCTTGTATGTCGATCCGTTGGGCCATTTCACCTCGCAGGAACTCAGTCTGTCGGGGAGGAACGGCCAACGAAATACCGAGTTTCCACATTTGTCGTCGATAGCGGGAGGCCTGGTTGATGCGACGTAAAGCCAGCCGTCGCAGCTTCTGCGCAAATCGATATTGACCCTCACGTAGCGTCAGGGACTATCCCCAAGCCCGCGGAGAACGCGCGTGATGAAAACACTTACCGTCAAAGAGGTTGCAAGACTGTCCGGGGTATCGGTCCGGACGCTGCACCACTACGACCAGATTGGTCTGTTGAAACCGGCGTTCACCGGGCAGAACCGCTATCGCCACTACGGACAGGAGGAACTGCTGCGCCTGCAGCAGATCCTGTTGCACCGGGAACTCGGCATTCCCCTGTCGGAGATTGCCGCCATCCTCGATGCACCTGACTTCGATCGGCTCGCAACACTGCGCCAGCAGCGCGAGCGGCTGAGTGAAGAAGCCAAGCGCTATGCCCAACTTGTCAGGACGATCGACCGCACGATCGCCAGTCTTGAAGGAGATCGCGCGATGAGAAACGCGGATTTGTATAAGGGCATCTCGCCCGACAAGCAGGCCGAGTACGAGGCCTGGCTGGTGGAGCACTATGGCGGCGACATGCCGGAGCGCATCGCGCTCAGCAAGCGCAAGTACGAAAGCCTGTCGGACACCGAGAAGCTCGAGCTCAACCAGGAGCTGCACGACCTGGAGCAGGGCCTGGCCGAGGGCCTGCGCCGCGGCGTGCCGATGGGCTCGCCCAGCCTCGATCCGCTGCTCGGGCGCCACCGCGCCTGGGTATCGCAGATGTGGGGCAAGCCGTGCCCGCCCGAGGCCTATGCCGGCCTCGCCGACCTCTATTTGTCGCACCCGGATTTCATCGCCCGCTTCGAGGCGATCGAACCGGGCTTCGCCCAGTACCTGTCGGGCTCGATGAAGGTCTACGCCAACCGGCAGGGGTAAGATCATGGCCGCCGGATTAATTCGTCCGGCGGCCGGAACGTTTGGCAACTGGCCGGCATTATCCGCCCCGAACGCTAACCCCCAGGGAGACCGGGAAAATGCACAAGGACGAGATCAAGGGCGCCGCCAAACAGGCGCGCGGCAACGTCAAGGAGGCCATCGGCAAGGCCACAGGCGACAGCAAGCTGCAGGCCGACGGCGCCGCCGACAAGGTGGAAGGTTCGGTGCAGAAGGCTGCCGGCAAGGTCAAGCAGGCGGCCCGCGACGCGCTCAAGCACTGACTTCCGCGTTCTGCTCGCGCGAAGGCCGCCCAATGGGCGGCCTTTTGCATTAGGCTCCGCTTATCCAGCACGGAGTCGCGGGCATGATCGGCAGCATTCTGACGGGCATCGTTGCCCTGATCCACATCTACATCCTCATCCTCGAGATGGTCCTTTGGGACAAGCCGCAGGGCATGAAGGCGTTCGGCACCACGCCGGCCTTCGCCGCCGACTCCAAAACGCTGGCGGCCAATCAGGGACTCTATAACGGCTTTCTCGCAGCCGGACTGATCTGGGGGATCTGGCTGGGTGAGGCTGGCGATCCGATCAAGATCTTCTTCCTCCTCTGCGTTGCCGTCGCCGGTCTGTTCGGGGCCGTCACCGTTAGTCGCAAGATATTGTTTGTACAGACAATTCCCGCCGTCGTCGCACTAGTTGGAGTTTGGTTGGCCTGAGCTTTTGCACAAGCAGGTGGATACTCGCCTGGACATAAATTGCTCACACAAGCCGAACTGGCTAACCTTGCCCCTGCGGACGGAACTGAGGGGGCGATAGACAGTGAGCTATCTGGTACGGCGGAGGCCACGCCTCCGATCGAGGGCGGTGCTGCCCTATTTATGGCACATGGCGGAGGTCCTATGACCTCAAGCAAGACAGTATCGGTCGCTTGGACGGACGAGACGCCGGAAGCGGCGTGGGAACCTCGTCAAACTGGGGCGCGATCCGCAGTGAAGCAGGTGGTGTTCCTCGTCGATTTCGGCATGGTCAGCCATGGGCTGGCCCCGTTGTTCGTTGACGGCCATGCCACCGAGATCGGCTTCTGGGGCTTTTCCAACGATATCATCCGGCGGCTGACCCGGCTCAACGAACTCTACGACCGGCAGGTCAACTGGGACAACCCAAACGACCCGACCTGGCGGATCTCCGAGCGCGACCGCAACGAGTTCAACGCGCTGCTGCCGTTTGTGGCCTCGGAGATCCAGATTGCGCTCGGCGACAAGTGGGAGATCGTGCTGGAGAGCCAGCCGATCTAGGGCGGTGCGCTGTTATGGCGGTGCCCCACCCACCGGGTCATTCCCGCGAAAGCGGGAACCTCTGTTTTCTTGCCTGCGGCACGATCGCAAACAGAGGTCCCCGCTTTCGCGGGGATGACACCGAGCGTGGGCGCTTTCTGGTGGCAAGCTCACCGACTGGCGCTGAGTCACGCATGTGAGCCTTGCTGGCGTCCAGCGCTTACTCGAAGCTGTAGTGCAGTCGCACGCAGCCGGCGCCGAGCGTGTTCGACGACAGCAGCTTCAGGCTCTTCTCAAACCCGGTGGCCGGAAACAGCGGGAACCCGCCCCCGAGCAGGTGTGAGATGACGTAGATCTCGATCTCGTCGAGCGCGCCGCGTTCCATGAAGGCCATCTGCAACTGGCCGCCGCCGAGCATCCAGACGTCGCCATCGTCGAGGGCGCGAAGTTCGGCGACCAGTGCGTCGATGTCGGTGCGGGTTTCTAACTGGCCGATCGGTGCGGGCAAGGGGCGGGAGGTCACGACGATGACACGCTGCTCGCCATATGGCCAAGGGATGTTCTCGCGCTCCAGCCAGTCATAGGTGCCGCGGCCCATCACCACGGTGCGGATGCGCTTGATGAACAGGTTGTAGTCGAACTGGCCCAGCTGCATATCGGTGCGCTGGGTGAGCCAGGCCAGCGACTCCTGGGGGTCGGCAATGAAGCCGTCGAGGCTCGAAGCGATGTAGCCAACGATGCGGGCCATGGCGATTCTCCTTGTCGGTGCTAACGTAAGTCATTTATAAACAAACATTCGTTTATATTGGAAGCCATGTCCAGACCCCGCAAGATTTCAGATGAGGATGTCGTTGAGGCCGTTGCGGCACTGGTGTCGCGTGAGGGCCCGGCCGGGCTGACCTTCGCCTCGGCATCGGCAGCCACCGGGCTCTCGCCTGCTACCCTGGTGCAGCGCTACGGCAATCGCGAGGCGTTGCTGCGCGCGGCATTGCTGTGGATGTGGGATCAGCTCGACCTCAACGTTGCCGGCGCCGATGCCAGCCATCCGGTCGATCCGGAGGGAGCGATCGCGCTGCTGGTCCGGCTGTCGGCCGGTTATGGCGCGGGCGACGAGGCGGCGCAGGGCCTGCTGCTGCTGCGCGAAGATTTTCGCGATCCGGTGCTACGGGAGCGTGGCGTGGCCTGGAACCGGGCGATGACCAAGGCGCTGGGCCGGCGTCTCAGCGCTGATCCGGCCCGGCAGGAGTTGCTGGGCCGGCTCATGGCCAGCCAATGGCAGGGTGCAGTGCTGTGGTGGGGATTCTCTCGCGAGGGGACGCTGCGCGGCCTGCTGAGGCGCGAGCTGCGTGAGTGGCTTTCGGCAATCGGAATTTCGTAGTTTCCGGGTTCATTCCGCTGCCCGGCGCTACTACATTGCCGCCATGCACTACCGCATGCTCGATACCGCACTTGGGCCCATGGCGATCGGCTGGACCGATGCCGGGATATCACGCGTGCTGCTGCCCGGCGATACGGCTCAGCAAATGCGGGCGCGGCTCGAGCAGGCTGATGGCGTCGAGGCTGCCGATGGGCAGCCGGAGATCGCAACTCGGGTCCTCGCCTATGCCGAGGGGACGAACGATAATTTCGCCGATGTCGTGCTCGACCTGTCGCGCGTGCCCGAGGTCAGCCGACGCATCTACGAGCACATCCGAGGGCTCGCCTGGGGCGAAACCACGACTTACGGCGCCATCGCCCGCTGGCTCGGCGACGTGGCGCTGTCGCGCGCGGTGGGCGCCGCCATGGGCGCCAACCCGATCCCGCTGATCGTCCCATGTCACCGGGTGCTGGCCGCCGACGGCCGGACCGGCGGCTTCTCTTCGCCGGGTGGCGTCAGGGCCAAGATGGAAATGCTGGCGCTGGAAAAAGCCGCTTCGCCAACCGGGCAGTTCTCGTTCGGGTTCTGAGCAGATGCAGCACGGCATCTCAGCCCGTCACCGGCGTCATTCCCGCGCCGGCGGAAACCTAGTGGGATGCTGCGGAATTCGCTGAGGCCGAGAGATCCCACTGGGTCCCCGCCTGCGCGGGGATGACGCCGTGGGGAGGTGCCGCATCGAGCGCAAACACTGAGCCGGTGCAACTCAATCGTGAAATGTTCAAAGCGAGGGCGTGCTGCAGGCCTACTGGCCCCGCTTGAACACCTTCAGGTGGCCGAGCTGCTTCACCACCTTGGTGGCGACGGTTTCGATCGGATCTTCGATCGACACCGCCAGCACGTTTTCGTCCGGGGCAGGGCGTTCGAGCGTTGCAAACTGGCTGTCGAGCAGTTTTGGGCTCATGAACTCGTGGTTGCGGGCTTCGATGCGCTTGCGGATGGTGTCGATGTCGCCGTCGAGGAAGACGAAGAGGATCGGCTCACCCGCCTTCTCGGTGAGGAAATCGCGATAGGCGCGCTTCAGCGAGGAGCAGGCGCCGACCGCGACACCCTTCTGCGCGGCGGCTTCATGCAACGCGCCGGCCAGCGTTTCGAGCCAGGGCCAGCGATCCTCGTCGGTGAGCGGGATGCCGTTGCGCATCTTCTCCTTGTTGGCCGGCGGGTGGTAGCCGTCGCCATCGAGGAACGGCGCATGCAGGCGCCGCGCTATGGCCGCGCCGGTGGCTGATTTGCCCGACGACGACACGCCCATGGCGATGATGATCCGCGCGTTCTCAAACGGTGGCAGTGAAGGCGCCGTCGACATAGAGGATGTGTCCGTTGACGAAGGTGGAAGCGTCGGAAGCGAGGAATACGGCGGCGCCGCCCAGCTCGGCCGGGTCGCCCCAGCGGCCCATGGGCGTGCGCTTTTCGACCCAGGAGTTGAACTCCTGGTTCTTGAGCAGCGCCTCGTTGAGTTCGGTGCGGATATAGCCGGGGGCGATGCCGTTGACGTTGAGGCCGTGCTTGGACCAATCGACCGCCATGCCGCGTGTCAGATTGGCGATCGCCGCCTTGCTCGCCGCATAGGGGGCGATCGAGGGGCGGGCGAGGTTGCTCATCACCGAGCAGATATTGATGATCTTGCCCGACTTGCGGGCGATCATGCCGCGCGCCACGGCGCGGCCGACGATGAAGGCCGAAGTCAGGTTGGTGTCGATGACCTGCCTGAACTTGTCGAGCGGCCATTCTTCGAGCGGTGCCCGGTGCTGCATGCCGGCATTGTTGACGAGGATGTCGATCGGCCCGATCTCGGTCTCTGCATGGGCAATGGCGTCTTCGACGCTGTCTTCGCTGGTGACGTCGAAGGCCAGCGCCTTGACGTTCAGCGCGCCATCATCAGCGAGACGCGACGCGGCTTCGCCGAGGGCTGCCGGGTCGCGGCCGTTGAGGATGATTTCGGCGCCGGCACCGGCCAGTGCTGCAGCAATGCCGAAGCCGATGCCGCGGCTCGACCCGGTGACCAAGGCGCGCTTGCCGCCCAGATTGAATAGAGAAATCGAGTCCAAAGTCAGTGCCCCTCCCAGGTTCAGGCGGCGCGAGACTAGTGGATGATGCGCGGCTTGGTAAGACCGGGCGACCTCGGCGGTGAGGAACGTACACAGGGCAGGCAGGTCGGGCTGCCGATGGGGTGGCATTCGGGCGTCGCCCGTGCCAAAAAGCCGCGCAAAGAAATCCTAATGACTCCCAATGGAGATAATGATGGCGTCTGCCGATATCGGCCTGATCGGGCTCGCAGTAATGGGCTCCAATCTGGCGCTCAACATCGCCGAGAACG
>NZ_DASZAW010000111.1:0-130654 GCF_035944845.1 Devosia sp. | reverse complement strand
ACCGTCCGTGAGCTCAACGCTCTCGACACCCGTCAGCTGAGCGATCTCGGCATCACTCGCACCGACATCCAGCGCATCGCCCGCGACCATGCGCGCACCATCTAACGGTTCGCTCTCTGGTTCGTGCCTGACGCCGGTATCGTAGAACGCTCGCTTCCTGATAGAAGCGGGCGTTCAGCCTTTTTGGGGCTCGGTTCTGGTTTGGCAGATCGACCTCCACATCGCCTCCTTCACCGGGATCATCCCAGCGAAAGCTGGGATCCTATCGGCTAATGCAAGTGGCGAAATGGCTCCCCTGCTTTCGCTGGGATGACACCGAGTGGGTGGCGCAAACTGAGCTCTACCAAGCGGCTCAGAACGCCAGCCGCCCCACCAGTTCCTCGTATGAAACGTTGATCGCCTTGCGGAACGCCGCGCGCTCGTTGAGCCGGGCGTGCCAGGCTTCGACATGCGGCAGCGACGGCCGCTCGATCGGCATGGTCGACCAGCGGAACATCGCCGCGCCCGCGACGATATCGGCATAGCTCAGCTCATCGCCGCCCAGATATGGCGCATCGGCCAGCCGCGCCTCCAGCATCCGGAAGCACCTCACCGAGGCCGCCAGCGCCTTGTCGATCGCCGCCGCATCCTGCTGCGCCACGGGCGTCCTCACCTTCAGCCAGAACAACCCGATCCAGGCGGGCTGAAACGTCGTCGCCGTCCAGTCGGTCCACTGGTCGACCACCGCCCGGTCGCGCGCTTCCATCGGGAACAGCAGCCCGCTGCCATATTCGGCGCTCAGGTAGCGGACGATGGCGTGGCTCTCCCAGATGGTGAGGCCGCGGTCGCGCAACGTCGGCACCAGGCCGTTGGGGTTCATCGCCAGGTATTCGGGCGTGTCGTTACCCTTGAACCCGCCGCCCAGCGGCACGTGTTCGTAGGGCAGCTCGAGTTCCTCGAGCGCCCACACCACCTTCTGGACGTTCCCCGAGCTCAAGCGTCCCCAAAGCGTGATCGTCATGCTGGCCTCCGTGTTCGGGCGTCATTGCTATCCGTCGCTCCCGTCACACGCAACCGGCGGAGCGAGGCGTTCCATCTATCGCTGGCGATGCTAGGTTGCCGCACGATCGCGCCGGGAGCCACCATGCCTCAACGTTCGCCCTTTCTCACCCGCCCGCCAATGCCGGGCGCCGACGCCGCAGCGGCATTCGATGCGCTGTTCGATCGCAGCCTCGCCAAGGGTCCCAACGCGCTGATCGACTACAACCTGCCCTGGCCGCGCTGGCAGTTCATCGCTCACATCGTCGAAGCGAGGGCCCTTATCGCGCATGGCTCGCAGAACGACGCCATCACCGAGTTCGAGCCGCGCCAGTCGCACGACGCGCACCCATTCGGTAACCGCGAGGCAGTTTACGGCGCTTCCGACGGGTTGTGGTCGATGTACTACGCCATCCTCGATCGCGCGGCACAGCCGATGCTGCTGGTCAACTCGGCGGCGCGGCTCGAACTCGAAGGCGGCGCGCTCGGCGACCCGTTCTACTTCTTCTCCATCAGCCGGCCGGCGCTCGAGGCCCGCGCCTTCCGCCCTGGCATGCTCTATCTGCTGCCGCGGGACAGCTTCGAACAGATGCCGCCGCTCACTGTCGGCGGCCAGCGCGCCCATGTGCCGCAATGGGCGAGCCTCGTCGCGGTTACGCCGCTTGCCCGGATCGCCGTCGCGCCCGAGGATTTTCCCTTCCTCGACGAAATCCGCGGCCACGATGACGCCTTCATCCTCGAACGCGCCAAGGCCGATCCGGACGGCTTCCCCTGGCTCGACTAGCGGGCGTCCTCAATGGCGCCAAACTAGCCTCAGCCGGGGTGACACGGTGGTTGCGGGACCACCAGGACAATATCGGAGGCTGGTGTTTGATTGGTCCCGCTCCACCCAGGGGGCGCCACGCCATTGCCCGGGCGGGCAGGTCTTGCTATCTGGCGCCCATGTCAAAACACCTCGAACCCATTCATGTGATCGGCGGCGGGCTCGCCGGCTCCGAAGCCGCCTGGCAGGCCGCCGAGGCCGGCGCCAGGGTGGTGCTGCACGAGATGCGCCCGACCCAGAAGACCGACGCCCACCAGACCGAAGGCTTCGCCGAACTGGTCTGCTCCAACAGCTTCCGTTCCGATGATCACCAGCACAATGCGGTCGGCCTGCTGCATGAAGAAATGCGCCGCTGCAACTCGCTGATCATGCGCGCCGCCGATGCGCACAAACTGCCTGCCGGTGGAGCGCTGGCGGTCGATCGCGACGCCTTCTCCGATGCGGTCACTGCCGCCATCCACAGCCACCCGAACATTTCGATCGAGCGCGGCGAAGTGGCCGGCCTGCCGCCCGAGGACTGGCAGAACGTCGTCGTCGCCACCGGGCCGCTGACCTCTCCTGCCCTTGCCGAGGCGATCCAGCAGCTGACCGGCGAGGATTCGCTCGCCTTCTTCGACGCCATCGCGCCGATCGTCCACTACGAGTCGATCAACCACGACATCGTCTGGGCCCAGTCGCGCTATGACAAGGTCGGGCCGATGGGCAACGGGCAGGATTACCTCAACTGCCCGATGGACGAAGCGCAGTACAATGCCTTCGTCGATGCGCTGATCAGCGCCCCGCTGCATGAGTTCAAGGATTGGGAGAAGGTACCGTATTTCGACGGCTGCCTGCCCATCGAAGTGATGGCCGAGCGCGGCCGCGACACCCTGCGCTGGGGCCCGATGAAGCCGGTCGGCCTCACCAACCCGCGCAACCCCACCGTCAAGGCGCATGCCATCGTGCAACTGCGCCAGGACAACGCGCTTGGGACCCTCTGGAACATGGTCGGCTTCCAGACCAAGATGCGCTACGGCATCCAGGCCGAGATCTTCCGCATGATCCCCGGTCTCGAGAACGCACAGTTCGCCCGGCTCGGCGGGCTGCACCGCAACACCTTCCTCAACTCGCCCAAGGTGCTGGACGCCAACCTGAAGCTCAAGGCGATGCCGCGGCTGCGCTTTGCCGGCCAGGTCACCGGCGTCGAGGGCTATGTCGAAAGTGCTGCTGTCGGCCTGATGGCCGGCCGCATGGCCGCCGCCGAGGCCCGCGGCGAACAGCTGGCGATCCCGCCAGCCACCACGGCAATGGGCGCGCTGATCAACCACATCACCGGCGGCCATCTCGAAGCCGAAGCCTATTCCGGCGCGCGCAGCTTCCAGCCGATGAACGTCAATTTCGGCCTGTTTCCTCCGGTCTCCATATCGAAGCCCGAGGGCCATGTCGGCCGCTGGAAATCCACCGAGAAGACCATCGCCAAAAAGGAAGCGATCACCTCGCGGGCGCTCGACGACATCATGGCGTGGGCCTGAGGGGATAGGGCCGCAATCAGATGGCTGGCCATCGTGCCCTCCAGGCCCCCCTTGCAAAATCTAAAGGCTTAGCCAAACGGCTAAACCTAAGATTTTGCTTTCTCCCCCGCCAAGGGGGAGAGTCCCGACTGGTGCTACGGTGCAAATGGAAGGCACGGATCATCTCCCCCTTGGCGGGGGAGAAAGCGAAAACTTGGGCTTAGCGCAGCTAAGTCCTTAGTTTTCGCAAGAGAGGGGGTCCTCGGAGCCCCGACGGCGCAGATCCCTATCGCCCCACCAGCGACAGATACGGCAGCACCACCGGACCCAGTGCCGGAACCAGCCCCGCGACGACCGCGACAGTAACCACCGCGAGGCCCAGCGCTTCGTGGCGGCCGAGCCGCCTCCCCTGCCCTGGCCACACCGCCTGCCAGATGGCGCCGGCGACGAGGCCGGGGATCGGCAGCAGGTTCAGCGCCACCGCCCCCGCCACCAGCAGCTGCAACTGGCTGAGCCAATAGAGCACCGCATAGCCGCCCGAGCGCGGCAGCAGCAGGGCCAGCGGCCGCAGCAGGTCGATGGCCGGCACGAGGAGCGCCATGGCGCCGAGCCCGCCGACAATGACCAGGAGCACTCCCCAGCCGCCCAGCCGGTTGCTACTCACGTCGTAGTGCAGCGGCCGCACCCAGCCCATGGTGAACAGCACGCCCAGCGCCATCCCCCATAGGGAGAGTTGCGCGAACGGGTTGGGGCTGAGCCGCCCCTCGAGTTCGGGCCGCCGATCGCCCAGCGCCCGCGCCAGGCCAGCCAGAACCAGCCCCTGCAGGAAGGCAAAGATCAGCATGGCGCCGATCCGCGACGCAATCTCGCTCAGGGTCAGGTCGCCCAGCAGTGTCATTGGCTCTCTCGGGTGTTGCCGCGGGTCTAGCAGCGGGCCGGCGCCTTGTCGAACGCATCGGAGACGCCCCAAAGCCGGCGCGCCGCTCCTCAAAAAGGCCGAAAACGACGCAAGTCACCGGCGAAAAGTGCCAAAAACCGGCGCTCCGCGCGACCAATCAACCGGTTTCGCAAGCCTGCGAGGAGGCGTTTGCCGAGGCCCCCGGGGTGCATTTTCCCATTTTGGGCCATCGCGCCAGCCTGGGCCTGAAAGCCCGCCCCAGCGATCACGAAATACAGAATTCGCTCACGGATTCAAAGTATTCCACGTCAGGGCGATACGGCCTCAAGAACCTCGACTCAGCCACCGGCGCGAGCGAGGAAGCTCCCGAAAGCCCCGGAAATACTGACCTTCTGCGCGACACCGATTCGCAGAAAGCGCCGATGTGTTGCAGATTCGACACGACTCAATTCCTAATAAAGCGTTACCGTAGGAGTCAAACAACAGTATATCGAATGGGGGTACTGGATATGAGGTCAGTTTTTCTTGGGGTGGCGGCGATCGTCTTGGGGATCGTCACGCCGACTGTCGCGGCCGACATGACGCCGGCGCCAGTTGTTGAGGATCTGGTGGCGGCGCCGGCAGCTCAGTGGTCGGGCTTCTATGTCGGCGCGCATGCCGGCTATGGATGGGGCAATCGCAACGGGTGCGGCGACATCGGCATCAGCCTGCTCAACTTCAACCTGATCCCGGTGTTCCCGATTGAGTCGTGCGACGCGGCGCCCGACGAGTTCACCTACGATTACGATCAGGCAGGCGGACTGGTCGGTTTTCAGGCGGGCTATAACTGGATGGCGACCGAGACCTTCCTCGTCGGCGCCGAGTTCAGCGCCTCCATCGCCAACATTACCGGCGAGCTCGACGGCCTGTTCGGCGGCGTCGGAACCTGGGATGGATTGGCGACCGCAACCGCCAAGGCGGGCTTCACCTTCGATAGCATCCTCGTCTATGGCGAGGCAGGTCTTGGCTTCGCAGGTTCATCGTTCGAAGGCGATCTCGGCTGCAACTTCGAGATGAACCACGTCGGGCCACTCGCCGGTGCCGGCGTCAGCGTCAAGGTGACCGACAGCATGTCGCTCGACCTGAAGTACCAGCACATCTGGCTGGGGGCGGACCAGGCACAGTGCAACTCGACCGCCACCGCGATCGACCCCGCTTTCCTCGCGATCCCGACCGAACTGCGCACCGAGGGTAGCCTCGACGTGGTCAAGCTCGGTCTCAACTTCCAGCTCGGCAATCCGTGACCTGCCTCACGGCTTGAGGCGAACGTTTCTGAGTGTCCGGCCAACTGCGCCGGACACCTTCATCTTCAAGTACCGGGAGCCTCGCCTGCGGCGGCTCTCGTTGGAGGGTGTGATCTGTGGGTGTAGAGAGCTTGCATTTGCTGCGTCGCGGCCAGGCCGGCAAGGTCCAGCCGGTCCAACCCTCGCCTGAACTCGAAAGCATCCTCGCCGGGCGCATCAGCGCCTTCAAGCGCAAGCAGTGGGTGCACCTCAAGGCAGGTGCTGTCGTGCCGGCCTCGGCCCGGCGCAGAAACCGCGACTCCAGGGCTTTCCCAGGGTCTGAGGTGCTGCCGGGATCGCGCGGCCTGACGCGCAGGGCCGCTCCTCTCCCGCACGAGATCCATGAGCGCAAGACATCGATGCGCGCCGTCGAACTGGGGCACGCGGTTCCCTCGGCCACTGCCTATCCGGCAACCGACGATACGACGCCGTCCTTGTTGCTGGCGCTGCCGGCGCTGCTCTCCGGGGTTGCGCACACCACCATAGTGCTTGCGGCGGTGGTGTTTGCCGCAATGCACCCTTTGCCCAAGATTGCCCCACCGCCTGAGCCGGAGCCGTTGAACGTCGAGCTGGTCGAGGTTCCACTCGTACCACCGACGCCACCGGTGGTCGAACCGACCGTTCCGCCCCCACCCCCGGCCCCGGTGCTGGTCGAAGCTCTGCCGGTGGAGCTCCCGGCCCCAGCCCTGCTCGTCGAGCCGCTGATCGAAGCCGTTGCGCCGCCGACCGAGCCCCCCGCCCCCGTCACCCCCGTCGCCGAAATCGCGCCTGAGGCGCCACCGATCCCGCTTGCAAGGCCGATCATGATCGACACCGGCAAGCTTCCCGGCAGCGGCAAACTGCCGGATGCCGGCAAACTTGCCGGCTCCGTCGGGCCGCTGACGGCCGTGTTGCAGCCTGAAACGCAGCCGACCGGCAGCCTGCTGACCTCGAGCGACAGTGCCGCCGACCGCGCCGCTGCCGCTGCACGCGCCGCGGCTGAGGCCGCACGGGCCGCCTCGGAGCGCGCGGCCGCCCTCGCCGCCGCCGAAGCCGAAGCCGCCAAGGCTGCGGCCGAACTGGCCGAGATCAACGCCGCCGCCCTTGCCGCACTCGATGCCGCGCTGGCCCAGCAGGCGGCAGCCGAGCAGGCCCTCGCCGACGCCCAGGCGGCAGCCGATGCCCTCGCCGCCGGCAATGCCGCCAAGGAGCTCACCGCCAAGCAGTTGGCCGACGCCCAGGCGGAAGCGCAGGCAGCGATCGATGCCGCGAACGCCGCGCTGGCGGCGGCCCAGGCCGCCACTGCCGAACAGCAGGCGGCCAACGATGCCGCCGCGGCCGCCACCGCGCAGCAGCAGCAGGACGCAGCAACCGCTGCGGCAGCCGCCGAAGCCGCCGCCCAGGCTGACGCCGCGGCGCTCGCCGCTGCCGAGGCCGCGGCCGTGAGTGCGCAGGAGGCAGCGGATGCGGCCACCACCGCGGCAACGCTCGGCGCCGAGGCGACGGTGGCCCGGTCCGAAGCCGAAGCTGCCAATGCCGCTGCAGCCGCCGCTGCGGCCACCGCGCAACAGCTGGCCGATGTCGCCGCTGCTGCAGCGGCCGACCAGTCTCTCTCGGAAGCCGAGCGCGACGCCGCCGCCGCCGCCGCCGCGGCTGCCCAGACGGCGGCAACGGAAGCGGCTGCGAACGCCGCCCAGAAGAGCGCGGCGGCCGACGCCAAGGATACCGCTGCCGCTGCCGCTGCCACAGCCTCGCAGAGGGCCACCGACACCTCGGCCCAGGCCCAGGCTGCCGTGGGTATCGCCCAGCAGGGCCAGCAGGCAGCACAGACAGCGCTCACCAGAGCCAGGAACACCCTCGCGAGGATCGTCGCGCAGATCGCACTTACGGCCGCCAATGCAGTACTGACCGGCGCGCAGAACTACGCAACCCAGAAGGCCACTGCCGCGGAGACGGCCTTGATCGCGGCCAACCAGGCGGCCGAGGATGCCGCGGCCGGC
This sequence comes from Devosia sp., assembly GCF_035944845.1. Classification (GTDB taxonomy): domain Bacteria; phylum Pseudomonadota; class Alphaproteobacteria; order Rhizobiales; family Devosiaceae; genus Devosia_A. The sequence continues at coordinate 123,125 of NZ_DASZAW010000111.1, read as the reverse complement.
AAGATCACCAAGGAAGAGGCTGCGGCCGCAGCCACCGCTGCAGCCAACGCAGCTCAGGAGGCAGCGGCCGCTCAGGCCGCGGCAACCCAGGAGGCGCTGAATGCTGCGGCCGCAGCCGCTGCGGCCGAGGCCGCGGCAAGCACAGCGGCCGCCACGGCCTCGGAGCAGCAGACCGCAGCCGCGCAGCAGGCGGCCGCAGCCGAGGCGGCTGCCGCAGCTGCGGCAGAGGCCCAACAGAACGCCGATGCGCTGCAGGCGGCGGCTGACGCTGCCGAAGCCGGCTCCGAGGCAGCTGCCGCGGCGCAGGCGGCCGCGGCCGAGGCCAAGGCTGCCGCCGAGGCAGCAGCAGTTGCCTCGACACAGGCGCAGCAGGAAGCGCAGGCCGCGCTCGAAGCGGCCAACGCCAACCAGCAGGCCGCCGACGCGACATTGAAGCAGGCGCAGGAGAACCAGGCGCAGGCGGAAGCGGCTGCAGCCGCAGCGCAGGCGGATGACGAGGCGGCCCAGGCTGCCGCCAAGCAACTGGCCGACGAGGCCGCCGACAAGACTGCAGCCGCGGAAAAGGCCGCCGCCGATGCCAAGGCCGCCAATGAGGCAGCCGTGGCGGCATCCAAGAAGGTGGTGCCCGCAGCAGCCAAGACGGTTTCCGCTAACGCCAAGGTCAACGGACTGGGCGGCAAGGTCACGACCGGCGCATCGGTCGGCAGCGGCGAGATCGCCGACGCGCTGCGCAAGGTGGGCCTCAGCGCCAGCAATGCCGGCCCGATCGCCCAGATTCTCTCCGGCGGCGGGCTCAGTGGCAAAGACATGAGCGCGGCGGTCATCGTCGAGGTGCTGGCCAGTGGCGGTATCGGCGGCAAGAACGCTTCGGCCTTCGCCGAGGCCCTGGTCGGCAACCGAGACGGTGGCGGCGGCGGCAACGGCAGTTCCTCCGGCAGCCAGAACAGCGGCGGCGGTGGTGGTGGCGGCGGCGGCGGATCCGGCGGCGAGAGCCTCAGCAACGGCCGGAGCGAGGCCGACAGGCAGGCAACCACCGAGGCAATCATGAGCGCCCTCTCCAGCGGCAATGCTGGCTGGAGCGCCAACCAGTAAGCGTCCCAGAAGGGTTCGATCGCGGTCTTTGCCGCGATCGTCAGAACGAAGTCGGTAGTCGGAACGAGCGTGGTTAGATAGGTAAATGGACCAGACAACGGTGCTGCCGGCCCCGCCCGCCGAGACGCTGCCCATACAGTTCGACCTCTTCCATCTGTTTTTTCAGGCGCATCCCGTCGGCCAGGCCGTCCTCATCGGGCTGCTGCTGGCATCGGTCGCGACATGGGCGATCGTCGTCGACCGCTGGCTCGCCATCTCATGGGAGCGCCGGGCCGCCGGCCGCTTCGAGCGTCTGTTCTGGTCGGGCAAATCGCTGGCGCAGATCGAGCAGGCCATCAACCCGGGCCGCACCATCCCGGCGATAAGCGCGCTGTTTCTCTCCGCCCTCAAGGAGTGGCGCCTGAGCGTCGACGGTGGCGCCCCGCTCAATGTGCCGACCTTCCGCGAGCGGGTGCAGTCGGCCATGGAGGTCGAGGGCCAGCGGCGCATTGCGCGCCTCGAACGCGGCCTGCTGTTCCTCGCCACCATCGGCTCGGCTGGACCGTTCATCGGGCTGTTCGGCACCGTGTGGGGCATCATGAACGCCTTCACCTCGATCGCCCAGCAGCAGAATGCGAGCCTGGCCGTGGTGGCGCCCGGCATTGCCGAAGCGCTGGCCGCCACGGCCCTGGGGCTGGTGGCCGCCATTCCCGCGGTGGTGTTCTACAACAAGTTCAGCGGCGATATCGCCGGCTTCGGCGCGCGCCTCGAAAACTTCTCCCGCGAGCTGTGGTCGACCATCTCGCGCGAGATCGACCTCAACGATGCGAGACTCGACGAAAGCAGAGGAAGCTTCCGCCATGGACGTGATGAACAGCGGGTGGGGCAGCCGGCGCAGTAAGACGCGCTTTGCGCCGACGAGCCAGATCAACGTCACGCCCTTCGTCGACGTGATGCTGGTGCTGCTCATCGTCTTCATGGTGGCGGCCCCGCTGATGGCAGTCACCGTGCCGGTTGAACTGGCCAAGAGCTCCGCCACGCCCAAGGCGGATGCCGAGCCGCTGACCATCTCGGTCGCCAGCGACGGCGCCGTCACCATCGGCTCGACGCCGGTGAGCAAAGACAATGTCGTGGCGCTGATCCAGGAGCTCAGCAACGGTGACACCGAGCAGCGCATCTATCTGAGCGGCGCCAAGGATGTGTCGTACCAGCAGGTGATGGAGATCATGGGCCTGATCGACGCAGCCGGCTTCACCCGCATCGGCCTGATGGGCGCCGGCAATTAGGCAGGCATTGCAGCTTCCGGTGCCGACGTGCTTGCGGTGGAGGGCGTCGCGGGGTCGTGACCGCCAGGGCCGCTAAACCGTCCGCCCTGCCCCAAATCGCCGCCAGAGCCGATCGACAACCACCCCTGCGCCAATGCCAAACCCGCCGCCGGCGAGCTTGACGGCGAGGTCGAACAGCCGCCCATGCCGCGATGCCGAGACCAGTTGCAAGGCCTCGAACCCGATAGCCGCCCCCAGGACGATCACCACGATCAGCCACAGCCGGCGCGGATAGGCGAGCGCGAACAGAAAGCCCACCGCGCCGAAGGCGAGGAACCGCTCGATGCTGGGCGAGTAGCCGGTGTTCGGCCGAAAGCCGATCGGCGCCAGTGTGACGAAGGCAATGGCGGCAAGCAGCAGCCAGGCGCAGAGTTTCACGAGGCGTGTCGGCACGAGGGCTCCAGGGATCAGACGGCGTTGCGCCGGGTCTTGGACGAGAAAACCGTCAAGACGATGATCCAGCAATCAAGAAAAATCGACCAGTTGTCGATGTAGTAAAGATCGTGCCGGGTACGGCCTTCGATCTGCTCGAAGGTCGTGGTCTCGCCGCGATAGCCGTTCACCTGGGCCCAGCCGGAAATTCCGGGCTTGATCCGCTGGCGATGCGCGTAGCTGGCAAGCTGCTCGCCCAACTCGTCATCGTGCACCAGTGCATGCGGGCGCGGGCCGACGAGGCTCATCTCGCCGCTCATGACGTTTATCAGCTGCGGCAGCTCGTCGATCGAGGTGCGGCGGATGAAGGCGCCGATCCGGGTGATGCGCTTGTCGCCGGCCTTCACCTGGGTCATCCGGTGGCCGGATTCGGTGACGGTCATCGATCGGAACTTCCAGATATGGAAGGTACGGCCGTTGAAGCCGCGCCGCTCCTGGCGGAAGAATACCGGGCCGGGGCTGTCGAGCTTGATCAGCAGCGCCACCAGCGCGAATAGCGGGCTGAGCAGCAATAACCCGAAGCCGGCGCCGGCAATGTCGAGCAGGCGCTTGGCCAGCACTGCCCCATCGCTCATGGGCTTGCGCAACGAGCGCAGCGCGTTGTTGGGGCCAAGCGGCACCACGTCGAGGAACTTGAAGCTGACATTGTCGGTGGCCGGCACGCAGACCACGTTGATGGCAAAGCGCTTCAGCTCGTTGGTCAGCCGCTCCAGCCCGTCGATGTCGCCGATCTCGCCGACAAACACGATGAACTCGGCGCCATGCGACACCCAGTCCCGGGCAAACTCCACCACTGCGCTTTCGCGATAGGCGCCTTCGGCATCGACGGCATCCTCGAGGTAAAGCGTGCCGGCCAGCCGGTAGCCGGTCTTCCACAGGTTACCGTTGACGAGAAAACGCACCGTATCGGAACGGCTGCCCACCACCGCCACCTTCTGGAACTGCAGCCGCCCCGCCTTGATCCGGGTGGTGACCGCGGCATAGGCGATGGTGCGGGCCAGCAGCAAGGCGGGCACGCCGAGCACGAACGCCGCGATCAGCGAAACGCGCGACAGATCGTCGGCAATGCCGATGAAAAACGCGCCGAACAGCGCAATGGCGAAGGCGCCGGTCCAGCTCAGCACGCTCTGCACCAGCGTGGTATGCGGCGGCTGCGCCCGATCGAGGAACTGGTTGGCCGAGATGGCCGAGAACGCGCCGTAGAGCACCCCCACCACCAGCGAATAGGCGCTGTAGAGTCCGAAGGGGATTTCGGCCGCCGGCACCCGCAGCACGAGGCCATGGTAGAAGAGCGCCGGCAGCAGCATCACCAGCGCCGCGAGGGCGCCCTCACCGAGACCGAACGCGGTGCACAAGACCCCCTGGTTCGCCACCACGCGGCGCGCCTTGCGTCGCTCTACGCCCTGATATCCAAGCTCGCTCTGCGCCACAGCAAATTGCCTCAAATTGTTGGCAATACTGGGCTTTGTTCAGCCTACTGCCACGCCCTCTCCATTAACAGCTGGCCGGATTCGCCCCAAGGATTGGGTTAAGCTGGGGTTAACGCGGCTGCCCGGCCGGTGCGGTTAAGGATACTGCCAGTTCGCCCCTCGACGCCGCCGCCCCCCGTGTTAGGGAAGCATTAACCCAAGCCCGGAGCCGGACACGTGTCGACGTCCAACAGCAATGCAGTGGCGATCTTGGCGGCGAACCCGGCGTTCGCGGCCATCCTCAGCCGCGCGCTGGAGCAGGATGGCGGCTATCGCGTCGCCAGTTTTTCGAGCGTCGAAATGCTGACGACGTTCCTGCGCATTTCGCCGGTCGACGTGGTGGTGCTCGATACCGACCTGCCCGGCGCCCCGGCCATCGATATCGCCCGCGGCCTCCGCAAACACATGAAGCTGGCCAGCAGCGCCTTCGAGATCGTGGCGCTGACCCGCGCCGCCGCCGCCTTCCACAAGCCGCTGCTCGCCGCCGGCATCGATGCGGTGCTGGAAAAGCCGGTAACGCCGCAGCAGCTGCTCGGCGCCATCGATGGCCTGGTCGAGGTCGAGCGCGTCGCCGCGGTGCAGCACCAGGCGATCACCATGGTCCGCGCCTTCGAGCCCCGCCCGCAGCCGGCCGAACGGGTCGGCAACGTCATCCCGCTGTTCGGCGAGGGCCGGGTTCGGCGCTGAGGCCGGCTGTAGGCCATCGCTTTGACGGCAGCAACATCCCGCCACCGCCCGCCCCACGGCTGCTCGGTCACAAGCCGTCCCGCCCCACGCAACCTTTTCTCCGCTCGCGCATTGATCAGCCAGTCCGCCTCGTGCGGAGGATGAGACCTCCCCCGTCTCATCGCGCGAGCCGATGTCGCCCCCATCGCTCGCCATCAAGGCCTCGGCTTCGCGCCGGGGCCTTTTGTTTGCGCACTCCTCGGGTGTGCTACTGAGAGAGACGGCCCCCTCCCATCCTCCCCCATAAAGGGGGAGGTGCCCCGCCGGTGAGTGTGGCACGATCGAGCCACAAACTCCCCTTCACCTCCCCCCTTGTGGGGGAGGCCGGGAGGGGGCTGTCTCTCTCAGTCGAGCACCCCTAACCCCCGAGACTCGCCACGAATTGCCTGGTCCGCTCCCGCTGCGGTGCGCCGAACAGGCTTGCGGCCGGGCCGGCTTCCACCACTTCGCCGCGATCGAGGAACACCACCTCCGATGCAATCGTCGAGGCAAGGCGCAGGTCGTGGGTCGCCATCAGCATGGTGGTGCCCTCGCGCGCCAGTTGCGCCAGCACCTCCACCACTTCGGCGGCGAGCTCGGGATCGAGCGCCGAAGTCGGCTCGTCGCAGAGCAGCACCTCGGGCGATGGCGCCAGCGCCCTGGCGATGGCAGCGCGTTGCTGCTGACCACCCGAGAGATTGGCCGGCCAGGCCGTCGCCTTGGCGGCCATGCCCACCTTGTCGAGCAGCGCCCGAGCCCGCTCCTGCGCCTTGTCGCGCGGCCAGCGCAGCACCGTCACCAGCCCTTCCATGACGTTTTCTTCCACCGTCAGGTGCGGGAACAGCTGGAAATTCTGGAACACCATGCCGGTCAGCCGGCGCAGCGCCAATACATCATTCTTTGCATGTCTTGCGCCCGGCTCGAAGCTGAGGCTCATGGCCCCGACCGTGACCCGGCCCAGTTGCGGCAACTCGAGCAGGTTGACGCAGCGGAGCAGCGTGCTCTTGCCGCTGCCCGAGGGTCCGATCAGCGCGGTGACGCCTCGCTCGGGCACCGCAACCGAAACGCCGCGCAGCACCTCGACATCGGCAAAGCTCTTGTGGATGGCTTCGAGCCCGATCATGACGCCGCTCCCATGAAGCCGCCATAGCGCGACAGGCGCTTTTCCAGCCGGGCCTGCAGCATCGAGAGGAGCGAACTGACCGCGAGGTAGATCAGCGCCACCTCGACATAAAGGATCAGCGGCTCATAGGTGGTGGCGACGATGCGCTGACCGGCGCGGAACAGCTCGGGCACGGTAATGGCGGCGGCGAGCGACGTATCCTTGACCAGCGAGATGAAGGTGTTGGAGAGCGGCGGCACCGCAACGCGCCCGGCCTGCGGCACGATGATGCGGCGCATCGCCTGGGTCCAGGTCATACCGATGGAAAACGAAGCTTCCCACTGCCCCTTGGGTACCGAGATCAGCGTGGCGCGGATGATTTCCGAGCTATAGGCGCCAACGTTCAGGGTGAAGCCGATCAGCGCCGCCGGGAACGCATCGAGGGTGATGCCGACGCTGGGCAGACCGTAAAAGATCAGGAACAGCTGCACCAGCAGCGGTGTGCCGCGGATGATCCAGACGTAGAAGCGGATCAGCACGACAAACGGCGCCGGCGCAAACAGCCGCACCAAAGCCGCTCCGAAGCCGACAGCCAGCCCGAACACGAAGCTCAGCAGCGTCAGCGGCACGGTGAACAGCAGGCAGGCCCAGAGCAGCGACGGCAGCGACTCGAGCATCAGGTTGAGCCAGGGCGGCACTTCCCAAAAGATCATCGCAGTTTCCCAGAAACAATGGATCGGCCTCGTCTCAAGGCCGATCCATACAATAGCTGGCGATTGCCCGACTACTGCGAGACGTCCTCGCCAAAGTACTTCTGCGAGATCGTGCTGTAGGTCCCGTCGGCCTTGATGGCGGCGAGCGCCTCGTTGATCGCGGCAAGCAGCTCGGGCTTGCCCTTGGCCAGCAGCACGCCCGAGTAATCGGCATCGGCCTGCGTCGCGGCGATCTTCACCGGCGCATCCGGCTGCTGCTTCTTGAAATCGAAGAATGACAGGCTGTCATTGATGGTGGCATCGGCACGGCCCTGGATCACCAGCGCGATCGACTGGTCGAACCCGTCGGTTGGGACGATCTCGGCGCCATTGGCCTCGGCGAGCTTGCCGAAATTCGAGGTGGTGGTCTGCGCCGCCTTCTTGCCCTGCAGCGCCTCGAACGAGGTGATATCTGCATTGTCGGCCTTGACGATCAGCGCCGCTTTCGAGGCGATATAGGGCTCGGAGAAATCGTACTTTTCCTTGCGGGCGTCGGTGATGCCGACCTGGTTGATCACCACGTCATAGCGCTTGGCGTCGATACCGGCGATCAACCCGTCCCATGGGCCCTCGACGAACTCGGCCTTCACCCCGATGCGCTTGGCAATCTCCTGGGCAATCTCGACGTCGAACCCGACCAGCGCGCCCGAGGCATCGTGGAAGGTGAAGGGCGCATAGGTGCCCTCAGTGCCGACCCGCAATGCGCCAGCGGTTTTGACCTGCTCGAGCGCCGTCTGCGCCAGCGCCGGGGTCGAAAGCGCGAGCCCGACAAGGCCGATCGCCAGCGCGGATTTGAGGATGTTCATGAAGGTTCTCCATTGGCCGGCGGCGCCTTTGCCCGCGGCTTTGGAGGGGAACTTGGTCCTTGAGGTGAGGTTGCCGCAATAGGCTGGAAGGGCTTTTTACTCGGCACGGCGGCGGGTGGTGGCGGTTGCTCAACGGCGCGGATTTGCCGGTCACTGGTTGTCGGAAAGCGCGCGACCGTGCACTTCCAATCCTGACACCAGAACGCAAGATCCGGGCTGGACGATCCACCTGTCGCACTGGCACATTGGCCCCTGCCCTCCCGCAACCGCGACTCCACCATGTTCGTCGTCCAGATTTACCTGCCGCTCGAGCTGCCCGATGGCGCACTGATTCCGCCCGGAGTGTTCGAGCGCACCAAGGCCGAGCTGACCGATCGGTTCGGCGGCGTGACGTCGTTCCTGCAATCGCCGGCCGAGGGCGCCTGGAAGCCGAGCGGGGGCGAGCCCATTCACGATCGCATCGCCATTTTCGAGGTGATGGTGGCCGATGTCGACACCGCCTGGTGGCGCCATTATCGCGAGGCGCTGGAGGCCGAGTTGCAGCAGCAGCGCATCCTGGTGCGGCTGTTCCAGGTGACTGTGCTGTGAGGCCAGAACTCCTCAATAGAGATCGTTGAATGTCTCCGGATCGCTGCCGGTGCGGCCGTTCTCTGGGTCATCCAGGCCGCTGATCCGCCCCATCTCGGCATCGCTCAAGGTGAACCCGAAGATGTCGAAGTTCTCCTCGATGCGCTCCGGCGTGACGGATTTCGGAATGACGATGGAACCGCGCTGCAGGTGCCAGCGCAGGATAATCTGGGCCGGCGACTTGTCACGCGCAGCCGCCAACTCGCCGATGATGGGATCATCAAGCACCTCGCCGCTGCCGAGCGGCGAATAGGCCTGGTGGCGGATGCCCTTTGAAGCGAGGTAGGGCAGCATCTGCTTTTGCTGGAAATGCGGATGCGTCTCGATCTGGTTGAGCACCGGCACGATGCCGGTCTCCCCGATGATCCGCTCGAGCTGCTCGCGGGTGAAGTTCGAGACGCCGATATCGCGTACCAACCCCTGCTCCCTCGCCTCGATCAGGCCGCGCCAGGTCTCGACATACTTGTCATGCGCGGGGGTCGGCCAGTGGATCAGCATCAGGTCGAGATAATCGACGCCGAGCGCTCCCAGCGACTGGCGAACGCCCGCGATGGCGCCTTCGACACCCATCGCCTTGGTCCTGAGCTTGCTGGTGAGAAAGATTTCCGAGCGATCCACCGCCGCTTCGCGCAGGGCGCGGGCCACCCCTTCTTCATTGTCGTAGCCCTGCGCGGTATCGATCAGTCGATAACCGACGTCGAGGGCATGGCCCACCGCCTTGGGCACCTCGTCATTATCGATCTGCCAGACCCCGAACCCCAGCTGCGGGATAGAAGTGCGTTCCCCCAATGCAATGCGCTCGAATGCTTCTGCTGCCATCGGTGTCTCTCCTTGTCTCAAGGGAGAAAGCTCGGCACGGCGGGATGGTTTCACCGCGTCGGCAACTTGCCCCGCGGCTGCGACGGATTCCAACGGCAGCAGCGAGGTTTCCATCAGAGCGAGAGGGTCGCTTCCTCGGGCAGTGTGCCAGGGTCCGACGAACAGCCCTCGGTCGGACCTGTTGGTTTCTCCGCCGGTGGCGAGATCGTGACCGGCATGGCATTGACGCCGCACGGGGCGTCGCTATCTGAACAGCATGACACGGAAGCCGAAAGCCGAGCCTGCCGAGCCGATCGCCGCGAGTTGGCCCCTTGCCTATATCGCGACGCTCGGCTCGTCGGTGCGGGCCAGGGGGATCTTCCTCGAGGTGCGGGCCCGCCTGCCGGTGTCCGCGCGAAAGCTGCTGTCGCTCGAGGCGCGCGAACTGGTGTTGCGCCTGCCCGAGGGCGCGGAGGGGCAGCGCGAGACGCTTTCAGCGAAAATCTCCACCGCCCTCGCGGGGATCGAGAGCCTGGCCGTGCTGCCGCGCGAGATCGAAGACATCCTCGCCATCAAGACCTCGGAACGGCACCGCTGGCTGAAGGATGGGCGGCTCCCGAGCGCCGGCACCCGCACCGTGCGGCTGCGCGGCCGTGCGCGCAAGATCACCTTCCACGTCTTCGCGCCCGCCACGGTCGAAGACCTGCTCGACGGCGAGACCATCGAGGGCTGGCGCGAAGCTGACGCCATTGCCGTGGCGGAGAACCGCCGCCGCGCCGCCTGGAAGGCGAAGCTCAGCCGAGCAAGGAAGGCAGCACCGCCCGAGGGCGAAGGCGAGGTCGCGAGCCCCGAGCAGTTGCTCGGCTGGGCCGAGTTCGAGCGCGGCCTCTGACTTGAACTCCTACGCCAGGCGAGACTCAAGCGCCATCGGGGCGATCCCAGAATCTCAGCTCGGCGCACTGTTTCAGGAAGCGCTTTGCATCAGCGGCGGCGTCGAGAGCGATGAACCCGTCATCGAGGTCTTCGGGTAGCCCGACTTTTTCGAACAGCCTGGTAGCCGCGGCAGTGAAACCGACGAATTTGTAGTGGGCGTACGCGTCGGATACGAAGTCCCGAGCCGGCGGCAGCTTTAGCAAACCCAATATCCCTTCGTCTGCGACCAGCAGCGCCACGGCGTCGAATACGACCGACGGTGCCCCATCGATCTTGTGCTGCGCCGGGATTGCCGTGCCGTCGCTGGCCACTACGCCGCCGACAGTGGGGGCGATCAGTTCCACCGTCACTCCGTCTGCCGCCGCAGCGTTCTGCAGTTCGCCGAGCAGCACCGCATCGACGCCATCGGTCATCAGCACGCCGAGCTTCCTTCCCTTGAACGAGCCCGGGCCGCGCTTCAGAATGCTGAGCGGCTCGGACGGCACAAGGTCGGTGCGCGGCGTGACTGCTGCATCGGCTGGCGCAGGCAGCTCGGCAATTCCAAGCCCCTCCGCCACCTGATCGGCCAGCTCGTCGTGAATGTTCTGCAGGTGGCTGAGCATGCGCTCGCGAATCCTGGGCGCCTCGCATTTCGACAGTTCGAACACCAGCGCATCGGCGATATGCCGCTGTTCGACCAGGGTCTGGCTCTCGTAGAACTGCCGGGCCTGGCTGTAGTGATCGGCAAAACTCTCCGGACGCTGCCGGATCTTCGGCCCCTCGGCGGCCTCGGGAAACGTGCTGAAGCCACGCTCCGCCGACTCCCGCGGCCCCCCGACTTCCGGCCCCCACGAGTTGGGCTCGTAGTTGGCCCGGCCCCGCGGGTTATGGAAGGCCATGTGGCCATCCTGCTGGAAATGATGGAATGGGCACTTGGGCGCGTTGATCGGCAGGTGGGTGAAGTTCGGGCCACCCAACCGCTTCAACTGCGTATCGAGATAGGAGAAGTTGCGGCCCTGCAGCAGCGGATCGTTCGAGAACTCGATGCCCGGCACGATGTTCTGCGTCATGAACGCCACCTGCTCGGTCTCGGCAAAGAAATTCTCGGGCATGCGGTCCAGCACCAGCCGGCCCACCGGCACCGCCGGAACCTGCTCTTCGGGAATGAGCTTGGTCGGGTCGAGCACGTCGAACTCGAAGCTCTCTGCGAACTTTTCGTCGAACGTCTGCAGGCAAAGCTCCCACTCGGGAAAATCGCCGCTCTGGATGGCATTCCACAGGTCGCGCCGATGAAAGTCGGGGTCGGCCCCGTTGATCTTTACCGCCTCGTTCCAAACCACCGACTGCAAGCCCAGCTTGGGTTTCCAGTGAAACTTCACGAACGTGGATTTGCCTGCCGCACTGACCAGCCGGAAGGTGTGGACGCCGAACCCATCCATGAAGCGGAACGAGCGGGGGATGGCGCGATCAGACATGACCCACATGATCATGTGCATCGACTCAGGGGTCAGCGAAATAAAATCCCAGAAGTTGTCGTGGGCGCTCTGTGCCTGGGGGAAATCCTTGTCGGGCTCCTGCTTCACCGAGTGAACCACATCGGGGAACTTCATCGCATCCTGGATGAAGAAGACCGGGATGTTGTTGCCGACAAGGTCCCAATTGCCCTCCTGGGTATAGAGCTTCACGGCAAAGCCGCGCACGTCGCGGGCCAGGTCGAACGAGCCCTTGTTGCCGGCCACGGTCGAGAAGCGGACGAACGCCGGGGTCTTCTCGCCCTTGCGCTGGAACAGGTCGGCCCTGGTCAGCTCGGGGATCGGCTTCAGCGTCTCGAAAAAGCCATGCGCCCCGTAACCGCGGGCGTGCACGACGCGCTCCGGAATACGCTCATGGTCGAAATGGAAGATCTTCTCGCGGAAGTGGAAATCCTCAACCAGCGCGGCGCCGCGCGCCCCCTGGCGCAGGGTGTTCTGATCGTCCGACACCGGCGTGCCCTGCTGGGTGGTGAGGATTTCATACCCCTCTTCAGCGGTCTGGTGCGTTTCGCCCCCCACCCCGCGAACCACCCTCTGGTCGCCATAGACTGCCTGTTCGGTTTTGCCAGCCGCTTTGCGTGCCATTTCCAACTCCGTGAGAGATCGCTCAGGGGGAAGTTCGTTGCGACAGGAACGTTCCGGCGCCCGGACAGATCAGCGCGGCAGCTTTTCGAGATGCAGGTAAGTCGGGTCGAACTGGGCCAGTTCCATCAGCAGCGGCCAGTTGTGGATCGTCACCACGCCGCCCTCCCAATCGAGCGCCCCGGTGCGCCTCAGCCGCTGCAGCGTACGATTGGTGTGGACGTAGGAAAGGCCGAGCGCATCGCCGAATTGCATCTGCGTCAGCGGAAACGGATAGGCATTGCCGGTGACCAGCCCGGCAGTCCGGGCCCGCACATATTGTTCGCAGAACAGGTGCGCCATCTGCTCGTCGGCGGTGAGGCGCCCCTTGGTCACCATCCACTGCCGATGGATGGCGCCATCGAGCAGGGTGAGCATCCACAGCACCCGCGTCAGATGCGGGTGCTGTTCGGTTATCTCGACCAGCCTCGCATGTGGAAAGCTCACCACTTCGCCGGTCCGATCGCGGTGACCGCATGATCCATCAGCTTGAGCGGGAAGGAATGAAGGTCGACGAAATCGCCGGCGATGTGCAGGCCGGTGATCTGCCGCCCGCCATCCTCGACCGTCGAGTAGCGGCCGGTCATCCCCTTGGTCACCAGCGTGCTCGACAGCGGCCGGTCGCCCTCGTCGACGATATCCTCGCCGGCGGCATAGCTGCGCGTCTCGCCGGCGGCGGCAAGGATGGTGGCCTGCTCCGCCGCCGACAACGTGTCGCGTGCTGAAACCATGGTGAAGAACGGCTCGAACACCTCGGGGTGCGGCCTTGCCATCTACGAATCCTCTCCGTCGCGCAGGTCCGCGAGCTCATAATCGAGCGTCACGTCGAACTGCGGTCCCTGGTCGGTGCGCACGCGGATGGCGAGGCTGTGCGTATCGCCATCGCGCGGCAGGTAGTCTCGCGCCATGTCGGTCAGCGCGATCGTCGCCTGGAGGCGGGCGGCATTGAAATCGGGCAACTCCACTCCGGCATCGTCTTCGGTGAGTTCCCCGCCATCGCGGATGTCGAAGTAGAACTTCATCTTTTCCCGCCTGCTGCCTCTATCTGCAGCAGCAACGACGAATGTCGGCATCTGTTCCCTCGACATTGCGGTGGCGCGCGCAACCATTCGCGCACACTCGGGTTGGCCTGATGGTCGAAACATGACGGGGCCCGAGTGAGTGGGGTGTCTGGAGCTGCGCGAGGTGCCACGAATGTCCGCTGACCTGTTTGGTAACCCGCTGGTTCCCGGCCTCGAATATCGGGCGGACCTGCTCACCCCCGCCGCTGAAACTGCCTTGCTGGCGCTGCTGCCGACCTTGCCGTTCACAGCATTCGAGTTCCACGGCTTCGAGGGCAAGCGCCGGGTCGTCTCGTTTGGCTGGAAGTACGATTTCAGTGCGCAGAAACTGCTGCCGGTCGAACCCATTCCGGCCGAGTTCGCCAGCGTGCGGGATGCCGCGGGCGAGGCGTTACAGGTGCCGCCCGCTCAGCTCGAACAACTGCTGATCACCGAGTACGGGCCGGGCGCGGCGATCGGGTGGCACAAGGACAAAGCGAGTTTCGGCGAGATCGTCGGGGTGTCGTTGGGCGCACCCTCGACGATGCGCCTGCGCCGCAAGCAGGGATCGGGATGGCTCCGCCACAGCCTGGTGCTGGAACCGCGTTCGGCCTATCGGCTGAGCGGCGAAGTCAGGAGCGCGTGGGAACACAGCATCCCGCCGGTAGACGCCCTACGCTATTCGCTGACCTTTCGAACCCTGACCCGGCGACCGGAGGTCTGACGTTGAGAGGCAGTTGAACCTTGTCAGGCCAATCAAGTTTGCCTCTCACAAGGAGACCGACCATGGCCAACAACACGGCAGAGCGACAGCAGGACATTCAGGACGAGGTGGCTGCGGCCGACGCCACGACCAGCAAACCAAGAAAACAGGCCATGCAAGCTGGCGCCCGGACCTACCCGGAGCCGCCCTTCCCCGCACAGCACCAGCCCAAACCCGGCGCCGAGTTCAAGCTCGACCCGCCGCCGATGTACGACGCGCCGTTCTACCAGGGTTCCGGCAAGCTTCAGGACAAGGTGGCGCTTATCACCGGCGGGGATTCCGGCATCGGTCGCGCCGTGGCCGTGCTGTTCGCGCGCGAAGGCGCCGACGTGGCGATTGCCCACCTGGCCGAGGATCGCGACGCCGCCGACACGGTGGCGGCCATCGAACAGGAAGGCCGCCGCGCCATCGTGCTGAAGGGCGATGTGCGCAGCCGCGCCTTCTGCCAGGATGCGGTAAACCGCACGGTGGCCGAGCTCGGCAAACTCGATATCCTCGTCAACAATGCCGCCTTCCAGGTGCACAGCAAACGTATCGAGGACCTGAGCGAGGCCCACCTCGATGAGACGCTGAAGACCAACCTCTATGGCTATTTCTTCATGGCGCAGGCCGCCGTGCCGATGCTGCCGACCGGAGGGGCCATCATCAATACCGGATCGATCACCGGTATCGATGGCAGCGCCGGATTGCTTGACTACTCGATGACCAAGGGCGGCATCCATGCCTTTACCCGTGCGCTGTCCGGCCAATTGGTGCCCCGCGGCATCCGGGTCAACTGCGTCGCGCCCGGCCCGGTGTGGACGCCGCTCAACCCCTCGGATCGCGAGGCCGGGGAGGTGAGCAAGTTCGGCGCCAAGCAGCCGATGGGCCGACCGGCGCAGCCCGAGGAGATCGCGCCGGCCTACGTGTTCTTCGCCAGCCAACAGATGTCGAGCTACATTACCGGCGAGATCCTGCCGATCATCGGAGGCTATGGCCATTGAGCCGGCGCCGCTTCTCAGCCTCGTATCAAGCGGCGTCTTCTAGCCTCGGCAGCAGTCTGGCGCCGCCGGGGTTGGCTACGAGCTCGTCTCGTTCCAGTGGGACTAAGGCGCTGGTCGCGTCCCGCCGGCGAGCTCCCGCGCCCATTGCTCCAGGTTGTCCTGCAGCTGGATCAGCTGCGAGACATCGGACTGGATGCCGATCACGTGGGTCACCTGCCCGTCGGCTGAAAGCACGGGCTGCAGCGAGATCCGGTTCCAGAATTTCGAACCGTCCTTGCGATAGTTCAACAGGTCGAGGATCAGCGCTTCACCGGCGGAAAGCGCTTCGCGCATGCGCTTGATGCTGAAACTGTCGGTCTCCGGCCCCTGCAGGAAGCGGCAGTTCCGGCCCAGCGCTTCCTCGCGCCGATAGCCCGTCAGCCGCTCGAACCCCCTGTTGACATAGATCAGGGGACAATCCGGACGGCGCGCATCGGCCAGGCTGATCGAATGCACCGATGGATCGATCCGGCGATCGGTGGGAAGCGACGAAGGAATCATGCTGCTCTTTCCGACATTGAGCTCTGCCAGTTTTGCGTCACCGAAACCAAGGTAGGCAACGGTCTTTCTAGCCCCGGCTTGATCCTCGCACTGTACAGAGAGCGGTCGCGCACCAGCGGCAATCGCCGCGTCGACGATGCTCCGCGTCTCGTCCGCGCTGTCCGCATATCGCTCGACCACCCCAGTGATCATCTGGTAGCTGACCAGGAAACGCACGACCTCCCCCTTGTCCCCTGATGGGTCGGCTCGCCCTAAAGCGCCACCATGACAATAGTGACGATGATCGCCGAAACAACGGCAATCACCAAAGCGTAGATCACCACCCCCGAGCTATCGTCCTTGTTGCGGCGTCGCTCGGCGCGGGCGCCAGGCACGGCGCCGGGCTCGTTCGGAGCAGGCATCGGCATTCTCCCTGTGGGCTTATCCGACGAACAGGCGGCTGACGGGCCGGTGGCGCTGATGGCGGATGGCTCGGTCCGCACTCCTGCAATCCGCGGCTGGTTCAATCACCTTGGTCAGCATGGTCTCGGCAGCGGATAGACGTCCGAAGTCGTGGCGGTGAAACAAGCTGCTCTCCATTTCGCTGAAGACGTAACGCAGCCAATGACTTACCGTTCCGTGCGCACCAAGCTACCTCTGTTCAAGGGCGGGCGTCGCCTCGACGCCCCCCAAGCGGGCTTGTGCAGCGGCGTACCTGGCTTCCGGACTCAACTGCACCTCGCTGGCGCCGCTCCAGGCCAGGTGCACCGAGTGTCAGAGAAGTCCGCAACCGATGGCTTGCTCCTCCGATTACGTTGTGCTGGTCTCATCATAAACAAAATGGAGGTGCCGGTGACCGTTTTACTGCATCACGTGGCCTTGATTTCAAACGATCCCGAGCATTCGGCTGAGTTCTACCAATCTATCTTCCAGCTCGAGCGCCTCGACCGACCGCCGTTCAATATCGAGGGGGTCTGGCTCGCCTGTGGACCGAGCCTGCAGTTGCACCTCACAAGGCACATGGCCGGAAACTTCCGCACCCGCGGAGTTGACAACAACGACGTCCATTTCGCGCTGCGAACCACTGACTTCGAGGGCGTACTTGCACGTCTGCATGCAGCCGGGTTCAGCGAAGCGGCACCGGAGGACGACGGCAAGCGGCTGCTCGTCAACCGTTCCGGCCTTGCCGGCTTTCTGCAGCTTTACGTGATGGATCCTGACCGCAACATCATCGAAGTCAATACGGCGTCCTAAGCCTATCCCGAGGCTGGAACGGTGGCATCGGCCGGTTTCACCAAAGCGCGCCTCTATGTGGTTCCGAAACCTTAGTGACCGAACGGCGTTCGCCCTGCACGACGCAAGGAGAATGCGATGGCCACCAAACCTGTTGGGCGGGAGTTGAACAAGACCCGCGACATGAACAAGGCGCCGAAAAAACGCGATGGCCTGCCCACGGGGAAAGGTACAGCGGGTACCCGCGACGTGAGCGATCCCCACCCCTCAAACGAGGAACGCTACGATCGTCAGCATCGACCTGGCGGGCCAAGGCCTCGCAAGCCGGACTTTGGCCCTAACGATGCTGTCGGCGAGGACGTGCCGCGGCGATCCAGATAGGATCGCCCTGCGATGGATCAACCCGCCAGCGTGCTGGATTTCGGCCGTATCCTGTTCGGTTCGGAATCCCCCCTGTTCCTCTTCGAGATCGTGCTGCGTACGGTCATTGTCTACATCTACGCCCTTGTACTTCTGCGCTGGGTCGGCAGCCGCACGATCGGCCAGCTCTCTACAGTCGAGTTCCTGTTGGTCATTGCGCTCGGCTCGGCGGTTGGCGACGCAATGTTCTATCCGGACGTGCCCCTCACCCACGCTTTGCTGGTGGTTACCATCGTGGTGCTGGCCAACAAGGGTCTTGATATCCTGATCGCCCGCAGCAAGGCGGCAGAGCAAGTGCTGGATGGTGTGCCGGATGAGGTCATCGTCGACGGGGTGGTGTGCAGGCAGTTCCTGACAGACACCTCGCTGGGGGTCAGCGAGCTGCGCCAGCAGCTTCGGCACCACGGCATCGAGCACCTGGGGCAGGTAGCGCATGCCTATGTAGAGCCCGACGGGGTGTTGACGGTTTTCAGGTCCAAGCAAGAGCGCCCGGGCCTTCCGATCGTGCCGCCGTGGGAGATCGAGCCCTTGCTGCCCATAGTGGCACACCAGATCCTGAGGGCCCCCAGCCTCCTGGCGTGCATGCGTTGCGGGTACCTGCACGAAACGCCCGCCGATAGCGCCCCCGGGGCTTGTCCGCATTGCGACCACGACCATTGGACAACAGCTCGAACGGAGGCCGAGTACCGGCATCAATGACGACTGGTGGGCCGCTCCATGGTCGATCCGTCCCTTGAAGCCATGCTCGCACCGCCGTCTTGGCCTCTGCCAGGAGCGCCTCCAGATCCAACGGATCGCTTAGTGGCTTAAGGGACCATCGGGGTTGCGGAACGCCATCAGGCGCCGCACGCCCGAAGAAATCGGCTCAGCTGTTGCTGCGAGTCATGGTGCCCCACCGCGGGGCCACCGAAAGTGGACGCGAGGCGGTTCGCCTCCCGCGGTACCGCCTTCTATGCGTCAGCGCGGTGGGCTGTCGCTGCCCTGGCAACGGCGTCCAGCAATCCATCGGTCGAGAACGGCTTGGGCAGGAAGCTCGCACCGGCGAAAGCCGCGCCAAGATCGTCGAGGCTGATATTCCCCGAGCACACGACAAACGGGATTCCAATATCCCGCAGGTGATGTGCCAGGCCGGTAGTGTCGCCAGCCTTGAGTTGAAAATCGAGGATGGCGAGGTCGACCCCGTGCTCGAGGTGCTTGAGCGCTTCGGCAACCGTGGTCGCCGAAAACACCTCGTGACCCAGCTGGTGCAAGGTGGCTTCGATATCCAGGGCGATGAGCATTTCGTCTTCAACGAGCAATATGCGCTTATAGGACATTCCGTCCTCCAGCCTAGAGGACCGGTGTGCAGGATAGCACCACCGGCATAACCTCTGATTTGATTGCGCAAGGCGACGCCTGAAGAGCGAATGCCAGTGCTGGACGCAAGCCAGCGGCCTCTTCAGTCTGCGTCCGGTATAGCGCCCTGCCCCTCCCACCGCATTTAACTACGACATGCGGTGAGTTAGCAGGAGGCGTGCCCTACTCACTTGGCGTAAGCGACCGCCACCCAAGCACGGGGCCGTTCGCAGCAACAGCGTCATCTCTGCCAATTTTGCCGCATCCGGATGCTCGATCCCTGAGCGCTTTACTCATTGGCCTCACTCAGGAAGATTTTCAGTATCTGAAGAAAAACTGCTATCATGACAGTCATGCGCAAATTTTACTTCAATATCCGTCGCGACAGCACGGTATTCGAGGATAGGTCCGGTGTTATGCTGGCCGGTGTGACCGACGCGTGGAGGTGGGCGATCAAGGATGCCCTCATGCTCGTCAGGGGAGATTATCTCGACCGTGCCAATTGCCAGTACTGGATCGAGGTTTGCGACGCCGAGCGCCGTGCGGTGGTGACGTTCCCAATCGGTTACGTCACGATGCACTAGAACTGGCGGCGCGACAGCACCCCGGTTGCCGCACCAACCATGCGAGCATCAAGCAGCAAGGTTGGGCGCTAGGTTCTCCCCGCCTTCACGAGGGACATTGCTTTCTCCGGTCCAGCACGACCAAGCATCCGGACCTGCTTGCCGTCGCGCTCACCGCTCTGGATGAAGAACTGCTCAAGATCTTCGACCTCGGCTGGCGGCAGGTCGTCGACGGATGCAATATTACGGTCGCCATGCTCCACCTTGGGCAGGACCAGAAATCGATCGTTCCTCACAGCGGGGCCGCCACTTTCGGACTGTTCGACCATCAAAGCGCCGATAACGATGGCCTCGGTAACCGCACCCATTGGCGGTTGGAGCGTGGTGATGAGCATCGCATCGAGCGGATCGCCATCACCACCTTTGGTCCCCGGGATGAACCCGAATGGGAACGGCATGGCGAATCCCTGCGCCAAGGCCTTGTGCATCATGAACACGCCCGACTGCGAGTCGAACTTGAATTTGATGCGTGAGCCCGCGGGCGTCTCAACGACGACGTGTACCGCCCCGCCCTGCGCGAACGTTGGCAGCCCAGCAATACCCAGGGTCATAGCGGCACGATGATCCGTAGCCGCCGATGATCGGAAGTACCTCGCCCGGTTATGTAACTCGAAATCAAATGGCGGCTCGGGAACTCCCGAGCACCTGCGCGCATGGCCTTCGTCGCCTTGCTGAATTCGTTCGCATCACCGGCCGCCACCTCCTTCCGGATGTCTCGCTGCCGCTTCGCGGTCTGGTTGTTGGACATGGTTCTCTCCTCGTTGGGAGCACAACCTGTGATGCATACAAAGGTTCACAGAGTCGTCCGCAACGGTTGGCTAGCGTGTCGACTGGACGTGGTAGCATAGAGAACGTTGCGGCTTTCCAGTTCCCGGCAGCAACCAAACTCCTGTCTTACCCTCGGACCGATGCCCCGGTGAGGAGAACGCGGCAGGTGCCGCCGAGAACCGCCGTAAGGCGACGTGTAAAGCCAAGCTCGCCCGGTCGGACACCGCCAGGGACGATACACCACAGAGGCAGTCGAGCAGACGATCGCTACAAGTTTCACGGCTGGGCCAAGTTCGAACGTGAAGAGCCCCCGGTGACCGCGAAGTCACGTCCGATCGGACAGAACCACGCTGGCTTCGAAGACGGCTCCGCGGTCGTTTCGGAACTGGAAGTCACCCTGCAGTTGCGCAACCACCCCCTTGACCAACCGCATTCCCATGCTGGACCGCGCGTCGGTATCGGGCATTCCGACGCCATCGTCGCGAACGATCAACTTGCTGCGGCCCGAAGGGTCGGCCGGCGACAGGACAATGGATATCGTGCCCCGCCTGCCGTTCGGGAAAGCGTACTTGAGAGCATTGGTGACCAGCTCACTCAGCAGTAGTGCCATAGGCGTGGCCTGGTCGTGTCCGATCTCGACATCGGCGATGTCGTACTCGATGGCGGCGGTGGAGCCATAGGCAGCGTTCACCTGCTCGACCATGGCCGGCACCAGCTCCCTGGCGCTGACGCTGGCATAACCGTCGTGGCGATAGATGTGCTCGTGCAGGGCAGCCATCGCGGCGAATCGCGATTGCAGGTCACGCTTGGCCTCGTCGGGAATGTTCTGCATGCGAACCAGGGCCTGCACCGACGCCATGTTGTTCTTCACCCGATGATGAATCTCCCGGAACAGGGTGGTGAGCTGCTCGGTGTGTCGCGTGTCCCGGTTCAGGAGCACGACGATCCACCAACTCCCGAGGGCCAACCCTACTATGACGGGAGAAACGATCAGCAACACGATCAGGATGTTGCGGACGAAGGCCTGCCACGCCTCGTCGGTGGCCACCGATGCGAGTGCGATGATCGAGGTGCCCTCGACGGCCCGGTAGCTGACGACACGAGCGACACCATCGACGGGTGATCGATCCGAGGCATAGGAACCTTCGGGCGACGCCGGCAGGTACTGGGTGAACAATGGCAATGCCGACAGGTCCACTGCCTCCTCGGCCGGTGGGTATCTCGCCATGAGTTGACCGTCGTCCCTCACGAGGCTGATGGTCGAGCCATCGCCCAGATCGAGCGTCTTCCAGATATTCTCGAGCATGCTGTCGGAATAGGAGACCATGATGGCTCCGGCGAAGGCGCCGTTGCGTTCCACCCTCTTGCTGAAAACGAAGATCCGATCACCGGTCAGGCGGCTTACGATCATTGGCGAGGTGTAGAACTCGGCCCCGTCCCGAAGAGCCGTGAAATAGTCGCGGTCGCTTACCGACACGGCGTCGGCTCCCGGCACGGTGGCATAGATTGTGTTGGCCTCGGCGTCGATGATGTAGACGTCCACCACGGCGGGCAGACCGTCGAGCGCGGGCTTGAGGTCCTGGGGGTTGCCCGACATGGCCGGGCCAAGCGCTGTGTCCACCCGACGCAGCGTCTGGTTTGCGACCTCCACGATCCAGAAGACATCTGCAGCCACGACTTGCGCCGCTGCAGAGGAACGCTCCTGAAATCTTTGGTTCGTCTGGTTCACGCCAACTGCGATGAAGTAGCCGAACAAGGCGGCGAACAGCACGAGGAAGGTTACCATCAAGCCGATGGCGACCTGAACCGCTGACACGGCAGCCCACCGTTCTCCCAAAAACCGTTTCAGTTGCCCCCTCCGGACTTGCGCCGACTGACCATTCCCTCATGCCACTGTATACCTTCGCACGAAGAAAGCACTCGGTTCCGGGGCGGCTGCTTCCGCGGATGCGATAATCCGTCGCCGCACTATTCTGTGGCGACGGCAGGCTCGATATCCGGACTGCCGGCGGGCGGTGGATTGGCCTCGAGACCTGCGATCAGCGCTTTCATCTCATTGATCTCGCGGACCTGCGCCTCGATGATTCCATCGGCCAGTTCACGCACTCGTTGGTCTTTGATGTGCGCCCGCGAACTGGTCATAATGGCGATGGAGTGATGCGGGATCATCGCCTTCATGTAGTCGACGTCGCCCACCGTCGCTTGGCTGCGGAACAGCCATAGCGAGCCGCCAAACACCGCCACCGAGCGATGATGATCGCCAGGTTGGCAGCGCGGTTCTTGTACATCTTGAGCATGAACAGCAGCATGATGACGGCCATCACAGCGCCCATCAGCAGCGCCATCCAAGCTCTGGTCTGGCTCCAGAACACGTGGTCGATGGCAAAAGTGTTCAGATACATCAACCCGAACATGGCCAGCGTCGAAGTGGCGACCATGGCGGCGAAGCGTAGGCAGCTTACCCTAGACCTCCGGCTCGGGGAATGGATCGCGGGTGGGTGGCTGACGCGGCTCTTCGCCGGGGTCGGGCAATTCGCCGGGAACGTCGACATCGGGGATATCGGGAACAGTCGGTCCGAGCGGTCGAATCGGCGGGTCTGGCAACTGCCCAGGGCGCGGGTCGGGAACAATCGGTGGAATGTCTTGGGTGGTCATCTGAAGAACCTCCTCTTGGGCCAATCCAAAAGAGGACGTGAGGTTCCAATTTCGCCAGCCGGCAAAGTTGCTGCAGAGCAGGTCCGCCTTGTTGGAGGGGTCATGCGCGCCGGCTGACGTGGCGCCAATCGGGCTGGTCGGTCGAACCGATTGGATGCCGGAGGGTCCTAGTCGGAACTCGTCGCTCGCCTCATCTTCCTTCATCCACTCACGCTTGGGCTGGTCGTGCATGGCTTCGGGACCGGAAGGTCTCACTTTTCTCTCGCTGCCGACCTGAGCGGCAGGATCCCCGGCTTGGAAGGCAGCGGCACGAGCCTGTTCGGTATCCAGCTGTCTTCCGCCTCCATCTGCCAGCTGATTTCCGCGGCAGCCGATGCCGAGGAGCCGTCATAATCCCGCGCAATATCATATGTTAATTGCACCGAAGCCGCTGAGTGAGTAGCCGCCTAACTCAGTTGTCGTTTGACCGAGGCAAGTCGAAACGGTCTAATCTACCAAGAGCAGCCTCATCAGCCACCACTCGTGCAAAGGTGTCGCCCCGCCGGACCCCACCGTTCGGGATAGAACACCTGGGTCATCTGATGTCACTACTGCGTCAGGCGCTCGGAACAGAAGCAACCCATGCGAGCTTCCAGCTCGAAACAGCCACTGGCCGGCGATGCGGCCTGGTGGATAACCGCCTTCATGCTGATCGTCGTGGCACTGTCGCTCGCGGCGAGCGGCGGCTCACTGATCGGCGCGTGGTCCACCCTGCCGCACCAGCCTGTCACCCTCCCCCTCCAGCGTTAGGCCTACAAATGTATCCGAGGACCAGAGCCAGCAATTTCGAAGTGAGCGGATGCCGAAGCAGTCGCTCGCACAATGCTCCCCTGCCGGCCAACCGTGAGCGTCGTTATCATGGGTTAATGCCATGCCGTCGGCGACGGTGGAGGATGCCCACTCAAGCTGAAAGGATGGGTTGATGAGCACACCTGACGTTCCCTACCAGCGGGCGACCAATACCGATGTCACCCTCACCCGGCAGGTGGTGGCCAAAGTCCACCCGGTGCGGGAACGGATCGGCAGCTGGCAATCCGCGGCGGTTCGGTTGCGGACCCACTACCAGTTCGAACAGACTGGCACGGTCAAGCAGCGGCTGGCGCACGAAGCGCATGAGCTGCTGCAGGAGGTGATCCGAACCTCGAATGAGCTGACCGCCGAGGCCGCCGACTTGCCCGAGTCGATTACCAATCACTCGCGGTTTCAGGACGTTCTGCGCGCGCTGGATTCGGTTCGCGCCACGCTCGAAAGCTTCGCCGCGCCGGCCCGGCAGCCGCCACGACACTGAGCTGCCGGCTCCCCGCCGGTGCCCCTTGCAGGGCGAGTCATCTCACCTAAATCTCTCCCCATTCAGGCCAACCGGAAGGAGGTTTCACATGTCGAAAATCGTAGACTGGGTCGATGGCTGGGAAATCCGGCTTCGGGAGGACCGGGGCTATGGCGTTTATGACGATCATGGCCTTGTTGCCGGCCCCTTTGGGACGGAGGAGGCTGCGATAGAGGCTGCCCTGGTGCTGCCCAAGCGAGGCGGCGGCGCGTCGACGACGCCAATTGCGCCCCGCCAGTCGTGATGCCGGGGCGACGACGGATCAGTTCTGGTCCGGTTTCGGACCGGCGCGCTCCGCAGTCTGCTGCAACTTTGCTTTGATGAGGTCGATTTCCGCCCGGCGCTGCGCCTCGTCAGCGTCCGCCGGCAGCGATGTTGCATCGGTTGGCCGCAAGGCCAGCACCGCTTCGATCGCTGCTGTGGTAATGGGTTTGCGCACGAACCCGGCGCCCGGGAATAGCAGCGGGTCGGTCAGATCGCCCAAGCGGACGATGAAGGCATAGGGGATGCCGGCGGCCGAGAGACGTTCGGCGACCGGGGTCGCGTCGGTGCCCTCCCCCAGGTCGCGTTCCAGCAGCGCGAAATCCACGGCGCTCAACGAGACATCGATCGCTTCTTCCAGCGAGTGAGCGACGCCCGCCACGACGTGACCGCACTGCGCGATCAGCGCCGCGGCGGCACCGGCCTCGACGCTGTCGCGCTCGAGCAGGAAGATGCGCTTGCTCTCCATATCGGCCTCTCAATGCTCCGTTCGAAGCCTTCACGCGTCGTCGGCCAGGGCACCCGCTTCAGTCGACCTTGAGGCCGTCGTAATCCATCGGAAACGCAAACTCGCCACGCACGACCCGCACCGGCCCGCTATCGTCGAAGGCGCCGCTATCGTCTTCCATCACGGTGTAGAGCTTCTCGTTGCGGAAGGCGCTGGCGACCACCTGCGTGGTGGTGGGCGGTAAGCCATGCGCCCGGATGCTCGCCTCCTCGAGCGCCGCGATGGCGCGCGCCTCTCCGGTTGAATGGGCATGCACCACCACCTCGCCGTGATTGAGCGCGAGGTCCCAGCCCGGATCATCGGCGGGCGCTGAAGGCAGTAGTCGGTAGATGGTCATGAGTTCACCTTTGGCGGCTGCGGTCCTCGCCCAGCGGCGCCCGCAGGGACGTGGGCCAATGCAAGTTTGGCGATGGACTTCGTCATGCTCTCCTCGTTGAGTACCCTCGAGCACCCTTGGGTTGACCAACTTCGATGGTGGAGGTCCGTTCCGTTGCGTGCCGAACGGCGGCATCGGCATCCTGCTGATGCACCTGCCCACCCTTGCCGGAACCGAAGGCTTACCGGCGCCGTTGAAGGCGAGGGGCAATTGCCCCTGAAGGGGCATCCGGGGTGCTGCAGACCAGGTTTCACATCGTTCTCAACCCAAACTCGGGCACCGCCCTGAGGACGGGCGTCACGGCCGAGCGCCTGCACCGGCTGTTCGCCGAGCGCGGCATCTCGATCAGCGTCGATGCCGATGCCGGGCGTCCCTTCGAGGAGCGTATGCAGACCGCCCGGCAAAGCCCGGCCGAGATGCTGCTCTCGGCGGGCGGCGACGGCACCGTGACGGCGCTGGCGCAGGTGGCGATCGAGACCGGACGGACCCTTGCCGTGCTGCCGCTCGGCACCGCCAACCTCCTTGCCCGCGACCTCGCCATTCCGATCCCGCTCGAAGCCTGGTTCGAGGCGCTGGCCGAGATGGAGCCGCGCCGCATCGACGTGGGCGAGGTGAACGGCCAGCTGTTCCTCCACAAGGTGGTGATCGGCGCCGTGCCCGGCATTGCCGCAGCGCGCGAAAAACTGCGCGGCCGGGCGGAGCTGGCTGCCCGTATCGGCTTTCTCGGCCATTTCATCCGCCGCCTGTCACGGCTGCGCCGCTTTGCGGTGGAGATCACGCCGCGTGCGGGCGAACCACGGATCGAGCGCGTGCAGTCGATTGCCATTGCGAACAACGACTATGCCGAAGGGCTGGGCCAGGTGTTTCACCGGCCCCGCCTCGACGAGGGTACGCTGAGCCTCTACATGCTGCGCCAGTTGCGCCTCAGAGACGCGGTGCGGCTCGCCGTCGAAATGGTGCTGGGAAACTGGCGCAACGACGACGTGCTCGAAGTGGAGCAAATCCGCGCCCTCACCGTGCGCACCCGGCGCCGGCTGCTCCGCGCCATGATCGATGGCGAGGTCATGTCGCTGCAGAGCCCGTTGCGCTTCCGCACCCTCCCCCTTGCCCTCTCGGTGCTGGCGCCGCCCGTCGCCGCCACCGCCGAAACGACCATCGAAGCCCTCTGAACATGCGCATCTGCCACCTCTCCGACCTGCATTTCGGCCATCACGACGAACGCCTCGCCGCCGGCCTCGCCGCCGATCTTTCGGACCAGCGCCCCGACCTCGTGGTGGTGAGCGGCGATTTCACCCAGGTCGGCTCCGAGAGCGAGTTTCGCGCCGCCCGGGCCTTCCTCGATACGCTCGCGGCGCCGGTTTTTGCCGTGCCGGGCAATCACGACGTGCCGGCCGTGAACCTGATGCGCCGCTTCCTCGACCCCTATGGGCTCTATCGGCGCTATATCGCCAGCGAACTCGAGCCGTTCGTCGAAGCCGGCGGCGTTGCCATTGCCGGCCTCAAGACGTCGCGCCGGCTCAGGCCCGGGCTCAACTGGGCGCATGGCGCCATCAACCGCGGGCAGTTGCGACGGCTCGCCGCCCGCTTCGAGGACGCCGCGCCCGACGCGCTCAGGATCGTCGTCGCCCATCACCCGCTGATGCAGCCCGAGACAGCTGCCGAAAAGCCGATGCGGCTGGTGAAACGCGCCGACCTGGCGCTCCGCACCTTCTCCGAACTCGGCGTGCGCCTGGTGCTGTCGGGCCACTTCCACCTCTCCTACGTGCGCACGCACGAGCAGTCGGGCAGCATCAGCCAGGGCGCGCCGCAGGGCCTGCGCCGCGCTGCCCATGTGCCGATCCTCGTCGCCCAGGCGTCCTCGACCATCTCGACGCGGCTGCGCGGCGAGCCCAACGGCTACAACCTGATCGATATCGACAAGGAGCGGATTTCGGTGAAGGTGCGCGACTGGAGCAGCGATCGCTGGGTGACGCGCGAGACGGCCTCAGGCCTCACCTGAGCTGAGTTCAGCCGGTGACGGTCAGCGCGACGCGGATGGCAATGCTGAGCCCGAACAGCAGCAGGCCGAGATAGCCGAGCAGCGGATCGGCATCGGCGCGACCGACCACCGGCACTTCCTTGGGCAGGCCGTATTTCACCATGATTGCGACGCCGATGATGTTCAGCACCACCAGCAGCCAGGGCACCACCTGCACTGCACACCCCCCGGAGCCCAAGCGGCCCGGCGCACTCTAGCAGCACTCCCGGGTGGCTTTGCAAGATCCAGTGTTAACTGCTCGACGGCCGAACCTTTCGCCGCGAGCGAGCTTCTCCTTGTCAGTGAAATGCAATTGAGGAGCCTCCGATGACTTTCCCCGCCAACCCCGCCGAACGGCAACCCAAGGGCGACCACAACCGCCGCCTCTCGCTCGGACTCGACGCCGAAGATTTTGCCGCTGCCGCAGGCATTACCGTCGAGGAGCTGAAGGATTACGAGAACACCTGGCCCGACCACGAGTTCAGCCCGATTGTGGCAGAGCGCGTCGGCGTGGCGCTGGAGCGATTGGAGAACGAGCTCCCGAACTCCGAAGCCGCCGGTATCCGGCAGGTGCGCGAGGGCGAGGTGCGGAACGGCCCGGTAGATCTGGCGCCCGAGGGGAGCTTCGAGCAGCAGGTGCGCGACACCGCATATTTCATGTGGGAAGCCGACGGACGCCCCTCCGGCCGCGACGAGGAATACTGGCACCGCGCCCGCGAAGCGTGCATGGGGCAGTTTCGTCTGGACGAGCAGTTCGAGGAGGCGGTGCAGGAGGATGATCCCCGGCCGATGTAAGCCAGCTGCAGCCCTCTCCCGCAAGCGGGAGAGGGCGTCCTGACTGCGTCAGCTGGTCAATGCACGCCGCGCGGCGTCTCGCGCAGCTCGTCATAGAGCTGCGTGGCGCCTTCCTTTCCCTTATCGTAAAGTTCGGCCGCCTTTTCCTTGCCGGCCTCGTAGAGGTCCGAGGCCGCGCCGGCGGCTTCGCGGCGGGTCTTGTCGCCAGCCTTGCCGAGGAGCTTATCCTCCTCAGCCGTGTGCGGCAGCGTCGCGCCAAGTGCTGCGCCGGCAGCGAAGGCCAGGGCGCCGGCCACCAGCGGTTGGCTATTGAACGCCGAGCCCACCATGCTACCGGCCCGGTTGAGCTGGTGCTGCGTACCGCTCGCCAGGTGCTGGGCCTGCTGGCCCGCCTGCTCGAGCGCCGCGCCGACTCCGGCCTGCACGTCGTGCCAGCGATGCGAGGCCCAGCCGGTGGCTTCTTCCAGCTTGTTGCCGGCCTCATCCTGGAAATCGCTCACCCGGTGACCGGCCTCATCGATGAAGCCGCCGAACTTGCGGCCGGCATCATCGACAAAGGCGCCAAGGCGATGCCCGAGTTCGTTCGATTCCGCCTTGTAGCGCTTGCCGCCGGCATCCTCGAACTCGCTCCGCCAGCGACCCATGTCGTCGGCGCCATGCGAAATGCGGCGCATCCGGCCGCCGGTCGCCGTGGCATAGGGATATTCCGGCTCATGCCGGTGCGCCGACCGCGGCTCGCCCGACGTCGGCGGGTTGGTGCCCTTGCCCGACATCAGCCAGACGAGACTGATCCCGAGCAATGCTGCCGGGAGCGGGTTGGCCGTAATGGTGTTGCCGAGACCCGCGGCGAAGTTCATGCCGCCATCCTTGGTGTAGCTCAGCACCTCGTCGACCAGTTGGCCGGGTGACAGGCGCTCGCGGATTTCCCCGATGCGGTCTTCGACGCGGCGGCGCTGTTCTTCGACCTCTTGTTCAAGCTGGGCGGAATCCTTGCCAAAGCTGCTCATCAGAAGCTCTCCTTCACGACCTCGGCGTCACGCGCGAGGGAATTGGTGGTGCGGTTGAGATTAAGGCGCGAAGCCTTCCAGGCCTCGATGCTCCGGGAAATGAAGCTCCAGGCAATGCCGCCGACGACCAGCGCCACAGCGAGCGCCGCGACGAACTCGGACGCGGCCTCGGACATGCCGAAAGCCACCAACAGCCAGGAAAGCCCGGTGACCAGCGCGGCGAGGAACACTCCAAGCGCGCCGATGGCGAGCACGCCGCCGATCACCAGGCCTTTCGAGGCGTCGAGGGCATCATCGAGTTTCTCGCCGGCTTCGGCCTTGGCCAGTTGCACTTCCTTGCGGAACAACCCGGAAATGTCACCGGCGAGCGAGCCGAGCAGATCGGTCAGCGTGCGCTGTTGCTCAAATTCGGGCATCGCCGCCTCCCGTGCTGCCGCCGCTGACGTTGGCATAGGCGGGGCGCTCGGCCGAGGTCGAGGTCGCCGACCCGTTGGTTTGCGGGCGCTGCGCGCTGGCGCTGACGAAGCGGCTGGCGGCAAAGCCGAGCAAAGCTGCAAGACCGAGGAATGCCGCAGGTTGCTTCCTGCCGAAATCCTGGGCGATGCCGAGAATGTCGTCGACGCTGTTGTCGCGCAGCGTGCCGGTCAACCGCTGGGCGCCGTCGGCCACCATGCGCACATAATGGGCGCTGGTTTCGCTGTTGGTTTCGAGTTCCCCGGCGACTTTCTGCAGCGCGTCGGACACGCCGCCGAGCTGTTTCGCGAGGAGATCTTTCTGTTCGCCGGCCATGCCCTTGGCCTTCTCGGCGAGTTCGTCCACCTGGGCCTTTGCCTCTTCGCCCAGCGCCGCCGCCTGCTGGCTGACTTCGGCACCGAGATCGGCGAGGTCGGTCTTGGCCGTTTCGGTGAGGGGGGTATCGTCGCCGGAGTCCGGCTGGATCGTCCCGCTGTTGCTTTGATAGAGGTTATCGGGGGCGCTCATTGTGACATGCTCCATAAGGGGTTGGAGGGGACCCGCGGACGCGTAGCGCTCGGGCCGTCTCATCAAACCAATGTCAATGTGCAGGGACGGTTCCCCGATAGCGGATCAGGCGTCATCGGCGCCGGATCGGCGCTGCGCCAGGCCGCTTGACTGGCGCGAACCGACAGGGCTCGATCTGCCACGGGGCTTCGGCACCTGAGAGCAAGTCTTTGATTTCAAGCGCTTTCAACAGATGTGAGAAACGTCGGTACCTTAGCTTTTGTTAATGGGGGCAATCCGGACTGAGGCTAGTGCTTGGGTCAGCGCCAGCAACGACGGAAACCATGCCCGACTACGGTACCAGCCGACGACCTTATACCGGCCGCCGCATGTGGTGTGGTCCGTCGCTCGGGCACATGGTGCAACCGGTCGGATCGGCTGCCTCATGGACCTGACGCGGTTTTCGTCTGTTGCCGCGCTGGAACCGGACGACCTCAGGAGCCTCGAGCTGATCAGCGGGCCGACGAGGACGGTGCGGCGCGGCGCCTATCTCAGGCACGAAGGGGCGCCCGACCCCGAGATTTATCGCCTGCGTTCGGGTTGGCTCGCCTGCAGCCTCTCCACCGCCGAGGGCGGACGGCAGATCACCCGTTTCCACGTGGCCGGCGATCTCGTCGGGCTGCCGAGCCTCGCCGGCCACGCCGCCGCCGAAACCATCCAGGCGCTGACCGAAGTGGAAATCGAGACCATTCCGCTGCAGGCCTTCGGCCGCGCCTTCCGCGACTACCCGCGGCTCGCGGCGCTGCTGTTCCTCTGGGCCCAGGAAGACAGCGTGCACCTGATGACGCTGCTGGCGCTGGTCGGACGCATGCCCGGCCACCGGCGGGTCGCCGCGCTGATCCTCATCCTCCACCGGCGGCTACGCCTCAACGACCCCAACCAGGGGCTGAGCTTCAGCGCCCCGCTGACCCAGCAGGATGTGGCAGACGCCACCGGCATGAGCATCGTTCACGCCAACCGGACCCTGAGGGCCCTGCGCAGCCGCGGCATCGCCACCTGGCAGGACGGCCTGGTAACCATCCACGATGCCGAAAAGCTCGCCGAACTGGTGAACCTGCCCGCGTCCCCGACCCGCAGTCTGCACTGGTTGTAGGGGAGACGCGAATGTCCCGGCAGCCACTGCTCATCTCTCCCCGGGAACCACTTCCCTACATCGAAATTCTCCGAACAGCGTCGCATCCATACACAACGGAGAATGCACCATGGCCAGCGAGAAGACCCTGGACGACCTGTTCCTCGACACCCTCAAGGACATCTACTACGCCGAAAAGCAGATCCTGAAGGCCCTGCCCAAGATGGCCAAGGCAGCCGAAGCGCCTGAACTCAAGGCCGGCTTCGAACAGCACCTCGAAGAAACCGAAGGCCATGTCGAGCGGCTGGAGCAGGTGTTCGAACTTATCGGCAAGCCGGCCCGCGGCAAGACCTGCGATGCCATCCTCGGCATTCTCGAGGAAGGCAAATCCATCATGGACGAGTTCAAGGGCACCCCGGCCCTCGATGCCGGCCTCGTCTCGGCCGCGCAGGCGGTCGAGCACTACGAGATCGCCCGCTATGGCACACTCAAGACCTGGGCCGGGCAGATGGGGTTGAAGGACGCGGTGTCGCTGCTCGATGCCACGCTCAAGGAAGAAGTCGCCACCGACGAGAAGCTCTCCAAGGTCGCAACCTCGCAGGTGAACCTCAAGGCCGCCTGATCGGCCGCCGATCCGTCGATCCCCGGCGCCGCGCGCCGGGGATCGCCTCCGCGCGATCGCCCCGCACGTCCACCACCAAGCTCGAGGCGATCCTCAAGCGCGTCGACCTCGAAGGAGCCGACAAGACACTATATCGCGACGGTACCCCGAAAAATGACCACCGAACTGATCCGTGACGTGGCTGCGCCTGCCGCTCGAGCCACCCGCTTCGGCCCGCTTGTTACCGAACACGGTACGACCTTCCGCCTGTGGGCGCCCGCCTGCAGGACCCTCGAGCTGCTGATCGACGGCCGCGCCCCGTTGAGTGCCGAACCCACGAGCGAAGGCGTTTTCAGCTTCGAGGTCGAGGGCGTTGGCCCCGGCACACGCTACCTGTTCCGCGCCGGCGGGTTGAGCTTCCCCGATATCGCCTCGCGCCAGCAGGTCGATGATGCGAGGGGTTGGAGTGTTGTACGCCGCCCCCTGCCCCGCCCGCTCCAAACCGGTCCGGTGCGCCCATGGCACGAGAGCGTCATCGCCGAAGTGCATGTCGGTGCTGCAACGCCCGAGGGTACCTTCCGGGCGCTCGCCGAGCGCCTCGAGCATTTTCGCGACGCTGGCTACACGGTGCTCGAGATCATGCCGGTCAACGAGTTTCCCGGCCGGCGCAACTGGGGCTATGACGGCACGCTGATCTTTGCGCCCGAGCAGAGCTACGGCACCCCCGAGGACCTCCGCGCCCTGGTCGATCGCGCCCATGCTCTCGGCCTCGGCATGATCCTCGACGTGGTCTACAACCACTTTGGCGGTACCGATAACTTCATCCCGCATTACGCGCCCAACTGGTTCCGCGACGACATCGATACGCCGTGGGGACCGGGGATCAATTTCGACGAGCCGATGGTTCGCCAGTTCTATTACGAGAACGCGGTGATGTGGCTGACCGAGTATGATTTCGATGGCCTCCGCCTCGACAGCGTGCACGAGATCAAGACCGAGAGCCGGGAGCGCTTCCTCGGCGTGCTCGCTGCCACGGCCCGCGCCGCAAAGCCCCATGCCGCGCTGATCGTCGAGAACGTACGCAACACGTTCGGCCTGCTCGAGCGCGACGAGCACAACCGCCCGATGCAGTATTCGGCGCAATGGAATGACGACATGCATCACGTGCTGGCGTTCCTCGTCACCGGCGAGGGCGCGCGCACCGGCTATGACGATCCGGACAAGGATCCCTATGCCGATCTCGAGAAGGCGCTCGCCGACGGCTTCATCCACGACCCTTCGGAGGGCGACGGCAGCGACGGCCGCACGCGTGGCGGCGATGGCAGTCAGCTCCCGCCCGACAGCTTCATCACCTATGTGCAGAACCACGACCAGCTCGGCAATCGCTCCGATGCCAGGCGGTTATCGGCGCGCATCAGTCCTGAGCAGCTGGATTTCGCGCATTTCGTGAAGTTTCTCGCGCCGCAGGTTCCACTCTGCTTCATGGGCGACGAAGCCAATATCGAGAGCGGCTTTCCGTTCTTCGTCGACCTGCCGGAGCCGGCAGCGCGGGCCAAGGCTGACGAGCGCTACCAGCAGATGCGCGACATGTTTCATGACGATGTGGGACCCGGCGGCCTACCCGAGCCGAATGACCCCGGAACCTTCGAAATGGCAAAGCTGCCATGGCCCGAATATGGACTGCCCGAGCGCCGCGCCGCACTGGAGCGGTTCCGGACGCTCGGTCGCTGGCGCCGCGAAAAGGTCTGGCCGCTCGCCGCTACCCCCTGCCACGATGCGCGGACTGCACGGCACGGCAACTGCCTGATCGTCAGCTGGATATTCGAGGCGGGAACGCTCACCATGGCGCTGAACCCTACCCCGGCCGCCTGCGAGATGGGTTGCGTGGTCGGCGCTGCACCAGTTTCGAGCGGCACATACGTGCAACAGGGCGAGCATCTGCATCTGGGCCCATGGTCGGCCGTAGCCTGGTAGCGGCGGCCCTCAATCGTTCGCCGGCTTGGGGTGACTCTTGGCCTTGTCGCGCGCCGCCAGTTGCGCCTCCAGCGCCTTGAACCAGTATTCCTTCTCGCTGCCGAACGGCCGGCCGTCCTTCTCCCAGAGGAGATAGGCCGCCTGTCGTACGTTCTGCTCGAAGTTGAGATCGACGAATTTATCGGTGTCTTCGTACATGTCGCGCTCCTTCGTAGGGAAACGTCGATTTGCCCAGTCCGATCCATTGGCAAAGCCGAGCACCGGGCTGAGGCCAGCCATTCACCAACAGGTTTGCCGCCATCCATCTCTCCCCTCAACCTGCATCTCCCGCATGGCTCCCAAGCCCCTGTTGCAAGGCATAAAAACGGGCATTTGTGCAAAGTGATGCATACGCATGCAAAATCAGTTTGCATTCGTATGCAAAATTGTCATAGCCTTGGCCATCGCAGGGCACGCGACCCCCAGGCTTCAGACGCTCCGGGTCCCCTCGCCGCTCCTGCGCGGGAGAACAATCGCCGCGGTCATCACGAACAGCCCGGCGAAACAGGAGAGACGAGATGAAGCATTTTCTGGCGGCCGGCGTGTCCATCGCAGCGCTCTGCCTCGGTGCGGGTGCAGCCTTTGCCGATTGCGGGATCACCGCGGGCTCGGTCCGCATTCTGTCCAACGATTTCGAGGCCCTGCGCCTCGTCAACAGCACCGCCGAGGAGTGCGCCACCGATGCGGTGAAGGTCACCGCCAATGCCACGGCCGAGCACAAGAACCTGCAGGTCCCTGCCCTCTCGATCAATCCGGCCGAATACACCGTCGCGGTGGTCGCCAACAATTCGATCGTGCCGCTGCTCAACGACAACCTGATCCGCCCGCTCGACGATCTCGTCGCCAAATACGGCCAGGACCTGCAGCCCAACCAGCTGATCAAGATCGACGGCAAGGTCATGGCCATCGCCTTCATGGGCAACGGCCAGCACCTGTTCTACCGCAAGGACATTCTCGACAAGGCCGGCGTCGCCGCGCCCAAATCCTGGGATGACGTGCTCGCCGCCGCCAAGGCGATCAAGGATGCCGGGCTGATGGAAACCCCGCTGGCCGCCAGCGTCAAGCCGGGCTGGGATCTCGCCGCCGAGTTCGTCAACGCCTATCTCGGCACCGGTGGCGAGTTCTTTGCCCCCGGCAGCGCCGAGCTCGCCATCGACAACGAGAACGGCGCCAAGGTGCTCGAAGTCATGAAGGCGATGACCGCCTACATGGACCCCGATTACCTGACCTTCGACGCCAACGGCATCAAGGCCGAGTATGAGGCGGGCAAGGTCGCCATCATGAACGAGTGGGGCTCGCTCGCCGGCGCCACGCTCGACGACGAAGGCGCTGCCGAGGGCGTCGTCGCCAACACCGTGCTGGCGGCCGCGCCGACCATTGCCGGCCAGTCGATCCCCGGCGCCGCGCTCTGGTGGGATGGCTTCACCATCGCCAAGAACATCTCGGATGAAGACGCCGAGGCTTCGTTCCGCGCCATGGTGCACGGCATCAACCCCGATATGGTGGCGAAGAACGCCGCTGTCGCCACCTGGCTGGTCAAGGGCTACACCCCCGGCCCGGCGGCAGTCGGCGTCATCGCCAACGCGACCGCCGGCGCCCGCGCCTACCCGATGCAGCCCTATATGGGCCTGCTGCACACGGCGCTCTCGTCCGAGCTCGCCGAATTCATGGCCGGCCAGGAAGATGCCAAGCAGGCTCTTGCCGACGTCAAGGCTGCCTACGACACTGCCGCCAAGGAAGGTGGCTTCCTCTAAGCCCGGTTTGCCGGGAGGGGCCGCAGTCCGGCCTCTCCCGACGTCTTTCAACCGACCTGGAGGCGCTCGATGCCGCACAAGACATTCTTCGCCTTCATCCTCCCATCGCTCATCGCGATGGTGCTGTTCATCGCCCTGCCGATCGTTTCGGTGGTAGTGCAATCGTTCTATGTCGAGCATGGGCGCATTCTCGTCGAAGTCGAGAACTGCCAGCCCTTCGGCGGCTGCACCAAGGAAGTGCGGGTCGATGCCGAAGCCACCGCCACGCTCGAAAAGGAACAGCCGCTCGGCCAGTTCAACGGGCTGGGCACCTATCTCAACCGCGGGCACCTGGCGGTCAACGAGCTCGGCGCCATCTTCGCCGACAACCGCGGCCTCGCCGATGTGCTGACCCGCATCTACAACCTGCCCTTCTACAAGGCGCTCGCCTTCACCCTGGTGTTCTGCTTCGTGGTGACGCCGCTCGCCATGGCGCTGGGCTTTTTGATCGCGCTGGCGGTCAACACCATCCCCAAATTGATCAAGGGCCCGGTGATCTTCTTCTCGCTCCTGCCGATGATCATCACGCCGCTGGTCGGCTCGTTGATTCTCTACTGGATGATCCACCCGCAAGGCATTATCGGCGCTACCATTCAGGACATCTTCAACGATCCGCGCCTGTCGCTTCGCGCCTCGCCGCTGCTCACCTGGCTGTCGCTGCTGTTCTATGGCGTCTGGACCAATGCGCCGTTCTCGTTCGTGGTGTTCTATGCCGGGCTGCAGACCGTGCCGTCGGACACGCTGGAATCGGCGATGATCGATGGCGCCTCGCGCTGGGAGCGCATCCGCTACGTCATCATGCCCCATCTGGCGCCGCTCGCGACCTTCGTCGCGCTGGTGCAGCTGATGGACAATTTCCGCGTCTTCGAGCCGATCGTCGGCTTTTCGGCCGAGGCCAACGCCACCTCGCTGAGCTGGATGATCTTCAACGATCTGTCGGGCGACGCGCAGCTGTTTGGCTCGGCCGGCGCCACCTCGGTGCTGACCATTATCGGCGTGGTGATCCTGCTGATGCCGGTGCTGCTGCGCACCTGGCGCGAATTCAACCACAAGGTGGTGTGACGATGTCCGACTCCATCGCGCTCCGGCGCCCGTTGCCGCTCAAGCTGATCGTCTCCGCCTTCATCGTCCTGTGGGTGATCCTCGCCGCCTTCCCGTTCCTTTGGACGGTGTGGGGCTCGTTCAAGGTCGAGGTGGATTTCTTCTCCCGCGAGAGCTGGTGGAACGCCATTTTCGGCACCAACACCATCAAGCAGACCGGCTCCGCCTTCACCGGCGACGGCTATTACGGCGCCTGGGTGACGCGCGAATTCTGGCGCGCCGTGTTCAACACCGCCATCGTCACCGTGTCGGTGACCGTCATCTCGCTGACGCTCGGCACGCTGGGCGGTTATGCCCTCGCCCGCTCCGGCCAGCGCTACGCCTTCTGGATCCTCATCGCCGCCCTGGTGTTCCGCGCCATGCCGCATATCACGCTGGTGTCGGGGTACCTGTTGCCCTTCTTCCAGCTCAACATCTGGGGCGTCTTGCCCACCTCGATCATCGTGCTCGTCGCCATCAACCAGCCGTTCACGCTGTGGATGCTGCACTCGTTCTTCCTCTCGATTCCCAAGGATCTCGACGAGAGCGCCATGGTCGATGGCTGCTCGCGCTTCGAGGCGTTCCGCCGCGTCATCATCCCGGTGATGTGGCCAGGCGTGGTGACCACCGGGCTGTTCAGCTTCCTGCTGGCCTATAACGACTTCGCCACCACCTCGATGCTGCTCAGCGCCGACAACCAGACCATGGTGCCGAAGATCTCGAGCTTCCTCGGCTCGGTGCAGGAACAGGGCAACGTCATGTACGCGGTGGCCGCGGTGGTCTCGGCGACGGTGCCGCTGTTCATCCTCGTCCTCTTCTTCCAACGCCAGATCGTCAGCGGGCTCACCGCCGGCGCAGTGAAAGGCTGATCCACATGGCCCGGATCCAACTGAAAAACGTGTCGAAGCGCTGGACCAATTTCGTCGGCGTCAAGGAGTTCAGCCTCGATATCGCCGACCAGGAGTTCCTGGTGCTGCTCGGCCCCTCGGGCTGCGGCAAGACCACCACCATGCGGATGATCGCCGGGCTCGAGGATGTGAGCGATGGCGAGATCTGGATCGGCGACCGGCTGGTCAACAAGCTCGAGCCCAAGGACCGCGACATCTCGATGGTGTTCCAGAGCTACGGGCTCTACCCCAACATGACGGTGTACGAAAACATCCGCTTCCCCTTGAAGGTGCGGAAGGTGCCGGCCGAGCAGCACCATGAGCGGGTGATGCGGGCGAGCAAAATGGTGGAGCTCGACGAGTTCCTCGAGCGCCGCCCCGCTGCCCTCTCGGGCGGGCAACGGCAGCGCGTGGCGCTGGCCCGCGCGATCGTCCGCGAACCCAACGCCTTCCTGATGGACGAGCCGCTCAGCAACCTCGATGCCAAGCTGCGCGTCTCGACCCGGGCGCAGATCAAGAACCTGCACCACACTCTGAAGACCACCACCATCTACGTGACGCATGACCAGATCGAAGCCATGACGCTGGCCGACCGCGTCGTGGTGATGAGCCGTGGCGTGGTGCAGCAGGTGGGCACGCCCATGCAGATCTACGATCGCCCCGCCAACACCTTCGTTGCCGGCTTTATCGGCTCGCCCGCGATGAACCTGGTGCAGGGCGACATCGCCGACGGCGTGTTCCGCGGCGAAAACATCGAAGTCGCCGGCCTGCCCCGCGGGGCAAAGGGCCCCGTGACGCTGGGCTTCCGCGCCGAGGATGCAACGCTGGCCGGCGAAGGCGGCAACGTCACTGCGCCGATCTATTCGGTCGAGCTGCTCGGCGAAGCGACGATGATTTCGATGCGGGCCGGCGGCGAGCTGGTGTCGATCAAGACCGCCAAGGATTATCGCGCCCAGATCGGCGACGTGGTGCGCGCCAGTATCGCGCCGGCCGCCTGCCATCTGTTCGATCGCACCAGCGGCGAGCGCATCGAGGCCGCCGCCTGATGCCCGATACGCCAAGCAGCGCAGACCTCGCAGAAGCTGCTAGAAAGCAGCGGATCGCCATTGCGCCCGCCGAACTGCCGGCGGTGCTCGCCGGAGCCCGCTGGCTCGCGGGCTGCCTGGCGCTGTTGAGGAAATCGGACCTGCTGCGTTGAGTGCTGCTGACTATTCGATCGGAACCGCCGGCGCGCGCCTGCGCGACGGCACGCTGACCGCGGTGGCGCTGGTCGAGGCGCACCTCGAACGCATCCGGACGCGCGACCCGCGCTACCATGCCTTCGTCACCGTGACGGCGGAGCGGGCGCTCGAGGATGCCGCACGGGCCGACCAGGAGCTCGGTGAAGGGGTCGATCGCGGCCCGCTGCACGGCATCCCCATCGGCCTCAAGGACCTGATCGATACGGCCGACATCCGCACCACTTCGGGCTCGCGGCTGTTCGCCGCCCATGTGCCGGCTCGCGACGCCGCCGTCGCCGAGCGGCTGCGCGCCGCCGGCGCGGTGCTGGTCGGCAAGCTCATGACCTATGAGTTCGCCCTGGTCGGCCCCAGCTTCGACCTGCCCTTCCCCGCTTCGCGCAACCCGTGGAATACCGAGCACATTACCGGCGGCTCGTCCTCCGGGTCGGCCGCGGCGGTGGCCGGCGGCCTGCTGCGCACCAGCATCGGCACCGATACCGGCGGCTCGATCCGCAGCCCCGCCAGCTATTGCGGCGTCGTCGGGCTGAAGCCCACCTATGACCGCGTCTCGCGCGACGGCATTTTTCCGCTGTCGCCGTCGCTCGACCATGTCGGGCCGATCAGCGCCAGCGTCGCCGAAGCCGCCCTGACGCTCGACGCCATCGGTGAGGGCTGCAACGCCGCAGCCCGGCTTGCCGAGGGGATCGAAGGGCGACGTATCGCCTATGCCCGCGCGTGGTTCGCCAACGACCCCGCGACGAGCCCGGCAGTCATCGCCGCGATGGACGGTGCGGCATCGGCCCTGTCGCTGCAGGGCGCACGGATCGAGGAAGTCTCGCTGCCCGACTATCACCTGTTCGAGGCGGCCGGGGCGGTGATCATCCAGGCCGAGGCGCTGGCGGTGCACGCCGAGTTGCTGCGCAGCCGCGGCGACGAGTACGGGGTGCTCGCCCGGCGCAACCTGCTGAGCGGCCTGAGCCTCGGTGCCGACGATGTCGCCCTCGCCCGGCGCGCTGCGGACGAGCTGGCCCGCCGCATCGAGGCCGAAATCTTCGGGCGCTTCGATGCGCTGGTGACCGTCAATACACTCACCCCCGCCCTGCCCTTTTCCGCCTTCGACGGCGAAACCTCGGTATGGACGCATATGCGCACCCTGCCGTTCAACCTGACGCGCAACCCGGTGCTGGCGCTGCCGATCGGCTTTGCCGCCGGCCTGCCGCTCGGCATGCAGGTGGTCGGCCGGCTGGGTGACGAAGCCGGCATCTGCGCCATTGGCCAGGCGTTCGAAAACGCCACCGACCACGCAGTACAGCGCCCTCCCCTAAGGTCTGATATCGATCTGCAGCCCGCCTGAAGTAGGCTGCAACTTACCTCGTTGCATACGTATGCAACGTAAGCTAATGTGACACAACAACTCAAGAAGCAGTGCGGGAGCGGGCAATGGCGCGTTGGTTGAAGCAGAGCAAGACGGTCGAGGAGCGCGCCGAGGCCAACAAGCAGGTCCGCCTGACGGTCGAGACCATCCTCAGCGACATCGAAAAGCGCGGTGACGCGGCGGTGCGTGAGCTGTCGCAGAAGTTCGACGGCTGGGACCGGCCGGACTACCGCCTGAGCCAGGCCGAGATCGATGCCTGCATCGCCCAGTTGAGCGAGCAGGATCTCGCCGATATCAGCTTCGCCCAGACTCAGGTGCGCAACTTCGCCATCGCCCAGAAGGGCACCATGCATGAGCTGGCGATCGAAACCCTGCCCGGCGTGACGCTGGGCCACAAGCACGTGCCGATCGCCTCGGTCGGCTGCTACGTGCCCGGCGGCAAATATCCGCTGCTCGCCTCGGCACATATGTCGGTGCTCACCGCCAAGGTCGCCGGCTGCGGCCGCGTCATCACCTGCGCGCCCCCGTTCAACGGCAAGGCGGCGCCGGCGATCGTTGCGGCGCAGCACATGGCCGGCGCCGACGAGATCTATGTGCTGGGCGGCATCCAGGCGGTCGGCGCCATGGCCATCGGCACCGAGAGCATCAAGCCGGTCGACATGCTGGTCGGCCCGGGCAATGCCTATGTGGCCGAAGCCAAGCGCCAGCTGTTTGGCCGCGTCGGCATCGAC
The DNA here is from genome assembly GCF_035944845.1 of Devosia sp. Lineage (GTDB taxonomy): Bacteria > Pseudomonadota > Alphaproteobacteria > Rhizobiales > Devosiaceae > Devosia_A. The sequence goes on along the minus strand of NZ_DASZAW010000111.1, from coordinate 82,512 downwards.
CTGTTCGCCGGCCCCACCGAAACCCTCGTCATTGCCGACGAGAGCGTCGATGGCGAACTTTGCGCCACGGACCTGCTCGGCCAGGCCGAGCATGGCCCCACCAGCCCCGCCATTCTCCTCACCAATTCCGAGAAACTGGCGCGCGAGACCATGGATTATGTCGAGCGGCTGTTGCAGATCCTGCCGACCGGCGAAGTGGCCCGCCAGTCCTGGCTGGATTTCGGCGAGGTGATCGTCTGCGACAGCTACGAGGAAATGGTGGAGGTCGCCGACCGCATCGCGTCCGAGCACGTGCAGGTGATGACCGACCGCGACCTGTGGTTCCGCGACACGCTGCAAAACTATGGCGCGCTGTTCCTCGGGCCGCGCACCAACGTCGCCTATGGCGACAAGGTGATCGGCACCAACCATACGCTGCCCACCATGAAGGCGGCGCGCTACACCGGCGGTCTGTGGGTCGGCAAGTTCCTCAAGACCTGTACCTGGCAGATCGTCGAGAGCGACGAGGCCTCGGCGCTGGTCGGCGAATATGCCTCGCGCCTCTCGATGCTCGAAGGCTTCGCCGGCCATGCCGAGCAGGGCAATATCCGCGTGCGTCGCTATGGCGGGCGCAACGTCCCCTATGGCACGGCGGCGAGCCCAAAGGCGGCTGCCGAGTAAGATGAGCCTGCCACGCACCCCCAGCATCCGGCTCGACGGCAAGCGCGCCCTGGTGACGGGCGGCACGCGCGGCATCGGGCTGGGCGCTGCGGTGGCACTGGCTGAAGCCGGTGCGGCGGTGACCATCACCGCGCGCACTGCCGCCGATGTCGAGGCGGTGGCGGCAGAGATGCGAGCCGCCGGACTTGCGGTCGAAGGCGCGGCGCTCGATGTCACCGACACCCCGGCGTTCAGGACGTTCGTTGCGGCGGCGGCGCCATTCGACATTCTCGTCAACAGCGCCGGCGGCGCCCGGCACGGCGATTTCCTCGCCGTTTCGGAAGCCGATTTCGATGCGGTGGCCGACCTCAACCTCAGGGCGTTGCTGTTCGTCTCGCAGGCGGTGGCGCAACGGCTGGTCGAAGCGGGCAAGCCCGGCTCGATCATCCATGTCTCCTCCCAGATGGGCCATGTCTCGGCGCCGCGCCGGGCCGTCTATTCGGCCACCAAGTTTGCGGTGGAAGGCCTGAGCAAGGGCATGGCGATCGAGCTCGGACCACACAATATTCGCGTCAACACGATCTGCCCCACCTTCATCGAAACCGAGATGACGGCGAAGGGCCTCTCCGATCCGGCGTTTCGGCGCTGGGTGCTGGAAAAGATCAAGCTGGGGCGGCTGGGGCGGATCGAGGACATCATGGGGCCGGTGGTTTTTCTCGCCTCCGACTGGGCCGCCATGATCACCGGGTCGGCACTGATGGTGGATGGCGGATGGACGGCGGAATAACCAAGAAGACGCCCGTCACCTCGTCGCAGGTGGCCGAACATGCCGGCGTCAGCCAGTCGGCGGTGTCGCGCACCTTCACGCCCGGCGCATCGATTTCGCCCAAGACCCGCGCCAAGGTACTGGCCGCCGCCAAGGAGCTGGGCTATCGGCCCAATGCCATCGCCCGCTCGCTGATCACCAACCGCTCGCGCATCATCGCCGTGGTGATGGCCTACCTCGAGAACCTGTTCTACCCCGACGTGCTCGAGGAACTGGGCCGCCGGCTCTCGGCCGAGAACTACCACATGCTGCTGTTCACCGGTTTCAAGGACCGCGACAGCGACCCGGTGTTCGACCAGCTGATGCAGTATCGCGTCGATGGCATCATCCTCGCCTCCACGTCGCTGAGCTCCGAGCTCGCCGCCGAATGCGCCGTCGCCGGCATCCCGGTAGTGCTGTTCAACCGCACCACCGAGCGCGACGAGACGTCCTCGGTCACCACGCGCAACCGCGAAGGCGGCCGGCTGCTCGGCGAGTTCCTCGTCGCCGGCGGGCACAGGAGTTTCGGCTACATCGCCGGGCTCGAGAACTCCTCCACCAATCGCGATCGCTTCGGCGGTTTCCGCGAGGCGCTCGAAGCGCACGGCATCACCGATATCGCGGTGCGGACCGGCAACTATTCGCGCCTCGAGGCCGAAGCCGCAGCGCGTGAACTGCTTGCCCTGCCCCGGCGGCCCGAAGCGATCTTCGTTGCCAACGACCACATGGCGGTGGCGGTGATGGATGTGGCCCGGCACGAGTTCGGCCTCACCATCCCCGACGATCTCTCGCTGGTCGGCTATGACGATGTCGGCCCGGCCCGCTGGCCCAGCTACGATATCACCTCGGTGACCCAGCCGATCGGCCCAATGGTCGAAGCCACGGTCGATATCCTGATGGACCAGATCCACTCGGGCGAAATCGAGCCGCAACACAAGATCCTGCCCGGCGAGCTGATCGTCCGCAGCTCTTCGCGGCTGCCCAGGACCGGCATCGTCGAAATCGACGGCCAGCGCGTCTACCGCCCGGAGCGCGCCACATGAACCCCGCTTTGCCGGCGCGCGCTGTGCATACGAATGCATCCGAAAAGGAAAGGATATTCCAATGAGCGAATGGACCCAGGAGGCGATGGAAAAGCGCCTCGTCCGCTATGCCGATCTCAAGGGCCTCCGCAACGCCTTCATCGATGCCCGCACACCGGGCTCCGACCGCAAGGAGAACTTCACCATCATCGGGCCGGGCGTCTCCGAGAACAAAGCCCAGGTGGTGCACATTCCCGAGGCGCATGGCTTCAATTTCGGCGCGGCGCGCCAGCCCTTCGGCTGCACCAACTCGCAACACAGCCACCTGACCGCCGAGACCTTCCTCGTCCATACCGGCAAATGGCGCTTCGTCTTCGGCGCCAACAAGGATGAGGGCTATCTCGATGTCGAGCCGGGCGATGTGGCGACCGTGCCGACCCATATGTTCCGCGGCTTCGAAAAGCGCGACGAGGGCACCGGCTTCCTCGCCGTGGTGCTCGGCCATGACGATCCGGGCAAGGTCGTCTGGGCTCCCTCGGTGTTCAAGATGGCCGAGGATTTCGGCCTGAAGCTGCTGAAGGGCGGCAAGCTGATCGACACGACCCTGGGCGAAAAGGTCCCCGAAGGCGCCGAAATGGAGCAGCCGCCCGATGCGGCCAAGCTCAGGGAACTGGCCACCCCGCCAATGTCCGAGCTGGCAAGATACGCCATAAAGGCCGCCGACATGCGCGCCAACCCCAACTCGCCGCTGGCCGGCGAAGGTGTCGAGGAAGCCGCGTTGATCGGCGACGTCGATGCCGCCGACGGCTTTGCCGCCGGCCCGATCATCGGCCATTGGCAGCACGGTTTCGCCCTCCGGCGGTTGAAACTTGAAACCGGGGCCAGCATCCCCGCCCATGCCCGCTCGGAACAGGAAGTGATCTTCGTCCAGTCCGGCACGCTCGAGTTCAGTTGGGATGGCGGCACGCTGATCCTCGGCGCGGGCGACACGCTGACCGTGCCGATCGGGCTGATGCACACCTACCGCAACCCGGCTTCCGCCGACGCCATCGCCTTCGTCATCCGCGGCGCCGCGGCGCCCGCCGCCCCGGTCTTCGCGGCGGCCCAGGCGGCGGAATAGGAGGAGCCAATGCCGGCGATCAGTGCCGAAACCCTGGCGCTGCTGCGCCGCAACGACACCCCGACCGTCTGCAATGCGCTCGAGCATGTGATGGGCGGCCGCACCGCCGAGGGCTTTACCAAAAGCCCGACGGTGTGCGCCGACCCTGGCCTGCCGCCGGTCGTCGGCTTCGCCCGCACCGCCAAAATCCGCGCCTCCTCGCCGGCCCACAAGCCCGCGGCCGAGGTGCGGGCGCTGCGCATGGCCTATTACGAGTATGTTTCGGCCGGCGCCGGGCCCAACGTCGTGGTGATCGAGGATACCGACTGGCCGCACTGCATCGGCGGCTTCTGGGGCGAAATGCAGGTGGCCCAGCACAAGGGCCTCGGCCTCGCCGGCACCCTGACCAACGGCGTGCTGCGCGACCTCGGTATGCTCGACCCCGGCTACCAGGTGATCGCCGGCTCGGTCGGCCCCAGTCACGCCTTCGTCCACGTCACCGACCTCGATGTTCCCGTGACGGTATTCGGCATGGCGGTAAAACCCGACGACCTGATCCACGCCGACCGCCACGGCGCCGTGGTGATCCCGGCCCAGCACATCGAGGCCATGCCGGCCGCGATCGATATCGTGGTGCGCAAGGAACAGCCGATCCTCAAGGCAGCAAGGGCGCCGGGCTTCACGGTGGAGAAGCTGCGAGCGGCGTGGGCGGAGGCGGATGGGATACGCTGAAGCCGGCAGTCGGCGGACCTCTCCCGCTTGCGGGGGAGGGGGACCACGCTTTAGCGTGGTGGAGGGGGAGCCCCACGCACCGGCCTATTCCTGTCCCCTACGCGCGGAGCTGATCTTGCGGGCACCGGACTTCATTCGCGAGCGGGCAAAAAACCTGCGGCGCGTCATGACGCAGCCTGAACGCATCCTTTGGTTCCTGCTCCGCCGCCAGAACCTGCACTTCCGCCGTCAGCACCCGATCGGACCGTACATCCTCGATTTCTACTGCGCTGCGGCAAAGCTCTGCGTCGAGGTGGATGGCCCGGTGCATGATGAGCAGCCTGAGCGCGACCAGCGACGGACGGCATGGCTGGCGAAGGAAGGAATCCGCGTGCTCAGGTTCTCGGCGGAGGACATCCAGGAGAGGTCTGCGGCGGTGCTGGCGACTATCGACAGCGCGGCGCGCGAGGCCAGGAGCGCTCCCAGCGTGGGGCTCCCCCCTCCCACCGCCTGACGGCGGTCCCCCCTCCCCCGCAAGCGGGAGAGGGCTTCCCGACTGCAAGCACAGAGTGGGCAGTCGGCGAACCTCTCCCGCTTGCGGGGGAGGGGGACCAGCCGACAGGCTGGTGGAGGGGGGAGCCCCACGCACCGGCCTTGCCTACCCCCCTACCCCTGCATCCGATCGAGCCGCAGCTGTGCCGCCCGCCTGTGCCCCTCGAGCGTCTCGCTGGCGCTCTGGCGGGCGGCCGGCGGCGCCACCGCCTTCACCCCGCGTTCGTCGAGCCACTGGTGCGTGGCGATCTTCACATAGGCGCCGACCCATAGCCCGCCGGTATAACGCCCTGCCCCCATGGTGGGCAGCGTGTGGTTGGTGCCGACGCATTTGTCGGAATAGACCACGCTCGCCAGTTGCCCAATGAACAGCGAGCCGTAGTTGCGGAGCTTTTTTGCCATCGCCTGCGGATCGGCCGTGTGGACCTGCAGGTGCTCGGCCGCGACGTGGTCGGAATAGGCGATGAGCGCCGCCTCGTCGTCGCAGACGACGATCTCGCCATAGTCGCGCCACGCCACCCCGGCCACCGGGGCAGTGGAGAGCGTTGCGAGCTGGCGCTCGACTTCGGCGAGCGTCGCCTCGGCCAGCGCCCGGTCGGTGGTGATCAGCCCGACGCGGGTGCGCACATCGTGCTCGGCCTGCGCCAGCATGTCGGTGGCGATCATTTCGGCGTCGCCCGTCGCATCGGCGACGATGAAGATCTCCGACGGGCCGGCGAGCTGGTCGATGCCGACCGGGCCGAATACCTGGCGCTTGGCCTCGTTGACGAAGGCATTGCCCGGCCCGACGATCTTGTTGACCGCCGGCACGCTCTCGGTGCCATAGGCCATGGCGGCAATGGCCTGCGCCCCGCCGATGCGGAAAATGCGGTCGGCGCCCGAGAGGTGGCAGCCGGCGATCATCGCCCGGTGGGCATTGGGCGGCAGGCAGGCGATCACCTCGTCGACGCCCGCCACCTTGGCCGGCACGATGGTCATGATCGGTGCCGAGAGCAGCGGATAGCGCCCGCCCGGCACGTAGCAGCCGACCCGCTCGATCGGGATGACGCGATGGCCAAGATGCACCCCCGGCAGCGTCTCGATTTCGAGCGGCAGGATGGTCGAAAGCTGGGCCTCGGCGAAGCGGCGCACATTGGCGATGGCGAACTCGGTATCGGCGCGGGTCTGCGGATCGAGTTCGGCCAACGCTGCCTCGCGCTCGGCCGCCGTCACCTCGAACACCTCGACTTCGGCCTTGTCGAACTTGAGGCTGTACTCACGCACCGCGGCGTCGCCGCGCTCGCGCACATTGGCGATGATCTCGCTGACCAGCGCCTCGACCGGCGCATTGTCGCTCACCTGGTTGCGCGAGGGCGCCTTGACGAAGCTGATGCCCTGAGGCGCGCGGGTTGAATCGGACATGGGCTAGCGGCCTCCGGTATGAAGGAAAAGCTGGGTTTTGCTGGTGTTTCGAACCTTGCCGGTTCGTCGCAGAAACCTCTTGCATACGTATGCACTATTTGCCAGTGTTTTCTTCGCTGATGCCGGTCGGCCTTTCGTAGGACCACCGATCGGCTGACGCCGACCCGAAAGAACCGATGCCAACGGCCCTGCTCCAGAGTTCCGAGATTTACCGCGCTTTGAGCCTCATCGCGCACCGGAGCGGCTTTGCCGCTAGGATGGTGCGATGACGACAGCCGGCGCGCCCCTGCTGATGTTGCCCGGAACGCTCTGCGACGAGCGGGTGTTCGCCGCCGCGACTTCGGGGCTTGGCCGGCAGCGCTACACCGTGGCGATGGCCGGTGAAGTGAGCGCGCCACAGATGGCGCAGCGGGTGCTGGAACTGGCGCCGCCCCGCTTTGCCCTGGTCGGCTTTTCGCTCGGCGCCATTGTCGGCCTCGAGGTGGCGGCCCAGGCGCCCGAACGGCTCGAACGCCTCGCGCTCATCGGCTGCAACGCCCGCGCCATGCCGGCCGAACGTATTGCACCGCGCCGCGCCAGCGTCGGCAAGGCTGCCGCGCACGGCACGGCCAGCTACATCGCCGATGTCTGGGACCTTTCGGTGCCCGCCTGGCGCCGCGACGATCTCGGGCTTCGCGCCGAGCTCGAGGCCATGGCTGCCGGCACGCTGCTCGCCACCTTCGAGGAGCAGATCGAAATCTCGATCAATCGGGCCGACCGGCGGGGTGGCCTTTCTGCCATCGCCGTGCCGACACTCGTCGCCTGCGGCGCCGAGGATCGCGTCTGCCCGCCCGAGCTCAGCCGCGAGATCGCCGACGCCATTCCTGGCGCCCACCTCGCCATTGTCGAGCGCGCCGGCCACTACCTCACTCTCGACCAACCCGAAATCACCGGGCGGCTGCTGGCCGAATGGCTCGCCGCCCCTGCCCCACCCCAGAGCATCGCCTCCAAGGAGTTCTCATGAGCGACGACGACAAGGCCAAGACGGCCCGCATTTCCCGCATCGACAGCCCCAAGGAGCAGGTGCTGCAGGTGGAGCGCCGCGATTACCCGGAGCTGGCGCCGACCGACCGGCCGCGCAGCCAGTCGCTCGAGGGTTTCGACGAGGTCTATACCGACATCGTCGATTACATCGTGCGCTGCACCCACAAGATCTGGGACGAGCGCGATATCGGGCTGATCTACACCCACTACACCCATAACTGCGTGCTCTACGGCACCATGGGCACCATCTACAACCGCGAGGACGTGGTGCGCGACACCATCCAGCGGCTGGTGAGCTTCCCCGAGCGCCGCGGCATGGCTACCCAGGTGATCTGGAACGGCAACGACAAGGACGGGTTCTACACCTCGCACCTCGTCACCGGCTCGGGCCGCCACACCCAGTTCGGCCATCTCGGCCAGCCGACCGGCCGGCCCTTCGTGTCGCGGACCATTGCCGACTGCATGATCCTTCGCAACAAGATCTACCGCGAGTGGGTGGTGGCCGACACCGCGGCGATCATCCGCCAGCTCGGGCTCGATCTCGACGCCTTCGCGCTGCGCTTTGCCAAGGCGGCGCTCGACCGCGGCCAGGCCAACCTCGATATCGGCGAGAACCGGCGCCTGCTCGGCCAGTATCCGCCCGAGACCGAGGCCGACACCTCGATCGCCAATAACGACCTCGAAGCCGAGACGCTGCGCTGGACCCACGAGGTGTTCAACAAGCGCATGTTTGGCAAGATCAGCGAGGTCTACGCCCCCACCGTGCAGTATCACGGCCCCAACATGAAGGAACTCTACGGCGTTGCCGCGGTGATCCACCAGCATCTGGGTCTCGTCGGCTCGCTCCCCGACGCCGCCTACATGCCGCAATATATCTGCTCGGTGCCAAGCGAAGAGGGCGGCACCAAGGTCGCCGTACGCTGGATCATCGAGGGCCATCACCTCGGCTACGGCATCCTCGAAAGCCTCGGCGAACACCCCACCGGCAAGCGCGTGCAGGTGATGGGCATGACCCACTACCACTACAAGAACGGCAAGATCGTCGACGAGTGGAACGTCTATGACGAGCTGAGCCTGCTCACCCAGGTGAAACTGGCGCAGCTGACGGATGCGCCGAAGGCGGAACCGCTCTGAGGCCGACTGAGAGAGAGCTCGTTTAACATCCAACGCTTCAGTCGGCGAACCTCTCCCGTTTACGGGGGAGGGGGACCGCGTGCAGCGCGGTGGAGGGGGGAGCCCCACGAGTGGAGCTCCCCTTCGGTTCCTGTGCTTTGGCACCCAGGGCGGGGCTTTGTGGTGACCGCAAGGTAAGTTCCGTGCGTGGGGCTCCCCCCTCCACCAGCCTTCGGCTGGTCCCCCTCCCCCGCAAGCGGGAGAGGTTCGCCGACTGCGGGTACTGAGCTGCCTCCGCTGCCTACCGTAGCAGCCCCTCGTACATATCCCCGATCCGCTCGATCTCGAACTCCGCCGCCCTGCCCTTGAGCAGCGCCGGATCGGTGGGCTTGTCGAGCATCGCGGCCATTGCCCCCGCCAGCGCTTCGGCATCGCCGACCGGCACCAGCGCGCCGTATGTTCCGTCGGCGAGAATTTCGCGCGGGCCGTGCGGGGCGTCGGTGGAGACCACCGGCACGCCGGCCGCCATGGCCTCGATCAGCACGTTGCCGAACCCTTCGCTGGTCGAGCTCAGGGCGAACAGGTCCGCAGCGGCATAGCAGGCCATGGGGTCGTTCACGTAGCCTGCGAACAAGACCTTCGAAGCGATTCCAAGGGTTCGGCTTTCCGCCTCGAGCTCGCCCAGCATCGGCCCCTCGCCGAACAGCACGAGGCGCGCCGGACGCGATTGCAGCAGCCTCGCAAAGGCGCGGAGCAGGGTCTTGTGATCCTTCACTCCGACCAGCCGGCCCGCCGTGGCGATCACCGGCCCATGCCCCAGCGCCGCGAGTTCGGCCTGCCACGGATAGTTCACCGCGGGCCGCTGGAGAGCGGGAGGCAAGGGGTTGTAGATCACCGCGACCTTCTCGGCAGCAATGCCGCGCGCTGCGATATCGCGCCCCACCCCCGCGGATACCGCGATGGCCCTGGTGGCGCGGGCCGCCACGAGCCCCGCGAGCAGCACCGCGATCTTCGAGCCGAAATCGTTCGAGGGGATGCCGGCCGCAGCGTGAAAGCTCGGAAAGAACTTCGCCTTGCTGAAGCCGAGGCTGAGCGCCAGTGCGGTGATCAGGTTGGCGAATTCCGGCCCGCTGAACACCGCATCGGGCTTGAGCCGCCGGTAGAAGCTGGCGCTGCGCCTGAGCCCGCTGAGCGTTGCGGGCTTCCCAAACCCCTCGCCGTAGATCGGCATGCCGAGGTCGACCAGCTTGACGTCGTCGGCGCGCAACGCGGCGTTCGGCCCCTCGCTGTTCCAGACGAACAGCGTCACCTCATGGCCGCGCCGCGCCATTTCGTTGGCCATCAGCACGAAGACGCGCTCGGCGCCGCCGCCCCGACAGCTCGGGACGTGGAAGACGAGGCGCGGCATCGGCTCAGCGGGCGGCCGAAGCCACGCGCCGGCGCCTGGGCTGCCTGAGGTCGCGGATCATGCCGATGAGCACCGCGATCAGGAGGCCGAGGGCAAAGCCACCGACCGCCCCTGCCCCCAGCATCACCACGGTGCGCGGCGGCCACGAGCGGGCAGCCGGCGGCACGGCGGTGGAGATGACGCGCACATTGGTGGTGTCGAGCTGCTCGCGCTCCGTCACCTGGCGGGCCCGGCTGAGGAAGGCCTCGTAGATAGTGGATTTCGAGGTGGCGTCGCGCTCGAGTTCGCGCAGCGTCACCAGCGCCTCGTTGTCGCTGAACACATCGGTCTTGAGCTCATCGGCCTTGGCGGCGAGCGCCGCGGCGGCGGTCTTGGCCTCATCGAGCGACACCTTGGCGGCGGCGACGATGCGGCCGATCTCGGCCTCGAGCTGCGCGTTGACCGCGGCGAGCTCGGTGTTGAGCCGGACGATGGTAGGGTGGCGCGGACCATAGACCATCGACTGCGCATCGAGCTGCTGGCGCAGCGCGCCGGCCGAGGCGCGCAGCGTCGTCAGCGCACCCGAAGCCTGGGTGTCGGCAGTGGTGGCATTGCGGCCTGCCGCCACCAGCTCGTCATAGCTCGACTGCGCAGCGATGACGCGCGATTGCGCCTCGACCACCTGCTGGTTGAGCTGTGCCATGGTCTGCGTGTTGACCAGTTCGCCCGCGGAAGTGGCGAGATTGTTGTCGCGCTTATAGGCCTCGACCTTTTCCTCGGCGACTTTCACGGCGCTCTTGAGTTCATCGAGCCGGTCGTTGAGCGCCGCGGCGGTGCGGCCGGCGCCATCGGCTTCTGCCGTCGCCAGTTCCGCCTTGAACGCATCGACGATCGCCGAGGAAATGGCGATCGACTTGTCGGCGCTTTCCGACGAGACGCTGAGCGTTGCAACGAACGACTTTTCGTCGGCCTTGGTGCCGACGCGCTTCGACAGCGCCGAAAGCGCCGCGAGCCGCGGGTCGGCTTCTTCTTGCTTGCTTGCCGGCAGCAGCGAAGCGAGCAGGCCCGGCGTCGGATCGTAGAATTCCTTGTCGGCGACGAGGTTGAGCTTGTCGACGACGCGCGCCAGCACATTGCCCGACGTGAGCACGCGCAGCTTGCTGCCGGCATTGAGCAGCGCGTTATCCACCTGCCCCGGCTGCTGGAACAGATCGTCGCTGACCACCTGCAGGTTCGCCGGATCGATCAGGATATCGGTGGAAACAGTGTACTTGGCCGGGCTCAGCACCGCATAGGCGCCGCCCGCCATCGCCCCGAGCCCTGCCAGCGCCACCGAAGCGAGCAGGCCCTTCCTGAGCCAGACGAAAATCCGCCCGAGATCGAGTTCGAGGAAATCGCCGATCTTGCCCAGCGTCACCGTCTGCACCGGTTCGGGCTCACGCGCCGGCGGCGCGACGATCTCGTCATTGGCAGCCCGCCCGCCCAGCCGCGCAAAGGCGCGAGCACCGGAAGTGGGGCTCTGGGGATGCGGCGCGTCGGTCAGCAAAGCCATGGCGTTAACATCTCGTTGGGAAAGTGGCCTGTCGTTAGGGCTTTATATACCAGTGCCCGCCGCGCGCTCCCGGAATGGGTTTTCTTGGTAAATCCCGGGGGTGGAGGGGTCGGCGCGGGCCTGGCCCTCGGCAGTCGGCAGTCGGCGGTCGGCAGTCGGCAGTAGGCAGTCGGCAGTCGGCAGTCGAACGGCTAACCTGCCTACTGCCTACTGCCTACTGCCTACTGCCGACTGCCGACTGCCTGCATCCAGGTTGCTCACCCGCAGCTGTCCACCACCTCGAGCCGGCCAACCCGGCTCAGCGTGTGGATGCCGGTGGGGGCCCAGGCCGTGCCGGGAACCACCGGCTGCACCGGGCCGAACTGCACATCGTCATCGCTCAGCACCAGCAGTTCGGCGATGCCCAGCCCGCCGCCATAGGTTTCGGTGCCATCCTGCAGCGGCAGGAAGGTGCGGCCATCCGGGTTGACGATGAACGGCCCGCCCGGCCGCGCGGCGCCCCGATCGATGAGGATCGGGTTCAGCCGGTGCGGGGCCCACGGGCCGGCCAGCGCCCTGGCGGAATAGGCCACCATGGTGTCGGACGCGCTGCCCTGCCCGCGCTGTTCGGTGCCGATCAGCCAGAACCGATCGTCGCGGACGAGCAGCGTCATGTCGTTGAGCTTCCTGCCCGCCACCAGCACCGCCTCGCGCACCCAGTTATGCGGGAACTGCTCGGCCCGGTAGAGCACCAGCTCGTTGCTGCAGCTCGACTCGGGGATCATGTAGACCTCGCCATCATGGGCGAAGACCTGCGGATAGCTGAGGTGGTGCGGCGCCTCGAGCACCGGGCGCGGCGTCTCGATGCTGCCATCGGCGCGGCACTCGGCTACCGAGATGATGCCGCGGCCGAGCGCATAGGGATACTCTTCGACGAACAGGTAGAGCCGCTCCTGCCACTCGAACACGAAGGGATCGGCATAAAAGCGCTGCCCGTCATCGGCGAGTTCGACGAACGGCGGACCGGATTCGGATTGGCGGAGGGTTTCGGCGAGTCCCGGCCCTTCGATGAGCCGATGTGCGGTACGCCAGTAGAACGGCCGCTTGCCGCTGAGCCGCCGCGCTGCCCGCCGGCCGAGCCCGGCGATGAGGTGCGGCAGGTAGCGCCGGAGCAGGTCGCCACCATGGCGCTGCGGTGCTGCAGCCACCGGTGCGGCGAGCGGCAGGAGCTTGCCGGCGGCAAAGCGGGTGACGGCGCTTTCGAGCAGCGTCACCGCCCCGGCGCAGAGATCGGAGGCAGCGCGGCTGAGCCAGATGCGGTCGCCCAGCATCGGCCGGCCCTCGGCGACGGCGACGCCGTTGAGCCGCGCCGTCAGCACCGGCCGGGCCCCGCCCGCCAGCATCGCCGCAAGGCCTGCCTGAAGGTCGCGCTGGCCATCGAAATCCACCGTCAGCACCGGCGCATGGCCCTCTGCGCTGCAGCCGCTGAGATCGATGGTGAGGTCGGGCTTGCCGTCGCCCACCCGCTCGGCCAGCGGCGCCGAGGCCCGCGCCAGCGAGCCCGGCGCGCGGGCCTGCTCGAGCCCGAGGACAAAGTCCAGCGCCTGGGAGCGCCGCCCTGCCCCATTGACCTGCCGCACCGCGATGCGGTGCCCGGCGGCGCCGAGTCGCGCAAATAACTCGGCCTGCCAGGCACGAGCAGTTGAAGTCTCAACAATGATTAAAATTGTAATCAAATTGATACTGCCATGATTTGGCCTTGGATGTGGCCTGTAGCGCGCCCTGGGGCAGGGTACAAACGGCGAAGCAGATCGAGGTAAACGCGATTTCGGTGTTAATCATAGCTTAAGAGTTAAGGCGACCAGCGGGTACAGACGGGAGTATGTGCTGCTGCATGAACGCGCAAATGAACGCGGACACTTCGTATTGCGGTGCGACATGAATTTCCACTCCCCTCGTGAACGTCCCCGGCGGCAGCGGCTGCTCATCGTGTTCGGTACCCGCCCGGAAGCGCTGAAGTGCTTCCCCGTGGCCCAGGCGGCGCTCGCGAGCCCCTATTTCGACACCCAGATCTGCGTCACCGCCCAGCACCGCGAAATGGTCGACCAGGTGATCGCGCTCACCGGCCTGCCGGTCGATTACGATCTCGATGTCATGTCGCCGGGCCAGACCCTGTTCGACGTGACGTCGAAGGTGCTGCTCGGCATGGCCGAGGTGCTGGATCAGGCCAAGCCCGATATCGTCATGGTGCAGGGCGACACCACCACCGCCATGACCGCGGCGCTCGCCGCCTTCTACAAACGCATCCCAGTCGCCCATATCGAGGCGGGGCTCCGCAGCCACAATATCGATAGCCCCTTCCCCGAGGAGCTGAACCGGCTGATCGCCGGCAACATCGCCACCTGGCATTTCGCCCCCACCATCGAGGCGCGCGACAACCTCGTCGCCGAGGGCAAGGATCCCTCGCGCATCTTCGTCACCGGCAACACGGTGATCGATACGCTGCTGCATTTTTCCGGCACGCTGGACAAGGACGCCCGGCTCAGCGCCGAGCTTGCCGCCCGCTTCCCGTTTCTTGATTCAACAAGGAAGCTGATCCTCGTAACCGGCCATCGGCGCGAGAATTTCGACGGCGGCATCGAGCGCATCTGCACAGCGCTCAAGGTGCTGGCGACGCGCGGCGACGTGCAGATCGTCTATCCGGTCCACCCCAACCCGAACGTGCGCAACGTCGTCGGCGCGGCGCTGGGCGGGGTGCCCAATATCCACCTGATCGATCCGCAGGATTACCTGCCGTTCCTGTACCTCCAGAAGCAGAGCTACCTGGTGCTGACCGATAGCGGCGGCGTGCAGGAAGAAGCGCCCTCGCTCGGCAAGCCCGTTCTGGTGATGCGCGAAAACACCGAGCGCCCAGAAGGCGTCGCCGCCGGCACGGCCCGCCTGGTCGGCACCGATATCGCCGAGATCGTACAGAACGCCACTCGCCTGCTGGACGACCCGGCCGCCTATCGCGGCATGGCTGAAACGCACAACCCCTATGGCGACGGCCGGGCCAGTGCCCGGATCGTCGAGGAGCTATCGCGGCATGTCTGAGATGAAGATGATCAAGACCGTTTCCGTTATCGGCATGGGCTATATCGGCCTGCCCACCTGCGCGGTGTTTGCGAGCCGTGGGCTCGAGGTGATCGGCATCGACGTCAACCCGTCGGTGGTCGAAAAGGTCAACCGCGGCGAGATCCACATCGTCGAGCCCGATCTCGACGGGCTGATCCAGAAGGTGGTGGCGAACGGCAAGCTCCGCGCCTCGACCACGCCCGAACCGGCTGATGCCTTCGTCATCGCCGTGCCCACCCCGATCACCGAGGACCACAAGCCCGACATCACCTATGTGCTGTCGGCGGCCCAGTCGATCGCCCCGGTGCTGAAGGCGGGCGACCTGGTGGTGCTGGAATCGACCTCCCCGGTCGGCACCACCCGCACCATGACGGCGCTGCTCGCCGAGCTCCGCCCCGACCTGAGCTTCCCGCTGGCCGCCGGCGAGGATGCCGACGTGCTGGTGGCCTACAGCCCCGAGCGCGTGCTGCCGGGCAAGGTCCTGACCGAGCTCACCAACAACGATCGTTCGATCGGCGGGCTGTCGAAGCGCGCCTCGGCGCGCGCCGTCGAGCTCTATTCGAGCTTTGTCGCCGGCGACCTGTTCATCACCTCGGCCGAAAGCGCCGAGCTGGTGAAGCTGACCGAGAACGCCTTCCGCGACGTCAACATCGCCTTCGCCAACGAGCTGGCGGCAGTGTGCCAGGATCTCGGGCTCAACGTCTGGGAAGTGATCGAGCTCGCCAACCGCCACCCGCGCGTCAACATCCTGCAGCCCGGTCCCGGCGTCGGCGGCCACTGCATCGCGGTCGACCCCTACTTCATCATCGACGCCGCGCCCAACAGCACGAGGCTGATGAGCTCGGCCCGCCGCATCAATTCGGATCGCCCCTTCGCCGTGGTGCGCGATATCGAGGCGGAGCTCGATCCTGAAAAGCCGCAGACCGTCGCCTGCCTCGGCCTGAGTTTCAAACCCAATATCGACGACGTGCGCGAGAGCCCGGCAGTCGAGGTGGTGAAGCTCCTCGCCGAGGTGCCCAACATCAAGCTGATTGCCGCCGAGCCGCATATCGGGGCCCTGCCGCGCGAGCTCGAGGGCAAGGGAATCGTCTTCACCGATGCGCTCAGCGCCATCGACAAGGCCGATATCGTGGTGCTGCTGGTCGACCACCGCCAGTTCGGGCTGATCGACCCCGAAGCGCTGGCCGACAAGAAGCTGATCGATACACGGGGCCTCTGGACCTGGCGCAAGGCCAAGAAGCCCGATGCCCGCATCGAGGGCAAGAAAGCCCGCGAGGATCGCCAGCGCGGCTTCCCGCTCCGCCGCGTTACGGATCGCGCCGCATGAGCGAGGGCACCCAGACCTGGAGCGAGCACCCGTTGCTCGCCGACCGGCGCCGGGAGTTTCTCGGCGCGCCCATGCATGCGCTGACCATGCCCGAGACGCTGGCCCTCGCCAATGAGGCGATGGCCAACCGCCGGCCGCTGCACCACACCGTGGTGAACGTCGCCAAGCTCGTGAACATGAAGCAGAACGCCGAGCTGCGCGAAGATGTGGCCAGCGCCGACCTGATCAATGTCGATGGCGCCGGGGTCGTCTGGGGCGCCCGGCTCTGCGGCGTCGCGCTGCCCGAGCGGGTGGCCGGCGTCGACATCATGACCAACCTCTTCGCGCTCTGCGCCAGGAACGGCTACCGGCCCTATCTGCTCGGCGCCGAACCGCATGTGCTGCAGGCGGTCGACCTGCAGCTCGCCAAGGATTACCCCGACCTGGTGGTCGCCGGCATGCACGATGGCTACTTCAAGCCCGAGGACGAGGCGGCCGTGGTAGCGGCGATCAATGCCAGCAGGGCCGATTGCCTGTTCGTCGCCATGCCGACGCCGCGCAAGGAGCGGTTCCTGAAGCAGTATCGCGACGTGCTGACCCCCAGTTTCGTCATGGGCGTGGGCGGCAGCTTCGACGTCTATGGCGGCAAGGTCGCCCGCGCCCCGCTGCTGGTGCAGAAGCTCGGCCTCGAGTGGCTGTTCCGCATCGCCCAGGAACCCCGCCGCCTGTGGCGCCGCTACTACGAAACCAATACCGCCTATGTCGGGCTGCTGTGGCGCGAACTGCGCGAACGCCGCCGCTCGGTGTAAGGCCTGGGGAGCGAGGGGCCCGTGCTTGGGGGAGCACGGGCCCCTCGGGCTTTTTGCCTGATTGATAGAGACGGCCCCCTCCCGGCCTCCCCCATAAAGGGGGAGGTGAAGAGTCGAGGCTCTGTCTTCGATCGTGCCTGACGAACCAGCGGGGCACCTCCCCCTTTATGGGGGAGGATGGGAGGGGGCCGTCTGCCGATGGAAGGCAGCCCGCCTAAACCATCCCCAGCCTGGCCCGCACCTTCCCCGCCAGCGCCCGCGTTTCAGCCGGGTGCAGCAGCGATTGCAGGCCGAAAAACACCAGGGTCCCGGCCACGCCGCCCACCGCCAGCTTGAACAGCGGCCAGGCTCCGCCGAAGAGCGCGCTCGCCGTCCAGGCGGCGAGGCCGGTGGCGGCGGCGACGCCGAGTGACACCGCCAGATCGGCCCAGGGCACCGGCACCGGGGTGAGGCGGTGGCTGATGCTGGCCGAGGCGATGAGCCCGGCGAGCGTGCCGCCCAGCAGCGACAGCGCCGCCCCGGTTTCCGCCCAGGCGGGGATCAGCAGCAGCGACAGCCCGATGGTCACGACCGAACCGGGCACCAGCGCCGCCATCAGCAGCCACGGCTTCTTGTGGGCATGAAAGACGTTCTGGAACACGAAGGTGGTGACGTTGGCGCTGAGCACGCTGAGCGCGATGATGGGGAAGAGCGTCCCCAGGTCCCGGTGATAATCGGCCGGCAGCAGCACGCCGCCGATCTCGGTGGAGAGCGCGATCAGCAAGGCGACGATCGGGAAGGTGAGCCGCGCCATCAGGGCCATCTGGTGGCCGAGGAAGCGCCCGGCAGCTTCAGGACCCTCGGTGTCGAACCTGCTCACCATCTCTGGGAAGGCGCCCATGTTGATGGCGTTGGCGATGGTATCGATCGGCTGGCGGGCCAGCGCATAAACCGCGGCGAACACCGCCACCGCCCCTGCATCGTAATAGAGCTTCAACAGCACCCGTTCGGCGCTGTTGAGCCCGAAGCTGACAATGGCGGCGGCGACCAGCGGGATGCCGAGCGCGAACAGTTCGCGATGGGTGAAGCGCGATGGCCCGGCAACCACATGGCGGCGCGCCAGCCCCAGCGCGATGCCGCCGGCAATCAGCACCCCCAGGCTCGAGGCCAGCGACACCCAGAGGAACGAGCCGTGAATGAGAACGATCGCCGCCACCGCCAGCACCAGTTGCAGCACGGCGCGCAGGAACTCGAGCAGCGAATAGGCCGAGTGACGCTGCTGCATCTGCAAGAGCGTCAGCGCGAAGCGGCTGAGCGAGCCGACCGCCAGGTAAGTGCCGACGGCAATGGTGAAATCGGCCCAGCGCTCCGGCGCCACCAGCGCCGAGCCGGCGGCCGAGACGAGAAGCCCCAGGAGCGTCGTCACCACCAGCACGCGGGCCGCAAGCTTGACGCTGCCGGTGCTGATCTCGCCCTTGCCGCCGAGCCGCAGGAGCGCGATGCGCAGCCAGCTGCTGACGGCGGAATCGGTGAGTTCGCCCATCGTCACCACCAGGGTGAGCAGGCCATATTCGGTCTGGTCGATCAGCCGCGTGGCGATCACCAGCATCAACAGCGCCGAAAGGCGCGTCAGGAGGATCGCCGGGGCATAAAACAGGGTCGAGCGGAGCAGCACGTCACATACCTTCATCATCCCCGAGGCATGCAACTGCATCCCCGGGCATTTCAGCCCCCTGCCCCTTTGGGTGCCTCCCCCCTGAGGCGCTCCTTGCGCCCCGGAGGGTTCTTCACCTTCGCTTAACCCTTTTGCCCCGATCCCGACAGCGCTTTGCCCCGTGGTGGTGAATAGCGGCAATTGTATCAAATAGGCCCCGCCGTAGCCCGAGGGCTATCCCATATGAACAGCCGCTGAGCTCTCCGTGATCCTCCACCGCGCAGCGGGGTCGCGGCTGAGCGCCAATGGGCGCTCACCGCTGGGGGACCAGCGAAGCTGGTGGAGGGGGCGACCCCAAACACCGGCGCTTCCCGCCGCCCCCTCCACCGCCTTCGGCGGTCCCCCTCCCCCGTTTCACGGTGGAGGAGCACCGAGAGGCCGGTGCGTGAACCCTTGTTCATCCCCGGGGCGAACCCTTGTTCATCCCCGGGGCGAACCCTTGTTCGTCCCCCCGTCCGTAAACCCTTTCCGGAGGCTGTGCTTTCCTGCCCACCCGGCAGCGGCTATCCCTTCGGCATCATGCTGCAACGCGCCACCCCCACCCGGACCCTCAACGTGCTCGTCGCGACGCCCGCCGGTGGCACCGGTCAGGGCGGGATCGACCGCGTGATGGGCGCACTGAAAGCCGAACTGGCCCGCTCCGGCAACGCGGCGGTCAATGCCAGCTTCGCCGCAACGCGCGGCACCGGACATATCGCGCTGGCGCCGTTCTATCTTGCCGGCTTTATGTTGAAGATGCTGGGCCTGCGGCTCCGGGGCCGGCTCGACCTGGTGCACCTCAACGTCGCGAGCTCCGGCAGCACCTACCGAAAACTCCAGATCGCCCGCCTCGCCCGGTTGCTCGGCATCCCCTATGTGCTGCACCTGCATGGCGCGGAATACCGCGAGTTCTGGAAGGATGACGAGAGCCGGCTGAGCCGCAGCATCAAACAGATGTTCGAAGGCGCCGCCGCCACGATGGTTTTGGGCCAGGTGTGGCGCGATTTCGTCGCCGCCCGCGCGCCCGGCGCCGCCGAGCGCATCGTCATCGTACCCAACGCCACGGCGCGGCCGAGCCTCGAACATGTCGGCGGTGGCGACAAGGTGCACATCCTGTTCCTCGGCCGCATCGGCGACCGCAAGGGCGTGCCGCAACTGGGCGATGCGCTGAAGCGGATGCAGCAGCTCGACACCTGGCGCGCCACCATTGGCGGCGACGGCCATGTCGACGCGGCGCGCACCAAGGCAGCCGAACTCGGCCTCGCCGACCGGGTCGATCTGCCCGGCTGGGTCGGGCCCGAGCGCGTCGCCGAACTCATCGCCACCGCCGATATCATGGTGCTCCCCTCCTTCGCCGAAAACCTGCCGATGTCGGTGATCGAGGCCATGGCGTCCGGCCTCGCCGTGGTGGCGACGCCGGTGGGCGCCGTGCCCGATATCATCCGGGATGGCGAGACTGGCCTCCTGGTACCGGTGGGCGATGTCGAGGCGCTGGCTGCGGCGCTGACCCGGCTCGTCGAAGATGCGCCGCTGCGCCAGCGGCTCGGCACTGCGGCCTTGGCGCTGCACCGCGAGCGGCTCGACCTTGCGCCCTATGCCGATACGGTCACCAAGGTGTGGGCCGGAGCTGCGCGTTAACACTAAGGTAACCTTTCGGTTCCCAGTTCCGCCCCCCGGGACTACCACGGTCCAGCGCGCCGCGAACAGTAGGTCGACGCGCATGGGAATGCGGCAAATGACCTACGACGTCGCCAGCACCGTGACCACAGTTTCCCCGGCGAAAACCGGGGGCGCGAGTGCGGCGATCACCACCGAGCTCGTGGCCGACAAGGCGAGGTGGGATAACCTCGTCGCCTCCTGCCCCGCCCCGCACCTGCCACAGGGCTTCGCCTATGGCGAAGGCAAGGCGGCGAAGGGGTGGACCATCCGGCGCGTGCTGCTCCTCGCTGCCGGCAAGCCGGTCGCCATCGCCACGGTGCTCGAACTCCGCCGCTTCGGCCTCCGCCTCCTCAACCGCATCAATCGCGGCCCACTGTTCCTCGACCCCACGCCTGATGCCGCCACCGTGGTTGCCGTCTATGCGGCGCTGCGTCGCCGCTGGGGCCGGATCTGGACCGCGCCGCTGCTGATCGCTCCTGCGCTGCCGCAGGGCCCCGCCAGCGACACTCTCTTGCGCCGCGCCGGCTACCGGCTGCGCCACCGCCGCTCCTGGCAATCGGGCCGCATCGACCTGACGGTCGGCGAAGACGCCTTGTGGGCCGGGCTCGCCTCGACATTCCGCAACCGCGTGCGCCATGCCGAAAAGGCCGGCGCCGAACTGCGCATCGCCGACGACGACGAGACTTACGAGTGGATGCTCGCCCGCCATGCCGAGAACATGGCCGAGCGCGGTTTTTCCGCCGCCGACCCCACACTGCTGCGCGCCCTGCGCGATAGCGCCCCCGACGCTGTCTCGGTGTTCCAGCTGCTCCATCAGGGCCAGCCGGTGGCCGGCATGTCGGTGGTGCGTTTCGGCACCCATGCCGAATATCACGTCGGCTGGTTCGGCCCCGAGGGTCGCAAGCTCAATGCCGGCAATTTCCTGATGTGGCAGATCCTCAGCGAAATGCACCGGCGTGGCGTCAAGAGCTTCGATGTCGGCGGGCTGAAGCCCGGCGACGGCTACACCCGCTTCAAGCGGACGATGAAGCCGGTCGAGTATCAGCTCGCCGGCGAATGGATGAGTTGGTGAAATTTATGTTGCTGATGGGCCGAGTGGATGCGGCCCGCGGCACTGAAATGGGGGAAACACCATGAGCCTGATGGATGTGGCGCGCGGCGCCTATGTACGGAGCCCCGAGGTGGTGCGGCGCTCGCTCGCCCCACTGGTGTCGCTGGTGCCGACGCGGCTGAAGTTCGGCGGCAGCTATCGCAGGTGGCGCGAACGCATTGCGCTGGCGAGCACCGACCCCGGCTATGCCGACAGACAGCACCTCGCCGCGCTCCGCGCCATCGTGGGGCGCGCCCATCGGCTGAGCCCGTTCTACCGCGAGCTGATCGAGCGCGCCTTCGGCAGCAGTTTCGACGCCACCACCTTCGAGTTCACGGACCTGACGCGCCTGCCCATCCTCAGGAAGGAAGAGCTGCGCGCTGCCGGCGAAGCCGCGCTCACCGTGCCGCGCAGCGAGGCCGATCGCGGCGACACCAGCGGCTCGAACGGCGAAAAGCCCTTCACCTTCTATCTCGACAAGGATCGCAGCGCCCGCGAGATGGCCTTCGTCTACGATTGCTGGAGCCGCATCGGCTTTGCCGAACAGACCGGCAAGATCGTGCTGCGCGGCTTCGGGCTCCACCCCAAGGGCACCTCGATCTCGCAATGGGAGCCGGCTTTGCGCGAGCTGCGCCTCTCGGTGTTCCCGATGACGCATGACGACGTCGCGACCTATCTCGACCTGATCGACAAGTACGACCTCGAATATCTCTACGGCTACCCCTCGGCCATCGAGCTGATGTGCCGGCACATGTGCCGCATCGGCCGCCGGCCGAAGCGCCCGCTGAAAGGCATCCTGCCGATCTCCGAGCCGCTTTATCCGCACCAGCGCCGCATCATCGCCGAAGTACTGGGCGACGTGCCGATCGCCAATTTCTATGGGCTCAGCGAAAAGGTGCTGTTCGCCCGCGAGATCAGCAGCGACGGCCTCTACCAGTTCGATCCGCTCTATGGCCTTGCCGAACTCGTCGATGAAGCCGGCCAGCCGATCACCGAGATCGGCCGCGAAGGCCGCCTGGTCGGCACCGGCTTTACCGGCATGAGCATGCCGTTCCTGCGCTACGACACCGAGGACCGCGCCACCCTGGTGGAGCTGCCCAGCGCGACCAATGGCCAGCGCCTCACGGTGGAGCGGCTGACCCCGCGGCGGAAGCCGGATTTCCTCATCTCGTCCGACGGCAACCGCGTCGTCACCATCGATTTCACCCCGGAAAACCCCCGCTATTTCGAGGGCATCGAGGAATACCAGTTCTTCCAGGATCGGCCGGGCCACAGCACCATCCGCTACATCCCCACCGCCGAAGGCGGCGAAGCCGACGCCCTCCGCGTCGCCAGCGGCCTGACCCAGCGCACCCACGGCAAGATCGTCTTCGCCATCGAGCAGGTGCAGCAACTGGCCGGCGGCCGCGCGGGCAAGCGGGCGTTCATCGACCAGCGGCTGGATATTTCGAAGTATTGAGGGGTGGCTGAGTGCTGGCAGACGGCCCCCTCCCGGCCTCCCCCATAAAGGGGGAGGTGCAGAGTCGAGGCTCGGTCTTCGATCGTGCCTAATGCACCGGCCGGACACCTCCCCCTTTATGGGGGAGGCCGGGAGGGGGCCGTCTCTATCAGTCAGCCCCCTACAACCCCAATGCCCCCAGCATTTGCCGATCCGGCTCCGCCTTCCCCGTCGGCACGATCACGCTCATCCCGTAGGGGTTGGCATATTCCCAGATCGCCCAGGCAATCCCCTGCGCCTCGGCCGCCTGCCGCACCGCCGTGAGATAGCGCAGCCGATCGGCGTTGAAGGCGCCCATCCGGCCATCGGGGCTCATCAGGATCGCCCCGAACTCGCCCATGAACAGACGCCGGGCGGGAATGCCATTGGCCTTGGCCCAGTCCACCGCCTCGCCGATCCGCGCCGTCACCTGCGCCTCGCCCCAATCCTCGGCGAAATACTCATCGATCGCCCCGCCGACCGCCGCAAGGTTGCGCGCTTGCTCGGCCTCGCTCAGCCCCGCCGCCATCATATGCGCCTTCAGCATTTCCACGGTCAGCTCGGCCGAGCCGGCGCCTGCCGGCCAGGGCAGGCCGGAGGCGAAGTCCGTCTCGCTCTCGGCCCGCTGATGGGTGAACGAATGCGGCTCATACATGTGGAAACTGTAGATGAGGTTCGGATCGTCGAACTCCGGCCTGAGGTCGGTGAGGCCGGTGACGCTGCCGCCGCAGCCGCCGGTGGCAACGAGCGTAAGTTCGGTGCTGACGGCGCGGACCGCCGCGACGGTCGCCGCCATGATCTGTTGCCAATCCTCGCTGCCCGAGGCATCGCACGGGTAGTGCGCGGGCTCGTTATAGGGCTCGAACGCCACCCGCTCGGCCCCGAGCGGCGCCAGCATGCGGGCGACATCGGCCGTCATCGCGATATAGCCGGCAATGGCCTCGGATCCGGCCGGGCCGTTGACGATAGCCATGCCGTATTGCGGCACCTGCGACACCGAGTGGAGGTTGAGCACCACCTTGAGTCCGGCGGCGAGGAGCTGTTGCACCGCATCGGCCAGCACCGCCAGCGCCTCCTGGCGCCTGTCGCCGCTGCTGGCCAAGAGCGGGCCGGGGTCGACCGTCAGCCGCACATAGTCGAACCCCAGCGCCCGGATGCTGGCGAACGGGTCGCTGTCCGGCCAGTCGCTCAGCGGCCGGCTGCCGCTCAGCCATTCCGCCACCGGCCGATAGGGCGGCCAGCGATAGCTGCCATCGGGCTCGAGCGGCGACCAGTTGAGCCACTCGTGGATGTTCACCCCGCGCTGCAGCGGCAGCGGCGCTGCCTGCGCCACCCCCCCGAGCAGCATCAGTGCCAGCACCGTTACCCGCCAGATCCCTGCCATGTCGCCCTCCGCTTCAGCGGCCTCATGTTAACCGCACGAGGCGATAGCGAGGTTTCAGGCAAGCCGAAATCGCCGCCTATGGTGTATCAGACGTCAAACCCATGGGAGCGCCGATGAAGCTCGGCTGGTACATCAACCGCTTGCGCAGCATGGAGCCGGCCGAGGTGCTGCACCGCCTCGGCGAGGCGGTGAACAAGCGCGTCTCGAAAGCCCTGCACCAGGGCTGGGCCCGCTACCCGGCCCCGGCCACCCTCCCCACCCTGCCCGGCCTCGCTCAGCGCATCGCCGCCGCCGACCCGGCAACCCGCGAGCGCATCGCTGCTGCAGCCACCAACACCCTTGCCGGCCGCTTCGGCGCGCTGGGGCGCGATTGGCCGGAGCGCGACCCGGCCAACCTTTTCCCGCATGCGCTATGGCGTTTCGACCCGGTCACCTCGGGCTTCTGGCCGGGCCCGGAGACCTATGCGCTCGATATCGATTTCCGCCACGATGGCAGCCGCGGCGACATCAAATATGTCTGGGAGCTCAACCGGCTGCAGTTCCTCGTGCCGCTCGCCGCCGACGTGCTGCTCACCAGCAACGCCGCAGCGCTCGCCGCCATCCAGGCCGCCATTGCCAGCTGGCACGCCGCCAACCCGCCCTACCGCGGGCCGGGCTGGGCCTCGGGCATCGAGGTGGCGCTGCGCGCCATCAGCCTCATCATCGTTTCGAGCCTCGCGGGCGAGCGGCTGGGCTCCGAGACGCAGCGCCAGCTTGGCGAAATCCTCGCCGCGAGCCGCTTCTGGCTGCCGCGCTTTCCCTCAAGCTTCAGTTCGGCCAATAATCACCTGGTGGCCGAACTCGCCGGCGAGTACCTGCTCGGGCTGAGCCATGGCGCCGAGCCCGAGGCGGTGCGCGCCGCGCTGCTCGCCGAAATCGACCGGCAGATCCTCGCCGATGGCAGCGGCGCCGAGCAGACCCCGACCTATGCCGCCTTCACGGTGGAGCTGGCGCTGCTCGCGGCCTTCGCAGCGCGCGCTACCGGCCGCCCGTTCCCGGCAGATTTCGACAAACGGATCAGCGCCTTCGCCGGTTTTGTTGAATCACTTGGCGACCCCACCCCTGATCTCGGCGATGACGACGAGGGCCGGGTGCTGACGCTGGGCGGCGACGAGCCGGGCTATGCCCGCTCGGTGGCCGCCGCCATTGCCGGCTGGCTCGGGCGGCCCGGCCTCGCCCCGGCGCCGGGCGATCTCCGCGCCGCCCTGTTCGGCACCCCGCCAAAGCTTGCCACCCTGCCGGCCGGCCTCACCACCTTCTCCGAAGGCGGCCTCACGGTGTGGCGCGGCCCGCTCGCGGGGCACCAAGCCACCCTCTGCTTCGATCACGGCCCGCTCGGCTATCTCTCGATCGCAGCGCATGGCCATGCCGATGCGCTCAGCATCACCCTGATCCTCGATGGCCGGCCGGTGCTGGTTGACCCCGGCACCTATATCTACGGCTCGGGCGGCGCCTGGCGCGACTGGTTCCGCGGCACCCCTTCGCACAACACGCTGAACCTCTACGGCCACAACCAGAGCCGCATCGCCGGCGCCTTCAACTGGGGCGACAAGGCCAAGACCCTGTGGCGCGGCCCGCTGCACGCCAGCCACGACGGCTATGTCAAAACCTTCGGCGTCACGCACGAACGCCGCATCGCCATCACCGATGACGGTTTCGACGTGCTCGACCGGCTCGAGGGCGGCACCGAGGAGGCCGAACTGGTGTTCCAGCTCGCCGCCGAGCTGGAGGCCCGCGTCGACGGCAACACCGTAGCGGTGAGCCGGGACGGCACGCCGCTGCTGGGCCTCACCTTCCCCTCCCCCGCCATAGCCGTTGCCCGCGGCGGCGCCACCCCCGGCCCCGGCGGCTGGGTCTCCCCCCGCTTCGGCATCAAACTCCCGGCCGACCGCATCGTCTGGCGCGGCAATGTCGGCCCGGACGGGGTGGTGACGAGGGTGCGCGTTTCTCAGCCGGGGGCGAACAGCGAGTAGCCAATAGCGCGTGGGAACGAACCTGCTCGCTATTCGCTACTCCCTGCCCGCTCTCCACCGGCAACGCTTGACACCCACCCCCGCCAAACCTAAGAAGGCGCCGCGCATAGCGCCCCGCCGGCGGTTCAAACCGCCCGCACCCTGGGGCGGAGTAGCTCAGTTGGTTAGAGCAGCGGAATCATAATCCGTGTGTCGGGGGTTCAAATCCCTCCTCCGCTACCAATAATCCCCCCCAACGACATGGCGGGGTATTGGCCACCACCGATCAGCGCATTCAGCTTTCCCTCGACTCGGATGTGAAGCGGCCCGTTCGCGGACGGCGTCAGGATCACGCGATCGATAAGCTTCCGGATCGGTTCAACGGCCGGATGCTCGTCGCCGGCCTCGGTTCTCAGAGCGGCTTCGATCTGGTCGACGGTCGCCAGGTATTCCTTGATCGCCGTCGGGTGGAGCTCCACCACCTTGACCGGCTCACCGACCGTTTTCAGCTTGGCTTCCAGTTCCGCCTTCTCAGCGCGCAACGGAGGCAACTGAACTGCAGCCTCGTCTTCCGAGACGATCCCCTTCACCACCAGGCCGACTGTCCGATCTAGCTCGCGCTGAACCGCAGCTAGTCGCTGATCGAGCTTTGCCCGCTGCTGGCCAGAGTTCGCCGCCAGCGCGCGACGCTCGGCGTTGTACGTCTTCAGGTAGAGCGCGATTGATGCCTTGTCCTTAAGCCGGTCCTTGAGGCCACTGAGGACGACTGGCTCGACAGTATCGAGAAACACGGGTGTCTTGTTATTGCAGCCGCCCTGACGTGCCGCGGTGCAATGGATGCGAATTCTTCCATTGCGCCGATCCTTCAGCGACATGCCGTTACCGCAACAGCCGCATTTCAACAGACCGGATAGCAGGCGCCGCGGTGCCCTTGCTCTCCATGCTGGCGCTTTTCCAATCTCGCCATTGCGAGCTTTGACCGCCGCCACGGTTTCGGCGTCGACAATGGCGAGATGGGGTGCATCAGCACGCTGCCACTCCGACACGGGGTTGACGCGCGAAACGCGTTTGCCAGTGTCCGGATCCTTGATGAACCTGGTCCTGTTCCAGACCAGTTGGCCGCCATAGAGCGGGTTCACCAAGATACCGTGGCCTCGGGCCTTGTTGCCCTGAAGAGCACTTTCCGACCAGTAGGACCCGCGCGGGGCTGCTATGCGGTCAGTGTTCAACCTCGCTGCGATTTCGCGCGGTCGGCTGCCAGCGACAAACTCACGGTAGATGCGTCGCACGATCTCGGCTTCGTCCTCGACGATTTCCAGTTCGCCCGGCTTTCCCAGCACCGGGCGATAACCATAGGCCCTGCCCCCGGCATGACGCCCGTCTCGGGTGACGCCAGCCATACCGCGGCGGATCATCACCTTTAGATCCTCGAGATACTGCGCATCGACTAGCGCCTTGATACCGTCGGTCAGGCGGTTCACCTCGCCATCGCCGGGGGTCATGATCTTCACGCCGGCAAACGTCATGTGCTTGCGGATTTCCGCGCGGTCGCCCTCGTCGCGACCCAGCCGGCTCAGGGTTTCGGCAATGACGACATCGAATAGCCGCTGGCGGCCGTCGGCGAGCATCTGGGCTAAGCCCTCGCGCCCGTGCATCGAGGCTCCAGACTTTGCGCGATCGGCGTAGACCTCCACTACATCGAAGTGCATACGATCGGCGTAGTCGCGGCAGACCTGAATCTGATCCTCGATCGACCGGTCGCGCTGAAGGTCTGAACTGAACCTGGCGTAGATGGCGGCACGGGTCATTGCTTCAGCTTGTCAGCGAGAAGTCGGGCCGAGATGACCCGTATGTCCTTCTCCGCGAGGTCGGGCGGCATAGCCCGATCAACGATGGCCAGCAGCCTTAGAAGCAACTCGGCAGCTTCCTCGTCCGGCAGTTCGGGCATGTCGGGGCCGATCGCGACCTTGGCAACATCGAGCAGGCCGCGCAGAACAGCCTTCTGATCCAGTTCAATGGCGGCTTTAAGCGGCTCGGTCACGCTGGGCCCCCTACCCTGGCTTGCTCAGCATAGTGGTCGCGCCGCGCCTGCTCTTTGGCAAGGGCCGTGATGATGGCGACGAGTTCGGGCGCCAGCTGCGCGGATGACTTGTCCACATCTGTCGGGTTGCGAGGCACGAGCTACAGACCCAAGGCCCCGATGATCGCCGCTGGGCTCGACAGGCCGATGGCCTGGAA
This sequence comes from Devosia sp., assembly GCF_035944845.1. GTDB lineage: Bacteria > Pseudomonadota > Alphaproteobacteria > Rhizobiales > Devosiaceae > Devosia_A. Next base: position 54,489 of record NZ_DASZAW010000111.1, on the reverse strand, counting down.
CGCCCCGATGGTCAGCGCAGAGAGCGCAATCATGATCAGCACTGCGATGATGATTGTGGCGATCAAGTTCATGCGGCCTTGGCCGGGGCCGTTTCAGCGTCGCGGACTGCTTCGAGCAGGCTAACCGAACCGGCTGCGGTAGCTGCCGGCCTGGTGATCATCGCTTCCGCGTCGTCGTCAACGAAGAAGATTTCGCTGACTTCGACCTGATCACCGCCATCGCCGTTGTCGAACCAGATCCAGCCATCATAGCCCGGCTGGGCCGCCAGCCAGTTCATCACGTCGCCTGCGTCGTGACCGATAACCTGCCCGTGCTGGTTGAAGTAGGTCGGCATCGTAGGGCTCCATCCCGTTGACGCCTCCATTTATAAGCTAAACTCAAAAATATGCAAGCGCAACTTTAGAAGGAAAACTCCAAACGACGCTCTCGACTCCGGTTCGGAAACAACCGAAAGTAGAACATACAGGGAACGCCGGAGGAAACGAATGCTGCCGACAGGTGCGAATGTAACGCTCGGAGAAGCGGCCACTATCAGCGTTGAATGCACCGACTGCGGGCGGGCCAGGTGGTGGCGCCCCCACGAGCTTTATCGGTTCGGAGTAAAGGCCACGACGCCGCTCGAGGCGTTATCGGCGCGCCTCAGTTGCTCGTCGTGCAAGGACGACGGACTGCCCGGGAAGAACATATCGGTGCAAGTCGGCTTCGTTACCGATCGGGTGCGGTTTCAGGCCGAAGCCCGGCTGCTCAATAGCCAAGCAGCTCCCGGTAGGGGATTACGCGCCACAGGCTTTTGATGGCGTAGCGGTTGAAGGTCAGTTGCTTGGGCGGGTTGTACTGCTCGACGATGATTTCCGACGCCGTGCGCTTCACCAGCTTTTTGATGAAGGATTTGCCGGCAGTTTCGCCAGCTTCCGGGAAAGCCTCGATAACGACATGATCCCCGATAACCGGCTCTCTGTCGCCTGCGTAGATCACTTCGCCTGGATCGTACCGTGGCACCATGCTGTTGCTCAGCACATGCAGCGCAAAGACCTTGCGCATGCCAGCGATACCGGGCGGGCGGCGCACATGACCGGCCACCTCGCCATTGAATGAGAAGTCGCCGTCGTCACCGCCGTAGGTGACGCCCATCAGCGGAACATCGCTCGGCCCTTGGGGCGGCACGATGTCGCCTGTAACCTGCTCCGCCTCGTTCAACGGCTCATCGTCGAGGTAGACGACCTCGCCGCGGCTCAGTGCGGTCGGATCCACGCTCAGGTAGTTCGCGACCGCCAGCAGGTTCTCGGTCGAGGGCAGATTGCGCCCCGTCTCCCAGTTGCCGATGGCGGCAACATCGACGCCCAGGTGCTCGGCGACGTTGCGCATGACGCCGCCGCGCTGCTTTCGCGCGCGCCGGATCGCCTCACCCACTGCAACGGATAGCTCAGTTTTCGCCATGGGCGGAATGTGCGGTTCCAGCGTCACTCGCGTCCATAAAAGTTTTGCTTGTATCGACTTTCGAGTTTGGCTTATATTCCGGGTATTCGAAGCGATCATCCCGCTGGTGCTATGACCAACAAAGAAGCCCTCACCCAAGCGATTAAGAATGCCGGTTCGGCTAGCGCCTTGGCGCGCGCCCTCGGTATCACCCCGTCGGCCGTCTTGCTGTGGAAGGAAGTGCCGGCTGGGCGCATCGTTGACGTCGAGCGGCTGACGGGCATCTCCCGCTTCGACCTCCGTTCCGACATCTGCGGACCTGCTCCTGTGCAGGCGGCCTGACTCATGAACAACTCGCTCAGCCACCAGAGCGACAGGGGCCGGCATCGCCACGCGGTGATGATCGCGGTCGGCCCCCTACTCCTCCCCCCAGCTGCCTTGCAGGGCGCGGGGATGACGGTGCCGAGGCCTCGTTGCGGCGGGGAGCCTCGGCACCGTCCGCGCGGCAGGGGCAGCGCCGCGGTACTGGATTCCGGCGCGCTTAAGGGCGCGCACCTCCGCGAGATTGATCACCACAGCTGCCAGGCTCTCAGTCTTTCTCGCAGGCATTTCGCTCTTAGTCCTTTCGTTCGCCGGCGTCGGCCGGTGGTGGAAACACCATCGCTGAACCCGGAGCCGAAAAATTGGGAACCGACGCCAAAATGACCAGCGCAACCCTATCGCTCGAACTGAAGACGTTCGCGCGGCGTAAGTGGCCGCTTGAGAACGACAAATCGCGGAAGCGGCTGCTGGCCGGTCTGCTGAAATTCACCCTGCGCCGAGTGCGCTCCCTCTACGAGGGCGAGCGGACCGCAGTCCCACGCGGGGACGAGATTGTCACGATCGAACAGCTCATCGGAAAACGGATCGGCGCGGCGGCCGAAAAGGAACTGACGGATGCGAAAGCCGAATATCGGTCCCTGGCGGACCTTGCTGCTGGGCTGCAGGCACTGGTTACCGGGCCCAACGCGGATTTCTACCGCCCGCAGGTGGATGCGTTCCGGGCGGCGCTCCTTGGCGAAGGGGTTGTTGATTATCGGGGCGGCCGGAGATCTAGCGCCGGAAATCAAGGACGAGCCGGGACCGGCTGACGAATAGCGGCGCGGCGCCGCTGGGCCGGGGCAAGGCGGGTCGACAACAACCAGCTGCAGCTCCGGCCGTATCTTCACAATGGAGTGCTTGATGGAAAGCGACTTGTCGCCGACCGGCGGAGCTATGTCATTTGCGCAGGAGTTGGAATTTGCCCTGTTAGGGGCATGTTTCAACGATCCCGCGGTCATTGACGCTGTCGCGCCGATCGTAGAGCCAGACGACTTCAGCGAACCAATTAACGGCCGCGTCTTCGACCTTCTTCTCGGTCGACGACTTGAAGGCGGCAAGATCGACGCGGCGGCGATCACCGATGCGGTGTCCATCATGGTTTTGGACGCGGAAGGCGCCGACTTCGTCGAGCGCTACGTCGACGCCATAGTACACCCCCGGGTGAAGCCTCGGTTCCCCAAGGCTTTCGCTGTCAAGTTGCGCGCCGCCAGCAAGACCACCACGGAGGTGGTAGCGTGAGCGCAGAGGCAATGAAGTGGGCCAAGCGCCAGCCGATCACCGGTAGCCCGAAAGCGGTGCTTCTTGCTTTGGCCTGGTACGCGAACAAAACCGGCGTCGGCTGGCCCTCTCAGCAGACATTGGCCGACTACACGGGTTTGGGCGTCAGGACCGTACGGAGGGCGCTCGTCACGCTCGAGGACCGCAATGTCATCCGCCGCAGGCCGCGCAGCCGGGGAGCGCTCGGCCGATCCTCCGACCACATCGAATTGCCCATCTGGCGGGAAGTGGCGCCCCTGAAGCGGACCATTCGACCGTTGCTTCCAACCGGCCAATCTGGCCGCTTGCGAGGGAAGAATGAGCCGTATTCGCAACCGGCCAATCTGACCGTTCCAACCGGCCAATCTGGCCGGGGAATAGTAAGTGATCAGCAGAGTCCTGACCAAGAAAGGTTCTCGATAGAAGAGTTAGGTACTACGCGAGGCACAGACTGGCCGCCGCTGCGGGTGATCGCCGGGGGCCTGAAATGACCCGCCAGCTTTACGACCACCAGCACGCTGCCATCGAACTGCTGCGAACTTCACTGCGCAACGGCCATACCCGCCCCATGCTCATGGCGCCGACGGGGTTCGGCAAAACGCTGACCGCTGCCCAGATCATCCGTAACGCGCTCAACCGCGGGAAGAAGGTCGCCTTCACCGTCCCTTCGATTTCGCTCATCGACCAGACCGTGGAGGAGTTCGGCGCCGAGGGCATCACCGAGATTGGCGTGATGCAGGCCGACCACCCGCTGACGGATGCCTCGAAGCCCGTTCAGGTCTGCAGTGTGCAGAGCCTGGTCAAGCGCCAATTCCCTTGGGTCGACCTCGTCCTCAACGACGAGGCGCATGAGATGCACAAGGTCATTTTCCGATGGATGGCGGAACGGCAGTCGATCCCATTCATCGGGCTGTCGGCGACGCCCTGGTCGAAGGGGCTGGGCCGGTATTATGACGACCTGCTGATTGCGGCGACCACCAAGGATCTCATCGAGCGCGGCTACCTGTCGAAGTTCCGGGTCTTCGCCCCGTCGCACCCTGATTTGAAGGGCGTTCACACCGTCGGCGGCGACTACCACGAGGGCGAACTGGCGGCGGCCATGGACAAGCCGCAGCTCGTCGCCGATGTCGTATCGACCTGGATGCGGCTCGGCGAGAACCGGCCTACCTTCTGCTTTGCAGTCAACCGAGCGCACGCCCGATCGCTCGAGGCGGAATTCCAGCACGCCGGCATCACCACCGGGTACATCGACGCTTACACCGAGCGCGAGGACCGCAACCGCATCGGTCAGGCCTTCAATGCCGGCCGCGTCAAGGTGGTGGTGAACGTCGGGGTGCTGACGCGCGGCATTGACTGGGACGTGCGCTGCCTAATTCTGGCCCGGCCGACCAAGTCTGAAAAGCTCTTCGTCCAGATCGTCGGGCGGGCGCTGCGCACCGCCGAGGGCAAGGAAGATGCGCTAATCCTCGACCACTCGGACACCACGCTGAAGCTCGGCTTCGTCACCGACATCCACCACGAGCATCTGGACACCGGCAAGCCCGAGGAAGGTTCGAGCGCACGGCCGGCGAAAAAGCAGAAGCTGCCGACCGAATGCCCGGCTGCCGGGTGCAGCTATGTGAAACCAGCCGGCGTCCACAAGTGCGCCGCGTGCGGGTTTGAGCCGGTCTATCGCAAGGCCGTCGAGACCGTCGACGGCGAACTGCACCAGGTGGGGGGCAAGACACGGACCTATACCCAGGCGGAGAAGCAGCGCTTCTGGTCAGGTTTGCTCTGGTACGTCGAGCAAAAGGGAAAATCTGAAGGCTGGGCTGCCCACTCCTACAAGGACAGGTTCGGGGTGTGGCCGCGCGGATTGTCAGCTCGCCCGGTGGAGCCTGACATCCAATGCCGCCATTGGGTGAAATCGCGCGCCATCGCCTTCGCCAAGGGCATGGAAAAGCGGGAGCACGCCAATGCGGCATGATACCCCGCTCAAGGATCGCGCCCAAGGGCACTGGCAGACCATCCTGCCCCAATGCGGGGTCGACAGCCGCCACCTCGACGGCAAACACCATCCATGCCCGATTTGCGGCGGCAAGGACCGCTGGCGTTTCGACGACCTTCAGGGGCAAGGCACGTCGATTTGTGGTCAGTGCGGCGCGCGCACCGGCATGCAGCTGGTGATGGACCTGCATAGCTGGTCGTTTGCCCAGATGGCCGCCGAGGTGGAAAAGATCATCGGGGACGATCCGGCGCCGAGGCAGCCGGCCAAGCCCCAGAAGGACGCCGCGGAGAAGTTCGCCGAGGCGCAGGCCTTTTGGCGATCGGGCGTCCGGATCACCGACGGGGATCCCGCCGACCTCTACCTGAAGCGTCGCGTCGGTATCTACGCCCCGACCAGGGCGCTGAGGTTCATCCCCGCGACGCCATTCGGCGGCACGACCTACCCGGCGCTGGTGTCGGCCTACGTCGATGTGCACGGCGACCTAGCCGGCGTGCAGCGCACCTTCCTGACCATGGACGGGCGCAAGGCAGGGCTTGACCCGGATCGGTGGAATACCGGCGCCCTCCCCGACGGCGGCGCGATCCGGCTGGCGAAGCACGACAAGGTGCTCGGCATCGCCGAGGGCGTCGAAACTGCCCTGTCGGCCACCCGGCTTTACGGGGTTCCCGTGTGGGCCGCCCTGAACGAGAACCGGCTCGAGGTGTGGCAACCACCGGAGGGCGTGACTGAAATCGTGGTGTTCGGCGACGCGGACATGAACTGCGTCGGTCAGGCGGCCGCCTTCGCGCTCGGCAAACGCCTCAGCCGGGACAAGACCCGCACCGTGCAGGTGATGATCCCGCCCGACTTGGCTACTGACTGGAACGACGTGCTGCGCCAGCAGAGTGAGGCGGCATGACCTGCCTCGGGCATGCGCATACACGTGCACATAGCGCGCCGCGCGCTTCGCACGGGAGCGTGAACGTGCGCGAGGGGCTAGTTCTTGTTACCCTTCCCTTGCGACTGCACCAGACGCTTCAGGCCATCCTGAATCTCAGGAGCCAAGCCATGCTCGGCGATATGGCCAACGATTTCGCGGAGGCCCTTCACCTCCTCCACCAGCTCTTTGGTCAGATCGAACATCTCTCGCTGTTGCGCGATGCCGGCTTCCATCTCATCGAGGGCCATCGAGGCTATCGGCAATTCCCGATCCAATTGGAAGCTGAGTTCGAGGCGACGAATGATCTCGGCGTTCACCGAAGCGTCGCCCGCGGCACTCTGCAGCCGCTCGTAGAGCTTCGACGGAACGCGGATCGTGTAGCGGGTGTATTCGTCCTGCTTGGCCATGACGGGGCACCTAGCACCAAACTGGTGAAAAATCTACAACCGCCCATTGCGCACCAAATTAGTGCGTGTTAGTTTCGATGTCACCAAATTAGTGAAGGAAGGGAAATGACAGCCAAGGACGACGAAGTTCGCATGACCGTTCGCCTCCCCGCCGACGTCGTGGAGTTCTTGGACGCTGAAGCAGAGACGGAATTCACGTCTCGCAATGCACAGATTGTTCGCTCGGTCCGCGAGCGGATGCATCTCCAGAAAAGTGAAGGGCCGGTCGCGCGAACGACCAGCCCCTCGAATGCCACCTGATCAATCCGTGCAAGGAAAAAATCCGATGAACGCGCATTCCAATACCACAACTGCGACCATCAAGGCAAAGGCCGTCAAGATCGGCTCGCCCTCGCTGACTGCCTTTGCGGCATCCGCCAGCGAGGAAAGCGAAGCGAAGTACCAGGAACAGGCCGTTCCGCGCCGCGCCGCGATGCAGGCGATAATTGATGGGGCCACGTCCGCCTCCTATGCGCTCGTCCAAGCCGCGAAGTTCCATCTGGCGGCGTACACGGAACGCGACCTTCTCGTTGAGCCAGCCCTCGCTTCGCCCGGCTACGCCGACTGGGAAGCCGAGAGTTCGCGGCTCGACGTGATCGCCGCCGAAACTTGGCTGGAGTTCCTGGCCTGCCCCTGCATTGGCGCCGCCGACCAGAACCTCAAGGCGGCGTATGTCGACGCGATCCCAGGCGGCGCAGAAAACCTCGACACAGCGGCGTTTGGCGCGCTGGTCGGAAGCCTCAGGTCGGCGAACGCGCCCGATACTTCGGGCGTGACTGCGGGGTCCATCGTCTACGTGGCCGCGTCCGCTGCGGCCGGCGCAAGCGACGGCCTCTGCATCGTCAAGGAAGTACTGGGCGACGCCATGGTTGAGGAAACCGGACCCGATGGCGAATTCCGGATGTTTCGGCGCGACCAGATCACCCATTGGCTGGAAGGCGTCATAGTTGAGGGCGGGCACCGTGGCGCTGTTGTCACCAACCCTCCGGACGACAGCCAACTGCTGGACCTCATCGCCCGTTTCGACGCGCTGCGGCCGGCGCAGAAGACGGGCTGGGCCAAGCTGGAACAGATGCACAATGAGGCTCGTAGCAGCCACGAGAAGAAGCACGGCCCCGAGCCGCATTTTTCTGCAGACATGGCCGCGACCCAGGCGTGGCGCAAGCTGTTCAACGCCTCCGCACTGTTCAGGAAATGGAGCGTCGCCGAGGAAGAGTACAGCCGGAGCATTGGCACCCCGGCATATATGCTCGCCACCGCCATCGAGAAGACCAGGCCCAATACGCCTGCGGGCTTCGCCGGCAAGATGCGCGCCATCGTCTACACCAGTGAGTTGAACGGCGGAAACTCCGAAGACTTTGATCACCGCCAGTTGGTGACGATTGCCGAGGAAGCCGAAGCGGTGATGCTCGCGAGCGCCGCCCCGCAGGGTGGTGGGGGCGAAGGCAAGTCGCCGTCACTTCCTGACCTAGACCTGGCCGACTTCAACCTTCAACAGCTCATCACCCTGTCAAAGCTAGCCGGCGAGCTGGGCGATAGCTGCAACGAGTTCTCCGAGGCACCGCTTTTCAAGGTCAAGTTCGAAACCGGCCCGTACAAGGGGGCCTGGGATCACACCGCCAACGGAAAGATCGTCGCAAGTATCACCGAGTGGGCGGACAACCAGTCGGATCGCGCCAAGGACGAGATTGAAGCGCGTCAGCCAACGACCGCCCCCGAAGCCTATGCCCGCTGCATCGCAATGGTCGAGCGCCATGGCAAGAACGACGAAAGCCTCGAAGGCATGATGGCGATCGTAGCTGAGGGCATCGAGCAGGAACGCGCGCTCTCGGCGAAAGCTGCCTGATCATGACACTGAGGATCAATGGCCTGGGCGGGACTATGAGGGTTCCGCCCGCAATGCAGGCCCTCGTTGATGTGGGCAGACTCAACCCGGAGCCTGGGCAGTCCGGAACAATCGATTGCCCGAAGTGCACCAATCCCACCTTCAACTGGTGGAAAGAACGGGTGATCGGCAAGCTCAGCGGGGCGTGCACGTCCTGCGGGCTGAAGCTCCCGAGGGCATGACGATGACCCGCCTTAACTTCCACCGCCGCGAGAAATTCGGCCTCGTCGGCTACGTCGCGCGGGCTGGCCAATGGCAGTTCCTGGTCATTTCGGACATGGGCAAGTGGACAGCTTCGCACCGGCTTATTGACCCGCAGGAAACGGTCAGCGCCTCGTCAACGATACAGGGACCGTTCGAAACCTTCGATGAGGCAGCGGCAGCGGCCGAAGCCAAGTACCGCGAACTGGCAGGGCTCAACTAGGTGACGCCGCCGGCATGAGGTGCAACACTGCCGGCGACGACTTGGAGGCCACCATGCAGCAGGAAGAAGCCCGCGAGTTCATCATCATTGTGCCGACCGACGAGCCGGGGCCGCCACCGATGCATGATGCGATACTGGCGGATCTCGAGAGGAACTTTCCCGGCTGCAAATTCACCGTCGTGGCCAGCGCCGATCTGCGGCCGACCTATGTGGCCGAGGCCGCTGACCAGTTCGTTTATGACCAGATGACGGTGATACCGGTGATGAGTCGCCGATCGGCAGATAGCCCTCCAGGCGTGATGCTCATGAACGCCCCTCCCGCACCTGAGCTGGTGGAAGCGATCGCCAAGCGCCTTGAGGCCATCGAGACTGGCAAGCTCGCCCACTGAAACTCAAAGGCGCCACGCCGGGGCTGTCGGTCCGACGTGGCGCCAGCAGGTCGCTCGCAGACACGGGGGCACGTTCGCGAGCGATGCGCAGAGTAGCCGGATCACCCGCAAGCGATAGCCCGAAGCTTGATTCAATTCCTCACCAGCTACTGAATTTCGTATCATGATGCGATACAAATCCGTTGCATCCCCGTTGCCGTATCAGATAGTGATACATACATAGGGAGCACGGAATGATCCGATCGTTCAAAGACAAGCTGACGGCAGCGGTAGCGGAAGGGAAGGCTGGCAAAGGCTTTCCGGCTGATCTTGTCGACCGGTCGAAGCGGAAAATCCGTTTCCTCGATGCCGCCAAGAACTTGAACGACCTTCGCGTTCCGCCCGGCAACCGTCTCGAAGAACTGAAAGGTGACCGAGAAGGCCAGCACTCCATTCGCATCAACGACCAGTGGCGCATCTGCTTCACATGGTCGGACGGTGGCGCAGACGATGTGGAGATTACCGACTATCACTAATTGCCCGGCGGGCCGCTGCGCTTCAGGCCTGCCTACAGCCCAAGGAGGGGCACAAAAGATGGCAACCTTCGTGACGCCGGTTCACCCCGGCGAAATCCTCCGAGAAGAATTCATGGCGGAGCTGGGACTATCGGCCGGCGCGCTGGCAAAGGCGATCGAGGTTCCGCGTACCCGGATCGAGCGTATCGTCGCCGAGGAAGTCGGCATCAGCACGGACACCGCATTTCGCCTTGCCCGGTATTTTGGGACGAGCCCGGATGTCTGGCTGAACCTGCAGCAGTCCTACGAGGTTTCAGTGGCAGCAAAAAGCATGAAGCCTGCCCTGCAGCGTATCACGCCCCGAGCCGACGACGTGCCGGCCGACTGGCTGCTGGCCTGATCCCGTGCCCCGCCGTCAATGCCGCATGGTGTATACGGCGGGGCACGGCCCACCGTTGACGTGGTCAACGCGACCCACCTATTCCCTCGCGCGGCAAATCGCGGTAACATAATACCGTTGTCGACCCGCCCTGCCCCGGCCTCCGTTCTCACGGGGGCTGCATACATTGTCGGGCATCGATATCTCGTCTCATCACTGGTTTCTGCTGATCGCGCGGCCGAACCGCGTGTTCAAGGCCGCATCGGCGCTGCAGGAACACGGGTTGGTTACCGCCCTGCCCTATGAGTGGCGTTCGCGCCGCCGCTCTCGCCACTGCAAGTCGGTGCGCCGCTTCCCGCAAGCCCATCTCGGCAGTTACCTGATCACCGGCTTTCCCACACTGACGCCGGCTTGGCGCTCCCTGTTCGAGGATCCGCAGCTCGAGCCGCTTCTGTCCGGGGTGGTAAGCGTCACCAGCGACGGACTTCCCAGCTTGGTGCGACCGACAGAGGTATTCCGTCAGCACATTCGCTACGGGGCCGACCTGTACGAGCTGCCGCCGAAAAGCATCATCGACGCGATCGACGACGATCACGAACTGGAGGCCGGCATGCTGGCCCGGGTCGGCCGCTGGCATGAGGGATGGTCACGCGGCGAACGGAAGTTCGACCCCGGCGCCTTCGTCGACAAGGTGGTGACCATCTCGGCAATCGACGGCGATATGGCTAGGGTGCTGCTGCCGATGTTTGGTGGCGAGCGCGAGGCTCGGGTGCCGGTAGATCACCTGCAGGCGGCATAGGACTAGATTAGATGACGGTCGCCCAACCTTCGAACTATGCTGGGCCAAACGGGGGGATGGCCGTGAGCAAGGAACTCGAAGACTTCATCGACACGTCGATCGTTGAATCGGCGAAGAAGGACTATCACCCGACCGCTTTCATCGGGATGAGGGAAAACCTGGGCACGGTGCCGGCGATCGTAAAGCTGGTCACGCAGGGCGACATCCAGTCGGGGTTCCGATCGCTGGAAAAGCTCGGCATGATCGATTGGACGATTGAGGCGGCGGTGCTGAAGTTCCCCAAGGACTTTCCGAACCGCGAGGTGCAAGCCGCCGCTGCCTGGCGCATCGATCAGGCGAAGGGCAAGAAATCCTGACCCCTGCCCTTGCCAAATCAGGAAGAAGTCACCTAAATAGCGGTATCGTGGTACCCACGTACCACATGCGCGGTGATCAGACGCCAGTCCAACACGGGACCGAGGCGCTGCCGGTTGGGGAGCAAAGGCACTCCCTCCCAAAAGCGAAGCTATGCCCTTTCGATTTCGCAGCGTAGAGCAGTCCGGTAGCTCGCAAGGTTCATACCCTTGAGGTCGTGGGATCGAAGCCCACCGCTGCAACCAAATCCCGCCTACCTTCTGGTTGTTTCCACCCGCAGCTAGGGCGCAAGCTCAGTGGCGGTAGGAGCGGCCTTCGCAGTGTCCCATAGCTTCTTTAGGGAGGCCGGATCTGCGAAGTCCGTCCAATTGCTGAACAACGGAACAGTCCCGCTCTCTTCCCACGCCAACCAAGTGGCGTCTGCAAGCGTAAGGCCCGAATATTCCTTCAAAGCAGCAATCGCGAACGATCGCGCCGAACGAAGCTTAGCGTCGTCGCTGTCGCTTCTCAGAAGCTGAAGAGCAATGTCAACCATCTGAATATCGAGCTTCCGCGTCTCGACTTTCTCAGTGACAGATGAACCCCACAGGCTGCCCCCGAATGAAGCAAGGGCAGCTACGATCGCTACTGCAATAGTTGGCACCCAACTGTCGGCCATCGCCTCCTCCTAGATTATGCCACCTCATCAGAGGCCAGCAACCAGTGCAATGGGGGAAGGCAGATGGTCACTTGTGGCAGGTGTCCGACTTCTCGATGCATGCGCCACCACAGGGCTTGCCCTTCTTGCAGGGCCAGTCTCCGCAACCGGCGACAGACCCAGTAAGGAATGTCAGCATGGTCACAAGCAACAACGCTTTCGCGATATTCATGATGTCCCCCTCGACACCATCTGAGCATTGCACAGCCGCTGCCGTTTGCGGTCTATAAAAGCACCGTGCTCGACCTAAAGGGCCTGTCCCTTCGCGCGCCGCCGCCACCAGAGCCGCTTGCGCCAAAGCCGAAGCCGACCCGGTACTACCTCGCCGGCACCGTGATCCGCCCTGCCCTACGCTCCCGCAACGGCGTTCAGTACCTAGTCTGTCGGTCCTGGTCCGCGTCGACCAAGAAAGCCGACCTCGAGGCGTTCAAGCAGTTCAAGCTCGAGATGCCTGAAGCTGGCATCGGGCACATCGTCACGGAAATGCGGGACCATCTGACGCTCATGGTCGGCGACCCGTCCCTGCTGTTCCGCAGTGCCGATCGCCTGCGGTCATTCAAAGCGACCCGACTGCCTCTCGTTCAGGATAGCTGGAGCGCTGGCCGAGTTGACGGGAGTTCCCCTAGTCGGCGCCTTCGCGCCACGGTACCTCTCCGGCGGTTCACACCCAAAAGAGTTCCGGGACATCCCGCCGCTCGAAATGATCCGCCGCCCTGACGGTCCGGTGCTCGTCGTCGACGACATCTCGACATCGGGCTTTCACATGGAAGAAGCGCTCGGCCGGCTGCGCGCAGAAGGCCTTGCAGCCATGGGCATCGTGATGGTGGCCGGCGCGGTCAAAGCAGCCTGATCGGAATGCCCTTGGCTTCGGCGCGGCGGATCGTGTCTTCAGTACCGCCCTTCCGATCGGGAGCGACAAACGCAACGACTTCGTCGGCATGGTCGACGATGAGCTGGTTGCGATCATGGTAGCGCCGGGAAGCTTCGCCGCGGTTGCGCACGCCGGCCAGGTCGGGCGCGAAGATCAGCGTTTCGAGACCACGCGCCTTCGCCGCTTCTTCGGCCCACAGATCGGGCCCTCTGGCATGGCCTGAAACCACGATGCAATCAGCCGGTAGCGAGGCCACGAGGGCCTGAACGTTCTCGGGGTCTGTCCGGCTTCTGGAGCCGACGATGGCAATGCGGCGCATGGTCCGAAGCATAGCAAGTATCGGAGTTGGTGAACATGCCCGCAGCCCACGAGCCTACCGATGAAGACCGCGAAATGGTTGAAGCCATGGCGGCGTTCGGGGTGCCGCAGGCGGACATCGCCATCCGTGTCTGCTGGTTCATTCGACGGCGGCACCATTGAAATCTACGGGGTGAAATAATGAGCCGCATCCACGTCATCACTGACGCAGCAACCGGCAAAATTACCCAAATTCCCTACACCGCCGAGGAAGAGGCGGCGGCCGACCTCGCCAACCAGCCGCCCCCCAGCGCGGTCAAGGCCGAGGCCGCCAGGCGCATCGACCTGATCATGAAGGATTACGAGCAGCGCAACGCCCTCGCGCTCGGGCAGGAGATGGTTCTGACCTACGGTCCCGACGCGACAAAATGGCCGGCTGACAAGCGGGCCACGCTGAGCGCCATGATGGGCAAATGGGCGGCGATCAAAGCCGTCCGCGTGCGGTCAAACGACATTGAAGCGATGAAGCCGATCCCGGCCGACTTCACCGACGACGAGCACTGGCAGTAGGCCACGCCATCATGACATCAGACGGCTGCACCGGCTTCTGGCCGCTCGAATGGCTATTCCCGCAGATCACCGCCTGCTGCTCGGTGCATGATGCCGGCGGCACTGACGGCACACTGCTCGACTGCCTGCAAACCGCGCTCCCGCCGTGGGCGTGGGCTATCGCGGCGCTCTGCGTCACGCTGATGATCCTGTTTCGACCGATCTACAACCTGATCAAGCGGGCCCTGCGCCGCCCCTAGACCTCGATCAAATGATGATGCCGCCGATCCACATCGCGGTCCAGACGCATGCCACTATCAGAACCGCCATGCCCAGCCAGGTGAGGACGGCCCAAACGCGGCCACGGCTTCCCTTGAGCATGCTTCTCCTCCTGCGCGTCGCTTGCACAACCCCTTGGAGACGGCTGAGCCGCTGCAGCCTTCAACTGAGCAGACCTTGCCCTTGTTTTGCTGTCGAGCGCCCATGCGACCTCGTCAATCCACGGCGCACTCGTAGCGCATCTTCGTTCCCCCCGTGAAGGGCGGCGAGATCAGGTGATGATGTCGGTGATCCACATTGCCGCCCAGGCGCTGGCCGCCAGCAGTGCCGACAGTGCCAACCACGCGACAATCATCCAGCCGACGCCGTAGCGTCCCCTGAGCATGTGAAGCCCTCGCCGCTCGGCAGCTGGCGGCGAGACATATAGCGCACCGAACGCGCCGCCTGACCATCCACTATCGGAGACCTGACATGAACCCCAACATCCCCCGCGGGGCGGCGATCCTTCTCGACTTCATCGCCGACCTCGAGACCAAACGCCAGGGTCAGGCAGCCTATGAGACCATCATCGGCTACCGCAACGAAAAGCCCGGCACGCTGCCGACCCGATCGAACTCCGACTCCTCCGCTTCGATCGTCATTCGGTCCTCTGGACGAGTTAGCGCGTCTTCGTACTACGTTGCCGGCGAGTGCAGTAGCTGGCGAGCCGGCTCATAGTCGTATCGCGAATTTGCGATCGGCGTACCAGCGGTTGCGAGCCGTTCTAGAGCGAACACTTTAGTACGCTTGTGCGCATTCTCGATCTAACGGCGCCGTAACGCCCACTCCGATAGATTGCACCGTCCATGCAATGCGGCGGACCTGACGTGCCCGGGGGCGCAGCCCCTGAAGTGGCTCCGGGCACTCAGATCAAATCTGCTACGCTACAGCCATGCAGGACTACGACCTTCCACAGATCGCGATTGACGAACTCATCAGACTGTCGAAACAGGTCGGCAGCCCGATCGAGGATCGGCCCGAGTCCCAGATCCTGTGGGATGAGCGGTTGGTGATGGGTGGGGAAAGAAGCGCGTTCACATCACGCAGCGGGGCAAGAGCAAGCTTCAGCGTCGTGGGCCTATTTCGGCGTCAGGCCCGGCCCGCGGAGCCTGAGGAGACGCCAAAGCGATGTCTGGCGCCTCACGGTCGTCGATGGTGGATATCTTAGAGGGGTTTCTTCGACGGCCCGCTGCTCACCGCAGTAATCGCCGCGAGTGCCTTCTCTTTATGCAGCGTCGGTTTCGAATAAATCTTCTTCATCCAGTATCTCCATTCCTAACCGGACGGAGGCTAAGTGGCTCTGCCGAATTGTCAAATCACGCTTCAGCCGTGACATACCATCCAGACGTCGCCATCGACCGAATTCGGCTCGTCGTCTTCCTCGAGCCCGAACCAGCCACGCCAATAGCTGAACGCTTTGCGCTGCCCGACGGGGTCGCCACTTGCGAAGGTCCAGCGCAGTAGCCCTGGCTCGGGGTGCTTGACCAGCGGCATCACCGATTCGTCGGAGGGTCTGAGACGTTCCAAAACTCCCGAGCCCCCGCAGGTAGGTTTGCCAGCACCCGGTCAAGGGCTTCCTCATCGATATGGCGACGCAGAACCTCGACAACGACCGGTATCGAGTTCGGCGGAGACAAGTTGTGATTGCGACGAAGAGCCTGCACTTCGCTGGCAAGCTGTGTACCGTCCGTAAACCCCGCAATGCGCTCAGCCGGAGTCCAGTCGGCAACGAAAATGGCCCGGACTATTGGCGGCAACACAGCGGCGAACGCGAGAACCTCCGCCGCGGACAATCGGCGCCTGAAGGCCAACAAAACGCCTTGCACGGTGGTGTAGGCTGGGTTGCGAGTAGTGAAGTCCAGCGCCTCCTTCGCTTCTGCGAGAATGGCCTCGAAATCCTCGCGGGCGCGCTGATATTCCATCGGTATTGTCATGATGCAATAACGCGGGGCCCCTCCCGTCGGTTCGATCGTCAGTGGCAATCGGAAGTCTGTGATCGGCAAAGGCTTGATCGCCAGTCTCTCTCACCGGACCTGCCCTTTCCGCTGGCGGCCCTATTGCGCAAGTATCCGATCGAGACGATCCAAGACGGCCCCTACGGCGACGAAAATCAGGCCACAGCCAGCGACCGCCAACCCCGGCGTAATCCGGCCAAGGTCACCGCCCAGCCGATGACATAGTAGAACATGCTCGTTGATCCATCCCCACGCTCCGGCGACAACCTCAACGGAGTCGCCGAGCATCCTCGTCCGTCTAGTATGATGCGACCCGAGCCGACCGCAATCCCTCGTGGCTTGCACACGCCTCAGACCGGCGCATAGCGTCATTAGCTCCAGATTGGAGCCGACCGATGCACGGGCATCCCGAAACCCCCTTTCCATTCCCGCCCCAAGGAGAAGCGTTCACCCCATTCCCCGAAAGAGTGCCGTGGGAGCAACCGATATGGACGCTGCCTTGGTGGTTAAGGGTGACGTGCTCTTGCCGACCCGGTTCCTCCGACTTGCCACTCCGCCTGCTCTCTGCCCAGGTCGGGTGGCGTCTCACGCTAAGACAGATCGTTCCTCGCCTTCGATGCAAACATTGCGGCGGGCACCCCGTCGAAGTGACCCTGGTCGATGACAGTAAGGGAGACGCTGGCCGGTACGGCGCACAAGAGAAGCGACACCGGTTGCTGTAGCGGGCCGTTCCTGCGTCGCCAGCAGCGATTTGAGCTATAGCTGGAGGCTAGGCTGCATCGGCAACCGGAGGGGATCGCCGCCTTCCGGCTCCCCGTTGAGCACCGGCAGCCATTTCAGTGGTTTCTCCGCCACGACAGTCAGTGATCCGTCCGGCAGCGGCCGTTGCAAGGCCTTTGCCTCGCTCCAAGGCGCCCGAAGCCACACGTCGAACTCTTCCCCGGTCGTGAGGATTACCGGCATGGCCTTCTCGTGAATCGGCTTCACGTCGGCATTAGGGTTGGTTGTGAAGAAGGCGAAAACCTCGTGATCCATCGGGCCTTCGTCCTTGCGGCGCGTACCATGCCAGGGCGTCCAGAGGCCGGCAAAGAACGAAATCGGAGCGTCCTCGCCGATCGCGAACCACGCCCAGCCGGTCTTGCCGTCATCGAGTTTGGTAGGCTCGGAAAAGCGGTTCCATGGAACGAGGCAGCGATGCTCAGGGCCAAGATAGCCCTTCCAATCCTCGAACCACGGATGCCTCACGTTTGTCGTACCCTTGTTGACCTTGTCGCTCGGTGGGTCCTTCAGCGAGGGTAGCCCCCACCGTGCAATGTTCATCACCCTCTGCTCGCCAGCCTGTTTGCAGATCGGCGCGAAATAGTCTGGGTAAACGCCATAGAGCGGCGGCAGATTGCGGTTGGCGCGCTCCCAGGTCGCGCGCAAGGCCTGCATGGCTTCTTCGTTCGTGGTGACGCTGTAGAGGTTGCACATGCGGGGCAGCCTATGAGGCTCATTATTGGTCGACAAGGCCGCTGAACTTGCCGCTGCCCTGACGTCCATTGCTGGCGCGGCAGCGCAAGTGAAACCTGAGACGGCGCCAGCAATCGCGCGCGGTCGCCCTCGTTACGAGCCGGGAGCAGTCCGCTGATCAGGCGGGTTGTTCCGCCAGTGGCATGCGGAAGGTGAAGCGCGTCTCCGTCGCGTCGGACGCCACGTCGAGCCGGCCGCCATGCGCCTTGGCGATCTGTGAGGCGATATAGAGCCCCAGGCCAAGACCCCGCACCCGCGAGTGCGGGTTGAAGCGGTAGAATGGCTGGAACAACTGCTGCATCGCCTCCTGCGGAATCGGCGGGCCGGCATTGGCCACCGAGAGCCGCAACTCCCCGCCATCGAGCAGCGCATCGACCTCGACCGGCTGATCTGTCGCCCCGTGGGTGATGGCATTGGCCAACAGGTTCGAGAACATCTGCGCCAGCCGGGCATGGTCCGCCACGACCTCGTCTGCGACGTCGAGGTTCAGCTCGATCTGGCGCTCCGGATAGCTGGTCTGCAACTCGCCAACCACCTGCTCGAGGGTCATGGCCAGCAGTTTGCTGCTGCGATCGAGCTGCAGCCCTCCGCCCAGCCGACCGCGGGCGAAATCCATCACGTTGTCGATCAGCCCGCTCATCCGCAGCACGCTGCCGCGGATCAGTCCGATCACCCGCTGCGACTTCTCGCTTTGCGGCTCGCGCATCAGCAGGTTCGTGCCGCCATCGATCGCCGCCAGCGGGTTGCGCAGATCGTGTCCGAGCACGGCGATGAACTGCTCGCGCAGTTCGGCCGCCTCGTGCTCGGCAAGCAGTTGGCCCTGCGACAGCCGGGACTGGGCCTGCGCTGTCTCGGTGGCGTCGACCAGCTCGCGTTCATAACGGCGGCGCTGGGTGGCCCGAAACACCGTCACCCGCGTGAACATCAGCCCGCCCTCGGCGTCGCGGCGCTCGGCCGCGTTGGCGAGGACGTGCAGCGGCTGACCATCGGCCTTGACCAGGTCGAGCGCCACTTCGTCGAAGAAGCCCTGCATGCGCAGCAGCGGGGCGAAATGCGTCTCATAAAAGATCTGGCCGGCAATGCTGAGCAGATCGCGCAGGCGCTTGCCGATGAGGTCGCCGGGCGCGATGCCGAGCCAACTCGACAGCGTCCTGTTGGACTTGACGATCCGCCCGTCGGGGCCGAGCGAGAGATAGCCGCAAGGGGCGTTCTCGTAGAGATCCTGCAGGTCTTCGACAGCCGGCCCGGTCATCGTTCAGAGGAAATCCCGGATCGCGGCGATGACCTCGGCGGGTGCGCTGAGGTTGGGGCAGTGGCCGGTTGCCTCGAGGATCTTCATCTCGCTGCCGGGGATGCTGTCGCGCACATAGGCGCCTACCGCCTCGGGTGCGATGATGTCGTCGCTGCACTGCAGGATCAACGTCCGTGCCGTCACCTTTGCCAGGTCAGCGCGATTGTCGGAGGTGAACGTGGTGCGGGCAAACTGCCGCGCGATCGCCGGATCGGTGCGACAGAAGCTGTTGGTCAGTTCCTCGCCCAGTTCCGGACGATCCGCATTGCCCATGATCGCCGGGGCCATGGCAGCCGACCAGCCCATGTGATTGTCAGCGAGCGACGCCAGCAGCTCTTCGATCTGCGCCGCAGTGAAGCCACCGTGGTAGCCCTCGGCGTCGACGTAGCGCGGCGAGGGGCCGACCAGCACGAGGCTCTCGAACATCTCGGGCGCCTTGAGCGAGGCGAGGACGCCGATCATGGCGCTGACCGAGTGGCCGACGAACACGCCGCCGCTGACCCCGAGCGCGCGTCCGATTTCAACCAGGTCGTCGGCATAGCCCTCGAGGCTCGAATACTTGCCGGCATCGTAAGCGGTCAAATCGGACTTGCCGGCGCCGACGTGATCGAACAGCACGGTCAGGTAATCGGCCTCGAAGGCCGGGGCGACGAGGCGCCACATGTTCTGGTCGCACCCGAAACCATGGCCAAACAGCATAGGCTTAACCCCCGCACCGGCGGTGACAACGTGGTTGCGGAAGATGACGCTCATTGAAGCTCCGGCTCGGGCGCTGACTGGGCGCTGTAGCTTTAACGCAGCAAAGCGGAAAAGGATCACACTTCGAACGCAAGCCATTGTGTTCGGGCGCCGGCCCGTGGGAGGGATCGATCGGGCCGGTCGGGAGTTGTCTGTCACTGCCCGAGAGTTTTTGTGATGATTGATGGCTCAGTGCTGATTGTCGAGGACGAAGCGCTGATCCGCATGGATATCGCTGACCAGCTCGAGCGCGAGGGGTTCGTGGTGTTCGAGGCTGCCAATGCCACAGAGGCGATCGCAGTGCTCGATGCGCAACCGAGCGTGCGCATCATGTTCACCGACATCGATATGCCGGGGAGCATGGATGGGTTGAAGCTCGCCGCTGCGGTGAGGGATCGTTTCCCGCCCATCGAGATCATCGTCACCTCGGGACACCGCAGCGTCGAACTGAGCGAACTGCCGGACCGCAGCATCTATTTCAGCAAGCCCTACCCGCATGCCGCAGTGATCGCGTCGATGCACCAGATGCTCAGCCGGGCGCGCTAGAGCCGCCGCAGCACCATGCAATCCAGCACCGCCCACAGGTGGATGCTGGCGCCCAACACCACGAAGCAGTGCCAGATCACGTTGTGGAAATGCAGCCGCTCCCACAGGTGGAAGACGATGCCCGACGAGTAGGCGACGCCACCCGCCACGATCAGCAGCAGCGTGCTCGCCGGCAGGACGCTCGCCAGCGACTGGAAGATCAGCACGCCGCTCCAGCCGATGCCCAGATACAGCACCAGCGCCAGGCGTCCGAAATGCTGTGGCACGATCAGCTTCAGCGCGATGCCGATCAATGCCGAGCTCCACACCGCAATCAGCATGATCGTGCCGGTCGGCGTATCGCCAAGCATGGCGAGCAGCGGCGTGTAGGTACCGGCAATGAGAAGAAAGATGGCGGCCTGGTCGAAGCGGGCCAGCACCCGCTTGAGTGGCGCCACCGGGGCAAGGTTGAAGGCGAGTGAGATGCTGAGCACCAGCAGCAGCGAGGCCACATAGACCGACAATGCCAGCGTCGCCTGCGACCCGGTGGCGACAACGAGGATGCTGCCCAGCCCGATCGCGACGAGCAATCCGACGACATGGACCACCCCGTCTCCGATCAGCTCCAGCCGGGAATACGGCTTGCCGCGATGCCA
This sequence comes from Devosia sp., assembly GCF_035944845.1. Classification (GTDB taxonomy): domain Bacteria; phylum Pseudomonadota; class Alphaproteobacteria; order Rhizobiales; family Devosiaceae; genus Devosia_A. The sequence continues at coordinate 33,970 of NZ_DASZAW010000111.1, read as the reverse complement.
CCAGGTGCGGTTGGGGTATGGCTTCAGGAAAATCATGGCGTGCCTCGCTTCAGCAGCTCAACGTCCGAAAGCGCGACGCGATCCATCATGCTGCACTTCAATGCAGGTGTCGGAGCAACTCGGCCCTGCCGGTCGGCCCATCCGCGCGACCGAGGATGTTCACGGCGCAAGGCTCGCGCCTGACGACGCCTGCGCCGCGATGACAACCGCGACTCCGGCAGCGCCGAACGTTCCCGCAATGTGCACATGTCACCAATTGCGCTCTCGGGCGTTGAGTAGGACCCGGGCGCTGTGCTCGCGAGGAGAAGTCGATGTCGATTGCGGATGATCTGGTGTTCTACAGCAGCGAAAATGGCGACCAATGGCTGTTGCTCGGAGGCCATGACGGCTCCACCGTGCGCCACCAGCCCAATGCCTCCTCAGGCGGCACTGCGCGCGATGTCCCGCTCGAAGATTACCTGCCGCGCGAACAGAACACCCCCCAAGGGCAGGCCCTGCGGACGCTGCTGCAGGCACATGGCCACATCTAGTCGTTCCTAAACCAGCTTCCCCAGCTGCTCCACCGCCGCGGCTATCGCCTTGGCCGTAGCCTCGAATTCCGCCACCTCCTCGGTGTCGAGCTCCTTGTCCCGCGCCAGCGCTTCGTCGGCGAGGTCGAGTTGCTTCAGCACTTCGGGGTCGTTGGCGACGATGCGGCGGGCGGCTTTGATGCCGGCGGCGGTTTCCTTGCGTTCGTCGGCGCGGCGGCCGATGCCGGCTTTCAGCCCGGCCTCGGCCTGTGCCAGCCCGTCGGTGACCAGCTTGCGGAAATCGTCGAAGACTTCAGCCTCGCTCGATACCGAGGCCGAGGGCTTGAAGCCGGGCGCGTCGGGCACGAACACCACCGTGCCGGGCTGCAGCTTGTCGAGGTCGAGATGCGGGTTGAGCCGCTTCAGCGTGTCGATCGCCGCCTCCGCCTTGCCGGGGCCGAGGCGCGCATTGAGCACTCGCTCGCCCAGGGCCTTGAGGTCGAGCTTTTCGCTGATGAGCATGGTGCGCATGACAAGCTCCTCTAAACGCGCAGGTTCAGGGCGTCCCACGGGCTGACGAGGCCGCCCTGGACGTTGATGTTGCCGCTGGTGATGTTGCCCAGCACTGCGGCGGTCTTGGGGTTGACGCCCGCGATCTGGATCGAGGTCTCGCCGCCCTGCACCCGGTTGCCGCTGACAATGGCAACCTGCGCGCGAAGGAACACCGCGGTGCCGGCGAGGCGGGCGACGACCCGGTTGTCGTTGAAGCTGATATCTCCCACCTGCACGCTGACCGCCGCCGAGCGGCCGCGCGAGTTGACCGTGTTGCCGTGGATCAGCCCCTCGGCGAAGACGACGCGGTCGTTCCCCGAGGCATCGGCCAGCACGGCGACAAAGGGCCGGCCCACCCCCAGCGTCAGGAGGCGCACCGCGTCGAGCCGCACCGTGGTCATGGTCGCGAGTTTGGAGAAGCCGCTCTTGGGGTCGATGTCGGCCACCACGATGCCGCTCCAGCTGCCGTCGGTGTCGGCCCCGTCCTTCAGCGCGTCGCGCTGCACCAGGTTGCTGGTGATGTTGAAGTCGGTGACCGGGGCGCCGAGCAGGATGCCGGCGGCACTGCCGATCAGCGCCCGGGGGCCCACCTCCATCACTTCGTTGCCGGCGATCTGCTGATGCAGGCCCCCCATGCTGAAGATGCCGGCCCGGAGGTCGGCACGCAGGATCCCCAGGCCGATACCGCGGAGGCTGTTATGGGCGACGGTGACGGTGTCCGACCGGGTGACGGCAATGCCGTAGACGAAATCGGCGATCTCGCGGCCGCGCGGACCGATATCGGTTAGGTGGTTGTTCTCGATCGAGATGGCGCCCGACCGGGCCTCGTCCGAGGTGATGATGCCATTGCCGCAGCGCTCGATGATGTTGAGCTTGATGATCAGGTCGCGCACCGGCATGCCGACGCGAATGCCGGCGCCGCCGAAGCCGGCGATCTGGTTGGCCAGGATCTGGCAGGCGCCGATGCCGTTGCGATCCGGCCCCGCGTTGAGAGACAGCGTCGCGCCTGCCGCACTGAACGGCTCGCCCAGACTGATGCCGATGCTGGCATCCGACGCATCGTCGGGGCCGGAGCGCACCAGCTTGTTGTCGGCAATCCAGGCGCCATCGAGCGTCGAGGCGATACCGCTGCCCTCTACCACGATGCTGTTGCTGCGGATATCGAGCGACGAGCCGGCGAGGCTGCGGCCGGTGGTGCCGATGCCGAGCCCCTCGGTGCCGATGACGTCGTTGCCCGAAATGCTGGTATCGAGCAGATGCCAGCTGCGCCGTCCGAGCAGGATCGCGGCCTGCCGGCTCCAGATCACATTGTCCTCGATGCGGAGCGCCGCCGGCAGCAGGAACGGCGCGGTGTCGCCCTCCTCTGCCGCCGCCGGATCGTTGGCAAGGATGCCGAACGCCGCAAATATCGCGTTATCGGTGATCGAGGCGCCGATGACGATGCCGGAGAGCGCGATGGCCGAAACACGCAGCCGCTGCGTGCCGGGCACGGCGAGCACCAGTTCGCGCAGGCGCAAACCCACTGCCCCATTGACGCTGATCGCCGGCCGGCCGCCGGCCGAAATCACCGCAAGGCTTTCGATGCCGCTGGCGAGGCAGTTGCGCATGATGAAGCCGCCGCCGGTGCCTTCGCGGCCGCCGGCGATGACCAGCGTCGCGGCACCATGGCCTCGTACCACCACGGAACGGAGGCCGTTCATCTGCACCGGTTCGCGCAGCGCATATTGGCCGGGGGCGAGACAGACCGTCCCGCCGGTCTGGGCGACGAGGTTCACCCCGTCCTGGATGGTGAAGCTGCCGCTCGCATGCGATTCCGGGGTGACGGCGGCGGTGCAGCACACATCGACATCGTCGTCGCTGCCGGCCGGTGGCCAGTGGGTGCGGCAGTCGGTGACGGTGCCGCCCGGCACATCCCAGAGGCCGAGCCGGGCGTAATGGTGATGGATGCCGCGCGGCGGGGCCCGATCGAGGATTTCGACCGAGGCATCGGTGGTGCGGGCGGCAAACACCCAGTAGTCGCCCGAGCGAAAGCCCTTGGCACCGGTCGAGGCGAAGGAGACGGTGACGCCGTTTTCGAGGATGAAGGTCGTCGCCGCCGCCGGTATGGCGATGACGCCGCTGCTGCCGGCATTGAGATCCTGGATCTGCGCCGGGTTGCCCGCGGCGTTGACCCGGAACACCAGGTTCGCCTGATCCCAGCGACGCACCCTGAGGTTGCGCCCGGCCGGGTCGGCGCCGGCCAGCGCGGCCGGCAAGGCGGTGCCGAACGTGATGCGGCGCGATGCGGCGACCACGGTGATTTTCCGCATCTCGCCGGGCAGTTGCGCGAACTCGCGCGCATCGTCGATGATCTCCACCCAGTCGCCGTTCTTGAACGACAGCACGTCGTCGCGGCCGAGACTTTCGAGCTCCAGCTCGGAGGCCGAGACGATGGCGGTGACGCGGCTGCCGACACTGGCATTCTCGCGCGACCACTTGAAGGTGGCGCCGCCGCCGGGGGTGCCGGCATCGTGGATTTCGACCCGGTAGAGCTGGTTCTCGAGCCCGCGATAGCCGCCGGTCGGGGGCAGCTCGCAGGGGTCGTTGGCCGGCGCGACATCGAAGGTGCCGGTGCTGAGGACGCCGGTCGAGGGCGCCGTCAGCGCGTCCCAGCCGAGCACATCGGCATCGGGCGTGGCGCAGGTGACGGAAGCCGGCTGGTTGTCGGCGAGGGTCCGCACCTGCCAGACGGTCTGGATCCGCGATGCGGTCTCGACGCCCACGGCGCTTTCGACCAGCTTGGGCTCCTCGAGGAACGTCACCTCGCGGTTCCACACATCGAGATAGACGAGGTGCCGCCCGGCGGTCGGCAGCGCCGGGGCCTGCGGCAGGTAGGGCTGCGCCGCGTAGCCGATCGCATTGGTGAACTGCGGCTCGGCCAGCAGCTCATCGAACATCCGCTGCGCCGGCAGCGTCGAGCGCGCCCCGTGGTTTTCGGCGAGGAGCCCATCGACATAGAGCCGCCCCTTGCCGATCTGCAGGGTGCCGCCGGCAGCGGTTATCTTGAAGGCATCGGGCGTGGTCGACGACACCGTCGAGCGGCCCAGCGTATCGCTGGCCAGCGCCCGCAGGCGGCGGTCGAGGATATCGGCAAGCTCGTTGGCGTCGGCATCCAGCAGAACGCCGCCCTGCTTCAGCGCGACGCCCGCATAATCCAGCAGGGGGTTTAGCCGAACCCTGGAAAAGTCGGTAGCCATGTGAACCCTCCAAATCAGCTGGCGAAAAACACCCCGGCCCGCAGCCCGAGGCGCAGATATTCATCAAGGCGGATACGCAGGTTGGTCTCGCGCTGCGGCTGCGAGAGCGAGCGCAGCACGCCCATCTCCCCCTCGTCCTCGGCGCCGGTGCGAATGGCGTGGTCGGTGGTGCCGCGCAGCTGCCCATAGGCCGGATCGCCATAGCGGAGCGAGGTGAACTCGAGCACCGGATCGGCCCCGCCATCCTCAGGCAGGCAGCGATAGCGGCGCGGCGTCACCGAGCCCGGCGTCACGTATGAAAAGCGCATGCAGCCCTCTTGCCGGCGTTCGGCCAGCACCGGGGCGCGGAAGCTGTCCGCGGCGGCGAGGCGCGCATGGAAAATGCAGTTGCTGGCAAGCTCGATCAGGCTGGCGTGGACTTTGCCGATGACGGTGCAATCGATCGCCACCAGTTGCGCGCCGGGGCCTCCCGCCACATCGCCGGCGAAGGCCGGGCTTTCCGGCGCCCCGGCATCGATGATGCATTGCGTCAGGCGAATATTGGCCTCGGCGGCCACCAGCACGGGGCCGGTGATGCACCGCTCGAGCGTGACCGTGGCGAACGGGTGCTCGACGACGAGGCTGGGTGCACCGGGCGAAACGGCGCTGCAATCGGGTTCGAGCGCAAGGCCAGGCACCAGCGTACAGTCGCGCAGCACCAGCGTCCGGGTCCGGGTGTCGGCGGCGGCAGCAAGGTGCAGCCGGCCGCCGGAGATGACGAGGCCCTCGAGCACCAGCTCTCCGCCGGCTGCGACCTCGAGTTCGATATCGCCGCTGGCCGCGATCAAGGGGCGCGCGGTCTTGGGCGCGGTCACCACCACCCGCCCGGTATTCGGCGCGCCCGGGCTATCGACCTTGAAGATCGGCGTTTCGGCATAGGTCAGGCAATCGCCGATGAGCACCTGGCCGCCCGGAGCGGCGAGATCGAGCGCCGCCTGCAGCCCTGCCCCGTTGCCGACCGCCTGCAGCGGCAGGCCGATGCCATCGGGCTGTCGCTCATAGAGCCCGCCGCCGATGGCGCTGGGGCTGCCATAGTGGAAGCTCGCGAGCAACGGGCCGTCGGCGGGCGCCCCGAGCAGCACGCGGCCGCGTTCGGGATCGACGCCGATCTCGCCGGCATTGACCGCGGCTTCGTGGTTCCATCCGATCACCGCCCCGCCGCCATCGAGGATATCGCTGAGGTCGCAGACCCGGATCTGGGTGACCGGCACGGGCTGCGGACCGGCTGCATCGGGGCGGAAAAACTGCAGGCTTTCGGCAACGCCATAATCATCGTCGACCACGCCAGGCGGATCGGTCGTCACCTGGGCCGCCTTGACGGCGAGGGCAAGCAGCCGCACCGAAAGCGGTTCGGGCACGTTGATCGGCTCCGACAGGTGGCTGATGTCCGGCTCGCGCTGCGCATTGCGGAACAGCCTGAGGTCGGCGCCGAGCGGATTGACGCGGAACTTCCGCCCGCTGGCGTCGCCAGGGTCGGGCGTCAGCGGCACTTCAGTGAGTTTGAGGGCCAAGAGCCGCCACAGGAAGATGCCGATATTGGGAATGTTGTAGCGACCCGAGCGGGTTTCCGGCTGGCGCATCGCCGCGGTATGCGCGAACGCCTCGAACGCCCCGCCTTCCTGCAACGAGGAGCGCAGGTCGCGCAGGTCGGCGGTGCCGCCGGCGCCCGGCCGGATGTGCTTCATGTACTGGGTGGCGCCAAGCAGCTGGAAATACTCGACCACATGCGCCGGCCAGCCGGTCACGTCGCTCGCCATCTGCTCGAGCATCAGCGCCGTGCCCTTGCGGCGGCGATAGGCGATGGTGTTGGCCACTTCGGCCCGGGGCGACGCCACGGCCGGCGCCACCCCGTGCAGAGGCTGGTAGCCGATGAGGTCGCCGATATAGGGCGCCACCCAATCGGCGCAGGTTTCGATGAACTGGTCGTCGTAGAGCTGCTCGATATTCTCCTCGAGCACGGCAAGCTCGGCCGCAAATGCCGACAGCAGGGCCCTCAGCGGTTCGCCCTGCTCGACGTCGCGCAGGCGATAGACGGCCGGCAGCAGTTGATAGAGCCGTTCGGTGGTGAGCGTGCTCATGGCATCTCCTCGAGCTGGTCGAATGGGCCCGGATGCAAGGTCAAGAGCTCGGCCGGCAGCGCCACTCCGTTTTCGACATGCATGCGCGAGGCGAGCAGCCGTACCTGCAGCGACGGCAGCGTCTGGGCCTGCGGCTGGGTGCCGCCATAGAGCCGGTTGAGATCGACCGCGATCACTCCGGGCACCGCCTGGGCCACCGCGACGATCTCCGACTGGTGTACCGGCTGGCCCAGCGCCCGCGCTTCGAACGAGAACTGCGCCCGCAGCGCCGCTTCCACCGCGGCGAGTACGACGCTCGCCTCCAGGGCCGGATCGCACTTTACCCGCAGCCCGACATGGAACGTGCTGGCCTCGTGGGCGAGCAATGTGACGGCGACACGCGGGTCGCCGCTGCCGGCGAGCGCCGTCGCGAGGTGCTGCCACACGGCGCTCGCCGCATTGAGCGCCGCGCCGCCGGGCGCTGCGATGGTGAGGCCGACCACCCGGCCGCCGCGCGTCTGCAGCACCTGGGCGCTCGCCTTGCCGATGCCGCTGAAGGCGCGGGCAAAATCCTCGTAGTCGAGCAGAGAGACCACCCGTCCGAGGGTGCGCGTCGTCTGCGGGATGGTGCCGCGCGCCGCCTCTGCCGGCTCGGGATCGGTGCCGCCGAGCGCCGGCAGCGGGTTGGTGACGCTCTTGAGGCCGAGCGGCCGGGTGAAGAGTTGTGTCAGCCGCTCGGCGTCGAGGTTGCCCGCCGCGCCAACACCCTTGCGATAGCTGGCGCGGATATTGTTGACCCCGCTGGGCAGCCGCGCGCCGGCAATGCCGTCGCCGAAACTGACGAATACGCTGCCTTTCTCGTCGGTGGCGAGGACATAGGCCGCTTCGTCCGCGGCCGCCCCGAACAGCGTGCTCCGCTCGCTCCAGGCAATGCCGCCCACCCGCACCACGAGTTCGGCCGCGGCGCCGGTCTCGTTATCGGCGGCGCGATAGGTCAAGGGCGCCTGCTTCAGCTCGAAGCGCTGGAAGGGCTCGCCGGCGCTGCCGCTGCCGAGGATCTGCGACACCGATTCCCCGTGCGATGCCGGCCCGACATTGGCGTAGACCACCACGCTGGCGCGCACCAGCTCGGCCGGCAGGGCGGGCGCGATCTCCAGTTCGGCAAAACCGCTGCCGGCCGGGTGCGCCACAACCAGCGTTGCCTGCACCACCACCGGCTGATTGTCGGAAACCCGGTTGCCCCTGACGATCAGCCGGCGCCCCGGTTCGAGCCCGTCGGGCGCCATGGCGACGGGGACGCGGTTGCCCGAGACCGGTGTGGTGACCGGCCGCTGCGCCAGCGGCAGCAGCTCGGATTTCCCGAACACCGAGGTCTCGCGCACGTTGCCGGCAAACTCCGCGAGGTTATCGCCGGCGAGCTCGAGCCGGCTCGCCTTGCCGGAAATGCCGAAGGCGGCGCGCGACACTTCGGATGTGCCGGTCACCTGGTAGAGTTCGACATAGGTGCCGCTGGGATAGTTCTCGTCCGGCCGGTTGAAGCCGCCCTTGGCGAGGACGACGAGGCTGCGGCGCGCGGGCGTGCCGGGATCATCGACGGCGATTTCCGGCTGCACCGTATCGAGGTCGACGGCTCCCGCCACCGGGCTGATGACGAAAGCCGGCCACTCGCCATTATCGGCGGCCTCGCCGCGATAGCGGTTCCGGAAACCGTCATCCATGGTGCGCCACAGGGGCGAGTTGTTGCCGAACACCCCGGTGCGCTTGCGCAGGGCATAGGCATGGGCCTTGGCCGCCGGGCTCGATTGCGGGAAGTGCGAGCCGAGCCCCCGCGCCCAGCTGACCCGGGTGCGGCCATTCGCGGCATCCGCCTCGACGCCGGTGACGAAACGCAGGTCCCAGGCATTGCTCAGGTTGTCGCCGAAATACTCGTCGCCGACCAGCAGCAGCGCATCGCCGGGCCTCAGGCCCGTAGCGACACCGCTGAGGAACAGCTCGCGTTCGTCGCGCGCCGGGAAATGCGTCTCCGCCAGCCACGGCCGGATGGCGTTCCATTCCGGTCGCGCATCGGCGATCGCTTCGCCGAGCTCGAAGCTCTGCGGCACCTCGTCCTGGCCGGGTATGCTCTGCACCCGAAGGCCGGCATCGAGCCGCACCGTGGCCGGCACGCCGGTGACGAAATTGCCCGGCTCCGGACTGAGTGATGCCGGCGCCACCGGCGGGGTTTCTAGCGCGAAGGCGAGCCAGGTCTCGGCGGCCACGCCGGGCCGCAGGCGGTAGCCGACGAGCTTGCCCATCTCCTGCAGCGACAGCCGCTCGGTCGCCGTCCTCAGGAACGACTCGTTGGCGAGCCGCTCCTGGTAGAAGGTCAGCACATCGGCTGCCATGGCGAAGGCATCGATCAGCGCAATGGTGAAATCGTCCTCGTCGCGCGAAAGTAGGCGCGACAGTGGAGATTCCGCGCCCGGCGGAAACGACGCCGGCACGTGCACGGACGATGACAGCGCGTTGCGGAGGCTCTCGCGGAACTGGCCGTATTCGCCCACCCGATAGCGGATGGCGGAAAGGCCGATGCGGTTGAACAGCGGCTGCGGCGTTTCGGGCTCGATGCCGCTGCAGCCGCAATCGGCGAGCCCCGGAGCGGCCGGCGGCGCGAATTTCAGTTGCGGAAGCGGTAGCGTCACTTGCCCCCTCCTGCGCTGATGCTGATCTGGCCGCGCTCGCGGAAATTCGGATCGTTCGCCAACTGGGCGATTTCGAGCCCGCCGATCTCGATGACGCCGGTGGCGAGCGATGTGGGGAACGGGTCGTCGAGGCGCTGGAAGGTGTCGATCCGCACCGACTCGACGCCCTCCACCGCCTGCGCCGCGGCAACGATGCTGCTGCGATAGGCCGGCTGGCCGAAGCTGAAATTGTCGGGGTGGAAAATGCCGCGCGAGCCACCGGGCAGGATGCCGCTCGACAGCACCTGGCTCACCGCCTGCACTACATCGGAGCGGAAGTAGTTGGGCAGCACACAGACGAACAGTTCGACCAGCAGCGGCACATAGCGCGGCGGCGCCACTTCGAGGTCGTAACCCGCCATGCGGAACCGCTCGAGCCCCCGGCGCAGGCTGTCCTGGAACGGCTTGTCGATGGCCGCGCCGCCATAACGGTCGGGCGTCACGAACACGGTGTGCCAGCTGCCGGTCCAGCGGAACGAGGCGGCGGCGCGCTGCACTTCGAGCGTGCGCTCGGCCGCCGCCCCGTAATCTGCCGCGGTGACCGCCCGCTCCTGCCGGCGGAACGCCTGCGGGGCATCGCGGCGCACCGCCTCGATATCTTCGGGGTCGACTCCACCGGCGGCCGGCAGCGGATTGCGCACCCCGTCGAACACCCCTGAGGTGGTGGTGACGATATGGGCGATCGCCTCGGCCCCGACATTGCCGGCCACGCCGTTGCCGATGCGGTAGCGGGCGACAAAGCTGGTGTCGGTATCGGGCCGCAGCCCGTGCGTGCCATCGCCGAAGCGCAGCCGCGCCCGGCCATCGTTCTCGACCTCGACGACGAAATGCGGGTCGCCGGCTTTGCTGGCGAGCAGGTCGCGCTGCGGGCGCCAGTCGGCCGCGCCGGGGGTGCTGTCGAGCGTCACCAGCGGCGTCGCATCGCGCGCCCCCAGCGCCAGCAGCGCCCGGGCCGGCCACCAGGCCGCCTTGCCGCCGGGCGCGATGGCGATCAGTTCGCCGAGCTCGAACCCATGCGACAGGGGCTGTTGCGTGAGACTCGGGCGGTAGCGCGCCGGCAGCAGTTCGGGGGCGTGCGCGGCCGCCTCGCCCGCGCCGCAACCGCAATCGGCGCCGGCAATCTGGATGGTCGGCCCCGGCACGATGCCGAGGTCTTCGCCTTCAATACTGCGGCCATGGTCGGCCAGCACCACATTGCCGCGCGCCACGCTGATTTCGAGCACGGGATCTTCAACCACCGAGATGCAGACCGGGAACGGCAGCGCATCGGCGGCATCCCAGCTGACCTCGGTCACATCGACCGCGCCGGGCACGGGCGTTGCTTCGAACAGCCGGCCGGAAGGATCTTCGAGGTCCGTCACGCTGGTAAGCCGGACGACGCAGCGATGCGTGCGGTCCCTGTCCTTGGCTTCGCGCGTCGTCGGGCTCGTCACTTCCTCCAGGATCAGGAAGCTGCCGGGGGTGAGAATGCCCTCGAGGTGGCCGACAAGCGTCGCGCTGGTCGCGCCGGCCGGCAGGCTGCAGCCTTCATCGCCCCAGGTATAGAACCTGAGCCGGTTGAGCCGCTCGTCGAGCAGCGCGTCGTGGCTCGTCTCGAACATCTGCGCCCCGCCGGCCAGCGCGTCGGCCAGCCCCTGGCTGTCGGGCGCGACCGCCACCGGCAGGCGCGGAACGCGGGTCAGCAGCGGCGTCGACGCCGGCAGCGGCACCGCGAGGCCGGCGATGTCGAAATGGACGAATGCGCGGGCGTTGCAGCCCTCGTGCATGAAGTAATCGACCAGCCGCGCATGCCGCCGGACCGAGACGCGCCGCCGCGCCGTGGCGAGGTAGGCCTCGCTTGCCACCGCATCCTGGCGGTAGGAGAGGTTGTCGGCGGCATAGGCCAGCAGTTCGACCAGGGCGATGCCGATATCGGCCGGCGACCGCTCGACCCAGCCCGGGCTCTGGAGGCTCATCCGGTCGAGCATCAGTCGCCGGAAACCCTGATAATCCTTCGCGAGGTAGTCGATCACCGGCGTGACATGCGGCTTGGGAGTGCAGGTGCCATCCGGCCGGCAGTCGAAATCGTCCTCGCACTCGACCTTGAACGAAAAGGTCACCGACGAGAGCACCGGATCAAAGCCCGGCGGCGGTTCGTCGCTGTCGGAATCGAGCCTGAGCTTCAGCTGATAGGGTGAGTGGTCGCCCGAGTTGTCGGTGCGGATCACCAGGGTCAGCGGCCGCGCGGCGGCCTCGATCGTATCGACGAGGCCAGGCTCGGCTGCTGCCGGCAGCGCGTCGGCGAGGCCGAACCAGACGATGCCGATATTGCGGATGCGCTCGCCGCCGACGATCGCCAGCTGGTCGGGGTTGAGCGCCGCGCCGGGCCGCAGCAGGCGAACGAACAGGGTTTGCTGGCGCGGCACGCCCGGGGGGGCGTCGCGGTCCAGTACTTCGAGGAAATCGATGGCGTTGTCGGTGCCGTTGGTGCGCAGCACATCGAGCCGGCGCGCCTTGGAGCAGGTGAACTTCATGGCGTGCCTCCCGGAGCGGTGAAGCTCTCGGTGCGGCTGATCTGGTCGGCGGGAATGGCGTAGCTCACCACCACGCGCAGCGTGCCGTCCTCGCTCTCGACCTCCACCGCCTGCACTGTGATGAGATCGGCGAGATAGAGCTGCAGCGCCCCCTGCACCAGCATCTGCACCGCCGCGGCGAGGGCCGTGCTGTTGGGCTCGAACACCAAAGCGAGGAGACCGGCGCCGAAATCGGGGCGCATGACGCGCTCGCCCGGCGCGGTGAACAGCACCTGCTCGATCAGGTCGCGGATATGGTCCTCGCGCGCCGCGGTGGCGGTGCGCCCGAGCGGGGATAAATCATACGGGAAATCGACATTGGTCAGTTGCACGGCCCCCTCCCCTAGCTCGCCAACACGCGGGTTTGCGCCATCACCGGCAGCAGCGGCGTGCCGGTCGGCACGGCGACCGACGAGCCGGCCATCGTCACCACCGGCGCCCCGCCCACCAGCACCCGCACTGCCCCCACCACCCATTGCGCCGTGGCGCAGGGTGGGTTCGGCGTGCCGGTGAGGGCGCAGCCGGCCACCGCATAGGGGCTGGTCAGCGACACCACCGGCTGGCCCGACACGGTGACGCGCGGGAACGGCGCCAGCGGGTTGGCCTGGCCGGCGTGGCTGCAAAGGACGGTGGCGCCGAGGTGGAGGATGGGGGCTGGCATGGGCGCTCCTAGATCACCGTCAGGGCGCCGACATTCACGTCGACGGTCGGGCCGGTCATGTTGATGATCGCGCCCTTGCCATTGGAGATGATGATGCCGGTATCGCTGACCGAGATCATCGCCCCGGTCGCCGTCTGGATCAGGATGCCGCCGGTCGGGCCGGGCACATCGCTGATGACGATGCCGTTGTTGAGCTGGGTCTGCAGCGCGATGCCGTGGATGCCTGGCGGCACGAGGCGCGCGAGGGTCGGCAGTTCCACCCCGCTGCCCCAGTAGGCGCCCACCCAGATCGGGTAGCGCGGGTCGCCGCGCTCGAACTCGATCCACACGCCCGAGCCCATGGTCGGCACGGTGAACACGCCATTGTTGATGCCGGCCACCGGCAGGCATGGCATGGCCCAGCTGCCCGGGATGAACCCCGCGACATCGGGCACCGAGGCCTGGATGCGCCCCATCAGCTTGGGGTCGACATTGTTGGTCACGGTGCCGCGATACTTGCCGTAGAGTGGAGCCGGGGTCATGCTGGCACCGCTGGAAGGGTGGAAACGAGGGCGTTGCGGGCGAGCGAGAACGCCTGCTTGTAGGAGCCGCGTTCGATCTCGTGCGTCACGGTCTTGACGTAGTAGAGCCCGTCGAACGGCAGCCCGGCGCCGCGCACCCCGACGAGCTTGCGCGAGCGCAGCAGGCGGCCATATCTCGCGACATCCAGCGTGCCGGTGCCGAACACCGAGTCGCTGTTCTGGCCGGCATAGGCGATGCCCGCCATCAGCGCCTCCGCCGCACCCAGGTGGGCAGTGGAATCGAGCTTGACGATATTGGGCGGCAGGGGTGGCACCACGCCCAGCGGCGGGTTCAGCGGCGTAACGTCGGGGATCGGCACGCCGATCGGCAGCTTGCTGATCGGCTCCTGGAAGAACACGATCGGCAGCTTCTTCCGCCCCTTGTCGAAATTGAACGAGATCTGCTCGACATTGGTCAGCGCGTTCATGTTGGTGGTCAGCGCCGGCTGCGGCTCGCCCACCCGGATCTCCGGCCCCCAGTAGGCCTTCGATGTTCCCGGCACCGGGCCCGGCTCGAGGTAGAAGACATAGCCCGCCTCCTCGGCCAGCTGGCTGATATAGGCGTAGTCGCTGCCGCGCTGTTGCGGGATCTGGTCGATCGGCAGCGGCGGAATATCGATGATACCGGGGATCACCACCGGCATGACGCCGAGCACCGCGTATTTGGCCAGCAGCACCAGCACGCGCAGCGACGGCGGCGTGGCGGGAAATGGCAGGCCGGGGATTTCGATCACATCCATCAGGGCGGAAAGATCCTTGCCCTTGACCACCAGCCGCGACACCCCGCCCTGCCCCGGCTGGGTCTCGACATTGGTGGTCACCCCGTCGATCAGCGGGGTGGCGCTGCCATTGATGGTGACCACCAGCACCACCCGCATCAGCGGCAGGCTGCCGCCGCCGGTCAGCAGGAACAGGGTGCGGAGCGGCGAGGTGGGCGACAGCTCGAAAGTCAGTTCGAACCCGCTCTGCGCGGCCCCCGAGCCGTCCTCCACCTTCACCTTGACCAGCGCGTCGGTCACCTCCCGTGGCACCGGGAGCGGCACTGGGCCAACGCGCAGGGAGAGCTGGACGCCGCTTTGCATGATTGCTCCTAGGTGCCCGGCGGAACCGGGATGACGACGCGCGCCCCCAGTTCGTCCGTCAGCTCGAACGGGTCGATGACCTCGTTGGCGTCGGCGATGCGCCAGTAGAGTTCCGGGTCGCCAAAGGATTGGAAGGCCAGCCGGTCGGGCCGCTCGCCGGCCTGCACCAGATGCAGCCCCGCCGTGGCGATATCGCGGGCTTGCGGGATGAAGCGGCGCAGCACATAGGGCACCCCGGGCACATTGGCCGCGGCGCGGTAGAGCCCCAGCGGCACGCCGCTGTAGCGGCTGGCCGCGTCAAACGAGGTGGCCGGGATGGCGCCGGCTTCGATCAGCGCCTGTAGCGGGTCGGTGGTGCTCATGTGGCCTCCCTGGTCATGGCAGCCGCTCGAGGCCGATGGACGCCAGACTGGCGCGCCCCGCCTTGCTGGCCAGCGCCTCGCGCGCCCTGAGGTAACTGATAAAGACGGCGCCGCCCCGATGCGCGAAGCCGAGATCTTCGGTGCTCATCACCCGCAGGCCGAGGCTGACCTTGGCGCGGATCGGGTTGAGCTGGGTGTCGAAGGCTTCCTCGGTCACCGAGAAATCGGTGACGCGCACCGGCACCACGCGGCTGCGGCTCCACACGAACAGCACCAGCGGCGCCTCTGGCGGCAGGATTTCGAGCGTGCCATTGGCGGCCCGGGCCGCGATCGACAGCAACTCGTCGACACTGGGGTTGATCAGCGCTTCGAGCAGGGCCAGCTGCGGGCCGATGCCGAAACTCACCGCATTGGCATTGCTGCCGGGGAATTCGAGCTGGTCGGTGGCGTCGATCTCCGCCTCGAGCCGGATCGCCTCGACGGCCGGGCCCTTGAGCCGGAAGGGCTGGGCCCGTTCGCCGCCGCCCTCGCCGCCGGCGCCCTGCACCTGGTAGGTGCGGGTCAGCGTGTCCGGGTTGTATTGCAGCGCGATGGTGCTGCGAACCGCGCCCCCACCCGGCGCGAGGACCACCAGCCCACCCTTGATGACCCGCGGAGACGAGGTGAGGCTCATGGCGTCGCCCTCGCTGGAACGGGGCTATCGCAACCGGTTTTTTGCACCGGCTTCTCAGTGGTCCTCCACCGTGAAACGGGGGAGGGGGACCGCCGAAGCTGGTGGAGGGGGCGGCAGGATGCGCCGGTGTTTGTGGCCGCCCCCTCCACCAGCTTCGCTGGTCCCCCAGCGGTGAGCGCCCACTGGCGCTCAGCCGCGACCCCGCTGCGCGGTGGAGGATCACTGAGAGCCTGGTGGCTTCCATACGCGACATCCCTGCCCACCGAAGCGCGAACTGCCCGTTCAAACCATCCAGCAAAGCCCGGCATCACCTGAGCCCTCCGCCGTCGATGGAAAACGGCACCGTCGCCCCGCGCGGTGGCCTCAGCGTCGCCAGATAGTGCTCCAGCGTCGTCGGAGTGAAGCCGAGGCTGGCGGTGACCGTGCCGAGGGGCGTGACGATGAGGGCGAGCCCGCGCGCCGCGGCAATCCATTCGCCGCCCGCCAGCACGCCCACGCCCCATTCGACATCCCGCCGCACCATCGTCGCGGCGTCGAAGGCCGGCGCCGGCAGCGGCGCGCTCAACAGGTCGCATTCGGTGAGCACGACGCGATCGCCATCGTGCCAGACGGTGATCGGGGCGCGCGCCAGCGACGACCGGGTGACCAGCGTGCCGTCTTCCCCGAGCCGCGTCGTCGCATCGAGCGTCTGCGCCGGACCGAACGCGGCGACGAGGCTGCCGAGCGCGCACTCGGCCGGCAGGCCGGCAAAGGCCGCCCAATCGCCGTTGAGCAACGCCATCGTTGCCGCACTGCAGGAGACCGAGGGCGTGCTGATCTCGGCCATCACGGCCCTCCGATCAGGTCGACGCGGCCCTGGAAATAGGCCGCATAGAGGTTGTGGAGCCCGACCACCCCGACGAGGCGCACTGCGTGCTCGTAGGTGGCGTAGCGCCGGTGCGGGATCTTCGGCACGAGGTTGGCGTCGTAGGGCAGCTTGGCCGCAACCGCATCGGGCTCGACCTTTTCGCGCACCGCCTTGGTGCTGGTGCGCTTGATGGCGCTGGACCAGGCGATTTCGGTGAGCAGAGAATCCACCCCCTCGATCAGCGTATTGCCCTGCGTGCTGTGCTCGCCGCCGAGCTTTTGCGCGTAGGTGTCGTAGGGGCCGGATTTGAGCTTGTGCAGGTACTCGTGCATCAGCGTGAAATACATGTCCCACAGGAACCGCCGGTCCTCGGCCGGCGTGGGCTTCTTGAACAGCTGGATGTGGATATCGCCGCCGCGCTGATAGGCATCCCAGCCGCGGCCGATCTCGAACAGGCGCTTGGAGTCCGAGGACACCAGCGGATCCCCGACCTTGCGGATGATCTTGGCCTCGTCGTTGAGGGCGGCGGAATTTTTGTCGAACGATGGCGACGCGTCATGTGCTTCGTTGATGCCGGCCATCCGGTTGGCGTTGACCGTGGGGTCGGTGCTGCGATCGTTCTGGATCAGGTAGTAGAGCCAGAACATGGCGCTCGACTTTTCGTAAGCCGGGTTAGCGGTCCGCAGATCCTGCTCGACCTGCCACACATCGCGCAGGTTGCCCTTGGCCGTCAGCTTGCCGCCGGCGTCGCGCTTGTCGGCCTGGAAGGCGGTAACCGCCCCCTTGTTGTAGAAACTGGCGAACACCAGGTCGACTTCATCCTTGGCCTGGTTGGCGATCACCTGCATGTCGTCCATCGAGCGCGCCTTGGTCTTGTCGGCATGCGCCTTCTCGTCCCGCGGTGCGCCGAAGCGCGCATGCGCCTCTTTGATGATGTCGGGAACCCGCTTCTTGACCTTGTCTTCGTAGGTATCCTTGCTGCCCTTGACGGCGGCCGGGTTGAAAACCGGCGCCGGCGGTGGCGGCAGCCCCTTGGCGGCGGCCTGCACTGCCGCCTGGGTTTGCGGCGCAATGGCGTCGGTCGCCGCCTTCTTGGTGGCGGCATCGAGCGGCGTGGTGAGCTTCTGGTAATCGGCGGCCACCTTGGGCGCCCCCATGGCGATATCGCGCGCCGTCCCCTGCAGCACCAGGTCGAGCAGCAGCACTTCGCCGAGCAGCAATTCGCGACGGCGGCCGAGCGTATCCTTCTTGTCCTGGGTCGGGGCGGCGTCGATATCCTGCCAGATCGTATCGGCCTGCGCGTCGCGCCGCGCCCGGTCGGCCGACAGATCCTTGACCGCGGTGGCCTGCTGGGCCGAGGGCAGCGCCGACAGCTGGGCCTGCAGCCGCGGCGCCTCGGCGCGGATCATGCTGTCGACCATACCGGCGCGCTTCGACTTGTTGCGATCGCGGATGAACAGCCCGATCTGGATGATGATGTCGGCAACCACCGCGCGCATCGCGGCGGCGCCATAGGGCGCGGTGACTTCGAGCACCGGCTCGGGCGCGAACACCAGCGGCTTGCCGGTGAACACCGCCTTGTAGCCGCCGACGAGGATCTGGTTGTAGAACGCCCGGAGGCTATCGAGCTCATCGCCCTGGAAGTTCTTGTACAGCCGATCGGCATCGACCTTGGGCAGGATCACCTCGAGATCGGGCCTTGCGCCGCGCTGCAGCAAGGTGAGGATGGCGCGCTCGCTGTCATTGGCGGTGTAGCCGTGCAGCATTTCTTCGATCAGCAGCACCTTCATGTCCGGGGAGAGCCCGAAGGCGTCCCCGCCCTGGCGCCACCTGCGCACCACGCCGCGCGCCTTCTCCTTGCTGTCGCCCTTCTTCTCGATCTTGCCGCTGTCGCGCAGCACCTTGAGATAGGCGAGCAGGTCCACATCCTTGGCGGTGCCGGCGTCGAACACCTCGATATCGGCCACCTCCTTGCGCCACACCGGGCCGTTGGCGCGGCCGGCATCCATGGCGTGATGCGCCAGCTCGTGCGCCAGCAGCCGCTGGCCGCGCGGCAGGCCGGGCTGCCAGCGCCCCGCCCCGAAGACGATGTGGTTGCCGCTGCTATAGGCGGCAGCGCCGATCAGCGCGGCGGAGCGCTGCGCCGCGGCATCGTGATGGATGCGCACATTGGAGAAGTCGCGGCCGAAACGCGGCTCGAACAGCGCCCGCGCCGCGCCGTCGAGCGGCTGCCCGCGGCTGCCCAGCACCTCGTTCACCAGCGCCGGGGAGGGCGCGCCGCCGCTCGTCGGCCCCGCTGCCTGCGGCATCGGCACCGGCCGCGCGCCGCTGAGCACCGGGGCTACGGCGCGATCGGCCTGCTGTTCCAGCGGATGGCTCGCCGGCATGATCCGGCGCGGTGCGGCAGCGGTCGCCGGCTGGGCCGGGGCAGCGATGCGGGGATTAGCGGCGGCCATGGCGCCCCCTCCCCGAACTGGTGTTCGCCGCGGCCGGCAGTTGCGCCGCAATGATGGCGGCAAGCCTCGTCACCGGATCTGCCGCCGCCTGCGGACCTGCTGCTCCCCCCGCGAGCTCTGCCGCTATGGCCGATTGCAGCCGTTGCCCGAACTCGGCCCGCGTGCCCGCGCCGAGCGCCCCCGGCTCGACCACCACACGGCCGATACGAACCTGAACCTGCGCGGCGGCAACCGGCTTCATGCCACACCTCGCGCCAACTCGGTGCCGAAGCTGCGTTCGAGCTTGGCGAACTCCTCGCGCGCCGCGGCGACGAGGATAGGCTGGCTGATCGCCTCGCCCGCATCGGCAGCCTTGAACGCCGCGTTGAGCGCGATGCTGCGGATATTGCCGCCGGCGAGGCTCAACTGGGCCAGCGCCCGGAAGTCGATCTCCCCCACCGGCGCCTCGCGCGGGAACTGGCGCCGCCAGATCTGTTCGCGCGCCGCGGCATCGGGGAACGGGAAACTGATGACGAAGCGGATGCGCCGCATGAAGGCGCGATCGAGCGCGCTCTTGAAATTGGTGGTGAGGATGGCGAGCCCGCGATAGGCCTCGACCTGTTGCAAAAGGTAGGCGATCTCGATGTTGGCGTAGCGGTCGTGGCTGTCCTTGACCTCGCTGCGCTTGCCGAAAATCGCGTCGGCTTCGTCGAACAGCAGCACGGCGCCGCTTGCCTCGGCGGCATCGAAGATCTGCTTGAGGTTCTTTTCGGTCTCCCCGATATACTTGCTGATTACCGTCGCGAGGTCGACCCGGTAGAGATCGAGCTCCACCTCGTTGGCGATGGCCTCGGCGGCGAGAGTCTTGCCGGTGCCGGACTCGCCGGCAAACAGCGCCACGAGGCCACGCCCGCTGTCGCTGCGCGTGCCGAACCCCCACTCGTCATAGACCCGGTCGCGCTGGCGCAGCTGGCGGGCGATATCGCCGAGCAGCAGCCGCTGGCCCGCCGGCAGCACCACATCGTCGAGCCTTGCCTTGCTGTCGATGCGGCGCGCCAGGTGCTCGAGCCCGCCGCGCGCGGCGCTGCGGGCAGCCGACCACACCGCTTCAGGCCGCGCCGCGGGCGGGAGACTGGCGATCTCGTCGATGATCGAGCTGATTGCTGCCGGGCCAAGGCGGAACTGCGATCCTGCGCGCTCGATTTCACGGCGCACCGCTGGCTGGCTGCCGGCGCCGGCCTGCAGCCACTCTGCCAGCACGGCGCCGTTGGCCCGGCCGTCGCGCCGCGGCAGGGTGAGCCGGATGACCCGCCGCGCCACCGGCAGCGCCGCGAGAGCGCCGGCGCCGTCGCCCCCCAGCCAGAGCAGCGGACACTCGAGGCGCTGCAGCAGGGCCCGCCCGGCGGCCTCGTCCTGAGGCTGCTCGACAGCCAGCACGAGGCCGGCATTGCTGAGCGCCATTTCGCGCTCGAGGCGGCGCGCGAGGCTCGTCAGCGAACCCGGGTCGGTGGGCAGCCCGCCGGCTGCCATCCACAGCGCCAGCCGATGCCCCGAGCGGCCGATCGCCGCCAACGCATGGTCGCGCCGCATCGCGGCATCGCCCCCGCCATCGAGCACGATGATCGGCTGCTCGCCGGCCGCATCGCGCAACAGCCGCTCGGCCCGCAGCACCACCGGCTGGGCGCCGAGCCCCGCGACATCCGGCTCGACCTCGATCGTCGCGGCATAGGCTTCGACGATCGGGTCGCGCGCCGCGACGCCCGCCACATAGTGGACGAGGTGCTCGTCGACGAACAGCGCCGCGTCGGCCAGCGGCCGGCCGGGCTCGAGCTGCAGCATGCCCCAGCGGCGCAGCGGCGCCTCGGGCGACAGCGCATCCCAATGCGGCTCGACCAGCAGCGACAGGGCAAGGGCAAAGCTCGGGCGCCCTGCCCCGAGCGGATTGAGCTCGGTGACGAGCCGCCTGAGCCGCACGTCGAGCTCCACCCCGACAAGCAGCAGCAGCAGCTCGCGCTCGAAGGCGGAAAGTCCGAACATCGCCGCGCCATGCACCAGCGCCGGCACGAAATCGGAAGGGATGTACGGCTCGACGCAATCGGCCGGCGCCTCGCTCGCCTCGGCGCCCGCCTCGAGGCGGGTGAGTAGCCGCGCCACCGCCTCGATCAGCCATTGCCGGTTGAGGCTGGTCCAGCTCGGCAGCGGCACCGCAGTTTCGCTTCTCTTGCCGGGGATCGCGTTCATGCCGGCACCGCCAGTTGCTGGCTGGGGTCGAACGCCGGTGCGTCGCCGCTTCGATCGACCAGGAGGCTATCGACCCCGTCGACCCGCAGCCGCACCCTGGGGGTGCCGGCCGGCAGCGCATCGGGGAAGACGAACACCAGCGGATCGGCCGGCAGGGCCCGCGGCTCCGCCACCGCCTCGGCCGTATCGAGCAGCAGGCTCGCCCGCTGCGCTGGCCGCACCCGCGGGCGCGACCGCATCTCGACCGTCACCACCTGCGGCGCACCGCCGCGCACCACGGTCGCTGCCGGCAAGCTGAGCCCCGCATCGGCCGCCAGCACCGCCACCGGGGCGATCTGCAGCGGCACGGCGTTGGTCTCGCGCGGGTTGGCCTCGCCTTGCGGCGTCAGCACCACGCTGACCACGAACTGCCCCGCTGCAAGGTTGGTCTGCGCCGCGGCCGTGTTGGGCAGGGTGAAGGTGATCCGGCCCGCAGCCGCATCGACGGCGCTGGCGTTGAGTTCGAGTGGCGCGGTGAACAGCCGGTGGCTGAGCCGCACCCGGTGCCCTGCCCCGACGAGCCGGGTTCCGGTGATGGTGACCACTTCGCCGAGCCGCGCCGCCGTCTGCTGGTTCGGCGGTGTCGCGGCGGTAAGCGTCGGCAGCGGCGACAGCAGGTCGGGCGTCACCGCGACACCACGGTCGCGATGGGTGGCCGGATCGATGATGCCGCGCGACAGCACCGGCAGCGGCGCCACCGCCGGCCGCGTGCCCTCGATCAGCACCACCGAGACGAGGTACCCCGACGACGGACGATAGTGCGACTGGATGGCCGACCAGAGCTTCGACATATCGTCGCCCGACATGCCGGCCGGCGTGATCTTGATCTGCTCCACCTGGTCGGCGAGATCGGAAGCCGTCAGCGCCTGGAAGGCCGGCGGCATCAGCCCGGCAGGCAGCGGGCTCGGCGCCAGCGCCCGCCGGATCGCTGCGCGATCGAGCAGCGGCCGCTCGTGCAGCAGGTGCATGGCGTAGCCGAGCAGGATCTCCGCCTGGAAATCGAGCCGGCCATAGGCGGTGATCATGTAGTGGAGGTCGAGCGCCAGGGGCGCGTTGCTGAGCCGCTCGCCGCTCACCGCGCCGCGCGATGGCAACCCGGCATTGCGCCAGCCGGGATTGGGCGTCACCTGGTGGAGAAAGAGGTTGAGCCGTGGCCCCTCGTTTTCGGCCTCGAGGTCGATGGTATCGGGGGCCACCGCGCTGACATTGACGGTGGCGCCCATGGCGTTGCCCGCCTCGATCAGGCCATTGTCGAGCAGGTTCCGCAGCACCGCACTGACCGCACCGATGGCAAGCGGCGAACTCATCTTCGCCCCCCGCCATTGCCGCGCAGATAGTCCGACAGCGACACCGAGGGCGCCGGCGGCTGCCGCGGCCCGCGCTGCGGCGCGGCAACCGGGGCGGTTGCCGCCCGCACCTCGATGCGGTCGATCGTGACATTGATGACCGGCGGCCCCACCGTGGAGCGGACCGCTGCCACGGCCGCTTCACTGAGGGGACGCCGGGGCGCCGGCAGAACCTGGGCTGGCGCGAGTGCCGGTGGCGTGGCCGGGCGGGCGGCCGCTTCGAGGCGCGCCGCTGTTGGCTGCGGCCGGGAGGCTGGCGCTGCCTGCGGCTGTGGCGGGATCGCGGCAACCGGGGCGGCTTCGCGAGCGACCGGCCGCTCGCCGGGCTGTGGCTGGGGAGCGGTCGGCTTCACGCTGGCCTTCGGCTCGGACACGTCCGCCACCTCGCGCGGCGCGGGCATGCTCCGGCGCGGCGCGGCAACCTCGCTCGGCTCCTCGACCGAGGGGCGCGCGTCGGCAGAGCGAGGCGGCGATGGCGGCTGCAGAGGCGCTGCCGCGACCAGCGGCTGATATGCCGTTGCCGGCCCTATCACCGCCGTCTCGCCGGGCAACGGCCCGGCAAAGCGCGGCGGCAGCACCAGCCGGGCGGCACCCGGGGCCGAGCCCGTTGCCATGGCCAACAGCCGGGCGACGAAGCCGCTCATGATGCGTCGCCCAGTTGCAGGTAGGCGGCGCGGCGCAGCGGCGACAGCGACAGGATTTCGCTTTCGGTCCAGCCATATTGCCGCGCCAGCGCATCGACGCTGAGCAGCGTCTCCTCGGCGGCCTGCTGCACTTCCCGCCACAGGGTGTCGCCGATATCGAGCCCGGCCGACCACTGGGCGCTGCATTCGGGACAGCTGAGCTCGAAGCTCACCAGCGCCGCCGGATCGAGCAACGCCAGTTGCGCCTCGATGGCCTCGAGCTCCGCCGCGCTCGCATCCGAGAAATCCATGGCGCCGCCGGCACAGCGGGCGATCAGCGCCAGGCTCGCCTCGCGGACGTCGTCGATCGAGGCGATGGCCTCGAGGTCCTCGACCTCAGGGGGCCGCAACTGCACCTCATGCCCGCGCCAGTCGAGCGTTAGAGCGTCAACCGGCTCGGTGGGCTCGAGCGCCTCGAGCAGGCTTCCCGCATGGATGTCGAACCCGCAATCGGCGCCACAGGCCGGGCAGCCGGCCCGCAGCGACCAGGGGCGATCGAACAGCGCCTGGCGCAGCGCCAGGAGCCCCAGGTTGCGCGCCCCCAGCCGCGCCGGAACCCTGTCCCGCGCGGCCAGCAGCGCATCCTCGCGAGCCCGGCGATCCAGCGTTCCCGCCGATTCCCAGAGGCGCAAAATCTCAGCCTCGCGATTGGGCTGCGAAAGTCCGGGCATGGCTCAGTCCTGCTCAGGCCGGCTCGGTGAAACGCGGCTCGCTGGGCTCGACCACATCGAGGTCGCGCTCCCAACCCTCGTTCTCGAGCTTGATGGTCTGGATCGCCACCGCATTGGCGTTGGCATCGAGATCAGGCAGGGCCTGGAACTCCGACACCCAGCAGCGGAAGACCTTGTAGGCGATCGCCAGCTGGCCGGCCTCGTTGTAGAATTCGAGGATGATGTCCTTGCGGAAATCCTGCAGCGACACCTCGGCCCCCAGCCCCGAGCCGAAATTCCACACCTTGTTGGCCCAGCGCTCGAATTCCGGGTCGTGGGTGACGCCGCGCTCCAGCGTGATCGCCTCGAACTTGCTGCGCCCGGGCGATTTGCGGCCGGTCGAGGGGTCTCCCCCCTCGCGATGCTCCACCACCTCGGTGGTGCGTTTCAGCGCCGACACCTTGCTGATGCCGGCAACGTAGCGCCCATCCCATTTGATGCGGAACTTGAAGTTCTTGTATGGGTCGAAGCGCTGCGGATTGACGGAAAACTGAGCCATTTAGCTTGTCCTCTCTGGCGCCTCAGGTCGGGATATCCCCGGCCATCTGCTGGATTCTGATGACGACGAATTCGGCGGGCTTGAGCGGCGCGAAGCCGACATAGATGTTGACGATGCCCTGGTTGATGTCGGCCTGCGTGGTGGTTTCGCGGTCGCATTTGACGAAATAGGCCTGGCGCGGCGTCGTGCCCTGCAGCGCCCCCTGCCGGAACAGCCCCTGCATGAAGGCGCCGATATTGAGCCGGATCTGCGCCCAGAGCGGCTCGTCGTTGGGCTCGAACACCACCCATTGCGTGCCGCGATAAAGGCTCTCCTCGAGGAACAGCGCCATCCGCCGCACCGGCACGTATTTCCATTCCGAGCCGCGATCGTTCTGCCCGAACAGGGTGCGCGACCCCCACACCACATTGCCGTAGATCGGCAGCGTGCGCAGGCAATTGACCCCGAGCGGGTTGAGCTGGCCGTTCTCGGCATCGCTCATGGTGATGGCGAGGCCGGCCGCGCCGTTGATCGCCGCTTCGCTGCCGGCCGGGGCCTTCCAAACCCCGCGGCTCGCATCGGTGCGGGCGAACACGCCGGCGACGAACCCGCTGGGCGGGAAGCTCCGCAGTGCGCCGCGCTGCAGCGGATCGGGCGCCCGCACCCAGGGGAAGAACACCGCCGAGTTCGCCGCCCCCGAGCCGAGCGGCACATTGGCCGAGCTCTGCATATCGGTGACGTCGGAATTCTCGTCCGGATCGACAATCAGGAAGGCCCGGCGATCGACGCAATGCCCCTGGATGGTGCTGAGCGTCGTCGGGTCGAACTCGCCCGGAATGCACACCATGTTGAACAGGTCGATCCGGTCGGTGATGCTGCCGAGCCCGAACACTCCGGCATCGAGCAGTGCAGTCTGGAAACCGGCGGTGCCGGGCACCAGCACCGTGCCGTCGCCTCCACCGGCCAGCAGGTCGCCGTCGGGGCCGTTATCGGCCGGCGCCGCCCCCGGCCCGGGGTTAGGCGTGGTGACGGTGATGAAGGCGGAATTGCCGTTGATGACGCTCTCGGCAAAGCGCGGATCGGTGCGCGACATCGAGAGGTTCTGGAAGCTTTCGAGCACGGCGTTCTGGTGGTCGGGGTCGATCACCTCGACGCTGAAGCGGGTGGCGTCGTCGGCGCGCTGCGTGGTCCTTATGGCATAGACATCGGCCCAGGTGCCGGGCGAGCTCGCATCCACCGTCAGGTCGCCCAGCACCACCTGCGAGGTGGCATCGCCGTCCGACAGCCGCACCACATAGGCGTCGCTGCCGCCATTATCGAAATATTGCCGCACCGAATGGCCGAGCACGGTGCGCGGGTCGAGCCCGCCATAGATCCGCTCATACTGGGCAAAGCTGGTGATGCGGCTGGCCCGGGTGGTCGGCCCGCGCGGCGCCCAGCCCAGGAACAGCGTGATCGACGTCGCCACCCCGGTGATGGTCCGCACGCCGCTCGGAACTTCCTCGATATACACTCCAGGCTGCAACAGGGCCGTAGGCATCGCGTCATCTCCATCCCGTTAAGCATGGTCGCCAGTACGTTGATTTATGGCCGTTATTCGAGGTTGGCCTCTGATCCCGGGGGGCCGCGGTCCGCATTGCTCCCGCCCCCGACATGAGACGGCGACCATAACATGTGGGGGTGCCGCCCGAATGAGCCGTCGGATATGGGCCCCTGCCCGACGGTCTGGGTCCCCATGGATCAAACGGTCCAGGCCGCGGTTGCGCCGCGCGGGCAAGCGACCAGGCGCGCCCTGCCTTGCGGGACGCCGCGAAACGGCGATCGGAGCTGGTGTTTCCGCCTAGTCGGTGGCGCTGCTGCTAGCGATGCAGCGAGCCACCGCCGCCATTGGGCAGGGTGAGTGGCGTCCTGGGCGAAGCGGCCTGGAAAAGGTGTGCCGCCACCTCGGCGCGGCGGCTCACCCCGAGCTTGCTCAGGATGCTGTGCACGTGGTTTTTCACCGTCGCATCGTGGATGCCGAGCCGCCGCGCAATGTGCTTGTTGGGCAGGCCCTCGCCCATCAGCAGCACGATTTCCCGCTCGCGCGGGGTCAGCGTTTCATCCCCGCCCATCGGGGGCCGGGCTTTGCGCGCCCCCAGCAGCCGGAACAGCATCCCCGCCGTCTGCGGCGAACAGACCAGTTCCCCCCGCACCGCCGAATGGATGGCCGAGGCGATATCCTTGAGCGAGCCGGTCGAGCTGACAAAGCCGGCAATGCCGGCCTCGGCGCAGGCGATGACATCGGACTCCGCCTCGACCACCCCCAGCGCCACCATCTTCACCTGAGGCATCGCCACCCTGAGGGCGCGCGAGCGCTTCAGATCCATCGACACGGTGAAATCGATGAGCAGCACATCGGGGTTGAGGGCGGCAATCCTGAGCGGATGGATCGCGTGGTTCGAGGCGCCCACCACCTCGATGCTGGCCTCCCGCGACAGCGCCATCACGATGCCTTCGAGCAGGATATGCGTATCGCTGAGGACAAATAAGCGCGGTCCCTTGCCCGGCGAATTCTCAGAGAAACCGTCGCTGATCGTCACTTTAGCAGCTCCCAAATCGCTATTTCAGATACGTAGTTTCCGGAGCGCCCCTACAATATCTACCTGACGCAACTATCGTATTCAAGCGACCTACTCGCCGAAGGGAGCATCAAGCAACAGTTTCTCTGCCCACTACGAAAGCAATGCATCGCGCTGCCTTCGGCAACTCCTGCTCAGATCAATCGTCAGAAAATTCGCTTCAACTTTTGTTCAGAGCGTACACTTCTGTACCAAGCAAC
The DNA here is from genome assembly GCF_035944845.1 of Devosia sp. Taxonomy (GTDB): domain Bacteria; phylum Pseudomonadota; class Alphaproteobacteria; order Rhizobiales; family Devosiaceae; genus Devosia_A. The sequence goes on along the minus strand of NZ_DASZAW010000111.1, from coordinate 7,370 downwards.
CGCCTGAGCTTCGCTGGGCATGGCGTCTCCAACCCATTTGCTTGATTCGGCAGCGGACCCGCCCCGTTCAATCGGCCAGGGCTGCGGCGGCCCGCTTCGGCGGGCGCGCTGCCGATATCCGGCTCGCACCGCCGGTTGTTCCGAGGCTCGGAAGTGTGTCGGCGGCAACCCCCACGCGAACGTCGCGCCCGCCCCCCTCCGCGGGCATGCCCTGCGTGAACAAAACAGAAACACCCAGTGACTCCCGCCTCCGGAGCGTGTAACCATGCGCCTTATCTTGGGGGATTTTTTGAATGAACTGGTACTATTCGACGGGCGCCGACCCGGTCGGGCCGCATAGTGAAGACGATATCGCCAACCTGCTTCACTCGGGCAAGCTCAATGCCAAGACGTTAGTCTGGCGCAAAGGTTTCGCCGATTGGACCGCCCTCGCCGATACCGGAGAGTTCGCGGCCTTGCTTGATGCGCCGCCGCCTCCGCCAGTCCCGTCGGCCCGCCCGCAAGCAACCGGACGCGACACCGGCGATCACCCCGGGGATGAACTGCTGGTCGATGATCGCATCGATGCCCCTCGCGAGGCGGATCGCCTTGTCGGCGACGATGAGCCCGAACCGGCCTTCACCCTGGCGCCAGCCGCCGCAGCACCTGCCCTCGCCGGCCCGTGGACGCGCTATTTCGCCCGTTCGATCGACATATCGATCATCGCCACGGTCCTGCTGACCGGTTTGTTTCTGCTGCTGCCGCTGGTGAGCCCGCAGCTCTACTACCAGCTCTACTTCGTCGACATCCGCGCGCTGGTCTTCCTGGCGGTGCCGGTGGCGCTGTTCATCAACGCCATCATCATCACCCTTTGCGGCAACTCGCTGGGCAAGGCCATTTTCGGCATCCGGGCCGAACCCATCGCTGGTCGCCCGCGCTTCGGCTTCGGTTCCAACCTGCTACGCGAGTTCCGCGTCTGGGCCCAGGGCCTGGCGCTGGGCATCCCGCTGCTCAACTTCTTCACCATGATCCCGGCCTACCGCGCCGTGCTGCGCGGCGCCCCGGCGCCCTATGATATCGGCACCGCCACGGTGCGCGCCTATTCGCAAAGCCCCGTGCGCCGCACGCTCGGCATGCTGTTTGCCCTCGCTCTCTATGCGGGTATCACCGTGCTGAACGGCCTCGACCGCGCCGCCCTCGACGGGCTCGAGCGCCCCACCAGCTGGCTCAACCCCACCACGCAGATCACCGCCACCATCCCCGCCGGCTGGGAGTACCAGGCCGTTGCCGGCCCCGATGGCGCAGCCATGCCGGCCTTCGTCAACATGAAAACCGGCGTCGTGGCCCTGTTCGCCGTCGAGACCGCCAACATGGACATGGCCGCCTACGCCGCCGGCCTCACCCAGGGTCTCGGCGCCAACGTTACCCTCGGCGCCTGGTCGATGTCGAACCAGCCGGGCATCTGGACGGCAAGTGGCGCGATGCTGCCGGGGGGCCACCCGACCACCATCTACGCCACGCAGCTCGGCAACCAGTTCTGGCGCATCGTCTACCTCGACCAGCTCACCACCACGCCGCGCGTCATCGTCGAAACGGAAATGAGCGCGGCGTTATTCAGGAGTGCGGGGGTGGGTGTTGGGCAATGAGCGACGAGGACCTCGTGCGGGGCATCAAGGCCCTGGTCGTCGACGCGACCCGCGACACCCCCCGCATGACGCCAGAGCAGGTTGCAGCGCGGGCTGCCGCCGAGCGACGGGAGGCGATGGAAGCCATCTACCGGCGCAGCCCCGGCCTCTACGAGGCGGTCACCGAGATCACGAGGCGGGTGCAACGCAAGCAGGAACGTCGCCACCTGCTCCGCCGCGTCCTGGTGCTGCTGGTCATCCTGCTGCTTTGCTTCGTGTTCGCCGCCATCGAAGACGCTTACACTTGAGCTGACCGGCTTCGAGGACATGCGGCGGGCAGCGGCCACTGCGCGGGTCAACCCATGGGTTGACGGTTGCCCGACGACCGTCAACCAATTCATTGACAAGACGGCGCCGCCGACCTCGCGCAGCGCAACGACCGACGCCGGCAATACATCGCCGCGCTCCGCGCCGCCGATAGGCAGGATTATGTGCCGCTGCTGGCATTTGCCGGCTTACGCGGCGCGCCCTGATCGGCCCCGCCCCCGAGAGCTACTGGCGGCCCCTGCCCCACCTTGCCGCGATACGGGAACACACCTGCGTCCCAAGCGACAGCCGGCTTGTCCTTAGCCGCATAATAAGGAACCAGGCATACTGGATTGCTCAAGCCCGGCGCCCGAGTCGAACCGCTGACGGCCGGGCGGGGGTTCGAGCTGCAGGCGAGCCTGAGAGGCGGGGCGCAGCGGACTGCGCCCCGCCCCCCTCACGCCACCTCCGCCAACGCCGCGCCCGCCTCCCCCTGCCCCGCCGGCTCGGCCAGCAGCGCCAGCGCAATATCGTGCTGGTTGCGGCACCAGCGCTCCACCCGCCCCCGCGCCTTCGCCACTGCAATATCGTCGGCCACATATTCCACCCGTCGCACCAGCCGCCGATCGGAGCTGCTTGCGCGCGGCGCGCTGACCGAGAGCGGCACGCCGAAGCGGGCGGGATCTTCGTCGATCGTCACGTCCCAGACTTCGCTGGTCACCGGGCGGACGCTCATGGTGCAGATCGAGGCGATGCCGGCGGTGATGAGGAGGTCGAGGGCATGGGTCTTGAGGCCGAGGGCGTGGCGGATGGTTTCGGCATCGAAGGGCCAGGGGCCGCGGGCGATCAGGTAGGAGGTCATTGCCGGCTCCAGGGGTGATGCGGCTAACGGTGCATTAATGCACTATCCTCGTCAAGCGCAGCCGTGCAGGATTGCACATCACGCTGCAGTCACGACACCGACTCGACTCCGGCGTGGCCCTGGTGTTTGAATGTGAACAAACAGTGAACTTTGAGGGATTGCGGAGTGGTGACCTATTACGTGGTGCAGGGGTATTTGCGCGGGAAGAACGGCTATCCGATCCCCGAGGAAAGCCGGGAGGTGCCCAATGAACGCTATGCCCGGGCGCTGTGCGAGCGGCTGATGGCCGACCGCATGGCGGCGGTGGCGTTTTCGCGCAGCGGTGACCCCTCAACCGGGGAGTGGCAGGATGCCGAGGTGATCTGCCGGCTGGGGGCAGTGTCGGATGAGCTGCTGGCGGAGGCGGCGGCTTGAGGGTTGGGGCAGCACCCTGCCCCGCCGCACACCCCCTCCGAGCTGCGCTAGCTCGCTGACGCTCCCAAGCTTCGCTTGCCTCCCCCGTCAAGGGGGAGGTGGGCATCGGGGCCGGGGTGTGATCCTGCCCGCCATTGTCGACCCACACGCGGTGTCACCCCGGCGAAGGCCGGGGCCCATCCTGAGATGGTGGCGGGATGAGCAGAACGTAGGTGGATGCTGCGAGCCTGACCTCGTGCCCGGCAGCCAAGTTTAGTACGTGGGGCTCCCCCCTCCCACCGCGAAGCGGTCCCCCCTCCCCCGCAAGCGGGAGAGGGAGTCCTGACTGCGGGCTTCGGTGCACGAGGTTAGCGACGCGACGCGCGCTTGGAGCGGAGCGACGAGCGGCTCGGGTTAGCTCCGGCTGGATTCGGTGCGCTACTAAGGCGCTTCGTACTTGCCCACCACGCGGTGGCAGATCGGCCAGATGCGGCGGGATTCGGTGAATTGTTTGGCCGGGTTCCACTGCTCGAGCTGCCACTCGCGATCGTTCCAGCCGTTGAGCCGCTTGATGATCGCTTCGGCATCCTCGCCCCCCGGCGGGGTGTGGAAGAACACGTGGTTGCGGCCGCGGGCCGGTTTGAGGTGCGGGTTGATCCAGGCGACGTCGCCTTCCCAGAATTCGGGGTTCATCGAGCTGCCATCGACGATCAGCCCATAGGCGCCCTGCACCCCCTCGAGCGCGGCGGGCATGGCCATGTGGTCGACGAAATCGGAGCTGACGATCAGCTTGCCGTCGCCGCCCATGGCGCCCGAAAACACCGGCAGCCGGTTGCGCCGGCCGCTGAGCACCACCTGCTCGCCCGGCACGTAGCGCACCGGCTGGCCCTCGATGCGCTTGGCCGGCGCTTCGGCGAACCCCGGCGCGTTTGCCGGCGCGACGGGGTCGGCGTTGTAGCCGGCGGCAAAGCCGAGGAAAGCGATGCCGGTGGCCGCCTCGATCTTTTGCAGCGTGGTGTTGGTGAGCGCGAACTTGTACTCGGCCGAGTTCAGCGGCCGGGTCAGCGTGGTCGATGAAATGCCGGCCTTGAGCGCGAGGCCCGTCGGCGACAGCCCGGTCAGGCTGAGAACGTGCCGGATGTAATCGACGGCGAGCTGGTTGGGTTCTGGCATCTGCACAGGCTAGCACCTTTATGCACGAATGCATCATGCATTCGCACTTGACGAACTGTGCATTAATGCTCAGTTTATGTCCCCATGAACAGCGGCGCGGCGGCTTCGAGTCGCCGTGCCGGCCGGGCGACTGACCGCCCGGCCCTGACTTCACACCACCGCTTCGCGGCGCCCCGCCCCGCGAGCCACCCGACCACCCCGCCGCCGGCGCGCTTCGTGCCGGTGCACGCCACCGCCATGCCCACGGAGTGCCCCGATGCTACTCTATCGCCAGTCACGCCTCGCCCCGGTGCGGGCCGCCGATGCGAGCCCCAGCCAACAGGCCTATGCCGAGGAGCGGCGGGCCCGCGAGGCGCGCATCCGCCGCGCTGCGCAACACCCCCTCCCCGCCTCCAACCTCACGGTGCGGCCGTTCCGCGCGTTTCCACCGGCACCGTTACCGCTGCCGCCGGCGGAGAGCTTGCCGGACTATCGCGAACCGGCGCCTTACGACACGATGGAGTTCACGGCGCGATCCCTCGTCGTCGCCCCGGCGGCTCCGCGAGGGATCACCGCCCGCGAGATCATCGATGCGGTGGTGGCGAAACACGGGGTGAGCCGGGCCGAGCTCGCCAGTGCGTCGCGGCGGGCCCCGATCACCGCGGCGCGGCGCGAGGCGAGCTGGCGCATCCGGCATGAGGTGCTGGTCAATGGCCGGCAGATCAGCCTGCCCGAAATCGCTCGCCACCTCGGCGGCCGCGACCACACCACGGTGCTCTACAACATCCGCCGCTACGAGGCGGAGCTGGCCGGAGCGTTTTCAGGAAAAGCTGCAGACTATTCCACCTCGAAAGCGCGACCAGACAAGACCACTCAGGCTGGCGCGCGATGAGCCAGCCCTGGTTCAAGTTCCAGCCCGCCGCCTGGCGGGGCGATCAGGCGCTGCGCGCCGTCAGCCTCGCGGCGCGCGGGCTGTGGATCGAATGTTTGTGCATCATGCACGAGGCCAAGCCATATGGGCACCTGGTGCTCAACGGCACGGCGATCGGTGACGAAACCCTGGCTCGCATGACAGGGGTGCCGGTGGACGAAGTTCGCGCGCTTATGGCGGAGCTTCGGCAAGCCGGCGCCCTCAGCGTGGCGAGCACGGGCGTCGTGCTATCGCGCCGCATGGTCAAGGACCATGAACGCGCCAATCTGGGGCGCAAATCGGCCAATCGCCGCTGGGCGCAAGCCACTGACAGCACAGCACAATCGGGCGCCCCCAATGGGTCGGCCAATGGGCCACCCAGTGCTGAGACTCGAGACTCAAGATTCCCCCCTTTGATCCCCCAGGGCGCCACGGCGCCTCGGGGGGCCGGAAGGGTTTCACGTCGCAGCAGCAAGGGCGCCGCGGCGCTGCTCGAGCAAGCACGGAGAATGCAGGATGAACAGGCAGGATCAGGGCCGGGCGCTCGAAGCGATAGCGACGCTGCTGGCGGGTTTCCCCAGCTCCAACTCGGCGATCGGTGAGGCAACGGCCATGGCTTACCTCCGCGCCGTCGATCACTGCCCGCTCGTCGCCATCGAGGCCGCCTGCACGGCGTTCCTCCGCGGCCAGGTGGCGGGCCACAACCTCGATTTTGCGCCCACCGCGCCGCGGCTCGCAGCACTCGCCGATGCACTGGCGGAAGCGGCCCGCGCGCTCAGCGAGGGGCCGCGGCTGGTGCGCTACCGGATGGGCGAGAGCCCGCCTGAGGGCACCGTGGCTCTGGGCGGCCGCACCGATGATTGGCGCGGCCCGAGCCGGGTGCGGCTCATCGCCGGGAGGACGCACTGATGCCGCTCACGGAGATCGAAACCGCGCCCGGCTTCCGGGTCTTCGTCCGCCGCTGCGATCGCTGCGGCGCCCCGCACGCGCCCTATGGCAAGGGCAGCCTCAGGCAGGCCATCCGCAGCAATGACCTCGGCAAGCTGAAATGCTGGTGCGGGCCCGATGGCTGCCGCGCCGCAGGCCGGGAGGCCGCGGCATGACCTGGTCCGAGACCGGCGCCGAGCGCCGCGGCGGCAGCCGCAAGACCTTTATCGAACGCATCCGCGAAGTGGCCGCCGAATATTCCGATCGTGGCCTCGGCGCCACCGCGGCAATGGCAGAAATCCGGGCGGCCTTGCGCGCCCTCGACCGACAGCTGAAGGAGGCCGGCAATGGCAGCGTGGTACGCAGTACGGACACGGGCGAAGGGCGAGCGCGAGGCGCTGCGCCAGCTCGAGCGGGCGGGCTTCGAGGCCTACCTGCCGCAATACCGCATCGAGCGCTTCAACCGAAGGCTGCGGGTGAACAAGGTCACGACGCTCTGCCACTTCCCGCGCTACCTGTTCGTCGAGCTGGAGCGGCTCGAGGATACCTCGAAAGTCCTCGCCTGCACTCCGGTGCTGGAGCTGCTGCCGGGCCGGCCGCACCCGCCGCAGCCGATCCCGACCTCCGATGTGCTGGCGCTCCGGCAAGCCGAGGCAAACCAGCTGCTCGATGATACCGATGCCGCCCGCCGCCGCCGCGGCGAGACAGTAAGGCAGAGCCTGAGCGCCATGCAGAAGCGCCTCACCGGCAAGCCGGTCCGCATCGCCGCCGGGCCGTTCACCAGCTTTGCCGGGACGGTCGAAGCGGTGGAATCGCTCGGCCGGCTGCGGGTGCTGCTCGATCTGTTCGGCCGGCCGACCCCGGTGGAGCTGCGGCCGGGCCAGGTGGAGGAACTGGCGGCGTGAGGGTGGTGGCTGCCAAAACCCCCTCTCTGGCGAGAACTAAGGACTTAGCTCTCGCTAAGCCCAAGTTTTCGCTTTCTCCCCCGCCAAGGGGGAGAGTCCCGACTGCTGCGCTGGTGCAAGTGGGAGGCACTGATCATCTCCCCCTAGGCGGGGGAGAAAGCAAAATCTTGGGTTTAGCCGTTTGGCTAAGCCTTAGATTTTGCAAGAGAGCATCTGTGTTCTCGGTCAAGCTGTTTTGGGCTGAGTAGGCTCCCATAGGCGGTTCTGCGTGAGCAGGGCGTTCGCGAGGACGACGAGCTTACGCATCACGA
>NZ_DASZAW010000110.1:0-25933 GCF_035944845.1 Devosia sp. | reverse complement strand
CAGAAGAAAGATCCCCCTTTTTCGAGGCGCGAATCCCCGAAATGGCCCAGTCCCAACTCCATCCCGCCCTCCTATGCAAAGGCCAGGGAATCAGACCGAAACCCTCTCTTCAACAACGATGTGTGCATGTCGTAGCCCTTGAGGGGAGGGGCTGGGGGTGGGGGTCCATCGGTGATCACCGCACCACCCCCTCCCTCAATCCCTCCCCTCAAGGGGGAGGGAGGCGACGACTGAGAAATCGCGCCCTAGCTCAGCGCGTTCAGCAAGTTCCCCGACACGTGCCCATCCGGCAGCAACCCCGCCCGCGTCTGCCAGTCGATCACTGCGGCGCGGGTCTTGGGCCCGATCTCGCCGTCGGGCTTGCCGATCTCGTAGCCCTTCTTCAGCAGCCGCGCCTGCACCTGCTTCCGGCCATCGGCGTTGAGCGCGGTGTCTTTCGGCCAGGCGACCGAAAAACCTCTGCCGCCGATGATGCGGTCGGCCAGATGTCCCACCGCCAGCGCGTAGCTGTCGGAGTTGTTGTAGCGCTTGATCACCCCGAAATTCGGCAGCACGGCGAACACCGGGCCGTTGCCGCCCATCGGCATGTAGAGCCGGGCGGTATCGCTGTCGCGCGGGAACGGCTTGCCGTTGGCGCGCGTCACGCCGACCCCACGCCAGTCGCCCAAGGTTGCGGTGAGGCCCTGCCAGACGTTCTGGTAGTTGAAGTCGCGTGGGAGCTTTACCTCGTAACCCCACGTTTCACCTGGCCGCCAGCCGAACGACTTCAGGTAGTTGGCGATCGAGGCCTGCGCGTCGGGCACCGAGCCCCAGATGTCCTTGTGGCCATCGCCCTTGAAGTCGACGGCGTATCTCATGAAGCTCGACGGCATGAACTGCGGCAGGCCCATGGCTCCGGCCCACGAACCGACCATGTCCTTGGCGCGCACATGCCCACCCTCGAGGATCTCGAGCGAGGTGATGAGTTCCGAGCCGAAGAAGTCGGCGCGATAGCCGCCATAGGCCAGCGTCGCCAGCGCATGCACCGTGTTGGTGCCGCCGAGGAACCCGCCGAAATTGGTTTCGATGCCCCAGATGGCGAGGATGATCTCGCCCTGCACGCCGTAGCGTTCGCTCACCGCCTTCAGCGTCTTGGCCCATTCGCTGCGCATGTCGTGACCGGTGTTGATGCGCGTGTCGCTGACCCGCTTGACCACATAGTCGGCCGCGGTCGAGACGAATTCCGGCTGCTTCTTGCTGAGGTCGAGCACCGAGCCGATCGGCTTGAAATCGCCCATGGCGATATCGAACACCCGCTTCGACACGCCCCGCGCCTTGGCCCGCTGCCAGGTCTGGTCGACAAAGCCACCGACGCTGGCAAAGGCCGGCGTGAACGCCGACGAAGCGATCAGCGCAGCAGCGCCAATACCAAAACTACGACGGGAAACAGAGAATTCGATCGGCTTGTTGACACGGTACATGAAAGCGCCTCTGCACAAGAGGGGCGACCCGGTAGAACGCTGGGCCAGTCTGCCGGCACACTTGGCCGACGGTTTCTCGTCTATTTTCCGCAACGAAATTAAGATCGCGTTACCCACGTGTTCGCGATCGCGTGATCGACGGAGGCAGGTCAACTCCGCACGAGGCGGCGGCCGTTCGCTATTAGGCCCGCACCGCCGCCGGCCCGATCGACCCACGGCTGATCAGCGGGCACTCGATCTTCACCCGCCGTGGCGAGGCGGCGGGGAGCTGCTCGTCAAGCAGGGTGCCGACCGCCCAGCGCGCCATTTCCTCGTGTGGCAGCACGACGGTGGAAAGCGGCGGGTTCATGTACATGCTGATGTCTTCGTCATCGAAGCCCACCACCGACATATCGTCCGGCACCCGCAGCCCACGTAGGCGCAACGCATCGTAGGCGCCCACCGCCATGCGGTCGTTGAAGGCGAAGATCGCCGTCGGCGGGTTGGGCATATCGAGCAACCGCGCCGTCAGGTCGCGTCCGCCATGGATGGTCCAGCCGCCGCGCATGATGAGGTCTTCGTCGACCGGCACATCCCACGAGGCCAGCGCCTGGCGGTAGCCGCGCTCGCGGTCGTCGGCCGCTTCGATCCAGCTCTCGCCGGCGAGGTGGGCGATGCGCCGATGGCCGGCCTTCAGCAGCGCTTCGGTCGCGGCAAAGCCGCCGGTGACATCGGCCGGCACCACCGAAGGATAGTAGCGCTTCCTGTCATAGCAGTTGAGCAGCACGGTCGGGATGTCGCGCAGGCGCTCGGGCACTTCGACCGGTCGGGTCACGAGGCTCGCATAGAGCACGCCGATGACCTGGTTGCCGAGCAGCATGTCGAGCGCCAGGCTCTCGAGCTTGGGGTCGGAGCGGGTCGAAAACGTCGCGACCACCACATCCTGCAGCGCTGCTTCCTCGCGCGCCCCTTCGATGAAGGGCGCAGCGAACGGCGTGGTGCTGACCTCGTCGATAAGCAGGCCGATCACGCGCGTCCGGTTCTCGGGTACTTGGTGCTGCGGCCCCTTGCGGTAGCCCAGCGCGTCAGCCGCCTCGAGCACCCGGAGGCGCGTCGCCTCGGCCACCCGTGCGTTCGGCACCCGGTTGAGGACGAGCGACACCGTGGCCTGCGAGACCCCCGCACGCTCACCGATCTCGATCATCGTCGGCCGTTTCGCCACCGCTTCCCCCGACATCGTCGAAGCGTTTTCTTCAGCGTCTTCGTAGCGCAGCATTATCAGGCCCGACGCTCGGTGTGCAACTCGCCTGCTAAACTCATTAGCACCCATAGCCCTTGCAGGGTGAGCGAAAAGCCGCTAGCCATAGCCAACTGCTAATAAATATTAGCACTGGGGGAGGACCAGATGATCGGCGAGACTACGGCCACCAAGGCTAGCGCAAACGCACGCGAGGAAATCTCGCTCGACGGCGCGTGGCGCTTCCGGCTCGACGGCCATGGCGACTGGCGCACTGCGACGGTCCCCGGCCCCTGGCAAGCTGAGTTCGCCGACCTGCACCATGCCACCGGCAAGGCCATCTATGCCCGTCAGCTGTCGATCCCGGCGGCCTGGCAGGGGCGCGAGATCGTCCTCCGCTTCGGTGCGGTGAACTACTTCTCCGAAGTCCGGCTCAACGGCCGCGTGCTCGGCACGCATGAAGGCGGTTACCTGCCCTTCGAGTTCGTGATCCCCGAGGGCACCCCTTCCGAAAGCGCGCTCGAAGTACATGTGACGCTGCCGAGCGGCGACGCCGAGGCCTATCCCGACTACCCGTTCGGCGAAGTCCCGCACGGCAAGCAGAGCTGGTACGGCCCGCTCGGCGGCATCTGGCAATCGGTAAAGCTGTTGGCGCGCGACACGCGGCACATCGCTCATGTGGCGATCGACGCCAACCCCGACACTGGTGAAGTCGCGCTGGCGCTCACCCTCTCGGCCGCTGCAGCTGGCGCCACCGTGCGCGCCACCGTGGGCGGCCTCGCTGCGGAGACCACCGGCACTGCGCTGACGCTGAAGCTCAACTCCCCGGCGCTGTGGTCGACCGAGACGCCGAACCTCCACGCCCTCAAGCTCGAGCTCGTCGCCGGCGGCGAAGTCGTGGACACCACCACACATAGCTTCGGATTTAGGAAGATCGAGACCCGCGACGGCAAGTTCTTCCTCAACGGTCAGCCGCTCTACCTGCGTGGCGCGCTCGATCAGGATTACTACCCGGACGGCATCTGCACGCCGCCCTCGCTGGCCTTCATCGAAGATCAGCTCAGAAAGGCCAAGCATCTCGGCCTCAACCTGCTGCGCGTCCACATCAAGGTGCCCGACCCGCGCTACTACGAAGTCGCCGACCGTCTCGGTGTCCTGATCTGGACCGAGATCCCCAACGTCCAGTATTTCAGTGCCGCCGCCGCCGGGCGCATGCGCGACACCATGGCCGGCATCATCGCGCGCGATGGCAACCACCCCTCGATCATTGCCTGGACCATCATCAACGAAGATTGGGGCACCCGGCTGATCGAGAATGCCGATCACCGCCAGTGGCTCAAGGACACCTATGACTGGCTGAAGGCCAGGGATCCGCGCCGTCTCGTCGTCGACAACTCGGCCTGTATCCCGAACTTCCACGTCAAGACCGACATCAACGACTATCACTATTACCGTTCGGTGCCCGAGCGCCGCCCCGAGTGGGAAAAGCTCACCGAGGAATTCGCCGGCGCTCCCGACTGGACCTGGACGCCCTATGGCGACGGCGAGCGCCGCGGCGACGAGCCGCTGGTGGTCTCCGAGTTCGGCGTCTGGGGCCTGCCGCACCCCGATCAGGTCAAGACCCCTGCGGGCGAGGAGCCCTGGTGGGCCGAGACCGGCGGCAACTGGGGCGATGGCGCGGCCTACCCGCACGGCATCCAGAACCGTTTTGCCACCTACCACCTCGACAAGGTGTTCCGGAGCTTCGACGACTTCATCACCGATGTGCAGTGGTACCAGTTCGCCAATCTCAAATACGAGATCGAGTCGATGCGCGCCCACGCGCCGATCCAGGGCTACGTCATCACCGAGATGACCGACGTGCACTGGGAGGCCAACGGCCTGCTAGACATCAACCGCAACCCGCGCGCCTTCCACGATCGCTTCGCCGAGATCAACACCGACACGGTGATCGTACCGCAACTCGAGCACCACGCTGTCACTTCGGGCGACAGCATCGCGCTGCGCCTCAAGGTCGCGACCGGCGGCAAGGCGGTGCCGGCCGGCGCGACGCTCAGCTGGTCGGTCGATGGCGCGAGCGGCAAGCTCGACGTGCCGGCGACCGAAGGCCTCGCCGTCGCCGACCTCGGCGCCACCGCAATCACCCTCGGTGGTGAGGCCCGCGTCGCCTCTATCGCACTGCGGCTCGAGGCAGGCGGCAAGCTGCTGGCCAAGAACGAGATCCACGTCTCGGTCTATTCGAAGCGCACCGCCGGCCCCGCAAAGATCGCCGCTGCCGACCCCGAGCTCGCGGACTACGCCAAGGGTCTCGGCTATGTGGTGACCTCGGATGCGGCTTCTGCCGACCTGGTGCTCACCCACGCGCTCGGCGCCGCCGATATCGAAGCGATGCGTCATGGCGCCCGCTACCTGGTGCTGGCCGATGGCTCGGTCGAGACGCACCGCAACCTCAGGACCGATCCGCCGCGCGCCGAGCCACCGACCATGCCGGCCGGCAAGGAGCGAGCCCGTCATCTCGGCGCCGAGACCCAACTCCCCAATATCGGCCTCGTGCTGCGCGATGGCACGCTGTGGCGCGGCGACTGGATCGCCAACTTCTCCTGGATCAAGCGGACGGGGGCGTTTGCCGCCCTGCCCGGTGGCCCACTGCTCGATGTCTCTTTCGATCGCGTCGTGCCGCACCACGTGCTGACCGGTTTCCGCTCCTGGGAATATGACGGGCTGATCGATGCCGGAGTAGTGATCGGCTGGATCAACAAGCCGGCCGCCACCATCGCCCGCCGCCGCGTCGGCAAGGGCGGACTGGTGGTCACTACCTTCCGCCTGACCAATGACGCCCCAGGCGCCGATCCGGTGGCCGCGGCACTGCTCGACGGCCTCGTCACCAGCGCGGCAAATCTTGAGGTCGGGGCAGCGGCGGAGAGCTGAATCGGATCACCGGGTGTGAAACACGCGAACCGGGCCAGCACCAAAGGCTGATCCCCCGGGGACTGCATCGAGCGCGGGCGCAGCCGGCGTTTCGGCTCCCGCTTCGACGGCCGCAAAGCCCGGTGAACGTGCGAACGACGAGATTCCCGGCACGATCCACGCGGACACCGCCGATCGCACATTATATTGTTGGATTGATACACAGCTTGCGCCGATCCAAAAAACCCCGCACATTCAAAGCGCTTCGAGTTGTCGAGCGAATTTCCGGACCCGGGAGCCGCCCGAACTACCATTCCAGCTGTTGACTCAACCCTCAGGCGCGTCTAACGCTTGGGAATATTGGGAGAAATAGCCGGTGCTCTGGAGGGAGTTGCCGACTTTGGTGGGGGAGACGCCAAGCCAATGCCGCAGGGCACGATCTGACTGTCCGATGGGCAGTGCCAGCGTAACGCGATGAGTGGCGGAACGGCTCCTGCACCCAGGCAGCCGACGAAATCCGACGCGCTGAAAACCCGATCCGGGCTCGGCGCAATCACTGCGAAGCTGGTACCGCCACGATCCTTCAGCAGGGGATCGGCGAACCTTCAGGCCCGAGGGCATCAACGTAGGTCGATGGCGCCTCAGGGGCGCACGATCCACCGGCCGGCCGAACCGCCCAGCACCCAAGGAGCGATCGCAGGATAACAAGATTATCTTGGGGAGGTGTGGGGCTTAACGGGGTCGATGGGACCCACAATTCAAACATTGTCGCCTCAAGGCGACGTCTAGCTTTCGTCGACAGTCAAGGGAGACTCTGTCACATGGTCAAACGTAGAACAATCACCGCGGCACTGCTGGCGCTCGGCGTCATGGCATCGCCGCTGGCAGCGCTGGCGCAAAGCCCGCTCGCTGCCACAGCGCCGAAGGAAATCGCTCCGGCGACGCCACTTCCCGAAGTGCCGCGCAACCAGACCGTCGTTCTTGGCTGGGGTGTTGCGCTGTCCTCGCCGATCGGCGTCACCAACCCGTGGGCCCTGCCCGGCTACACCCACCAGGAAGGCAACGCCTTCATGTGGGAGCCGCTGATGTACTTCGCCATCTTCAAGGGCGAGTATGTTCCGTGGCTGGCCGACAGCATGGAATACACCGACGACACCTTCACCGCGCTCGAGATCAAGCTGAACAAGGACGCCAAGTGGTCTGACGGCACTCCCGTCACCTCCAAGGACGTCAAGTTCACCTTCGATGGCCAGCTGAACAACTCCAAGCTGCCCTACAACGCGCACTTCAGCCAGTTCGTCGCCTCGACCGATATCGTCGACGACCTGACCGTGAAGGTGAATTTCAAGGCCCCGGCCCCGCGCTTCAAGTTCGAAGTGCTGACCGAGAAGTTCGATACCGGCATCCCGATCGTCCCGGCCGACTATTTGTCGTCGAAGCCCGACGTGAATATGGAACCCGGCTCGATCGACATCCCGCACTCGGGTCCGTATGACCTGAAGGCGTGGAACGCCAACCAGAAGATCTTCGACTACCGTCCCGACTGGTGGGCCGTTAAGGCCGGCCGTATTGCCGAGCCGGCAGTCAAGCGCGTCATCATCGCCAACATCACCGGCGTCTCGATGGACACCGTCGCCCAGCGCGTCGTGAACAACGAGTTCGACTCCGCCCTCGACATGCGTTCCTCGGTTATCGGCAACATCCTTGCCCAGAACCCGGAAATCACCACGCATACCGGTTCGGAATCGCCGTTCGGTTACCTTGACTGGTGGCCGAACTCGCTGTGGATGAACACCCAGCTCGAGCCGTACAGCGACCCGAACGTCCGTCGTGCGATGAGCCTCGTCATCAACCGCGATGTCATCAACGACATCCTGTATGAAGGCGCTCCGATCGCGACGATCTATCCGTTCCCGCTCTACCCGAACCTGCAGGCTTTTGCTGACTCGCCCGCCGTCAAGGCGCTCGAGGAGCAGTACCAGCCGCGCCTGTTCGACCCCGAGCAGAGCAACAAGCTGATGACCGAAGCCGGTTACACCATGAACGGCGACGGCCTGTGGGAGAAGGATGGCAAGACCATCGACGCCACCATCCAGGGCTTCGAAGGCATCCACTCCGACATCGTGCCGATCCTGGTTGAAATGCTCCGCCAGGGCGGCTTCGACGCCGCGATCAACTTCGGTCCGGACGCCTACCAGAACATGGCGGACGGCAAGGCCGGCCTCTACATGTTCGGCCACGGCGCATCGCTCTACGACCCGTTCGAGGCCCTGAACCTCTTCCACGGCAAGTACAGCGAAGCCATCGGCACCTCGGCCGGCAACAACCGGTTCTCGCGCTACAAGAACCCGGAATACGACCAGATCCTGGACGAAATCGCTCCGCTCTCGTCGGACGATCCGAAGTTCCAGGAAGGCGCCGCCAAGGCTCTGGGCATCTACTGGCGCGACCAGATCGATATCCCGATCATCCAGTGGCTGCACCGCATCGCCTACAACCAGCACTACTGGAAGAACTGGCCGACCGCCGAGAACCCCGCAATGGGCACCAATGGCGCGTTCTGGGCCCACACCGGCCTGCTGGTCATCACCTCGCTGCAGCCTTCGGGCGCGCAGTAAGCTGAGCATCGACATCGGAGTGCGCGTCCGCGCGCACTCCTTCTGATCTCACCGTGCCGGAGTTGACCGAGTGAACTTCAAGCTGATTGCCAAGCGCCTCTCCTTCCTGGTTCTGGTCATCTGGGCCGCATCCACGATCGTATTCTTCATCCCCCGCCTCAGCCCCCGTAACGCCATCCGCGAGCGCTTCGCCGAGCTGGCGCGCTCCGGCGGCTTCGCTCCCGGCGATATCGAAAAACTCATCGCCAACATGAACGAGCAGTTCGGCCTCGATAAGCCGCTGCTCGAGCAGTACTGGAACTATCTCGGCAACATCGTGCGCATGGATTTCGGCTACTCGCTGAACCGCTATCCCGCGACGGTTACCGACATCATCAGCCAGGCCCTGCCCTGGACCTTCGGCCTGCTGCTGGTCACCACCATTCTCAGCTTCATCATCGGCAACCTGCTCGGCGCCGTGTCGGCATGGCCCAAGGCGCCCCGCTGGGTGCGCTCGATCGCCACGCCCTTCGTGCTGCTGACCGGCGTGCCGCCCGTCATCATGGGCGTGCTGCTGCTGTTCTTTATCGGCTTCCGTCTGAAGCTCCTGCCGCTGGGCGGCGCCTACTCGATCGGCGTGGTGCCGAACTGGTCATGGGAATTCGCACTGGATCTGCTGCGGCACCAGTTGCTGCCTGGCCTGGCGCTCATCCTTGGCTCCGTCGGCGGCTGGGTGCTGTCGATGCGCGGCATGGGTGTTACCATCCAGGGTGAGGACTACGTGAACTTCGCCGAACACAAGGGCCTGACCGGTGGGCGCATCTTCCGCGACTACTACCTCAGGAACACCCTGCTTCCGCAGGTAACCGGCCTGGCGCTGGCGCTCGGCACGGTTGTCACGTCGGCGATCATCGTCGAAGGCCTGTTCGGCCTGCCCGGCCTTGGCACCGTGCTCAACAACGCCATCCGGTCCAACGACTTCCCCACCATCTACGGGATCGTGCTGTTCATCACCATCGCCATTGCGGTGCTGATGGCGGTGCTCGAGTTCATCTATCCGCTGCTCGACCCACGCGTGCGCAACCAGTAGGAATCGGAAAATTGTCCACCATTACCGCTACCGCACCGGCGACCGCAGACGTTTCGATGGAGCAGCCCAGCGGCTTGACGCTGTTCCTGCGCTATCTCCGCCGGAACAAGGGCCTTGCCGTCGGCCTCATCATCCTGCTCGGGTTGATCCTGTTCACCGTGATCGGGTTGATGACCATCAACCCCAAGCACGCCTATCCGCTATCGGTGGCCACCAAGAAGCCGCCCAGCCTGCAATATCCGTTCGGTACCGACTTCTTCGGCCGTAACCTGTTGGCGGCGATGGTCGTCGGTATGTGGCAGACTGCTGTCATCGGCGTCATCGCCGGCGGTCTGGGCACCCTGATCGGCGTCGTCCTCGGCTTCACCTCGGCCTATTTCGGCGGTTGGATCGACTCGACCATCCGCACCATCTGCCAGATTTTGACGCCAATCCCGGTCTTGCTGATCCAGGTGGTCGTCGCCGGCTCGCTCGACAAGCGCGACGTCACCATCGTCACCATGGCGCTGATCGTAGTGATGCTGGCCTGGATGGGGCCAACGCTGGTGATCCGCGCCCAGGTGCTGACCATGAAGGAGCGACAGTTCGTTTCGGTCGCCAAGCTCTCGGGCGTCAGCGATATCGGCATCATCTTCAAGGAGATCCTGCCCAACCTGCTGCCGTTCATCGCCGCGGCCTTCGTCGGCCAGGTGTTCGCCGCAGTCTTCGCATCGTTCTACCTCGCCGTGCTCGGTCTCGGGCCGCTGCGTGAGCCGCTGCTCGGCAACATCATCTGGGCCGCCCAGTTGCAGGGCGCCTTCTTCAACGGCTGGTGGTGGTGGCCGATCGCGCCGTCCATCGGGATGATCCTGATCCTCGCCTCGCTCGCCCTCATCAATATGGGCCTCGACGAACTGGCCAATCCGCGCGTGCGCAAGACGGAGTAATGACGATGAACCTTGCAACCACGGAAAACGCTGCGAGCCGCAATCCGGCCGCGGCGGCCGCCAGCCCCATCCTGCGGGTCGAGGATCTGGTGGTCACCTACTACACCGACCTCGGTCGCGCCCGCGCCCTCGACAATGTCAGCTTCACCCTCGAAGCCGGCATGAAGATGGGCATGGTGGGCGAATCCGGCTCGGGTAAATCCACCCTGGCGCTTGCCATGATGCGCATGATCAAGCCGCCGGGGCGGATCGAAGGCGGCCATGTGTGGGTTGGCGGCACCGACCTGCAGTCGCTCAACGACGAAGGCATGCGCAAGGCGCGGCTTTCGAAGATTGCCTATATCCCGCAGGGCGCCATGAACTCGCTGAACCCGGTCACCCGGATTGGCGAGCAGATGGTCGACGCCATCAAATCCCACCTCTCGGGAGAGAGCCGCCAGGCGATCAATGATCGCTGCGTCTGGGCGCTGAAATCCGTGGATCTCGATCCCGGCGTCTTCCACATGTACGCCCACGAGCTGTCGGGTGGCATGAAGCAGCGCGTCTGTATTGCCATCGGCATCCTGCTGCGCCCCGAAGTGATCATCGCCGACGAGCCGACCAGTGCCCTCGACGTGGTCACGCAGCGCCAGGTGATGGAAACCATCGACAAGGTGCAGGACGAGCTGAACTCGGCCGTCATCCTGATCGGCCACGACATGGGGCTGATGGCCCAGACCATGGACCGGGTGGCTGTGATGTATGCCGGCCGGCTGGTCGAGGTTGCGACGGTGCGCGAGATGTTCACCGATCCCAAGCACCCCTACTCGCAGGCGCTGATTTCCAGCCTGCCCACCCTCGACAACCGCGGTCAGTTCAAGGGCATCCCGGGGCTTGCCCCCTCGCTGCTCCGCCTGCCCTCGGGCTGCGCCTTCCATCCGCGCTGCCCGCTCGCATCGGATCGCTCGCGCTCCGAAAAGCCCAAAGTGAATGTGCTGCCGGGCGGGCGCCTCGTCGCCTGCCATATCTACGACCAGGAGAGCTGAGCCGGTGTCCAACCTCTTGGAAATTCGTAACGTCACCAAGGTCTACCAGCGCGGCCTGTTGTCCCCGCACGCCAAGGTTGCGCTCAAAGAGTTCAACCTGATCTTGCCCGAAGACAATCCCTCGATCCTGACCGTCGCCGGCGAATCCGGCTCGGGCAAGACCACGCTCGCCATGCTGGTGCTGGGCTTCATCACCCCCACCACCGGCGAGATCCTCTATCGCGGCAAGAACATCACGACGCTGCGCGGCACCGAGCGCATGGCCTATCGCCGCGAAGTGCAGGCGGTGTTCCAGGATCCGTTTGCGGTGTTCAACCCGTTCTACACCGTCGACCACCTGCTGACCGTGCCGATCAAGCAGTTCAAGCTGGCCAAATCCGGCAAGGACGCGCGCAACAGGATGGACGAGGCGCTGACCGCGGTGGGCCTCCGCCCGGAGGACGTGCTCGGCCGCTTCCCGCATCAGCTCTCGGGCGGCCAGCGCCAGCGCATCAACGTCGCCCGCGCTCTGCTGTTGAAGCCCAAGCTGCTGATCGCCGACGAGCCGGTGTCGATGGTCGACGCCTCGCTCCGCGCCAACATCCTCGAGTCGCTGAAGAACCTGCACCGCGACCATGGCGTGACGATCATCTACATCACCCACGACCTGACCACCGCCTACCATGTCGCCGACACCATCACGGTGTTGTACCGCGGCGACGTGGTGGAAAAGGGCGATGTCGAGACGGTGATCCGCAACCCGCAGCACGCCTATACGAGGCTGCTCGTCGACTCGATCCCCTGGCCCAATCTCGATCAGAAATGGGGCCAGCACTCGGTCCGCTCCAAGGAGTCGCAGGCCGAGTTCCGCGCCGACGCGCCGACGCCTTAGGCTGCTGCACAAGCCTGTCCCCACGCAGGCGAAAACCATAGCGCCGGCCGTTCACAGCGGCCGGCATAGTTGCGTCCACCGCGGCCCGATATTTGCCGCACCAACTTTTGAGATCGTATCGACATGCTCGAAATCGCCGAGGTCATCCCTCCGAAATACTCACCCGTCTGGAAGCTCGCCAAGCAGTGCGGCGTCGACCTTGCCGTGGCCGGCCTGCCCTTCGACAGCCTCCAGGCCAACGAGCGCGTTTCGTCGCTCTCGGCGCTCTCGCGCATGAAGGACGAGTACGAGAAGGGTGGCTACGAGATCCGCGTCATCGAGGCCCGTCCGCCACTGAACCTCGCCAAGCGTGGCCTCGAGGGGCGCGACGCCGAGATCGATGTGGTCTGCGAGCTCATCACCAATATGGGCAAGCTCGGCATCCCGGTCTGGTGCTACGAGTGGATGACCGATTTCAACTGGGTGCGCACCAATATGGCGCTGCCCAGCCGTGGTGGTTCCGTGGTGACGGCCTTCAACGTCAACGACGTGCCCGACAGCATCACCTCGAACCCGCCGATCTCGGAGGAAAAGCTCTGGGAAACGCTGGAATATTTCCTCCGCCGCGTGTTGCCGGTGGCCGAGAAGGCCGGCGTCAAGCTGTCCATGCACCCCGACGATCCGCCGATCACCCCGATCAAGGGCGTCTCCCGCATCATGCGCACGGTGCCGAACTTCCAGCGCCTCGTCGACATGCTGCCATCGGACTACAACACCATCACGCTCTGCCAGGGCAACTTCACCCTGATGACCGACGACCTGCCCAAGGTGATCCGCGGCTTCGGCAAGAAGAAGATCAGCTTTGTGCATTTCCGCGACGTCGAAGGCGTGCCGACCAACTTCCACGAAACCTGGCACGACGCCGGCAAGACCGACATGCTCGCCACCATGCGCGCCTACAAGGACATCGATTTCGACGGCGTGCTGCGCCCCGATCACGTCCCGACAGTGGAAGGCGACAGCAACGAGAATGCCGGGTATTCCGCCTTCGGCCGGCTCTATGCCATCGGCTATATCCGCGGCCTCCACGAAGCCGTCTACTCGAGCTGAGATATCACCATGAAGATCGCACTCACCGGTTCATCCGGCGGCGTCGGCCGCGCCATCATCGCCGAGGCGCGCAAGCAAGGTCACGACCTGGTCTGCATCGATCGCGTCGCGGCGCCCGAGACCGAAGAGACCAGGGACCTGCATTTCATCCAGGCCGACATGGATGAGTTTGACAAGCTCGTCGCCGCCTTCGCCGGTTGCGACGCGGTGATCCACATGGCCGCCATCCCCTCGCCGGGCCGGCACCCCGACCATGTGGTCCACAACAACAATGTGGTGGGCAGCTACAATGCGCTGCAGGCCGCCGTCGACAACGGCATCATGCGCATTTGCCAGGCCTCGAGCGTCAACGCCATCGGCCATTCCTACAGCCGCGATCCGCATTACGACTACCTGCCGATCGACGAGGAGCATGCCAACTATTCCGAGGAGCCCTACAGCCTCTCGAAATGGATCTGCGAGGCCCAGGCTGACGCCTTCGCCCGGCGCTGGGAAGATATCTCCATCGCCTCGATGCGCTTTCACTGGGTGGTGCCGGAGCGCGAACTGGCGGCCCGCAACTTCACCCCGAACTCGGCCTCGCCGAAAAAGCACCTCTTCGCCTATACGCGCTTCGATGCGGCGGCGCGGGCGTGCCTTCTGAGCCTCGAGGGCAAGTTCAAGGGGCACGAGGCCTTCTACATCGTCGCGCCCGACACCACGATCGATATCCCCAGCCTCGAGGCCGCCGAGAAATACTTCCCCGGCATTCCGATCAAGGGCGATCTCAGCGGTCGCAAGGCCTTCTTCAACTCGTCCAAGGCCGAGCGCATCCTGGGCTGGAAGCACGACCAGCCGTGATGCAGCCGTGGCGGGGTAACGCCTGCCACACGCTGGCTTCGCTACTGTTTTACCAGCTTGGAACCGACCTGCTTCACTGCGGGTTGGATCGTTGAGCGCTTTCAGGAAAGCCAGCAGACCTTTCCAGCTCGAAAGCGCGACAATTCATGGACTGGCCCGTTACACTGGAGGAACGCCCAATGAGACTTTCCGCAAGGTTTGCCCTCGCTATCGCTCTGTTCGGGATGGCGCTGCCTGCCTTCGCCCAGGACACACCGGATTCGGCGGTGGCCGGCACCAAGCAGTTCGAAATGAAGGAACTGACCAATGGCCTCGAGGGCCCGTGGGAGATCACCTGGGGCCCCGACGGCTGGCTGTGGCTCACTGAGCGCGTCGGCGGCAAGATCACCCGCGTCAACCCGGCCGACGGTACCAAGCAGGTGGCAATCGACATCGAGGAAGTCTCGGCCCCCGGCGGCCAGGACGGCCTGCTCGGCATGGCGCTCGATCCGGGCCTGCTGAAAGACACCGGCAACGACTACGTCTATGCGGCCTACACCTACGTCGACAAAGAGCTGCCCAAGCATGAATGGGTCAAGGACCCGTTCAGCCCCTATGCCAACCTCTTCGCCAAGATCGTCCGGCTGAGCTACGACAAGGCGTCCGGCACGCTGAGCGACCCGCAGGTGATCATTGCCGGCATGCCCGGACAGAACGATCACAACTCCGGCCGGCTGAAGTTCGGCCCCGACGGCAAGCTCTATTACACCATCGGCGATGGCGGTAAGGGCCAGCTCGGCAACTGGTGCATCCCGATCGAAGCACAGCGCCTGCCCACCGCCGACGAACTCGCGGCCAAGAACTGGATCGCCTACCAGGGCAAGTCGCTGCGGCTGAATCTCGACGGCTCGATCCCCGAGGACAATCCCGAGATCGATGGGGTCAAGAGCCACGTCTTCACCTATGGCCACCGCAACATGCAGGGCATCGACTTCGGCCCCGACGGCACCCTTTACGCCTCCGAGCAGGGGCCCAAGACCGATGACGAAGTGAACGTGCTGGTCGGCGGCGACAATTACGGCTGGCCGCATGTCGTCGGCTTCAGGGACGACAAGGCCTACCAGATGGCGCGCTGGGACCTCGCCACCACGCCCTGCGCACAACTGACCTTCTCCGACATCACCATCGACCCCTCGGTGCCGGTCGAAGACGAAAGCAAGTGGCCGGGCGAACAGCACGATCCGCTCGCCACGCTGTTCACCGTCCCCAGCGATTGGGATTTCACCGATCCGGCCTGCGGCGGCATCGACTTCATCTGCTGGCCCACCGTCGCCACCTCGTCGATGCAGGCTTACTTCCCCAAAGCGGGAGAGGGTATCCCCGGCTGGGAGAACTCGCTGCTCATCACCACGCTGAAGCGCGGCTCGATCTACCGCGTGCCGCTGGCGGCTGACGGCAAGACTGCCGCCGGCCCGATCGAGCGCTACTTCCAGTCCGAGAACCGCCTGCGCGACATGGCGCTCAGCCCCGACATGAAGACCATGTATGTGGCGACCGACGTCAGCGGCCTCGTCGGCACTATGGATGGCGGCGCCGGCACGACGCTCCAGAACCCCGGCGCCATCCTCGTCTACACCTATACCGGCGAGGGTGATGGAGCGGCTGCGACGACGACGGAGGCGGCTCCGGCTGCCGAAGCGGCGACCGCCGCAGCGACGGGCGAGCCGGCCAGCTTCACGGCGGAGCAGGCAGCGCGCGGCAAGACCGCCTACGACGCCAACTGTGTCTCCTGCCACGGCCCGGACCTGGTGAGCGCCAATTACGGCCCGCCGCTGGCCGGCGCCTATTTCGAGGGCAAGTGGGTGGGCCAGACCGTCGGCGCGCTCTACACCCACGTCCACGACCGCATGCCCCCCTCGCGGCCGGGCGAACTGGGCGACGAAACCTACGCCGCTCTCGTCGCCTATATCCTCTCGGTCAACGGCCTAGCCGCCGGAGATGCCGAGCTGCCGGCGGACGTGGCGAAGCTCGAGGCAATGGTGATCGCGAAATAGGACGCGAGACTTTGCGCAACGAAAAGAGGGGCTCCGACGGGAGCCCCTCGCTGTTTCTGGGGTGCTCGGCGCGGTGCCCAAGCGCCATATCCGATAGCCGAACTGATCCCCGAAGCCTCCCACCCACCGGTGTCATCCCAGCGAAAGCTGGGACCCAACTCGCAGCCCGCACCAGCGGAGAAATGGGTCCCCAGCTTTCGCTGGGATGACACCGAGTTTGGTGAGCCTATCATGCCTCCCCAAACGCCCTGACCCTCAGTAGCTCACCTTTCGATAGTACTTGGGCTCCCGCACCTCGACCGCCTGCGGCTCGTTCTCCGGTCCGAGCAGCGCTGCATATTCCTTCTCCGCGAGGCCATAGGCGCCGTTGGTGAACTCGGCGAGGCCGTTGCGATCGATGATCGCCACGATGCCGCGCATGGTGCGGATCAGTCCACGCGCCTCGAGGTCCTGCAGGGCCCGCGTCACTCCGGCGCGACGGACTGCCAACATTATCGAGAGGAACTCGTGCGTGATCTGGAACGACTCGCCCAGCCGATCGCCGACCATCAGCAGCCAGCGGGCCACCCGCTGCTCGAGCAACAGCCGGCCGTTGGCTGAGGCAGTGGAGGCCACCTGCACTGCGAAAGCCTGTGCATAGCGCATGAACAGCTGGTGCAGCGAAGGGCTGTCGGTGAGCGCCGCCCGCAGGTGCCCGGGGTCGACCCGCACCGCGCTGCCGCCGCCCTGTACCACGGTGCTGAACGGGGTCTTTTCCACCCCGTGTACCACTGCAAGGCCCGTCATGCCTTCGGGCCCGATCAGCCCAACCTCGATGATGCCGCCATCGGCATCGTCGGCCACCACCGAGGCGAAGCCGCGCTCGATGAAATAGATCGACTCGACGCTGCGATTGGCCACTTCAAGCGCGTTGTGGGGGGCAAGCTCCACTCGCTCCATCGGTCCCAGCAGGGCCAGGTCCTGGCCTGAGAGTCGCGACAGCAAACCGTTCTCGAACCGCGGTGACAGAAAAGACAAGCGTCTGCGCTCCTGTTTCGCGCAGCCCCCGCCAATTGCTTGCCTGTTCAGGGGCCGACGCAAATGGCCATGGGCGACTGCTCATGCCAAAAACACCAATGTCAGGTGAAACTGCGCCCCCCGCAGGTTCCCTCTCGCGCCGCGGCTGCCCTCGCTAGGCAGCGGTCCGTGCGCTGGCGGCTTCTGCCGCGTGGTTGCTCGCCGATCCCTCGCAACGGATCGTCGCTCTGCGAGGTGCCTCAAAGATGTTGCGAGCAGCTCCGACAATACGCCGTGAGCTCGGCGGAATACTTTCGCTGGACGGTACCAAACCGTACCGAGTGGCCATTGATATTGTCGACGCACCGCGAAGCTACATCAGAGACCGCACTCGATCAAGGCAACGCGCAATCGAGCAGCATCGCAATTCAAGAAAACCGCCGAGATCATGCCGGCGAAGCTTGCGCCGACAGAAACTGGCGGCGCGCTTATGGAACACTTTCGCACGCTGGAAATATTGGGAGAGATGCCGGCCTCCTCGACCTGCCACGCAGCTGGTCGACCCTTGGGGCGCATTCCTCGCGGCGCAGCTTTGTCTTGCTAACGTGGAGGCACGACAACTGCCCGCCACGTCGGCCCTCGCGGTGCGGAAATCAGCATAGGACGCTGTCGAGATTGGCCTCTCGTACACGCAACGGCAGGATGTCCGGAATGGTGCCGCTCGGCGGGATCGTCGGCCGAGCGGCCAAGTGAGGCCGGCGCAGTATCCCGGTGGCGCCGTTCCATTTTGGTGAAGCCGATTGCCGGCAGTCTTATCTAATTGGCGGCGAATGCGGATCAACCGGACGAGGATTCCCGGTCGGACGGTCAAGCGCGACGGCGCCGGCCCCTCGTCGAACCGGCATGTCCAGCGCTAGTCCAGGAACACCTTCACCGTATCCGAGCGGCCCTCGGCATCTACCACCGATAGCGTGACAAACCCCGGCCCATCCGGGCGCCAGCTGTTCTGCCGGGCAAAGGCCGAACGTCCGAACGGTGCACCGTTGGCGAAGAAGGTGAAGGGCGGCACGCCGTTGCGCACCTTGACGATCAGTGGCGCCTCGTTGCCCGAGGCAAGACCGAGATCGACGTCGACGCCGTCGGTCGGATAGGCGATCTGTGGCGCTGCATCGCGCTTCACCTTCTGCTCGTCGGGATGGCGGAAGCGACGGAGCGGCAGCGGCAGTTCGGAGTTGGAGGCAAAGATCGTCCCCCGCGGTGCGTCACGCAGCGGCACGGTCTTTTCGGCCAGCCGGTCGAACGCCTCGAACAGGATCGGTGCCGCCGCCCCGAAACCGGTGATCCCGGGGATCTGCGAATTGTCGGGCCGGCCGACCCACACGCCGATAACGGTCTTGCCGTCAAAGCCGATGGCCCAGGCATCGCGATAGCCGTAGGAGGTGCCGGTCTTGTAGGCGATGCGCCCGGCCGAGCCATTGAGCGGCGGCGGCACGTCGGCAAGGATGCTGGCGACATACCAGGCAGCGATCGGATCGAGCACCGGCGCCGGTGTCTCGGTCTCCTCGGCCACTGCCTTCACCCCATCGCGCAGCACCACCGGGGTGCCGCCCCGGCCGATCGCCGCGTAGATCGAAACGAGGTCGCGTAGCGTCACGCCGACCCCACCCAATCCGACCGCCAGGCTCGGCGCCGTGTCGGCCGGCAGCCGCGCCGCGGCATGTGCCCGCTTGATCCGCGCCACCAGCCGCGCCGGGCCGACCGCATCGAGCACCACCACAGCGGGAATGTTCAGCGATTCCGTCAGCGCCTGCCGGATCGACACCGTGCCGCGGTTGAAACCGTCGAAATTGACCGGCACATAGCCGTTGAATGCTGTCGGCCGATCCTCGATCAGGCTCTCGGGATGGGCGAGCCCGAGTTCGAAGGCGAGGCCATAGATCAGCGGTTTCAGCGTCGAGCCGGGCGAGCGCACTGCCTCGGTCATATCGACATAGCCGTCGCTTTCGGCGTTGAAGAGCCCGGCGGAGCCGACCGAGGCGAGAATATTGCCGGTCTGCTGGTCGGCGACGACGATCGCCACCGAGAGCTTCGAGCCGAGCTGCGCCGCCCGGTCGGCGCCGAGCCGCTCGAGCTTCGCCTGCAATTTCCGCTCGATGGTCAACTCGATCTTGCGTGCATTGGGGTGCGCCTGCACCGCCGCCTCGGCGAGATGCGCGGCGTACATCGGGAAATCGCGTCTTGCCTTGGGCATCGGTTCGAGCTTGGCGGCCTCGGCCTCCTCGGCGCTGATCACCTTGGCGCCGACCATCCGGTCGAGCACCAGGTTGCGCGAAGCCCTCGCCACTTCGACATCGCGATCCGGCCGCCGCGCTTCGGGCGATTGCGGCAGCGCCACCAGCAGCGCGCATTCGGCCGTGGTCAGCCGCCCCGGCTCCTTGCCGAAATAGGCGAGGCTCGCCGCGCGGATGCCTTCGATGTTGCCGCCATAGGGGGCGAGCGTCAGGTAGAGCGTCAGGATCTCGTCTTTGCTGAGGGAGTGCTCCAGCATGTCGGCATGCACCATCTGACGGAGCTTGCCGGCCATGTTGCGGGTCGGCTCGCCGCCAATCAGCCGCGCCACCTGCATGGTGAGGGTGGAGCCGCCCGAGACGATCCGCCCTGCCCCGACATACTGCACCGCGGCGCGCAGCATCGAGGGCCAGTCGATGCCGTGATGCTCGTTGAAATGCTGGTCCTCATAGGCCAGCAGCATGTCGATGAAACGCCGGTCGACCTCGGCGATCGTCACCGGCAGCCGCCAGCGCCCATTGGCGGTAGTGAACGGCCGGAGCAGCAGCCCGGCATTGTCGACCACCGCGGTCGATACTGGCACCGCCGACACCACCGGCGTGGGCGGCAGCGTTGCCCGGATATCGCGCAGCACGGCGAGCCCATACTGGCTGCCGACCAGCGCCACGCCGGCGAGGACGATCAGCGTCGCAGTAAAGAGCCCCGGCGCGCGTGGGCGCCGGAGCTGCTGTTTGGGTTCGGCCGTGCTCATGGCCCGGTCGCGCCGACCTCGATCTGGCCCGCGTCGGTATTGGCGCGCAGCTCCGGCCGGTACATGTCCTCGACCGTGGCGCCCGGCATCACGAAGCTGCCCGGCGAGACGGCACGCACCATATAGGCGGTGGTGACGCTGCTGGCGGCCGAGGTGAACCTGAATGCGGCGACGAACTGGTCGGTCCGCGATTCGACATGCGCCGGCGTATCGACGGTGAGCCAGCTGAGGTCGGCGACGCCCGAGCCCTGCAGCAGGTCGGGGTTCTCGATCTCGAACCCGGCCGGCAGCGGATCGGCCACCACATACTGGCCCGACCCGAGCTGGGTCGGCTGCGTCGTCAGCACCACCACGAAGCGATCGTTCTGGCGGACATTGCTGAGGTCGGCGGGCTCGCCATTCGGCAGGTAGTAATCCCGCTGGATGGTGAAGCCGCTGGAGCTCGCCGCCGGCGGGGTCGCCGGGATGGCGGTGACGGTCACCTTCATCTCGGTCGGACGGTTGCCGTTGTTGACGATCTCGACGGTTTCGCTGTCGAACGCCTCCTGGTCGTAGCGGCGATAGACGGTGCCGGTGAGCGGATCGCCATTGATCGTCACCGAACCATCGCCTGCCTCGCGGGCCAGCGCCGAGGCGGCGACCAGCGTCCACGCATCCTCCTGGGTGGAGGTCCAGCGTTCCTTGTCGCGCAAGGTAGCGAGCTTGCTGGTCAACTCGCCGATATCGACACCCGACGGCGTGAACTCGGCGGCGAGTGCAAGCACCCCGGCCGTGTCGCGCAACTGGCTGCCGTAGTCGTTGCGGTACTTCGCCCGATCCTCGCGGGCCCTAAGGTCCTCGACGGCTGCCTGGAAGGCTGTCGCCGCACGGGTCCGGTCGCCATAGAGGGCGAGCGCGGCGCCGAGCTGGGCCTTGGCCAAGGGCGAGCCGAAGGCGCTGAGGCGCGCCTCGAGATAGTAGCGCAGGTCGCCGATGGCTGCCCGGCCGGCGCGCGCCAGATCATAGAGCGCGAACGCCACGTCCTCTCCGCCGACCGTGAAGTCGGTGGCGTAGGACACCTGGTTGCCGAGGTTGTCGAGCGCCCGGGTCATCGCCAGATCCGGCACGTCGTAGCCTTCCGCCCTGGCGCGGAGCAGGAACTCGGTGACGTAGGAGTCGAGCCACAGGTCGGTGCCGTCATACGGTCCCCAGAGCCCGAAACCGCCGCTGGAGGTCTGCTTGGCGAGCAGGTTCTTGATCGCGTCCTTGACCCGCTGGGTGATCGCTTCGTCATCGCCCAGACCAATCATCGAGGCGACTTCGTTGAGATAGAGCAGCGGCAGGGCCCGGCTCGAGGTCTGCTCGGCGCAGCCATAGGGGTAGCGATCGAGCTGCATCAGCAGGCCCGGCACATCGAGACGGGCAATCGGCCCGACTGCGAGCGTCAGTTCCCCGGTATGCGGCACCATGTCGGCGAACAAGCTCTTATCGAGCGTCGTCGTCGCGCCCACTTCCAGCGGGATCAGCTGCGTGGTGGTCATCGGTGCACTGGCGGCGCGGACCCCGAGCGTCAGCTCCTTGGTCTGCGTTGTCCCATCCGGCGCAGTGACGATCACCTTGAGCGTATGGTCGCCGATCTCAGTGCCGGTAAGGCTGAGATTGAGCGCGGTACGCTCGCCCGTCGGCAGGTCCACCGAAGTCTCAGCCGCATCGGTCGAGAGCCCCGTGCCGGTATCCAGAGCCACCTTGTAGGTGCCCGGCTGGCCGGCGATGTTGTTGACCTCGACCAGCAGCCGCGACGTATCGTCGAGGCGCAGGAAGCGCGGCGGGCTCAGGTTCACCACCACCGGATCGCGCACGATCACGTCGGCGGAGCCATGACCCACGGCACCGGCGCTCCACGCCATCGCCATCAGCCGCACCGTGCCGTTGAAGTCCGGCATATCGAAGCTGATCGTCGCGGTGCCGTCGGCCCCCACTTCGACAATGCCCGAATGCAGCGCCACGAGGACAGTGGTCGCCGGCGGCGTGCCGAAGCGCGAGGCGCCCTCGTCACCACCGCTGCGGAACGCGCCGGGTGTGCCCTGCATCGGGTCGATCAGCTGGCCATAGAGATCGCGCACTTCGACGCCGAGCTGGCGCTGCCCGAAGAACCAGCCATCCGGATCCGGCACCTGGAACTTGGTGAGGTTGAGGATGCCGAGATCCACCGCCGCAACCGCGACATAGGCCTTGTCGCCCGGCTGGACGTTGGCGAGCTTCACCGTGGTGGTGAAGGCCTGGCGCGGCAGCGCTTCCTTGGGCGCATCGAGGCTCAGGTCGAGCTTCAGGTCGCCCGGCTCGACATCGGCGAAAGCGAGGCCGAGCGCGCGCGCCGGCATCCGCTTGGCTTCGGCGCTGGCCGGGCGATAGAGCATCGCCGTCACATAGGCGCCCGGGCCCCAGTCATCGGTAACTTCGAGCGGCACGGTGGTGCCGCCTTCCGGCACTTCGACCGCCTTCATGGCGATGATGCGATCGTCGACCACCATCACCAGCGCGGTGCCGGCGAACTGCGGATCGAGCTTCAGGTTGGCGGTCTCGCCCTTCCGGTAAGCTGGCTTGTCGAGCGCCACCGACAGCGTGTCCGGCGTGTCGGAGCCCGCTTCCGGGTAATAGTAGCCGGCATAGAACTCATAGCTCGAGGAGGTAGCGCCTTCACCGGTGCTCGTGACTTCGAGCCGATACTGGCCCCAGTTGACGGCGGCGCCGACGGCCACCGGGCCGGAGGCGAGCGCGTCGACGGTGCCATTGGCCACTTCACGCGTCGTGGTGATGGCTTCCCACTTCCAGGTACCGCTGTTGCGATACCACTGATAGGTGGTCTCGACCCGCGACAGCGACCATTCGAGCCCGGCCTCATCGACGGTCGCGCCATCCGGCGCCACCGCGATCACGTCGAACATCGCTTGGCTGCCTTCGGCGAGCCCGCTGGCATCGGCAAACTGCGGCTTCAGCCCGATGCGATTGCCATCGGCCAGCACCGGACGCGTCAGGCTGCGCTCGATGGCGCGCCCATTGCTGTCGACGAGCCGAAGGATCAATTGCGCTTCGAGCGGCCGCGTCGTCGCCTGCGGCGCGCTGACGATGACTTCGGCAGTGACGTTGCCGGCTTCGTCGGTGGTGCCGACGACGCCGAGAGGCTCGCGCGAGGTCTCGAACGTGTCGTCGAGCCGGCCGAACGTATAGCCGGGGTAAGCCGGCAGCGACGTTACCGGCCGCAGCACCGCATCGGCCTCGACCGCGAGGTCGGGCGCGGTGGCGCCATAGAGATACTTGGCGGTCACCTCGACCGGCGTCACTTCGCCGGTTTTGATCGGCGCGTCTGCCGCACTGATCTCGAAGGCCAGCCGTTCCGGTTCGAAATCTTCGACGAGAAACCCGACGCTGGTCAGCGAGTCAGCCTTGGGGTCGGCATAGAGCCGCATGGTCCACGAGCCGCGCATCGCTTCGGGGTCGAGCGTCACGGCGCTGAAATAGCCGCCGGCGCCGGCGTCATTGAGCAATTCGGTGCTGGAAATCACCCCGTCCGGGCGCTGTACTTCCAGCGTCAGCGGCAGGTCGGTCACCGCCTTGGCTTTCACATCACGCAGGATCGCCGTGAGGAACACCGTTTCGCCCGGGCGATAGACGCCACGCTCGGTGGTGGCGAACAGGTCGAGCGGACCCGGCGACGGTCGGCCCTCGACACCGCGATCGGTGAGATCGAACGCTGCCTTCGATACGTCGAGGAACGCATAATCCCCGCCATCGGTCTCCGTGGTGATCAGCTGCGGCGCCCGCCCGCCTTCGCCGCGCGACAGGCCCGGCGCGAAATCGGCTCGGCCATCGGCATCGGTTACCGCCTCGCCGAGGATCTCGTTGTTGACGGCGACGAGCCGCACCTTGGCGTTGGCCACCGGCTGCGCACTGGTGAGCGAACGCACGAACGCATGGACGCCATCGTCACCGGTGACCGTGGTCAGCCCGAGGTCGGTAACGATGAACCACTGCGTCGCGACTTCGCGCCAATATTCCTGCTGCACGCCATTGACCTTGGCGGTCACCACATAAGCGCCCGGCTGCAGTTCCTTGACGATCTCGGCGACCGGGATTGCGGTCACCGTCATGGCGTTGGGCGCGCCCTGCGCCAGGTCGACCTGGCCTTCCCAGGTCTTCTCGCCGGTCGAATTGGCGACGTCCTCGGCCGAATAGCCGTCGAGCGTGCGCTGGAAGATGCCCTGGCGCACCGCGGTGGCGATCGAGCGATCGCCGATCCGGTAGATCACCACGTCGGCGGTCTTGGCGTTCACCGAGGTGATCGGCAGGCCGCCGCCGAGCCCGGCGGGCATCACATAGGCGTTGTTGGCAAAGCCGACGAACGGCGCGCGATCCGGCACGAAAAGGTCGAGCTCGACATCCGAGCGCAGCTCTTCGCCATTGGCCGAGGGCAGGCCCGCACGCAGCTTGATGTGGTAGCGCCGGCCATGTTCGACGCCGGTGATGCAGATCTGGCTCTGTTGGGTTTCGACGGCAACCGTCGGGGCGTTGTCGACCACGACATAGCTGGAAAGATCCGTGTCGCCCGAGGGCAGCGAGTCCGAGAACACCGCGCAGATCCGCGGGTTGGCGGCCTCGGCATCGACCTGGTTCGAGGTGACGCGGAAGCCATGCTCGGCGACGGCCTTTTCCAGCGCCGCTTCGCGCGTAGCGTTGTCGACCAGCGCGAGGCTCGCGCGATAAGTGGCGATGGTCTCGCGCCACATCTCGCGGCGCGACAGCGACACAGCGAGTGCACCCAGTGCATCGGCGCGTTCGGCCACCGTCTCGGACAGCATCAGCGCATTCATCGCCGCATAGGACGAGTTGACCGCAAGATCATAGACGCCATTGCCGGCCGCCGCCTCGATCACCATCCGGGCCTCGCCCTCGGCGGCGAGCTTCAGCCACACCGAGGGGTCGTTCTTGTTGATCGCCAGCGCCTGCCGATAGGAGACCATCGCGGCCGAGGGGTTCGACTGCGCCGCAGCTTCATCGCCCGCGGCGACCAGGTCGGCATAGGTCACATCCGGCGGCGGCGGATCGGTCTGCGGCAGGCTGGTCGCCATGTAGCGGGCGGAATCGACCAGGTCCTGCGCCGGGAACGGCAGCTCGCTCAACCGCGCCTCGACGGTTTCGGCGAGCGGCGGGGTGAAATCGACACGGCCGGACGTGGCGCCCTTGAACGCCGTCTCGGGGCCGACATCGCCCTTGAGGAAGCACCACTTGGCCTTCTCGTTATAGGTGAAGGCGCGGCAGATCTTGTCATCGGTACAGGCGGCAGAACAGGCGTCGACATCGACGTCCTTCAGCACCGAATAATCGAAACCGGGGAGATCCGTACCGGGCAGCAGCGTGATGTTGCGATCAGCCGCATGTGCGGGACTGAGGGCTAGGGTTCCGGCCACGACAAGCCACCAGATCGACCGAAAAAGCCGCTGCATTCCCAAACCCCTATCGTATGAATACCTCTGGCTCACCCTATGATGACTGGGGCTGAACGACAAATGAATGACGGGCGTAAGATGCTGGGGATTTGTCGCTGAAGCGTGCGCTCTATCCGCTCCCCTCCCCCCGCGGCGCTACGCGTCCGCTAGGAGGGGAGGGGCTGGGGGTGGGGGTGGTAAGGGACGCTCGGTGCTGACTGCACCACCCCCTCCCTCAATCCCTCCCCTTAAGGGCAGGGCTATCGCATATGAACAGCCACCGGGCTCTCAGTGGTCCTCCACCGCGCAGCGGGGGAGGGGGACCAGCGAAGCTGGTGGAGGGGGCGGCCCCAAAAACCGGCGTATCCTGCCGCCCCCTCC
>NZ_DASZAW010000109.1:0-169584 GCF_035944845.1 Devosia sp. | reverse complement strand
GTCACCTCGTGGACCAGGTGGCGATCAATGTAAATAAGGCTGGTCCCATCCTCGTTGTTGGAAACAAGGTGATCGTCCCAGATCTTATCGTACAGAGTTCTGCCGGCCATTTTTGCTGGAGGTTCCACTCGGGGGTTAAGGAGTAACGGGGGGTTCTAAGCCCCGCTCACATGTCAGGTCAAGGTTGGCAGAGCGCGCCGGGGTTACAAGGGTGCCATGCGTTGGGGTGCCTCGGACAGGCCGCGCACCCGGAAGGCGCCGAGCAGCGTGGTGTCGATGCCGATATGGCGGCGGTTCCAGCGAGCAATAGCCAGTTGCGCCACGGCGCGCGACAGGGCGTTCACCGCGGCGGCGCCGATCAGCCCGAAAAGCGGGATCACCATGAGTTCGAGCAACAGACCCACCAGCATGATGGCGCCCCAGATCCGCACATAGTCGCGCTCGTGCCCGGTCATCATCATGACGATGCGCGAGGGTCCGGTGGCGGCATCGAAGAGGAGGCCAATGCTGAGCAGGATCAGTACCCAGTAGCCGGCGGTCGAGTGATCGCCGAACAGGGCCAGGATCTGGTTGCCGAAGACCAGGTAGCCGAGGAACACCACCAGCGAAAAGGCGAAACCGGCCCAGGCGCACAAAGCCGTGATCGCCTGCGCCTGCTTCATTTCGCCGGCGTGGTAGTGCCGCGACACCATCGGCGCCACCACCAGGGTGATGGCGAACATGAACAGGGTGAGGAGGCCCGCTGTCCGAAACGCATTGAAGTAGATGCCGGCGGCCTCGGCGGTGACCAAGAGGCCAATGAAGATGGTGTCCATGTTGAGCGCGGCGGAATCGATCACCGTGCCGATGAGGAACCAGCGGCTCGCCGTGCCGTGTTCGCGCCAATAGGGGCGAAGCGTCGAAAAACCCGGCGCGATCTCATAACGGCGGGAACGGGCGAGGGCATATTGCAACGCCAGCGCCACGGCCAGCAGCGCCGATGTCAGCAGCAGCGCCTGCCAGCCGGCGAGCGGTGCGCCAAGCGCGAACAATGCGACGATGGCGAGCGGTGTCAGCACCCGCCAGAGCAGGTCGCGCGGCGCCAGCGCCGTCCATACCGAGCCCTGGGCCCGCAATGCCGACGACCAGTACTCGGCGAAGGCCATCGGCAGGATCAATGCAGCGGCGGCATAAAGATGCCAGGTGGCTCCGGCGACCAATCCCGCAGTGGCGGCTCCGGCGATGGTGAGGGCCGTGAGGACCAGACCGGCGATGAGGGTCAGAGCGCCGCCTGAGCGGAGTGCCGACAGCGCCTGGTCGTGGCGACCGGCCACCTCCTCCTCCGGCCAGTAACGGAGGATGGCGGTCTGCTGGCCCATCGAGGCGCCAATAGCGAGGATGGTGGCAAGGCTCAGTCCGAAGGCGAAGTAGCCGTACTCGGCGGCGCCCATGGTGCGCGAGAGCACCACGTACATCAGGTAGGTCAGCCCGGCCGTCGCAACCTTGATCAGCAGCGATGCCAGCGACCGGCTGAGGCCGGTGCGCAGCAGGGCGCGGAGATCGGAGGAGGCGTTGGTCATGGCGGGCCGTCGAGGAAGAACCGATCGACTATGGCAGCGGGATGCTCACAAGGTCTTACCGTCATCGTCTTGTGTTGTGGCCACTCGACAACAGAGGCGGCCGGACGCAGAGTTCGGCTCTGGAGCGTTTAACCGTTTCGTTGAACCGCTCTCAGGCTTTGATTTTGTCGCGCTTTCGAACCGGAAAAGTCTGCAACTTTTCCTGAAAACGCTGTAGGGGGACGGGAGTCAGGCGATGAACGAGGCGGCGGCTGTCGATACGCGTGCGAAACTGATCGCGCGGGCAGAGGGCTACCAGTCGTCGGAGCCGAGTTTCGCGCGCTTCCTCAAGGCAGTGGCCGAGGCGACGGACCCCGAAGACCTGGCAATCTATCAAGCCGAGGCGCTGGAGGCGACGTTCCGCAAATCCTACGGTCGGCTGGGGAAGCGCGAGCTGGCGAGCCACAATGTCTACGTGGTGCCGCCGGAGCAGCCGGGCGGGCTCGAGATCGTCGAGGTGTTCTCGGCCGACATGCCGTTCATCGTCGACAGCGTGCTCGCGGCAATCCGCGCGCGTGGCGGGGTAATCCGCTTCATCACCCATCCAGTGCTGCAGTTCGACCCCGCGACCTACCGGGTGCTGGATGTGCCGACGCCGGGGAGCCGGCTCGAGAGTTTCCTTCACATCGAGATCGAGCCGCTCGCAGATATTGCGGTGCGCGAGGCACTGAAGGGCGAGATCGACGACACGCTGACTGATGTAGGCCGGGCCGTCGCCGGCTGGCGGCCGATGCTGGCGCGGGTGAAGAAGGCGATGGCGGATTGGCACGCCCACGCGCCCAAGGCGCCGCCGGCGCAGGTCGCCGAAGCCATGCATTTCCTCGGCTGGCTGGCCGAGCACAATTTCACTTTCCTCGGCATGCGCGAATACAGGCTCGAGCCGACACAGGCGGTCGACGGCGTCGCCATGCCGGCGAAGCTCGTGCCGGTGCACGACAGCGGGCTGGGCATACTGGAAGACCCGAACGTGTTGTTCCTGCGCTCCGGTCCCAACTATGTCGAGATGACGGAGCAGCACTTCGCCTTCCTCGAAGAGCCGGCGCCGATCATGGTCACCAAGGCCAATATCCGCTCGCGGGTACATCGGCGCGCCTACATGGATTATGTCGGGGTGAAGCTCTACGATCGCGAGGGCGCCATCTCGGGCGAGCTGCGCATCCTCGGGCTCTTCACCTCGATGTCTTTGGCAACGCCAAACACCGACGTGCCGCTGATCAGGAAGAAGATTACCGAGGTGCTGCGCGAGGCCGGGCAGGATCCGCAGAGCCATGCCGGCAAGGCGCTGATGAATGCGCTCGACACTTTCCCGCGCGACGAGCTGTTTCAGATTTTCGAGCCGCAGCTCCATGAGTTCGCCACCATTATCGCGAGCCTCGTCGACCGGCCGCGGGTGCGGGTGCTGAGCCGCATCGACCGCTTCGACAACTTCGTCTCGGTGCTCGTGTTCGTGCCGCGCGACCGCTACGATTCCGATGTGCGGGCGGTGATCGGCAGCTACCTTGCCGAAGTCTACGAAGGGCGGGTTTCGGCGTTCTACCCGAGCTTCCCCGAGGGCGAGCTGGTCCGGGTGCATTTCATCATCGGGCGCAATGGCGGGGTGACGCCGACACCGAGCCGCGACGAGCTGGAGCAGGGGGTGGCGGAGCGCATCCGCACCTTCGGCGACCGGCTGGTTGCCGCCGCGCCCGATTCTGCGGCCATTGCCGACTATCTCGAGGCCTTCCCGCCCGACTACCAGGCGGTGCATTCGGCCGAAGCGGCGCTCGGCGACATCGCGGTGATCCGGCTGCTGCCGGACGAGCGGGCGATTGCGCTCAGGCTCGGCGGGCGCGAAGGCCGCAGCGCCATGGGGCTCAAGGTTTACCATCAGGGTAGCCCGATCGCGCTCAGCGACCGGGTGCCGATGCTGGAGAATTTCGGCTTCCGGGTGATCGATGAGGACACTTTTACGGTCAAGCCGCTGCACGGCGCCGAGACCTATGTGCACGACATGCTGCTCGAGACCGACGACGGGCTCGATCTCGGCGACCGAGCGCTGGGCGAGAAGATCGAGACCGCCATCCTCGCGGTGTGGCGGCGCGAGGCAGAGAGTGACGGGCTCAACCAGCTGACGCTGAAGGCCGGCTTGAGCTGGGACGATGTCGAAGTGCTGAGGGCGCTGACCCGCTACCTCAAGCAGGTCGGCATTCCCTATTCACGCGATTACCTCAACACGGTGATGGCGCGTCACGCCGATGTGTCGGCGGCGCTGGTCATGCTGTTCCATGCCGAGAACGATCCGCACTTCACTGGTGACCGCAAGCGCGTCACCGCGGAGGCACACAACACCATCGCAGCGGCGGTCGAGGCCACCACCTCGCTCGACGAGGACCGAATTTTGAGGCGCTATCTCAACCTCACCGAGGCGGTGGTGCGCACCAATGCCTATCAGCGCGACCAGTCCGGGGCGCGGCGGCCGGCGCTGGCGCTGAAATTCGACTGTGCGAAGGTCGAGGCGTTACCGGAGCCCAGACCCTATCGCGAGATTTTCGTCTACTCGCCGCGCGTCGAGGGGCTGCACCTGCGCTTCGGGCCGATCGCCCGCGGCGGCTTGCGCTGGTCGGACCGGCCGGAGGATTTCCGCACCGAGGTGCTGGGGCTGGTCAAGGCGCAGCAGGTGAAGAACGCCATCATCGTGCCGGTGGGAGCGAAGGGCGCGTTCGTGCCCAAGCAGACGCCGCTCGGAGCCGACCGCGAGACACAGCTGCGCGAAGGGACGGTCTGCTACAAGATCTTCGTTTCGACGCTGCTCGATGTCACCGACAACCTCGAGCTCGACGTCGTGGTGCCGCCGCCCGACGTGATCCGGCGCGATGGCGACGACCCGTACCTGGTGGTGGCGGCCGACAAGGGCACGGCGAGCTTTTCCGATACCGCCAACGCCATCGCGGTGGATCGCGACTTCTGGCTGGGCGACGCCTTCGCTTCGGGCGGCTCGGCCGGCTACGACCACAAGAAGATGGGGATCACGGCGCGGGGCGGCTGGGAGGCGGTGAAGCGGCATTTCCGCGAACTCGACCGTGACATCCAGGCAACGCCATTCACCGTGGTTGGTGTCGGCGACATGAGCGGCGACGTGTTCGGCAACGCCATGCTGCTGTCGCCTCAGACGCGGCTGATCGCGGCGTTCGACCATCGCGACATCTTCATCGACCCGGATCCCGATCCGACGGTCAGCCTCGCCGAGCGGCGGCGATTGTTCGAGCTGCCGCGTTCGAGCTGGCAGGACTACAACCCGGAACTGCTGAGTAAGGGCGGCGGGGTCTATCCGCGCAGCGTCAAGACGGTGCCGCTGTTCGCCGAAGCGCGCAAGGCGCTGGGGCTCAACTCCGACGCGGTCACGCCCAACGACGTCATCCGCGCCATCCTCAAGGCGCAGGTCGATCTGCTCTGGTTCGGCGGCATCGGCACCTATGTACGGGCCAGCGGCGAAACCGAGGCGCAGGCCGGCGACAAGGCGAACGATGCGGTGCGCATCACCGGCGGCGAGATCGGGGCGCTGGTGGTGGGCGAGGGCGCTAACCTCGGGGTGACGCAGCTCGGCCGGGTCGAGTACGCGCTGAAAGGCGGGCGGATCAACACCGATGCGATCGACAACTCGGCGGGGGTGAACTCGTCGGACCTCGAGGTGAACATCAAGATCGCGCTCGGTGCGCTGACCCGGACCGGACAACTGACGACGCAGGTGCGCAACGAGTTCCTCGCCTCGATGACCGACGAGGTCGCGGCGCTGTGCCTCAAGAACAACTACCTGCAGACGCTGGCGCTGAGCGTCGAGGAAGCCCGCGGGCTCGCAGCGTTTCCCGAACACGTGGCGCTGATCGAGGCGCTCGAAGCCTCGGGCGAGTTGCACCGGGCAGTGGAGTTTTTGCCCGACAATGCGGCGCTGCGGCATCGCGCTCAGGGCGGCAAGGGGCTGACCCGGCCGGAATTGGCGGTGCTGCTGGCCTATGCCAAGAACGTCGCCAATGCGGACCTCTCAAAGACCGGCGTGCCCGACGATCCCTATCTGGGGCGCGAACTCTATCGCTATTTCCCCGACCGGCTGATCGAGACGTTCGAAGACACGGTTACCAACCACCGGCTGCGCCGGGAGGTGATCGCCACGGTGCTCAGTAACGCCATGATCAATCGCGGCGGGCCGGGCTTCGTCAACGAGATGATGACGGCATCGAGCGCCGATGCGGGGCAGGTGGCGGCGGCCTATGCGGCGGCGCGCGATGTCTATGGCACGCCCGAACTCAACCGCGACATCGACGGGCTCGACGGTGCCGTGCCGGGCAAGACCCAGCTGACGCTCTACGCCGAGGTGCAGGCGCTGCTGAAGCGCGAAACGCTGTGGTTCCTGCGGAACGGCCGGTTCGATCATGGTCTACGCCCTTTGGTCGATCGCTATCAGGATGGCATCGCACAGGTACGCTCGATGATCGGCGGGCTGGTCGGCAGCTACTTCGAGACGACGATCGGCGAGCGGACAGCACGGCTTGAAACGGCAGGCGTCAGCCGAGACATGGCACGGCGTTTCGCCGAGCTGCCGGTATTGTCGCTCGGCACGGATATCGTCCTGGTAGCGGAACGGACCCGGACGCCAGTGGCGGATACCGCGATCGCCTTCTTCGGGGTGCTCGATACGTTCAAGCTCGGGCGAGTGATCGATGAAGGCAGTGCGATCGTCTTGGCCGACAAGTTCGATCGCATGGCGCTCGACCGGGCGCTGGCCAACCTGCTGCGGGCGCAGCGAGACCTCACCGCCGATGCGCTCGCCACCAATAGTGGCGCGGTGGACACCCGGCTCAAGGCGTGGCGCGCGGCACAGCCCGAGGCGATCGGCCGGGTGGCCGAGGCCGTGCAGGGGTTGACCGAAGGCGAGATGACGGTGTCGCGTTTGAGCGTGGCGGCGGGCTTGCTCGGGGATTTGGCGCGAGCAAGTTGAAGGCGCGATAGTATGGCATGGTGCCCATGCTTGACGATGCCGTAGCGCTAGCTGCGGCGCGCAACTGCCGTGGGCTGCGCCGCAGCGGCATCAGCGTGCGAAAGACCACCGACCTGATCATCGCGAGTTTCTGCATGCTGCATGGGCACCACCTGCTGCACCAAGATCGCGACTTCGATCACTTCGAGCAGCTACTCGGTCTGAAGGTCTTCCGGCCGCGCTAGTGCCGAAAGTGGCGCATCCCGGTCATGATCATGGCGATGCCGGCGGCGTCCGCCGCGTCGATCACTGCCTGGTCGTTCATCGAACCGCCGGGCTGGATCACCGCGGTGGCGCCGGCTTCGACCGCCGCCAGCATGCCGTCGGGGAAGGGGAAGAAGGCGTCCGACGCCACCACCGAGTTTGCGGTGAGCGCGCCCTCGAGGCCGGCAGCTTCGGCGGCGTCGATGGCCTTGCGGTGGGCGACACGGCTCGAATCGAGCCGGCTCATCTGGCCGGCGCCGATGCCGACGGTAGCGCCGTCCCTGACGTAGATGATGGCATTCGACTTGACGTGCTTGGCGACCTTCATGGCGATCTTCAGGTCGCGCAGCTCGGCTTCGGTCGGCTGCTTTTTGGTCACCACCTTGAACTCGGTGTCGTCGACATTACGGTCGTCTCGGCCCTGCACCAAGAGGCCGCCGGCGAGCGACTTGACCGTCAGGCCCGGTGACTTGGGATCGGCAAGTGCGCCGGTGAGCAGCAGGCGGAGGTTTTTCTTGGCGGCAATGATGCGGATCGCTTCCTCGGTGGCGTCGGGGGAGACGATCACCTCGGTGAACACCTTGACGATCTCGGTGGCGGTCGGCCCGTCAATGGTCTGGTTCAGCGCCACGATGCCGCCGAAGGCACTGACGGGGTCGGTGCGGTGGGCCAGCTGGTAGGCCTCGATCAGCGTCTTGCCGATGGCGAAGCCGCAGGGGTTGGCGTGCTTGATGATGGCGACGGCGGGAACGGCCGGGTCGAATTCCGAGACCAGCTCGAAGGCGGCGTCGGTGTCGTTGAGGTTGTTGTAGCTCAGCGCCTTGCCCTGCACCTGGCGCGCGGTGGCGACGCCTGGGCGCTGTTCGCCGGTGGTGTAGAAGGCGGCCCACTGGTGTGGGTTCTCGCCGTAGCGCATCACTTCCTTCAGGTGGCCGGCAAAGGAGCGGTAGGGCATTTCGGCATAGCCGAGGGTGTTGGCAAACCAGCCTGAAATCACCGAGTCGTAGGCAGCGGTGCGGGCATAGGCCTTGGCGGCCAGCCGCTGGCGCAGCTCATACGGCACGCCACCCGAAGTGCGGATGTGCTCGAGCACGGCGTCATAGTCTGATGGGTCGACGATGACGGTGACATAGGCGTGGTTCTTGGCCGCCGAGCGGATCATCGCCGGGCCGCCGATATCGATGTTCTCGATGGTCTCGTCGTAGGACGCGCCCTTGGCGATGGTTTCCTCGAACGGGTAGAGGTTGACCACCACGAGATCGATGGCGCCGATCTGGTGCTCGTCCATCGAGGCTTTGTGAGTAGGGTTGTCGCGCACCGAGAGCAGGCCGCCATGCACCTTGGGGTGCAGGGTCTTCACCCGGCCATCCATCATCTCGGGGAAGCCGGTGAGATCGGAGATGTCGCGCACCGCGGCGCCGGTTCCGGCGATCAGCTTGTGGGTGCCGCCGGTCGACACCAGCTCGACCCCGAGCTCCGCCAGCCCCTTGGCGAAATCAGCCATCCCGGTCTTGTCGAACACACTGAGAAGGGCGCGCTTGATGGGAATGATGGCGTTGGACATGAGGGCTCCGTCAGGGGTTAAGGGGGCCCAGGCGAGCGGCAGCTGACGTTCGCGTTCCCCGATGGTGGCCCATCTCTTCTCGCCAGTCGCGCGAACGGGGGCCTTATTGCAGAAACGGCCGAGCTTGGAAAGATGGCCGGTCAGTTCTCTTCGAGCGTAAAAATCCAGCTGACTTCGCTGGCGTCAGAGACCAGGGTGTCGAGCACCAGCTGCTTGGTGCGGTGGAAGCCGAAATAGGCGGATTGGCGCACGCTGTCCTCCACCCGCATCTCGGCCCCTTCCCACAGAAAAGTCCAGACGGCGCCAGAGTTGAGGCGCAGCCGGACGAGGTCGTCGGTCAGTTGCACCTCGGTCTGGTGGGCGAGGTGGAAGCGGATGGCAGCAGCGCCGGAGACGCGGCTGCGGTGGCGCACGAAGCGATCCTGCCCGACCAGAGTCTTGCCCTCGGCGAGCAGTGTCAGATGCCGCTCGAGGGTGACGCCGAAGCGCTCGGCATAGCCGTGCGAGGTGATGATCAGCGTGGCGTCGGCGCTGCGCGCCTCGATTTCACTGGGGCGGCCGAGCTGGATCAGGCGTCCGGCCAGCGGTCCGGACGGCGCGATCGCCGCCGCGGACTGGGCGTTGATGGTGGGCGCGGAATGGGCGATGCCCTGCCGGAACAGCAGCGCGTCGTCATAATCGGACGGGGCCGGCCCGCAATTGCAGACCACCAGGTCGCGGCCATGGCTGAACTCGAAGGCCATGGCGCTGGCATGGGCGTGGGCGGTGAACTCAGGATCGGCGACGAGCCCGGAATCGGCGACGACGATGGAGCGGCCGGCGATCAGGCGGCCATAGCCGCCGGCGGTGCCGGTCTGGCGGGCACGAGCCGCGCTTTGCGCCTGGATCGCGACGATCAGATCGTGCGGCATCTGGCCGGTGCCGTTGAAATAGGCGGGCTCGCCGGTGCCAAGCGAGATGGCGTCGAGCGCCCGATGCATGCTCTCGGTCAGCTCTTCGAGGTCGCGCGAGGCCTGCTCGTGATCGCGTCGCAGCGCCAGCTTGATGGTGATGAGCTCGATCAGGAGCTGAATCTGGATCTTGGCCGAGCGGGTGCGGTGCAGCCCATCCTCGTCGATCTGGGTGTCGACGAGGTTGAGTACGTGGCGAACCCGCGCTTCGACCTCGGCGTTGGAACGGTCGGAGCAGAGTGCGACGCCGACCAGGGCGATGGCGACCAGCAGCGCATCCAC
This sequence comes from Devosia sp., assembly GCF_035944845.1. GTDB lineage: Bacteria > Pseudomonadota > Alphaproteobacteria > Rhizobiales > Devosiaceae > Devosia_A. Next base: position 159,975 of record NZ_DASZAW010000109.1, on the reverse strand, counting down.
CGGATCGGTTGCCAGCAGGGCGCGGATTTTCAGGGACGAGATCTGGGTGGAGAGCGAGCGGGCGATCTGCTGGGTCTGCTCGGGCGAGGCGCCCTCGACCAGCAGGTTGTAGTGGCGCAGCCAGTTGAGCACGCGGCGCGCAGTGAGCGCCGGCCCCCAGCTGTCGCGGTTGAAATGGCCCTCGCGCCCGATCCAGTCGAGCGTCATGGTGCGGGCGAAGCGCCGCTCCTCGTCGGTACGCGCATCGCGGAAATGGCGAAGCCAGGCAAAGGCCTGCAGGTCGTCCTGCCAGTCGTCGTGATCGACCTCGAGCGAGAATGGCGAGACGCCGTGGGTGTCGACCAGCTTCGACGCCAGCAGGTAGCGGCCCTGCATCATCTCGAGGATGGTTTCGCGGTCGGTGGGGCGGAACTCGGCGAGGGCGCCGATCAGGTCGTCGTTGCTCGGGCCGGTCCAGGTCCAGCGGATCAGCGGATTGGTGACGATGTGATCGGCCGCGGACAGCATGGTGCGGCGTGCGAGGAAACGCAGCGAATGTGCCAAGTCTACGTCCTCACATACGTTTGGCCGGCGGGCTCTGATAGGCCCGCGCGGGCGACTTGCCAATAGCGGGTGACACTATCCTAGCGGCGCCGGAAGCGCGCAACGAAGAACCCGTCGAGGGTGCCGCCCTTTTCCCCAGGAACCAGCATGCCGGGGTGGGTGCGGACGAATCCCTCTGGGGTGATGGCCTCGGGGAGGCCGGGCAGTTCGTCGGCGCCAACGGAATCGGCCACGACGTCATCACGGGCAGCGAGCCAGCGGGCCTGCTCCTCGCCCTCGCCGGGTTCCAGCGAGCAGACGCAGTAAACCAGCACGCCACCGGGAGTGAGCCACCCTAGGGCGCGCTCGATGAACCGGCGCTGAAGGGCGACCCGCCCGGCGATGTCCGCCGTGCTGCGGTGCCAGATCACCTCGGGATGCCGGCGAAAGGTGCCGGTGGCCGAGCAGGGCGCATCGAGCAGGATGCCGTCGAACTTCTGAGCCGGTTCCCAGGCCAGCGCATCGGCGGTGACGATCTCGGGCGACATGGCGAGGCGCGCAAAGTTCTGCGACATGCGGGCGACGCGGTCGGGCTCGTTGTCGATGGCGGTGACGGCATAGCCGGCATTGACCAACTGGGCGGTCTTGCCGCCCGGCGCAGCACAGAGATCGAGCACGCGGGTGCCGGGGGCGAGCTTCAGCAAGCGCGCCGGAATGGCGGCGGCAGCATCCTGCACCCACCAGCGGCCGGTCTCGAAGCCGGGGAGCGCCTCGACCGGACGGTCGCGCTCGTCGATGCGGACGGTATCGGCGAGCAGCGGCGCGGCGCCGAGCTCGTCGATCAATTGCGGTTCAACCGCCTTGAGCGTCAGGTCGAGCGGCGCGCCGTCGAGCAGGGCGCCGGCAAAATCCTCGAGCGCATCCTCGCCATAGGTGTCGCGCCACAGCGGCCCGAGCGTTTCGGGGAACAGCGCCTGGTAGGGCAGGTGGCGCAGGGCATGCGCCTCGCCCTGGGCGCGGCGCAGCACGGCGTTCATCAACTTCGAGAGATGCTGGCTGCGGGTGTCGCGCTTGCTGGCTTCGACAGCAAGGAAGATGGCGCTGTGGTCGCCCAATTCGGGCAGGAACACCAGGTGGGCGAGGCTGAGCCTGAGGATCGCCTCGAACGGTCCGGATTTCTTCGGGATGCCGCGGTCGAGGAAGCGCGCGATCATCAGGTTGAGCTGGCCGTGGCGACGCAACGACACCGTCACCAGCCGGTTGGCCAGCGCGCGGTCGCGACCGTCCTCGATCTCCGATTGCGAAAAAGGGGCGAAGTTCGCCCCCTTGAGTACCTGATCGAGCCGTTCGGCTGCGAGCAGCCTCAGCTTCAGTCCAGGCGGGTGTTTCTGTTTCTTCAACGAGCTCAGCCCCAGGGTCCGCGCGAGCTATTGCCATTCTCGCTCGAGCCTGTCGAGGGGACGCGCCAGCCACCGCCGGTATTGCGGGGGATGTTATCGCCGGTCGCCGGCTGCGGTGCGGGGCGGCGACCGGTGCGGTCGACCTGCATTTCGCCGGCGATGCGCTGCAGCTGGGCGATACGATTCTCGACATTGGGGTGGGTCGAGAACAGGTTATCCATGCGCTGCCCATTGAGCGGGTTGAAGATGTACATGTGAGCCTGCGCCGGGTTGCGCTCGGCCGGCACATTGACCGTGCGCTGCGCCAGCTGGCTGATCTTGTTGAGCGCCGAAGCAAGCGCCAGCGGGTCGTCGGAGATCTCGGCGCCGTCCTTGTCGGCCTCATATTCGCGGGTACGGCTCACTGCCATCTGCACCAGAGCCGCGGCGATGGGAGCCACGATCACCGCGATCAGCACGCCGATCGGGCCGAGCGGGTTGTCGCGCGAGTTGCCGCCGCCGAAGAACAGGCCGAACTGCGCCAGCATCGAGATGGCGCCGGCAATGGTGGCGGTCATCGTCATGGTCAGCGTGTCGCGGCTGCGGATATGGGCCAGTTCATGCGCCACCACCGCCGCGACTTCACGCGGCTCGAGGTAACGCAGCAGCCCGGCCGAGACGGCCACCGCGGCGTTCTGCGGGTTCCGGCCGGTGGCGAAGGCGTTGGGCTGCTCGGTGTTGATGACATAGAGCTTCGGCATCGGGATGCCGGCCCGCTGGGCCAGGGCCGCGACGGTATTGTGGAGGTCGGGCTGGGTGCGCGGGTCGACTTCGACGGCGTTCTGCATCCGCAGCACCATCTTGTCCGAGTTCCAGTAGGCGAACAGGTTGGTGAGCGCAGCAATGATGAAAGCGATCCACATGCCGCCGGTGCCGCCGACGAAGTAACCGACCGCCATGAAGATGGCGGTGAGGACAGCGAGCAGGACCGAAGTGCGGAGGAAGTTGAGCATTGCCGTTAAGTCTTGTACCTCGTGAGCGTCTGAACTGAAAAGAACATGGGATGGCGTGGGGTTCCCCACAAGGACCATGTCGAAACGGTAATCTTATGGACGACACCCCACAAGCCAAGCCCCCGCTCAGCCCCGCCGCGCAGCGCGCGCTCGACGAAGCCGCGGCACGCCGCGCCGAAATCGACGAAAAGGCTGCCGCCGGCAAACGCGAAAAAGGCGGCCGCGGCGGGCTCGACCCGGCCCGCTACGGCGACTGGGAAATCAAGGGCCTGACGGCGGACTTTTGACGAGGTTACATGAGCGAGAACAAGGCTCGTAAGTCTGAACTCCCTCTCAGCCTCGAAGGGAGGCAGACGGCTATCAAGAGGTTGCGTGAGATTTTCGGCGGCTCGATGCCGGCCGATTTTCAAGTTCGACCGCGAGGAAGCAAACTCTCGCAGCAAGGACGGCAGCACGGCCAGCTGATCGCCGGCCGCCTGCGGATCGTCAATCCGTTCCTTCAGGCCGCCGGCACCGCGGGGCCGCCGAACAGGCCGATGACGATGCCCTGGATCACCAGCACCGCCAGAGCGTAGCCGCCGTCGATGGCGGTCAGCCGCAGGGCAGGCCCTGATAGCGATGGTTGAGGATCAGGAAGGTAAGCACGAACCCGGCCCACATGTGCACGCCGGCGAGAATGCCGTTCCACAGGTCGGTCGAGCCGAACAGCGCCGGCGTGATCAGCGCGATGAAGTAGGCTGTCACCAGCTGCACCGCGAAGCCCCAGGCGAAAGGCGTCCAATCGGCAGCGTCGAGTTGTTCCCTGGTCTTGCCGATGGCGCTCAGCCACTGCTTGCCGAGCACGTTGTACCAGATGGCGCCAAATCCCATGCTGGCGACGGCAGCGACGACAATCGCCAGCCAGTTGACGGCAAAATGCATGATCGATCCCCCTCCCGCTTTGTGCGGAACCCGAACTTACGGCGATTTGGGGGATTTGGGGAGATGGCCAGCGCGCTGGCCATCTCAAAGCGCGGGTCTACAGACCGCCCATCTTGCAGATCAGCTTCCACTCCGCCTCGGTCACTGGCGAGACCGACAGGCGGGAGAGCTTCACCAGCGCCATGTCGGCGAGCTCGGGGGTCTTTTTGATGGTTTCGAGCGTCACAGGCTTCGGCAACTTTTTCACCGGCAGCACGTCGACGCACTCCCAGACGATCTTGCCCTTGTCGTTCGGTTCGGCGGTGGAATCGGGATGGGCCAAGGCCACCACCTTGATGATGCCGACGATCTCCTTGCCGATGTTGGAGTGGTAGAAGAACGCCTCGTCGCCGAGCTGCATTGCCTTCATGTTGTTGCGCGCGGTGTAGTTGCGCACACTGTGCCACTCCTCGGGAACGCCGCGCGCCACCACGTCATCGTAGGAATTGACGTCGGGTTCCGATTTCATCAGCCAGTAGGCCATCGCCGCCTCACTTGTTGGTATTGTTGATCCCGAGATGCCAGCGCTTGATGGTGATCTGGTCGAACACGCCGTTCACCACGAACGGATCGCTGTTGAAGATCGCCTGCGCAGCCTCGAGGTTCTCGGCTTCGATCACCACGATCGAGCCGGTCATGTCTCCATTGTCGTCGAGGAACGGGCCGGCCAGCACCAAGCGGCTGCCGAGGCTATCGAGATGCTTCAAATGTTCCGGGCGCACTTCCTGGCGGCGGGCAAGGCCGTTGGGCCGGTCATGCGCGATCAAGGCATAAAGCAAAGTCATTCCTCCCGTTTGAGCGGCCGCGACATGAGGCCCGCTACGATATCTGCAATGGTGGTGGTGCCGCCGAGCAAGAGGTTTACCGCATCGATCAGCGGGGCGTCGATCAGCAGTTGGTCGGCCAGCTGCTTCGCTACCGGTGCGGTGAGCGCCCCTTCGGCGAGCTCGGAACCCGGGCTCTCGCCACGGCCGAGGCTCACGCCGTAGCGGTAGTTGCGCGACTGCGTCGAGGTGCAGCTCAGCGTCAGGTCGCCGAGGCCCGCGAGGCCGGTGAGGGTCGAGGCGCTGCCGCCCATGCGGACGACGAGGCGGGTGAGTTCGGCGAAAGCCCGGGCCAGCAGCGCCGCGCGGGCCGAGGCGCCGAGGCCTGCGCCATCGACGGCGCCGCAGGCGAGCGCGTAGACGTTCTTCAGCGCCCCGGCGAGCTCGACGCCAAGCCGGTCGTCTGCGGCGTAGAGCCGGAAGGTCGGGCCGGCAAGGGCAGCGGCAATCGCCGAGGTTTCCGCTGGGTCGTCACCGGCAAGGGTGACGGCGGTGGGGCGGCCGGCGGCGACGTCGGCGGCGAAGCTCGGCCCGCTCAGCACATAGGGGATGGCGGTCGGCGAAACGTCGGCGAGCACCTCGCTCTGCCGCTGCAGGGTACCGTGCTCGAGACCCTTGGCGGTGAGCACCACCGGCAGGTGCGCGAGGGCGGCGGCGATCGGCTTGAGCGCGGCGCGGCTCGCCTGCGCCGGCACGGCGAGGATCACCAGGTCGGCATCGGGGAACTCGAGCGCACCGGTGATGCGGTCGGACAACTGCTGGTTGCCGAGATGCGCGCTGTTGCGCCGGTTGCGGTTGATGTCATCGATCGCCGTGGGGTCGCGGCCGACCAGCGTCACGGTGCGACCGGCAATAGCAGCGGCCTGTGCCAGCGCAGTGCCCCAGGCGCCGGCTCCGACCACGGCGATGCGCTCAAGCGCCATGGCTCAGCCTCATGTCGGCGCTATCGAGCGGCCAGCGCGCCTTGGCGGCGACATCGAGCGGGTCGGCGGCGCCGAGCGCCAGCCGTTCCGCTCCAGCCCAGGCGACCATGGCGCCATTGTCGGTGCAAAGCGGGATCGGCGGGATGATCAGCATGGCGCCGGCCTTGTCAGCCGCATCCCGCAGGGCCGCGCCGATTGCCTTGTTGGCGGCAACTCCGCCGGCAACCACCAGCCGCGGCGGCTGGCCGGGGAGCTCGGTGGCGTATCGTGCGAGCGCCGAGCGGGCGCGAACCGCGACGATCTCGGCCACGGTGCGCTGGAAGCTGGCGCAGATATCGGCGACATCCCGGTCGGTCAGCGGCGCCTGCTGCTCGGCGGCAAGGCGGACGGCTGTCTTCAATCCGGAAAAGGAGAAATCGAGCCGATCTTCCTTGAGCAGCGGCTTGGGAAACTTGAAGCGGCGGGCGTCACCCTTGGCCGCCAACTTCTCGACTTCCGGCCCGCCGGGGTTGCCGAGACCGAGGAGCTTGGCCACTTTGTCGAAGGCCTCGCCCAGGGCATCGTCGATGGTGGTGCCCCAGCGCTGATAGTCGCCCACACCCCGCACCAGCACAAACTGGCTGTGCCCGCCTGAGACCAGCAACATCAGGTAAGGGAAGGCGATGCCGTCGGTGAGCCGGGCGGTGAGCGCGTGGGCTTCGAGGTGGTTCACGGCGATCAGCGGTTTCCCCAATGCCGCGGCGATCGCCTTGGCGGTGGTGAGGCCGACCAGCACGCCGCCGATCAGCCCGGGGCCGGCAGTGGCAGCGACGGCATCGACCTCGCTGAGCTTGATGCCGGCGGTCGTCGCGGCTCGCTCGATGATGTGGTCGAGGTGGCTGACATGGGCGCGCGCCGCCAGTTCCGGTACCACGCCGCCATACGGCGCGTGCTCCTCGAGCTGGCTGCGTACGATGTTCGACAGGATGGTCGCATGCCCCGAACTATCGCGCTCGACGATCGAGGCGGCGGTTTCGTCGCAGCTGGTTTCGATGCCGAGCACTCTCATCAAACTTGTCCGCACCCTCTCCAAGGGGTAAGCCCAGCCCGGCTTTGGCCTACAATAGGTATGAACTGAAATGCAATCGGCGCCGTTCCTCCGCATCGGGACCCGTGGCTCCACGCTGGCGCTGGCCCAGGCGCGCCTGACGCAACGACTGCTGGCCGAGGCGCATGGCGTCGACCTGGAGCGCATCGAGATCCGCGTCATCACCACCAGCGGCGACAGGCTGACCGATCGGCCGCTGAGCGAGGCCGGTGGCAAGGGGCTGTTCTCGCGCGAGATCGAGGCGGCACTGGCGGCCGGCGAAATCGATCTCGGCGTCCATTCGAGCAAGGACCTGGCGTCGTGGCTGCCCGAGGGGATGGTGCTGGCGGCGTTCCTCGAACGCGAGGACGTGCGCGATGCGTTCGTCTCGCTGAGCCATAAAAGCGTTGCTGCGCTGCCCCAGGGGGCCAAGCTCGGCTCGTCCTCGATCCGTCGCGCGGCGCAGATGCTGCGTGTGCGGTCCGACCTCGAAGTGGTGCAGTTTCGCGGCAATGTCGGCACTCGGTTGGCAAAACTCGAGGCCGGAATTGCCGACGCCACGCTCCTGGCGGTGGCCGGCCTCAATCGGCTGGGCATGCAGGACAAGATCACCGCCTATCTCGATCCGCTCGAGTTCCTGCCCGCGCCGGCGCAGGGCGCTATCGGCATCGAAATCCGCGAGGCCGACAGTCGCACCGTCGCGTTGGTCGAGGTGCTCAATCACGTGCCGACTGCCACCACGATCGCTGCCGAGCGGGCGCTGCTCGCAACTCTCGACGGTTCGTGTCGAACCCCGATCGGCGCGTTTACCGAATTGAATGGGGTTTCGTGCAGGTTGACCGCCGAAATCCTCAGCCCCGACGGCCACGAATTCTATCGCGGCTCGGTTGAAGGTGCGGCCACCAATGCCGCCAAACTCGGAACGCAACTGGGTGCGACGCTGTTGGAACAGGCAGGGCCGGAGTTCCAGCGGCAGTTCAAAGGATAGACTCGTCTTGAAAATGCTCGTGACCCGGCCAGACCCCGACGCGAGCGATACCGCCGCAAGGCTCGGTGCGCTCGGGATCGAGGGTGTGCCGTGTCCGCTGCTCGTGCACCAAACGCTCGAGGGGGGCCTGCCCGACCCCAGGGGCTTTGCCGCGCTGGTGCTCACCAGTTCCAACGCGTTGCGCGCCCTCGACGAGCGCGGCGTGCTCGATCGCTATCGCAGACTTCCGGTCTACTCCGTCGGCAACCGCACGGCCGCCGTGGCGCGCGAGATGGGGTTCGAGACGGTGACCAGCGCCGATGGCGCCTTCGCCGACCTGGTCGAGCTGCTGGCGCATGCGCCGCTGGCTGGTCCGATCTTCTATCCGGCGGCGCGCGACATGTCGGCGGACCTCGGAAAGTCGCTGGCGCCGTTCGGGCGCATGGTGATCACCGCTGAAGTCTATGCCATGAATCCGGTGGCGGCGCTGCCCGATGGTCTCGTCGACCGGCTCAATGGTGGCGAGATCGACGCGGCTCTGTTTTATTCGAAGCGCACCGCACAGACCTTCGTGCGGTTGGTGGAGCGCGGGCTGGAAAAGCCGGCACGAGCGCGTTTCGGCGTGCTTTGCCTGTCCGAGGCGGTTGCCGCGCCGCTGCTCGATGCCCATTTCGTGCGGGTCGGTCTCGCCGATCATCCCAGCGAGGAGGCAATGATGGGACTTGCCTTGTCGTTCGCTCGCGACCAAAACCCATGAAGCTAAGCAAGGAAGTGCCGCATGGCTGAACGCAAGTCGGGGCCCGTCAAGCCGCCGGTCATCGAGCTCACGGCGCGGGAGGCCGAGAAGCCGGCCGCTGCGACGACGGCAAGTGGCAAGGCTGCCGAGGCTGCCGACGCCACGTCGAGCGAGGCGAGCCCCGCCGCGGAAGAACCTTTGCGTCCGTCGCCGCCTCCGCCGCCACGACCGCAGGCGCGGCTCGCCATGCCATGGAGCGCCATCTCGATTGCCGCGGTCGCCGGGGCGCTGCTCGGCGCCGGCATCGTTTATGGGCTCGGCAACTGGCTGCCGCTGCCAAACCAGCGCCCGCTGATCGCCGACCCCGCGGCACGACTCGACGCGACCGACAGCAGCCTCAGCGAAATCGAAACCCGCCTCGCCGCGCTCGAGGGGCAATCGCCGCGGCTCACGGCTCTCGAAGAGCAGGGCAAGCGCACGCAGGTCAGCCTTGATGCGACCATCGCGCAATTCGACCGCGGGTTGAACGAAGTGCGACAGGCAGTTGCGGCCCTACCGAGCGCGCCGGTTGTGGATCTCGCGCCGATCGAAGCCCAGCTGAAAGGCCTCGAGGACCGGGTGACGGCAATCGGCGCCGGTGCCTCTTCTGCCGATGCGACGGCCCTGGCGCAGACCATCAGCGATATCGAGGCCGGCATCGCCGAGTTGCGCACCCAGCTGGCGGCACTCGACCAGCGGGTGGCCGCCGCCGACAGCGCAATCGGCGGCCTCAAGGGCGATGTGTCGGAAACGCAGAGCGCCATTTCGACGCAGAACCAGTCGCTCGGCGCCGCCGATATCGGCCCCGCAGTGCGCCTGCCATTGATGGTGTCGGGGCTCGAAACTGCCATCGCCAACGGCCGGCCATTCGCGGCCGAACTCGCCGGCCTCAAGACGCTGCTGCCCGACCTCGCGGTGCCCGGACCGGTGGAGGCTGCTGCGACCGAAGGCCTGCCGCGGCCCGATGCAGTGGTGGCGCAGTTCACCGCGGCGGTGCCGAACGTGCTTGCCGGCCGCGCCGCGGTCTCTACCGGGGATATGGGCGAGGATGCGCTCGAGTGGATGAAGGGGTTATTGGCGCTTCGCCCAGTCGGCGAAGTGGCCGGTGATACACCCGAGGCGATCGTCTCGCGGCTCGAAGCGGCGGTCGGCCGGCACGATTTCAAGGCGGCGGCGGAGCTCCTGGCGCAGTTGCCGCCGGCGATGCAGGCCGGGGCCGGCCCGTCCGGCGCGGATATTGCCAAGCTCGCCGCAGCCGAAGGCTTCGTCACCGAGTTGCGCGGCCGGGCGCTGGCGCCGACGGCGGAGGCTATTCCGTGATCAGGCTCGCCTACTGGCTCATCTTCAGCCTCCTGGTGACTGCCGGGATCGCCTGGCTGATCGGCCTGCCGGGAACGCTCACCATCGAGTTCCTCGATTTCCGCATGCAACCGCGGCTGGGCGTCGCCGCGTTCCTCGCGGTGGCGGGGGTGGTGCTGATCATCCTCATCTGGGGCATCGTCAAGCGCATCATCGCGGCGCCCTACTACATCGCCCGGCAATCGCGCGAACGGCGCAAGGACGCCGGCTTCATGGCGCTGTCGGACGGCTTCATCGCGCTACAGGCGGGTGATGCCAACCGGGCCCGGCAGCTGGCGCGCGAGGCGCGTGGCAACCTGCCGCGCAATGCCGCGGCACAATTGCTCGAGGCCCGTGCCGACCTGGCGCTGGGCGACATGCATTCGGCCCGCGAGCATTACCGGGCGCTGATCACCAACCGCAAAACGGCGCTCGCCGCGCTCTCCGGCCTCTACGATCAGGCGCGCCAACAGGGGCGCCCCGATGCGGCACTGACCTTCGCGCAGAAGGCCATCGACATCTCGCCGCAGGCGCCCTGGGCGCGCGAGGCGGTGTTTGACGACCTGACCCGCAATGGCCGCTGGGACGAGGCCTACCGGATGATCGCCGACGAGCAGGCGGTGACGCGCGAGGAAAAGACCCGCAAGCGCCGCCGCCAGGCGGTGGTCGAGGCGGCGCGGGCGCAGATCGCCGAAGGCACCGACCCGCACGCGGCGCTCGAGCATGCGCTCAGTGCGCTGAAGCTGGTGCCGGATTTTGTGCCGGCGGCGCTGATCGCGGCGCGCATCTACTCCAATCGCAACGAAGCGCGGCGGGCCATGAGCCTGTTGCGACGGGTGTGGCGCGCCACGTCGCACCCCGATATCGCGACGCTGTTCGCCAACTCGCTGCCGGGCGTCTCGGCCGTGGACCGGCTTAAGCGCATCAAGGAACTGATCGATACACCGCCGCCCAACAAGGCCAGCGCGCTGGTGCTGGCACGGGCCTCGATCGATGCCTTCGACTGGGTCGGGGCCCGGCAGGCGCTGGCCGGCTATGCCAATGCCAACCCCTCGCAGGCGGTGTGCCTCCTGATGGCTGAGATCGAGGAAGGTCAATCCGGCGACAAGGGCAAGGCGCGCGACTGGCTGAACCGCGCCGTGCGCGCGCCGCGCGATCCGGTGTGGACCGCCGACGGCATCACCGCCGACGAATGGGAGCCGCTGTCGCCGGTCACCGGCAAGCTCGATGCCTTCGAATGGCGGGTGCCGACCAGCGCGGTTGCCACCCGCACCGGCATCACCACGCCGGCCCTGCCGGAAGGCGCGCCGCCGCCGGCACCGACCGAGCCAGAAAAGCCACAGGGCGGACCGCTGGCACTGCCCGAAGCCTGAGCCTGTTCGCTATGGCCTCAAGCGCACTTGCGCGTGACAGGCGTCGCTTGTATTAGACCCCGCACCAGCGCATCGCTCGCGCCGGTCAGGCCGCATTAGCTCAGTCGGTAGAGCATCTCATTCGTAATGAGGGGGTCGCTGGTTCGAATCCGGCATGCGGCACCACCTTTTCCGGGCTTCTCGGCGCTCGGCGCGCTCGATAAGTTTCCGCCAGTAAGCAGATAGTAAGCACGCACAGCCGTTTCCGGTTAGTCGTTCGCGGACTGCTCGCTGGGGCGCTCAGTCATCCCACACCGCAAATAGTTCACCTCCGAGCAACTCCACCGCGGCGACCGCGACCAATGGCACTGATTGTTTGCTGGGTTGGCGCGAGGGCCGCAATCCCCCCGGAGCATCGATGGCCCGCTCGATCGCATTGATGGCCATCCCGCAATCATCTGCTCGTGTGTGGATATCTTCAACTAAGGCCGGCCGCTGCTTTCTCGGTGAACCGCTCTTCACAATTCCCATCCTGCGCCTCTTTGCCGCGACGGCCTTTTGCGTTCGGCCCAGCAGGCTGGCCAGGTCCCGGTCGGACACGCTTTGCTCTGCCTCACGCACGGCCCTCAGATCCCAACTGAGCCATACCTTCCGGCGCAGGGTCTGGAGAGCCAACCTTCCACGTCGCGTGCTGATCGCTGTAACCGTTCTGCCAGGCAGCATTGCAGCCAGTTCGTGATTGGACCTCTGCCGATTCTTGCTGAGTATACGAAGTTCATGAGGTTGCCAGCTTGCCACTTTCCAGCGTGCCGGGTTCACGCCGAGCAGTCTGCGCCTCGCGAGGATTGCGTAACGAGTCCGGTGAGGGAGTGCTTGCTCCAGTAGCTTTATCGTTGCGCCTGCGGCTGAAACGAGTTCGAGTTCCCAGCCCTCCCAACGTGGCCAGACGTCGGGGCGCTTGGGTGCATCCAGCGGGCCCTCAACTGACCGCCCAGAACTTGCACCGCCCGGATGTGCGTCCTGTGATCCCATTTTCCGCCTCTCCATGCGTTTCGCTCGAAGTACTTGCGTGAGTTCGTCTCGGCATCGAGTTCGGCGCGCGACCAGTTGCGCTGCCTAGCTCTCTCGAGGATCTGATCGAGGAGCGCGTTGCCGGTCGGCTTGAGTGGGCGAGGTGCCCGGAAATACCCATCGGCCCGAGCACGGCCGCAGATGCCTCGCCAGGTTCGTTCGGGTAGCGCCGAAAGAAGCTCCTCTTTGGTTGCTCTGGGATACAGCCGATGAAGCTTGAACAGTTCGTTCGCGTCCCATTGTCGGGCGCCGGGCTTCGTTATGCCCATCCGTCCCGCCTTGCTGTGATGGGCTGGCCGGGTCCGCCGGGTGTTAAGAACCATTACGGCGTCGTAGTTAGGGTAGCCGTGCCGCAGGTGGCCGGCTTCAGGCTGCTCCCAAAGGGGATGGCCGTTCGGGGTGAAGCCGCGCAGCATCATCTGGCGTCGGCTATTCTCGGCGGAAATCGCGCCCCGGGCGAAGTGGCTGAGACTCATCTCCTCACCTCCTGCGCAGCACGGTCTGCCTTCTGGCGCTATTGCGGAACAGCGTCAGATGACCTTTCCTCAGTTTTTCTACCGGAGGGCGGGATGTCGCTGGACAATTCGGAGGTTCGCAAAGTGCTCGTCGACCTCCTAAGGATCGCTAGGGTTGCTATGCCTCCCCACCTGCAGGCGCAGGACATCCGCCTTATCGCCGCCGAGCAGATGATTGCCGCCCTCGATGCCGAGCCAGATGCTGACATCGTCGAAGGGCTGAACCTGTTCCTGCAGGAGGATTTCGCGCCTGCGTCAAGGTCAGAGGCGATTGCGGCCATCCTCAGGGATTGGCTTGTCGGGCACGGATATCTGCAGCCGGCGCCTGCGATTGAGGAGCGGCATTAGAGGTGCCACCAAAAGACCCTGGAGCGGGCGGCATTGGAGGGTGCGCTACCGGCGATCCCTCACACAGCTCACAACCGTCGCGTTTGAGGCGAGCGGGAACTGGCAGTGAAAATCTACGCAGCTTCGCGGAGAGTAGCGTCATTCGCGTTCAGCGGGATGATCTTTGATGCCCACTGCGACAGGAGGGCGATATCGCCAGTATCGACCTTATTCTGATCTGACAGAACCGCTACGCCGGAGACCGGCGCATCGAGTTGAGCGATATCCTGAAATTTGACGATAGCGCCGTTGATGGACACGTGGTGTGGAGTGACCAGATCAAAAACTGAGACGTGATCACCCGCGTCGATACGAGCAGCAAATTTCCGTTTCTTTGTGGATCCGCCTGCAATCTCCACATCCAAGGATACTCGATCGCGGAAGGTGTGCCGCAGGCGATCCTGTAGATTGGCCCGCAACGACTGCTCAAGGTCGACAGTCATTTTTTCGGCGGTGCGCTCAACCGCCTGCCTACTCGCTGCTGCCGCAAAGATTATCGTACTAGGTAGCCATTCGCGAGTGACACGCGCCGCAAACATCATGTGGCCATCGAACTCAACACCGTTCATCGCGGCGACCGCGGGCGCCAGCTTGAGATAAGTGCTCGCCCCCCCCATGTGCTCGGCCGCAACATAGCCGTTCCCCTGGTCGTTGACGATGAACTGGTCATCGTCGCGCCGCACCCGAATAACAACCGGTGCCCCGCCTGGGTATAGGATTGGCAGCGCGACCAGGCCGTCGCCGCCATCCAAATCGATCATAACGAGATCATGGATAACGTCGTTGAGCAACGAACGCATCTGTTCAGGTCGGGTTGTCATGCTAGCAGTCGCAGCCACGTCGGATCCTCTAACCAAAGTTCCGGGATAACGAAGCGGTCCCGCACAGAGTGCAAGATATCGTGAAAAGTTTCAAACCTTTGCTCCATGGGGAGAGCTACCGGAAGGTTAAGTTGAGGACTTAGCATGTCGAGGCCGTAGGGGACATTGTCTTGAAACGAATGCACGTGGGCGCCGGCAACTCTGGGGGGAGCAGGGGCGAACCGGCGCTGGTTTTCGTGATGCGGTGGAATTCCTACCGGGTCGAACTCAAGGCGCCCCAGATGCCACCCCTGACCGCCCAGGTTTGCAAAAAGACACGCCGCCATACCATGGAACGGACGCCCTTCGGGTACGGCGCGCGGGCCTGTGATTTCGAGGCGTAGTCCAGAGGTGATCACGCCGTCAATTGCTAGAGGGCAGACGACACGAAGGCGCTCGATCCCGTTGCCTTCAATGGGCTCCCATGTTGGGAATCCCAATGGATGCTTGGTCGTGCCATTAATGGCCGCTAGTTCCTCAAGGATTTTGGCGTGCGTCGGAATGGCGAACTACTTCCATGGCGGCCGGCTAAGACGCTGCGGGCTCCAATTTCTAGCAGCCGCAGATACCTCTCTACTCAAGTATCGACTCCTTGATTGGCCGTCGATAGGTCCTCGGTTGCTTCTTTTGCCATCCTTCGCCGCCAAAGGGGCGGGATGGCGAGTGATTTGGGGGCGGTGTAGGGTCGCGCCGAGGGCGAGGGGAGACGCGCTATGAACGGACGAATTGTCCTGATGCTGGTGCTGGTGGTGGCCTACCTCGCCGCGCCGTGGGTGCTGATCCTCTACTTGGCGGGACAGGGCCTCGTCCCCCTCGCGGCCGTGGGCTTCATCTGGATTACCGGGCTGGTCGCCCTAATCACCAACGACCGCGCGAATGCGTGGTTCAAGGGCGAGTAAGGGGGCGAGCATGGACTGGGCTTCGACCGTCAACAAGGCGCTGACTAACCAACTGATCGAGCTGTCTATGCGACAGGCTGACCGGGCAATGACGTACAGCGGCTGGACCCTCGGCGGCGTGCTACTCGCCGGCGTGAGCGTCTGGCGCGCCTTGAGCGACAGCGGTTGGTGGTGGCTCTCGGCCCTTGCCGGGGTGATCCTGTTCGTTGCCAGCGCCACGTTATGGATCAACGCGAAGGTCGAAGTTCGTTACCTCGACCGGCAGCTCGACGCGGTGGACCGCAACTGGCCGAGCGCGCCGATAGACCTTACGACCTGAGCCGGCGCTCGATCGGCCTCAGTGCTGTCGAGGCCCCTGTGGTCCCGGCCGTTGCCAACGTTAGCGCGTAAAGTCGGGCGCTCAGGCGATGCCGCGCCTCACGATGCGGCAGTATGGCCAACCACTCGCCCGGCAACAATGCGCCTTTGTCGGCATTGCAGCGCGCGCAGGCCGCCACCCGGTTCAATCTAAACCATGCCTCTGACGGGATGCTGACGAACTCGGAGAGCCTCGAGCGCGGGAACACATGATCGAGCGTCGCCAGATTGTCGGGGAACGGTCCATGCGCAGGGAAGCAGGACCGGTGCACCAGGGCGCATGAGCAGTAGAAACACCTGCGCCACCTTCGAGGAAGCAGAAAGGGCCCGTAGGCCCCTCCGCTAAACCGCAGCCTCATCGTGTTCACGGTCCGCAGAATTGATCATGTGAGCGGCGCCGTGGCTGAAAATGTCAAAGCCCCAGCCGAGCGAATATTCCAAGTCGGAGTTATCGCCCTCGCCGTCGACAATGAGCTTGCTGCCGACCATCACTGCGAGCCCACCCAGGGATGGCTCTAGGTCGCCGTTGGCTTCGTCGGCATCGCTGTCCTCATCGTCCCAATCGTTCGGCTCCCCTTCATCGAGCGGATCTCCGCCCTCTCGATCCTCGGTTTCACCAACTGAGCCAGCAAGCCACGGCTCGAGGTCGGTATCTCCATCCATCCTGTTGAGCGCTTCGATCAGCGACAGCATAGCGTCCTGTAGCTGCTCGAGCCGAGCCTCAACGACCTGACGCCATTCGACGGGATCAACGCCGCGCGGGCACCCGTGAGGGCGCAGAAAGGGCGCGTTCATCGGCCTGCGTCCCGGCGATAGATCGCCTTGAGGTCGAGATCGGTCTTGCGAAGCTGACGCAGCAACGTGTGCTGCGCCTCGTCGGCCTCTTCGCAAGCCAGCTTCCACGCGGCGCGCGTACTATTCTCGTCGTCCAGTTTCACGTCGCGAGGCGTGCGGGCGACGAGCTTGCCGTCCTCATCACGGACGGTGAGCCAAGTTGCCTCGTAGGCCTGCCACGCCAGAGCCTTGGCATCCTGTGTGCGGTTCCAGTCGCTAACCGCCGCCATCACTTCGGGCGAGACCGAGAACGACGGGCTTCCGACCTTCACGAACACTGGCTTGACCGCTTCGGCCACCGCGACCGAGGAAACGCCGGCACCGGCTGCAGCGAAGCCGAGCGCCTTGAGGACAGAACGCCTCGTGATACTACTGGTGCCCATGGCTCAACCCTCCATCGCAAGCTGACGAACGCGCGCAAAGAACGCGTCGCGGAAATCGCTGTCGCCATCGTCGGTCTCGACAACGAACTGCATCGCCAGCTCGCGCGCACCGGCAGGGGTGGATCCCGTGATGCGCTCCTGCAGGTCGAGATAGCGGGCGAAGTTTTCGTCGCCGGAGCCTTCGCGCAAGGCGAGCCATTCCGGAAAGAGGGTCGAGATAGGTGATGAGGTCCCGGCTGCCGTCACGGCACTTGCCGAGACAATGGCAGCTGTGGAGACAAGCGCGCCTATGAGTGCGCCGCGGCGAGTGATATTCTGTACCTTGTCCATTTCTGGCCTCGATGGGTTTGGGATGGAAAGGCCGGGGCCGTTGTGCCGCAACTGTCCCGGCCGCTCGCTGATCAGGCTTGCTTGGCTGGCGCCTCCTCTGCGATGCGCAGCACCGAAGCGGCGAAGTCACCGGCCCAAGGCCAAGCCTCAACACAAGTCACGCGACACCATCTTTCGACCTTGCCGAAGGCGGCGAGCGCCTGAGCGTGGATCACCACGCCGGCCATAGTCGCGGGAGGCTCGGCCATGATTGCCCCGATGTGGGCTACCAGCGCTTCGCACGCGGTTGACGCGGCCCGTTCGGCGGGCTTGTACCCGCACCAGTCCCGTATCCGTGCCGTCTCGGCGTAGTAGCGCTCTGCCACCTGTAACCGCGCTTCGCTATCTGCCAGGGTCGGGCGCCAACCATCCGCCGTGTCCGAGCCGTAGAAGTATGCGACCGAGAAAGGGCGGGCCGGGTCCTTGCGGGCGCGGCTGATAGCCTTCCGCAACGCCTCCACTGGCGTCCGGGCGTCGTCCAGCGTCCAAAGGTCCCACACCTCACCGCCATCACGCCGGAAGCCAGCTCCGGCCACGTCCCGCTCAAGCGCGTTGTGGGTGTGCGTACTCCGCAGCAGGGCCTTGGGGGCGCTCGGCCATTTCGCCATGCCGCGCCGATAGGCAGCGTTCTTTGCTGCGAGCGCGGCGACGTAGGCCGCCTCGAGGCTCGGAAGTTCATCGGCAAGGCGGAGCAGCGTCGGGCTCTCGGCCACGGCAATTGCAGCAGCGCCCGCAAGTGCCACGGTCGCGCCGGCAGCAGAGGCAGACGCCAGCCCAAGCAGCAGCCGGCGGCGGTTGAGGGTGGGGGACTGTAGTTTGAACATGGTTGGCCTCTTGGTCGGGGGAAGTTGGCCGGCGCCACCGCAACAGGGTGCCGGGGCGCTCGCTGGCGAGTGGCTACGCAGCGAGCGACTGGGATGCAGCGGCGGTGGTTTCGAGCAACTGGAGTTCGATGCCGAGGTCGGCGCGGCGCTGGCTGGTGCGGACACCCCACGGGGCGTAGTCGAGCACCTGCAGCTCGCCGCGGATTTCGACGATGCGAGCTGAACGGGCCATCGGGTCCATGCGGGCGGCAAGGTCAGCCTGCGAAGCACGGATGCGCGCCTGCAACTCAGTGGCAAGGCGGGTAGCCTCACGGGCGTTGGCGGTGCTGGCCTCGGCCTTGGCATCTTCCCATGCGCGGCGCAGCATCTTAGCGAAAAAGGGGCGGAGGAACGCACGGCTGCCAGTCTCGTCACCGGCTGCGAACACTGCGGGGCGGGCCAGACGGTAGGCGGCCCAGGCAGAGCGGAGGATTTCGGAGCGGTTGAACATCGGGACTTCCTGTTGCTCGATTTCGCTAACAGGTGTATGTATCGCATACGCTTGTATGCATTGCAACTGAAAAGCATACGCTTGTATGCGTTTTGTGGAGTTACTCGATTTGGCAAACCTGACGCCAGAGGCAAACCGCGCGGCCCGCGCCATACTGAAGTGGTCAGTCCGAGACCTGGCAGACGCGGCAGGGGTGGCGTTCACGACCGTTCATCGGTTCGAGAGCACCGGCGTAGCCACAGACACGACCAAGGCCAAACTGGTGGCGGCTTATGCTGCGGAGGATGTGGAAATCACCAACGGAGACGGTACGGGAGCGAGGCTGTTGCTTAAGAAACCGGGGGCGCCCGAATGACAACATCGAACATTGCCGGCGCCATCAACGACGCGCACGCCAACGTCGAAAAAGCCAAGCGCCAGGCCGTGGTCTTCGCCATCGAGTGCGGGAAGCTATTGGAGCAAGCGAAGGCGACGGTTCCTCATGGCAGCTGGAAACCATGGCTGGCTGAGCACTGCACGTTCTCGGAGCGCACGGCGCAGCTTTACATGAAGGTTGCGAAACATGTCGGCCACGATCCGGCAAAAGCGCAACGCGTTGCGGATTTGAGTCTGCGGGAACTGGCCGTGCTGATGGCTAAGCCCAGCCGAGACGAGCGCGAGGCCGGGGACCTGCTTGCCGTCTGGTACGGGACGGAGAACGCTTCGCGCATCCAGTTCGCCGCGGAGCTTCTGGAGCGTGGCGATATCGACCTGCGCACGTATCGCACCCTATGCGCCGCGGCCGGGATGACTGCGGAACTGGCCGCTGGGCGCGCGGCGGAGTGGCTAGCGGCGCATATCCCACCGGAACGCCATCAGGAATTCATCGCAAATCTCGGAAAGGCCGACACTGTGGAAGTGGCGCGCGAGCTGGGCGCCATACTAGGACGGCGGACGAATGCGTAACGCCCCGCTGCACGGCTCAACCGGTGAGGCCGGGCACCCGGTCGTCGGGCGCGCGAAGGTCAGTTGGGCGCGTGGGTTCTTCCGTCTTTGGGCGGTGCTCGCCGGGGTATGGCTGTTGATCTGTTCCGGCTTCCTCGTGTCGTCATTGCTCAACCCCTACGTGCCCGAACGGCTTATTGTCCGGAACTCGGAGACCCGTCAGTTTGAGTTCGTTCCTTCCTATGGAGCGCTTTACAGGGCCTTGGAAGCATCTGTCGCGAAGGGAACCTTTATCGCCCATGCGCTGGAGAATGGGCGGCTCTACGCCCGAGCGACAGTCACACCCGAACAATTGAGTGAAATGCTGGCGGGAGCCGCTCCCTTCATGGAGGGGGCCGCCGAGAGAACCAAATCGGAGGCGCGCATCACTGGACTACTAAATTGGTTTTGGGCCGCCGTCTTCTGGCCCATGGCGATCCTAGCTGTTGGTGCTGCCTTCGGTTGGGCCTTTGTGGGCTTCAAGCGAAGTGAGGGTGATCGCTGAATAGCGGCACACCGAAGAGACGTCCCAGGCGTTACAGGTCGTTGCCTGCTAGCGACTGAGCGCGGCCACAGGTTTCCCATTGATCAGCCATTGTTTTCAATGGGCGCCGTCCGGCCTGTTTCCCGCCTGTATTTACAGGACGGCGAGGGTCTGGCGAACCTCCCGAAGCAATTGCTCAAGGTCGGCTCGATCACGCCGGGCTTCCTTGGTCGCGCCGCCGTGCAGATAACGTCCATTACGCGGCCCTTCGGGTGCCCCCGACCTTGCCCCGTGGAACCGGCACACCTTCCACCCCATCACAGCCGGCCCCCTGCACCGGTTGCCGGTGCGCTTCGAGGTGGCTGAGCACTGTTTCGCGTTCGGAAAGACGCCGCACATGAGGTTGATGCTCCAATTCTTCGGACACCCCGACCCCCTCTTCGGTGTCGGCAGTCTCTTGGTGAAGGTGATAGTGCCGGTGCTCGACCACGACTTTCTGGGCGCCGCTACGGTGTTTCTTGAGGGCCTCCACCTGCGTAGTGAAGGTTCGGGCCAGGCGGTTCATTGAGCGCTCGTAGAACTCCAGCCGGTCGATTGTGCCAGCGTTGCGCATGTCGGTGGCCATGCGGACTGTGGCGCTGTGGACGGCCGCCATCTGCACCGCCAGCATGGCCTCGATCTCGTCCTTGGGTTCCACACCCTGGACCAGCGCCATGTGGCCGCGGAATACCTTGTCGTCACGGCTCGTCGTTTCGTCCTTCGATGATTGTGAGAAGGCAGCCACGTGGGCGATGAGCAGGCGGGCGAAGTCCCAGTCGTGCGTGCCGATCGAGGCGTAGAACACGTCCGAGCCGGCGCCCTTCGGGTCGGGATGGTCAAGGGCAATCTTGGCCTCGAGAACCCCGTCCACTTCCGAGTAGGTCGTGCCCATCTTCGGGCGCGGCTTGAGTTTCTCGCGCGCCCTGACACCTTCAGCAATGGCGCGCTCTGTTTCGCTCGGCTGATAGGGATCTTTAGTAGCCACCTCGGTCATCAGTGCACCGCGGTCATGGTGGCGAGGAAGTCCCGCCAGGCGATCATATTGCCGATCGGGTCTTGGTCGGGATCGACTATAGCGGGCACTGCAACGCCTGCCTGCTGGAGCGGAATGCGCAACGCGTCAACCATCCGGATCTTGGTCATGGCATCGTCGCCACTGCCGGGATCAAGAAGCCACGGCAAGTCGCCATGCAACTGACCCACCATCTGGCGTGTCCACCAATAGGCGAAACCGATGTCGTCCTGCAGCTCGAGGTCAGGCAGCATGGACGCCTTCCTTGCCGAACGCCTCGAGGCGGAGCACATTCCAGGCCATGAGCGAGCAACGCCCCGAGATAGAGTTACCGCGGCATGAATATCGCCGGGCCTTTGACCGCCCGTTGGCGAGCCCGAAGCATCTGCGCATCGCTTTCGCTGGCTTTCTGCTAGCAGCAATTGCCGGCAGCTTGTTCTGCGGGCTGGTTGTCCCGCACCTCTGGTGGCTACAGCTGTTCGTGATACCTATCGCGATGTATGCCGGGGCGACGCTCGCCGGTTTGTGGCCTAATTTCTTCTTCGGCAACGATCCGTCGAAGGACGATTTCACCTAGCCACTCCGTATCCCTGCAGCAGCCCTGCGAGGCCTCGGCGCTGATCCTCGAAAGCTGGATTGGCAGCGTTCACCGAGACAGTGCGGAAGGTGCCATCGATCATCGGCGGTGCTTTCCGAGGAAGCTGGGGCAGCCCATTGGGCAGCGCCGCCTGAGCGCGAACGGCATCGGCTGCCTGAGAGGCACTCCGGTTCAGAGAGCCGCCGGCGATCCTGCCCGCCGTTGCCTTGCCTACGCCAGCAACCGCCGCGCCGATCGGGCCGCCCGCGACCAGGCCGAGCACGGAAGCGGGGATCGACCCGCCCGACGCCAGATCCTGCATGAAACCCTGGATCGTTCCACCCTGCACATAGCGTTCCATTGCCGACAACTCGGCATCGGCGAACCCGCGCCGCTTCTTGTCGCTCTTGAGGATCTTGACGAACTCGCCGCGAAGCCCTTTCGCGAACCCGTCCTGGTGCAGGCCGGCGTCATAGATGGCCTTCTCGATGGTCGAGGTCTTTTTGAACCGGGCCCAATCCTTTCGTGCTTCGCCCCATAGCCGCACGGCGTCCATGCCGGCCTTGCCGTTGGTGCTGAATGCCTGAACAGGCAGGTTCTCGAAGAAGTCGTCGAGTTGCTTCACCATGGCCATGCCGATAGCGGCCTCAGCCGGGTCGTTCGATTTCGCGGCATTGCGGAAGGTGCGGTTGAGGGTCATCGCCTGCTTCACCGTCATTGCACCGTTTGCGCCGAACTGACCGAGCGCATCGAGGGCGCCAGCGAGTTTGGGGTACCCACCCACCAACTGGCCCGACTGGAGCAGGATACCCTCATTGACGAGCATCGAGCGAATGTCATGGCTCAACAGGTTGATCGCCTTGCCGTCGACAACGGCGCCAGTTCTTTCTGCCGCCTTATAGCCCGCTCGCGCCTTCGTCTTGATCGCTGATGAGGTCGGGGCTGTGCCGATTGCGGCCCTGGTGGCTGATGAGGCTGCTCGGTTCGCCGGGATGGAAAGCACCTTCTGTGCCCCACGAGCGACCAGCGGCGCGGCTACTCCAGCGCCTGCTCCTACGAGCGCCCCTATACCGGCCGCCGGTAGTCGCTGATCCAGCCCGCCATCGGTTGAGCCGAACCCATATGCTCCGCCTGATGCTGCGGCCCCGGTCAGGCCCTTGAGCGTCTGAAATGCGGCTGGCGCCTGCGAACCGAGCGCCATCGCGCTCTTGGCCGCCATACCACCGGTGCCGAGACCGCCAGCTACCTCCGCCAGCGTGCCCCAGCCACCCAGCTGCTCGCGTCCCAGGTCACGCCGCGCTGCCTCTAGCTCCTGCCGCACAGCATAGACATCACCCATGCCGGGCCCCTTTCCGCCGAATAGCTGGCCAATGCCTGCGCCGAGCGCATCCATGCCCGCTGTCATCTCGTCGGTCGCGCCGAAAAATAGGCCGTGCTGGCTGAGCTGGGTGGCGTCGTACGGTGCGAGAGGGCCCGCGTTCGAGATGCCGGGGATCAGCGTCGGCTGTCGCTCGGTTACGCCCTGGCGGAACTTGGCAGCATTTGTCTGCGGCGCGACGAGCGCGCGATACTTCTCCAAGGCGGCGTCGTAGCGCTCCTGAGCGGTCGGCTCTGTTGCCTCGTTCTCGACGATGGGATCATTCGCCCAGAATTGGCCGCCGCCTGACGCTGGCATCGCGCCCGCTGCAGCCATCGGCATTGCGCCGGGCAACGGCCCCGACTTCGGTGCACCGGCCGGTGAGACGATCGGATCAGCTTCCCAGAAATTGGCCATCAGGGTTTCACCCGCACTGTCCCGTCTGGGGCGACGTACTGCGTGCCGGACGGAAGCGCCTGATATTGGGCAGCGTCGGTGATCTGCTGGGGCTGCTGGCCGAAGGCTGGGAACTGCTCGGGCTGCCTGATGAAGCGGCTCGGATCGACGCCGTAGCCTGCCGCCCGGTCGGTGAACTGGCTATTGATGTCCGTTAGGTTCCCCGCCGCCGCGCCGTACAGCTTTTCGGCGTTGGCGAGAAACTCCTGCCGTTGGGTTTCCGGCAAGCGCTGGCCGTTGAGCAGGCGGGACACCATTCCCTGGACCTGCTCGCCGAAGTCACCGGCCTGCGCCGCCATGGCAAACTCGCTCTCGCGGACAACCGAGCCGGGATCGAGCATGCGCATGTAGCCGTAGAGCATGGCCATGTCGCCGGCCCCGGACTGCTGCTGAGCGCTCTCGCGAACACGCTCGTATCCACCCTTCACCGCCTCGTAGGTCTTGGCAGGATCGGAGTTGGCGTACTGCGCATAGAGGTCCTTTTCGAACCCGAACAGTTCCTTGAGGTCGGGGGCGTTGGCTCCGGGAGCCGATAGCCATTCGCCCGAGCCGGTGTTGAACAGGTTCCCGTCCCCGGCATTGATGAACTTGTCCGGGCTCCGCTCCAGTTTGTACGCTTCGGCAAAGGGCAAGGCCCCGGCCTCGACCGCAGCGCGCAACTCGGGATCATTGATGAAGGTCGCGTTGCCCTTGTTCTTCGCGCTGATCTTGGCCTGTTCGGCGAGTTGGCTCCGTCGCTCAGACCAGGCCTTGAATGCGTCGTTCTGATCGAGATAGCCGCCCTCGAGCCCTTCGAGGATATCGGCATAGTCGGGGCCTGCATTCTTCAGGTTGAACAGCAAGCCGTTCTTGCTCCCCTGGCCCTTTGCCCATTCCGACGCCTTCATCCGGCGTTCGTCATCCATGGCCGTAAAGCGGGGCAGTTGGGAGAAATCCATGCCATCGCTGAGGAGCGCTGACCCGATACCTTGAAGCAGCCCGCGGTTCTCGGCCGTCCACTTTCCGACGCCGCTGTCAGCGCCGAAAATGGCGCCGAGGATGCCGGGTCGGGCCGCGTACGGATTTTCCGAGGCCGCGGCCATCGCTCCGACCGAAGTGTCGGTGGGCTGCATCTGGGCCGAATATTCCTGCACCTGACCTGACGACGGCGGGCGCGTCGTCGGACTAGCGCCCGCCAACGTCGGCAACTGGCTGATGTCACTGCCCCGGTTCGCGCCCGCCAACAACAGTTCGAGGAGGCCTTGAGGCTGGGCGGTGCTGTAACCGCCAGGGCGCAGGGCGCGGGCGAGTGGCATCGGCGCGGTGAGTGCGGTGGCCATGGCTATGCCGCCTGCACTTCGCGCTGCAGCGCTTGTCGGACCAGCTCAGAGGCAGTGACACCGCGCTTGGCGGCGGCCTCGAAAGCCGCGTGCTTTTCGGCCGGTGTGATCGCGACCTTCAGCAGCTCCGAGAGGGGCTGACGGGTCGGCAGAGTGGAAGTGCGCATCGCTGGGCATCCTTAGGCAAATCAGGCCTAAGAACTGTACCACGAAGAAGAAACGACAGCAAATTCAATAACTTACAGTGCATACGGATGCTAGCCGATGTCAGCGGCTATCTACTGGTTGCGGGCTGCGCGTTCGACCTGGCTCAGGTCAGCAGTTCTTCACCGAAACCTTTGCCGTCCTCCCTACGGTAGAAGAACTTCACATTGACCTCGAACAGCTCGGCCGTCCTGAACAGCGTGTCCCGAAGCCGGGCTCGATTGATCTTCTCGGAGTCCTTGAGGAACAGTAGGTGGTAGAGCGAGGCCCAGAAGATCGCGGCCTTGTGGAAGTGGATATCGTCCACGGGCCCGATCACCGAAAAGCAGTCCGTTTTCGGAATCAGGTAACCCGCCATGTCCTCGTGCACCATGGAGCAGGCGGAAAGGAAGAGCCGCTTGTTCTGGAGGTGAGGCTTCAGGAGATCGGCCAACTCATCGTAGTCGATCTCGTCAAGGTTCGTCGTGCACATGCCCTCGGGGTCGCCATGCGCGGAGATGTGCAGGTATCGATACCGAGATCGGCCGAACTCTCGGATAGCGTCCTCGAACTGAGCGCGTGTCCTGACGTACCGGTATTCGGGCAGCTTCCCGTGCAGGCGAAGCATGTTGGAGATTATGCTGCCTTCGAACCTGCCATTGCCCTCATCATCAGGATCGAGGCTCTCGATGATGAAAACATCCGGCCTTGTCTTGAGCACTCACCCCTCCGTCTCCGTATGTCGGTGCGCTATGGATACGGTATCGATAGGACAGCCGCAAACTGGCGCGGTGCATGCCACCGGAGAAAGTCATGACCGAGTTCGAAGGCGCCGACGATTTCGACTATGACGACGGTCATCAGGAGCCGTCCTTTGAGCCATACGATCTAACTGCCGCGCTGCTCGGTCTGAAAATGCTGGGCGAGGACATGTATCTTTCGATGCAGGCCAACAACATCGGTGTCGTCGATAACTTTCTGAACGACGTCGAATCGCAAACGCTTCAGGAGATGGCCGCGGAGGACAGGACGCCGACGACTGCATTCTTCCTCCAGGCGCAGACCCAGATGTGGATTTTTGCGGTCTACGAGTTGATGCGAACCTGGCGGCAGCGAGCGAGCGACATGGTCAAGTGGCACGACAACCGTTTGCTCGACCAGATGATATCTAAGTACCGGAAGCCACTTAGGTATAAGCACTACGGGCGCGAGATGTTCGCCAACCAGCTCCAAGAACTGAAGGACGACCCGGCGGTGGTCAGCGCCTTGCGAGCAGACCTGCTTAAGACCGAGCAGCCGTTCAAATGGATGGAACTGCTGAGGATGACGCTAGCTAAGCACGAGGTCGCGAAGGTCCCCGGTTCAATTGCCTTCGCTCCTGGGTATGGACGGATTAGCAACTGGACGGGGTCAATTCAGTACGAGATCTCGAACGACGTCGCAGTGTTTGGCACTTTGAGCCGGCGAGACATCGCGAACTCGTTCCGGGCTGTTCCGACAAACCCGCTCCCGAGCGAAAGCGACATGGCGAGTTTCAGGCAGTTCCTCAAGGATATGAACGCTCTCGAGGATCCTTTCGAAAGCGTGGTGCCCACAGAGGCGCCGGACACTGCTCCGGACGAGTGACCCGACCATCACGCATCTCCTCGATCCATTCGCTGCAGCCTAGGGGTGACGAGGAGCGCCGGTGCACCGCGCGGTTGCACGCTGCTCGTGTGGGCGGCCTCGCGCAACCGCGCTCCACCACGTTCCTGCCCACCACCCCCCTGGTAAACTACTAGTGGTGTCGTGGTGGAACCGTCGTTTGGGCTCTCGGGTGTCGTGGTGGAACCGTAGGGCCGGTTACTGTTTGATACCTGCTCCACCACGACACCCGTTCGGTTCCGTGTCGACACCCGATGGGGTTTCCTGGTGGAACCGGCTTCTGATTTTCGCCAGCGCGCAAACTCCTTCGTCGGCATCACGCCGGTGACGTCGCACCTGAATTCTGTGAGCCGCCATTCGGTGGCGTGCCGATGTTTCAGACGGAACGCGCCCTGCTTCACCATCACCACGAACCCGTGGTCCTGAAGCTTGTCCAGCGCGCGCATCGAGGTCTGCTTGCTGACGCCCAAGTCGTCGGCGATCTCGGCCAGCGAGTACGGTATGCGGCCGTTGTTGCTGTCAGGGCCACCGTAGCGTCGAGCGAGCTGCAGGTAGACGCAGCGGGCCACGCAGTCGAGATCGCGCCAAGCCTCGGTGTCCGTGAGCCAGTGGTAGAGCCGCACATGGCGCGACTCTTTCTCTTTCATGCGTTTCACCGCGCTCATGGCCGCACCCCGTCGTGGCCAGCGACCAGATCCTTGACGGGCTCGTGCAGCTCGAAGTCGATCCGGGCCCGCTCGGCCTCCACGATTGCCTCGTGGTAACTGTGACCGAGCCAGACCCCAAGCCGTCCGCCGTCGACTTCGACGATATCGACCCAGAACACCCGATTGCCTGTGACGACGCCGGCGACCTTGGTGATGCCGGAGTCGAGCTCAACATGGTGAGGACGCCAGTCGGTCATTTCGACGCCCTCCGGAGTTCGGCATGGAGTTGCTGGTGGTGCTTGCGGCAGAACCAGCGGACGATCAGTGGCTGCGCGTAGTCGTCGTGATGAGCGTCGACACGGAAACTGCCGCACACCTCGCACTTGCCGCGTTTCAGTTCGCGGCGACGAAGGGCGACAGCAACGGCGCGATGGGCGCGAAGCTTGTTGCGGTTCTTGGCGTTCCACTTGTTCTGAGCGGGCCATACCTTCTCCGCTTCACCGCCGACTTCGTTGATATCGATGGTGGTCATCAGCGCGCCTCCTGATGACCGAGGCCGGCCAGCTCGGCGAGCCTGTTGCAGACGCTGGGCGACAGCCTCGTCCTCCTGAAGATAACCAGCCCGGCGCGGGTGAAATCGGTCAGGGGGAAGGGTTGATGATGTGCAGAATTCTTGCGGCCGAGGCCGCCTTCGGGCATAAGCGTTTTAGTCATTCGACGACTACCACGGGACCGGGGCGTGCCAGCCTTTGGTCCCGTTCCTTTTGCTGGTTAGGACTGGCTGGTGGACGTGCGGACGCGGTCCTCGAGGAACTTGTCGAGGTCTGTCTGGCGGTATCCGATTTTCTGAGGCGAGAGGCGGATGAAGGTGGGGCCGTTGCCGGCGATCCGCATACGAGCCAGAGTCGAGATCGACAGCGTTAGATATTCCGCGGTCTGGATGGGCGTCAGCAGGGCGCCGCGAATGCCCTCGTGCGCGTCCGTCATCATGCCGCACTCCGCGGCGAGAATGTCGGCAGGCTGTCGAGGTAAGCTTGCGCGTCGGCAGCCAACACAATGGTGCGGTTGCCACTCTTGCGAGCTTTAAGCCGGCCAGCTCTGATTTCCTCGTACGCCTTCGTCCTGCCGATGCCGGCAATTTTCAGGAAGTCGGGGAGCTGGTATGCGAGGGGATGATGCATTTGAGTCCGTCCGTGTCCGAGTGAACACGGCGAACCTGAGTGTCCCGGCGAACCCGAAAAAGTCCTCCGAAAAGCCCCCGAAACCTTATTTTCGGGGCGAAACCTCGCGATGCCGATCGCGGATTCTGTTCTCTATTGTCTTTGGGGTGAGCGGCGGCAGGCCCTTGTGGTTGGCGGTGAACCAGTCGTGAAGAATGTCCGCCTGCTTGCCGACAGACTGCACGACCTCAGGCGGGGATAACCGCGCGCGACGTTCGAACTCTTCCAGCACCACATACATCGACGAAGGGCGTCCTGGTGCGCCGGTCTGTGAAAGGGTGGATAGCGCCTCGTTTCGCCAAAGCGACTGGACCTCGGTGCGCCTAAAGGTGATCCGCGAAAACACCACGCTGCCGACCCGCAGTCGTTCGTCTAGTCCATTGCCAAACTCTAGCTGGCCATAAGTCCAATCGGATGGTTTCAGCTGAACGGGTTGGCCCGTCTCGGAGGACATTGCGGTCGCGAGGATGTCCCCGTTCTCTCCTGCACTGGCCAATCGTTTGTATGCATCCTGACTGTCGAAATGTGCCGGATCGTCCTCATCGTCGTCCTCGTCGATCATCTGGCCCACGGCCAGGAGGGCGAGGGATGCGTCGGGCCAGCCATGCGCTCGTCGCCAAGCGCTCATTTGCCACCTGACACGCTCGATGTCAGTTGTCCCAATCCATGCGCAGACCATGGGGATGGTCCATGTCGGCATGGACGCCGGATCATCGAAGTCCTTCGGGTTCGGGAGCGGTTGCCAGCCGTTGTGATCGAGCCATTGCCGAAAGCTGCTTTCCCGGACGAAAAGCGTGCGGCCTACGTAGCTCGACCACTCCGGTGGAGCGTGTGTCGGTACGGCGTCGTGCAGGATCTCGAGTTCAGTGAACCCTTCTACCGACCAGAGATGCGGCGGAACCTCAAACTCCCCCTGCCGATCCGGGTATCTCACACTCGCTCGAAGCTGATCGTGTGCCATGGCATACTTGAACTGGGCGAGGTGCTCGTCGGTCAGCTTCTGCTTTTCGGCGATCTCTGACGGCTCGGGCCAGGTGTCATTGTAAGTCTCGAAGGCCCGCCGGAGCGAGATATAGCCTGTCGGCTGAGGGTCGTTCACGTCGCTACCTCTGCGAACACCTGATGGCGCACGGGGAAGCCGGAGGTGTGCCCGGCTTGTCGGATGGCCGTCCTATCCCCGTGCTTCTCGCTATGCGGATGGCCCTCGCTTGAGCGGGTACACGTTGTCGTCGGTCGGATCGGATGCCGGCGTCGGCTTTGGTGAAAGGCGGTCCGCGATCCGCTTGGCGATGGCATCGGCAGCCACACGCTGAGGATCATTGGCTAGGTGGGCGTAGCGCTTTGTCGTCTGGGGCTGGGTGTGGCCGAGCAGGGTACCGACCATCACGAGTGAGGCGCCGCCCTCGACACCTACGCTGGCGAAGGTGTGGCGGAGATCGTGGAGCCGGACGTCATCCAGCCCCGCCGCCTTCCGAATAGCGCGCCATGGCTTCTGGATGTTGACCAGGTGCGCCTTCTCGATGTCGCCGACGATGATGAAGGGATTGTCCTTCACCTTGGCGAGCCCATTGAGCACCTCGAGCGCGGGCGCGTTGAGGTGGAGCGTTTTCCGACCGGTCTTGGAGTCGGGAAGGCGGATAGTGCCTTTCGCGAGATCGACCCACGACCACTCGGCAGTCAGAATTTCGCTAACGCGGGCGCCGGTGAACAGCAGCAGCCGGATTGCCGCGACGACGTACTGGCGTTCGTCAGCGGCAAGCGCTTTCCCTAGGTTGCCGAGTTCGTCGGGTGCAAGGAACCGCTCGCGCTTCACCTCGTCGTACCGTTCGACGTATCGGCAGGGGTTCTCGCCGGCAGGGCGCAGCCCAGTTTTCTCGGCCCAGCTGAACAGCTTCGAAAGGATCGCGATGACCTTGTTCGCCATGGTCGGAGTATCGCTCAGGTCCTGATGAAGTTGCTCCATGTCGGCTCGGCCGATGTCGCCGATCGGACGACGCCGGAGCTTCTCGGGCACGTGGAGCTTGAGGGCGCGCTTATACTCCTCGGCGGTTCGGTCTTTGGTCTTGAGGTCGACGTGAGCTTTCTCGAAGCTAGTGATCGTCTCGCCGAAGGTCTTCTCGGCTTTGCGCCGATCGCGTTCTTCTGCCGGGTCCTTGCCTGTCTTGACCATGCCCAGCAATTCCTTGGCACGGGTGCGAGCCTCGTCGCAGGTTACTGGACCCAGGTGGCCGAGCGTCACTCGACGCGTCCGCCCCTTGGCGCCGCCAACACGATACTGGATCAGGAAGACCTTCTTGCCGGCCGGCGTGATCTTGACGCCGAAGCCGGTGAGCTCGTCGTCCCAGAGGTAGGCGTCCTTGTCCTGCTTGACCGCGGTATCAACGATCCGCTTCGTGAGGCGAGGCATGTGTGGGTCCTGCTTACTGGAGCAAATCGGCTAGTAAGCAGATAGTAGGCATGTCGCGTTCAATCGGCAAGCATCGGCTGATACCAGTTGATCCCGGAACCCCAGATATCAGCGACCTTGTGATATCGGCTGATACCGGCTAATTCCGGCTGATCCCACTAACCCCCACATTCGTAATGAGGGGGTCGCTGGTTCGAATCCGGCATGCGGCACCACCCTTTCCGTTCTGTCGACCAGCAGGGGCAAGCGCACGGATCTGTCCGGGTCAGGCGTTTGCGGATTTGGTCCTCTGACATCCGATTTGCCGCCTTTGGCTTGAGATCGCCCCGATCCCGGCGACTATCGCCACGACCCGGTCGCCTCGACAGTCCGCTCGGACCGCCGCACTTCGCCGTTCGATGCAACGGCGTGCACGGTCCCGTCTCCGTTCCGCCATCCAGGGGTTAAGGACACGGCGCAACCATGCACTCCGCCGTCCGTTGACCAACAGGTGCCTCGACCGAGGCGGCAACGAAAGGACAAGATCATGGCAGTGGGCCAAAGCAGCGGAAGCGGCGCAATGACCAACCTGAACGATGATAAAGTCCGGAAGGACGACATCCTCAGCAATCGCGACAAGGCGCAGCGCCGCTCGGGGCAGAGCCTCGATGGCACCGGCGTGCAGGTGGCTGAGTACAAGAACGTACCGACCAACCAGCGCCCGGCATCGGATGAAGCATCGCGCGGAGACGTGCCGGAAACCATCACGACCGAGGAGACAGAGACGAGGGACGGCGCCGAGAAAGCCGAGAAGACCGACCGTCCGGGCTTCGACCTTGGAGGCTCCACCGGCGATACTTCGGCAGGTAAGGGCCTTGGCCTTGGTACGGAC
This sequence comes from Devosia sp., assembly GCF_035944845.1. GTDB lineage: Bacteria > Pseudomonadota > Alphaproteobacteria > Rhizobiales > Devosiaceae > Devosia_A. Next base: position 128,688 of record NZ_DASZAW010000109.1, on the reverse strand, counting down.
GCGAAGGAAGATCGAGAAGGCTGGAAACTTCCGCGCGGCAAACAAGGTTGACCAGCGCGCTCGCTACTCCCTCCGCGTGGGTTGATTGGAATACCGGATGAGCTGGACGGACCTGTTGTTCCAGGGCTCGAACGGGTTGGTACGCACTGCGGTTGTGGGCTTGCCGGCCTATGTGCTTTCCCGGGTCGCGGGCGAGCGTACGCTGGTCAAGGTGCTCAGCGCACCGCTTGGTCCAGTAGGTGACAGATCGTGACACAGTTGTCGTTCTATCTTCGTCAACTGCTGAACAAGATGTGGTTCTTGCCCGCCGCGTTCTCGGCCTTTGCAATGCTGACGATCGGGCTGGCGTTCTACGTCGCGCGGTGGGCTCCGGACGAGTTGCCGTTGACGATCTCGCAGCAGGCCATCCAGTCGGTCCTCGAGATTCTGGCCACGAGCCTGTTGACGGTTTCCGTCTTCGCGCTCTCGACGCTGGTCAGCGCGCTGTCCTCCGCCTCGGCGGCGACTTCGCCGCGTGCGGTCGCGCTGATCATCGGGGACCGGGGTGCGCAGACGTCGATCTCGGTGTTCATCGGCGCGTTCCTGTTCTCGATCCTTGCGATCCTGGGGCTGTCTGCGGGCATTTACAGCTCGGCGGGTCGCATGCTGCTGTTCTCCGTTACGCTGGCTGTGGTTGCAGTGGTCATCGCCGCCCTGATCCGGTGGATCGCCCAGATCTCCAATATCGGCCGGGTGGGTCACACTATAAGCCGAGTGGAGGAAGCCACCGCCGCGGCCCTGCAATTGCTGGAGAAGCACCCGCTATTCGACGGTCACCCCCTCGAGGGAGCGCCCGTGGGCCAACCCGTTCGCGCCGACAAGCTTGGCCATGTCCAGCATTTCGATGCGGCGCGGTTGCAGAAGCTTGCTGAGAAGCACGAGCTCCGGATCGCCGTCACGGCGAGACCGGGCACCTACGTCTCACCTCTGCGTCCGCTGATGCACGTGGAGGGGCATCTCGAAGACGAGTTGGCCGCCGAGCTGGTGGATGCCTTTGTTATCGGGGACCAACGCAGTTTCGAGAGCGATCCGCGCTTCGGTTTCATTGTACTGGCGGAGATCGCGGACCGGGCACTATCGCCAGCCGTCAACGATCCGGGTACCGCCATCAGCGTAATCGGCACGGTTACCCGGCTGCTGGTTCATTGGCAGCCGGGCAAGACCGAAGGCGATGTGGTTTACGATCGCCTGTCCATTCTGGCGCTGGCGCCTCAGGATCTGCTTGAGGACGCATTCCGACCCATCGGGCGTGACGGCGCTGCGACGATCGAAGTCGTGGTGCGCCTGCTTGTCAGCCTCGAGGTGATTTCGACTGTGAATCAGCATCTGCGTCCCGCCGCTCTTGCCGTTGCACGTGATGCGGCCGGTCGGGCACGCAAGGCGCTCAGCGCTCCGGCCGACCTTGAAACGCTGGAGGGTGCCGCGAAGTTCGCTGAGCTGGCGGCCGGAGTGACAGACATCAGCGGCGTTGAAGCTCGTCCGTGATCGCCACCTGTCGATCGCCCCTTGCAGAAGAGGCTCTCCCGGTCTTGCGCGCGTCCATGCGAGTGGAGCCGATGCGCTGCGTCGGCGTCAGGCGTTGCCCTCGGCGGCTCGCGGCCACATCGAGCATTGCAGCTTGCCTAACAGCCGCCCCGCGGGTGACAAGACCCGACCACGGAGAGCCTCAATGCTAGCGACGAGCGAAATTGCCAAACTGAAGCGCGAGATCGCCACGTTGCGCGACATTGTCGGGCAGAGTCGGCCGGGCACCAAGAACCCGATGAGTTCGGCGGAACGGCGGTCGCTCAAGTCGGAGATCGATCGCTGTATCCTCGAACTCGACGAACTGAGGGGCAAGCTGTCGCAATAGCGGCGGTTTGGCTGGTCAGTCGTCCTTGACCTCGGTATCGGGACGGTCGGTGCCCTCGGCGATTTCCTGATGCCAGACGCCGCGCGCGTCTTCGTACTCGATGCCGTCGGTGGCGCCGGCGACGCGCTGGCGCCGGGCGGCGGCTTCGGCGGCCTCGTGCGCGGCGGTGTGGGTGCGGAAGGTCTCCGACAGCACGTCGCCCACTTTGTAGGCCCAGCCCCCGTCATGCTGGACGACTTCATACTTCACTGTGGTCATGGCGGCTCTCCTTGGGATGCACTGGCAATGTAGGGTGCGCGGCCTATTGTTGCGAGCATGGCCGTCACTCCGGTCTGCCGCCTCAAATCTCTCGTATTCGCGCGGGATTCATGACGAACGCGCCGAAGCAGCCTATTGTTGCAGATCAACGCGCGTGTTGCGCATCAATTGAGATGAAAGGGCCAGCCTGTGACCGCCTATCTCTTCCTGTTGCATGTCGCGGGGGCCGTGACGCTGATGCTGTGGGCGGTGCATATGGTGCATACCGGTACCGAGCGCGGCTGGCGCCCGGAGATCACCGGGCTGCTGCGGGCGACGAACGGGCCGGTGCGCAGCGCCGCAGTCGGCGCCGGGCTCGGGCTGGCGCTGCAGAGCTCTACCGCGGCGGGAATGCTTGCCGCTGCCTTCGCCTCGCGCGGCATGTTCGCGCTGGCGACGGGGCTCGCCATCGTGCTTGGCGCCAATTTCGGTTCGGCGCTGGTGGTGCTGATCCTCAGCCTCAATCTGAGCCTGCTGCCGCCGGTGCTGCTGGTGATGGGTGGGCTGCTGTTCTTCAAGGGCAAGTCACGCCGGGTGAAGCAGAGCGGTCGGGCGCTGGTCGGGCTCGGACTGATCTTCGTGTCGCTGCAGCTGCTCAGCGAGGCGACAGCGCCACTCGGCAACAGCGCGGTGCTGCCGGCGGTGGTTGCCTATCTCGGCAGGGAGCCGCTGACGGCGCTGCTCGCCGGGGCGGCGATCGCCTGGCTGTTCCATTCGTCGGTGGCGACCATCCTGTTGCTGGTGGTGCTGTCACAGCACGGGGTGCTGCCGTTCGAGGCGGCGGCGCCGCTGCTGCTCGGCGCCAATATCGGCACGGCGATCGGGCCTTTCGTGTTGACGCGGAACAGCAGCATAGAAGCCAGGCGGCTGATGGCGGGGAACCTGATCACCCGGCTCGCCGGCGCGGTGCTGGCGCTGGCGGTGATGCTGTTGGGCGGCTCGGCGCTGGCGGCGGGCTTCAGCCCGGTGCAGCAGCTGGTCGGATTGCACCTCATCTTCAACGTGGCGCTGCTGCTCGTTGGCCTGCCGCTGACCTCGGCAACCGCGCGGCTGATGGAGCGGCTGATCCGCGCGCCGGCGATGAGCGACCCGGCTGCCGCCATCGGGGTGCCGCCCAGCTGCCTCGACGAGACGGCCGTGGGCGATCCGGGCATGGCGCTGGCTTCGACCACTCGCGAGCTGCTGCGCATGGCTGAGATCGTCGGCCGGATGTTCGAGCCGGTGATGGAAATCTATAAGGCCGGCGACGCGGAAAAGATCCGCCAGGCCCGGCTGATGGAAGCGGCGATCGACCAGGCACAGAGCGACATCAAGCTCTACCTGGCGCGGGTGTCGTTCGACGGCGACAGCAACAGCGCGCGGCGCGGACAGGATCTCGCGGCTATCGCCGTCAATCTCGAATATGTCGGCGACGCCATCACCAAAACGCTGCTGCGGCTTGCCGAAGTGCGGCGCGAACAGCGGCTCGCGTTCTCGCCCACCGGCTGGCGCGAACTGGCGGAACTGCACAGCCAGGTGGTCGAAAACATGCAGCTGGCGCGCAACGTGCTCGTCACTCGCGACCTCAACCAGGCGCGCAAGCTGGTGGTCGAAAAGACCCGGATGCGCGAGGCGGTGGCGGCGAGCCAGCGCCAGCACCTGCAGCGGCTGAAGGACGGCACCGAGGCGAGCCTCGCCACCTCCAACCTCCACCTCGAGACGCTGCGCGCCATGAAGACCATCAACTCGTTGATGGCCTCGATCGGCTACCTGGTGCTCGAGGAAGCCGGCGAGGTGCTCGACCACCGGCTGAAGCCGGCGGGCTAGAACCGCCTCGGCAGAGTTCAGCCGCCGGGCTGCGGGCCCGGGCCGCGGCGATAGACGCGCAACTCGATCACCTCGGGTACGTGCCACTCGAGCGACAGCATCACCGGGCGGCCGGCTGTGTCGTGGTCGACCTGCCGCAGGTGTTGCAGCGGCGCGCCCACCGGCACCTTTAGCAATTCGGCAAGTTCGGCATCGGCGTTGACCGGGGCCAGCACGGCCCGGGCGTGATCGACGGTGTGGCCGCGTTCGGCGAGGAGCTTGTAGAGCGAGTCGCCAAAGGCCGCGAGGTCGGTGCTCTCGTCGGCGATATCGGTCGCTAGGCTGTCGATGGAGAACACCGCCGGCCGGCCGTCGGCGCTGCGCACGCGGCGGATCACCACCACGTCGGACCCCGGCGCGAGGTTCAGCGCCGCTACCACCTGGTCCTCGGCCTTCACACGCTTGGCGCCCAGCACCTGTTTGGTGACGCTGAGGCCGGTGCTTTCGAGATACTCGGTGTAGCTGAAGTTGGTATCGAGCGAGTTGCGCAGCCGCGGGCCTTCCGTGACGTAAGTGCCCGAGCCCTGGCGGCGGACGACGTAGCCATCCTCGATCAGGCCACGCACCGCTTCACGCAGGGTGATGCGGCTTACCGCGAAGCGGGCGCAGAGCGCATCCTCGTTGGGCAGTTTCGAGCCGGGCGGGAACTCGCCTTCGATGATGGCGCGCCTGAGCTCGGAGCGGACGACGTCGGGCAGCAGCGGGCGCGTTCTGGCTTGCAGCATGGGGATCTCAGGCGGGCTGGCAACGGCAATTGATTAGTCGTCTCATGTTCAGAAAGGCCGGGCAACCGGATTGCTGAGGTTGGGCGCAACTGTCGCGGGTTGCGGGGGGCAAGGCAAATCCGGCATGGTAGCGGGCAAACCAATGGCCGGGGTTTGAGGCACGATGAGTTACGACGCGCTGGTGTGGCTGCTGGTCGGCCTCGGGATCGGAGTCGCAGGGAGCCTGATGCTGTTGCTCGGCTATTCGATGCTGGAGTATGGGCGACTGAGCCGGCGCTTCCGCGAGGCGCGCGCCGCAGTAGCGGCGGCAGCAACGCCGGACGTCGCGGTTGTTCCCCCTGCGCCCAGGACCTCGTTGCTGGCGCGACCCGTTGCAGGGCCGGTGGTGGAAACAAAACCCGTCGCCAAAGTCGCAACCGAGGTGAAGCCGACGGTGACGCCAAGGCCGACCGCCGAGGCCAAGCCGGCTCGTCCGGCTTTGGCTGTTGTCCCCAAAGCGGGCCGCCAGCCGGCTGAGCTTGCCAAGGCTGCGCCTCCGGTCGCGGTTGAGGCCAAGCCGGCCGCGGTGTCAGCGTCGAAAGCTCTTTCCACGCCGCTGCCCAAGCGGCCGCAAAGCGTCGATGCGATCTTCGCCGAAGCATTCGCTCACGATCGGCTGACGGTGTTGCCGGAGCCGGACGAAACGGCCGCCGCTAAGCCCGAGGCCGGAAAACCGCCAGCGTGAGCGCGCCGAGCGCCAGAAACAGGCTGCCGAGCAGCCGGCTGTCGCCGACCGAAAGGCGGATATATGGCACCCATTGCCGGTAGTACGGAAACAGAAGAATGAGGATGGCAACAAGGAGTGCTGCCAGGCCTACGGACCGCATATTGCCCCTCCGCGGTTGCGGAAACACTGACACAGCCGATGACGCTTAAATTCCGGTTCGGAGAGTATCCGCTCAAACCGTTAACGGAAATTATGCTTTGTGCATCGAAGCCCGATCACCGGAAACTGAAGTCCCGGTCACGCAACTCCGCCTCGGCTACGGGCGTTTCTTCGCGCAACGGCGTGGGAATAACTCCACGCGGCCAAGGAGACGTCATCATGCACAAGGCAGAACTCGATCGCCTGCTGGAGAAGACCGTCGCCGATGCGCTCGGCGTTCGTATGCCAACCCACCGGCGGGCGCAGCCGGACAAGGCCAAGCATCATGCCAAGGCGCCACGCCGCCACAAGCAAATGGTGCGGGAACTGCACCCGGCTTGATTGGACTTTCTCTCCGCCTCGTCTAGATTCTTGCCCGCTTGATGGGGAGTCGTGACGATGGAGGGGGTGCCGGCAGCGGAGATGGCGCGATTGCGCGCGCTCGTCATCGGCACCCTGCCGCAATTCGCGGGTGGTAACTTCGTCTCGCTTACCGAAGGCTGGGACAGCGTCGCGCTCGAGTGCGACGGCTGGATTTTCAAGTTTGCGCGCCATGCGGAGGCCGAGGCCAGGCTCAGGCGCGAGGCGGCGCTGCTGGCCTTCCTCAAGCCACGTGTCACCATGCCGCTGCCGCAGATGGTGTTGCATGAGGGGCCGGTACCGTTCTCGCAGCACCTGAAGCTACCGGGTGCTTCGCTGGAAAAGCCGCAATACCTTGCCCTCGACGAAGGCCGTCGCAACGCGCTCGCAACGCGGATGGCGCAGCTTTATGCAGAACTCCACGCGCTGCCGCTCAATCGCATGCAGGCGGTGGGCGCGGTCGGGGTCGATCCGTGGATGAGCCCCGACGAAATCATCGCGCGGACCGAGGAGCGGCTGCCTCGTGGCTACAAGGGGTTCATGAAGCGTACGGTCGCTGCCTATCGCAAGCTCAGCATCGCCGGCGACGAGCTGGTTTACGGCTATTTCGACGGCCATGGCTGGAATATGGCGTTCGACCACGAGACCGGCATGCTCAACGGGGTGTTCGATTTTGCCGACTCGGGTTTCGGCTCGCGCCATCGCGACCTCAGCTATTCCAACTGGATCTCCGCCGACCTGACGCTGAGGATCATCGATCGCTACGAGGAACTGGCGCGGGTCAAGGTCAACCGCGAACTGGTGATGCTCTATTCATCGGCCCTTCGCCTGGCCGAGTTTGCCGAGGGGTTTCTGCCCGATGAACAGGCGACGGCCAACGTCGTCGACTGGGTGGCAGAGCTGAAGCAGCTCGGACTGAGCCAGTAGGCCCTACCTGCACGGTGCTGCAGGGCGTGCCCGGCACGCGTTGCTCTGCCCGGACGACCCCCGCGGGGAGAGCGGCGGTGCAGCGTGCGAAAAGCTTTTCCTGATCTCTTGCGCGTGACAGGAAAACATGCGACCTAAGACTGAGAAAAGCTTTTCCTGCCTGGTCAACTCATCAACAAGATCCGAGTGGCGGGCGGCAGCGAGGGCTTTTTTGTGGCTGTTTGCCGGGAGGAACCTGCTTGGCAGGACCGGAGGATGGCATCGGCAATTGGGAGGGAACTGATGAGAATGCCAAGACTGTGGCAGATGGCGCTTGCCGCGCTGATGCTGACGACGCCGGTGGTGGCGCAGAGCACCGATCCGCTCGGCGTGGATGATGGCACCGAGCTGACGCTGTGGACGCGCGCTGCGACGCAGGTGCGGGTGGACCAGCTGGTGCAGGCCTATAATGCCTCGCACAAGAACCAGGTCACGGCTACCTACGTGGTGACCGACGATTACCAGACCAAGATCGGCGCCGCGGCTGCCGCCAACGGCTTGCCGGACCTGTTCTCGGCCGACGTGGTGTTCATGCCGAACTGGACCTCTGCCGGCCTGTTCCAGGACATCACGGCCCGTATCGATGCCATGCCCAACATCGACAAGGTGGCGCCAGCCGGCATCAATGTTGCGACCTGGGAGGGCAAGAAATACGGCATGCCGTTCATCGCCGACCTGTCGGTGTGGATGTGGAACAAGAAGCTTTACAAGCAGGCTGGCCTCGACCCCGAAAAGGGCCCGACCTCGCTGCAGGAATTCGCCGACCAGGCCCGTGCGGTCGCCAAGCTCGGCGGCGATATCCACGGCACGTATTTCGGCGGCAATTGCGGCGGTTGCAACGCTTTCACCTGGTTCCCGATCGCCTGGGCCGACGGTGAGACGATCATGAACCCCGAAGGCACCGAGGCGCACTTCAACAGCGACGAGTGGAAGTCGATCTTCAAGGTCTTCCACGACCTCGTTGCCGACGGCACCGTGATGATGCCGGAAAGCAAGGATGAGGCCGGCCCGACCTGGACCTCGTTCTTCCCCAAGGGCGTCATCGGCGTGCAGCCGATGCCGGCGACGCAGATTTCTGCGCTGGTCGGTACCGGACTCGATGATGCCGACATCGGCGTAGCGCCGATCGCCGGCCTCAAGGGCGGCCAGTCGACCTTCGTAGGCGGCGACGACATTGGTATCTCGCGCGACAGCAAGAAGGCCGATGCGGCGTGGAACTTCATCGCCTGGGTGCAGTCCGAGGAAGCCCAGGTCGAGGTGGTGGCCAAGAACGGCAACGTGCTGACCCGCACCGATCTCGCCGACAACAAGTACATCACCGATCCGCGCGTCAAGCTATTCAACACCGTGGGGGCCAACGGCCAGACGCCGCTCGGCAAGAACTTCGGCGCCACCTTCAACGACCCGCAGGGGCCGTGGATCGTGCTGTTCCGTGACGCCGTGTTCGGCGACGCGGCGAACCTCGAGGCCAACAACCAGGCCATGACCGACTCGCTCAGCGAGTAACTTGCAGCGCCCGTCGGTCCGGCGCCCTGCTGTGGGGCCGGACCGATATGTCGAGGTGGGGATATGAAGTGACGATAACGTCGATCTCTGAGGCCGCGCCGGCGGAACGACCGGTCCGGCGCTCACGTATCAACCTGCGCCGCCAGTTGACCGGATTTGCCTACACGATCCCGACGCTGGTGTTCATCGTGGTGTTCTTCCTCACCCCACTGGTGCTGGTGGTGAAGATGTCGCTGAGCAAGTACGGCCTGCTGACCGGCGACGAGGGTTTCAACTTCCCCAGAAACTACGTCTCGATCTGGCGTAACCCGCTGTTCTGGCCGGCGGTTTGGTTCACCGTCCAATACACGGTGCTGGTGACCGTGATGCTGCTCGGGCTCGGGCTTGGGCTGGCGCTGCTGGTGCAAACGGTCACCCGCTGGTCGGCGTTCCTCAGGACGGTGTTCCTGCTGCCGGTGTCGCTCGGCCTCGCCGCTGCATCGCTGCTGGCCTACGGCTTCTATTCGCCCGCCATCGGCCCGATCAGCCCACCACTCGAAGCGCTGGGCCTGATCGACAACCCGATCGCCTTCCTCGGCACGTCGCTGGCGGCGCTGCTGTCGACAACCTTCCTCGTCGTCTGGAAGTTCGCAGGTTTCTACATGCTGGTGCTGACGGTGGGGCTGCAGGGCATTCCCGACGACCTGTATGAGGCGGCCTCGCTCGATGGCGCGTCCAGCTGGCAGAACTTCCGCCATATCACGCTGCCGCTGCTCAGGCCCTCGCTGTCGCTGGCGACGATCCTGTGCGTCACCGGATCACTGCTGGCTTTCGACCAGTTCTTCATCCTGACCAAGGGCGCCCCCGACAACACCACGGTGACGGCGGTGCAGGTGATCTATCGCGAGGCGTTCCAGCGACAGAACCTCGGCACTGCCGCGGCGCTGTCGATCCTCGTGCTGATCGTCCTGGTGCTGATCAACATATTGCAGTTCCGCTTCCTGCGCGGATCGGAGCGAGACTGACCATGATCGCCGGCAAGCAAGACTCCGCCCTCGGCCGCACCCCGTACTACGTCCTGACCGGTGGGCTCGCCATCATCTTCCTGTTCCCGCTGGTCTGGAGCTTTTACGCCTCTGTCAGTCCGCAGGCGGGCACGGCGCAGAGCGAGGGCTTCGGCTGGGGCAATTACCAGACGATGTTCGATTTCGGCGCCGGCCTGCCGACCGTGGCGGGCAACAGCGCGGTGATCTCCATCCTCACCGTCGCCATCACTTTGATCATTTCGACGCTGGGCGGCTACGCTTTCGCCCGCTTCAAGTTCTGGGGCAAGGACGCGCTGTTTCTCCTGACCCTGTCGATCCTGATGGTGCCCTACGCCACGTTGCTGATCCCGCTCTACGTGATGCTCAATGCGGTGGGGCTCTCCAACTCGCTGGTCGGCGTGGCGCTGATGATCGCCATGTTCCAGCTGCCGTTCGCCACCTACATGATGCGCATCTCGTTCGAGGCGATCCCGCGCGAGCTCGAGGAATCGGCGCAGATCGATGGCTGCAGCAGCTTCGGCGTGCTGTGGCGAATCATGCTGCCCTCGGTGGTGCCGGGGCTGGTGACGGTGGGGCTGTTCGCCTTCCTCGCCGCATGGAACGACTTCTTCGCTCCGCTGATCCTGCTCACCGATCCACTGAAGCAACCGCTGCCGGTGACGGTTGCCAATCTCAGACAGCAGACCATGGGGGTCATCAACTATGGCGCCACTGAAGCCGGTGTGGTTGTCATGGCGCTTCCCTGCATCATCCTGTTCCTGTTGCTGCAGCGCTATTACGTGCGCGGCTTCATGTCGGGCGCGGTGAAGGGGTAGAGGGCCAGCCGCATGACCGACGAACGCATCTCCGAGCGCACTGGCCGACACGGCCCGACCATCCGCGATGTCGCGCGGATTGCCGGGGTGTCCATCGGCACGGCCTCGAAGGCGCTCAACGCCAATGGGCGGCTGCGGCAGGAGACCCGCGACAAGGTGATGGCGGTGGCCCGGGAGATCGGTTATCGGCCCAACGACATGGCGCAGAGCCTGCACCGGACGCGCTCGATGACGGTGGGAGTGCTCTCCACCGACTCGTTCGGCCGCTTCACCCTGCCGATCTTCAAGGCGCTGGAGGAGGAGTTCGCCGACCAGGGCATCGCCATTTTCATGTGCAATGCCACCGACGATCCGGAGCGCGAGCGGCAGCATCTCGACCAATTGCTCGGCAAGCGCATCGATGGCCTCGTCGTGACCGCCCGTCGCTCCGACAAGCGCTCGCCGGTGGGACCGCTGCCGCCGGGCCTGCCGGTCATCTATGTGTTCTCGCAGGCCGATGACGAAGAGTCCCTTTCGCTGGTGCCCGACGACGAGAGCGGGGCGCGGCTGGCGGTCAGGCATCTGGCGGAGGTCGGCTGCACGCGCATTGCCTGCGTGACCGGCCCCGAACACTTCGAGTCGGTGACGTTGCGCCGACGCGGCTACTCGCAGTCCCTGCGCGAGGCGGGGCTTCCGGAACATCCCGAATACTACCTGCCAGGACCCTGGTCGGAGGCCTGGGGCCGCGAGGCGGTGGGACTGCTGTTCGACGGCAAGGCCGAGCGGCCCGATGGGTTGTTTTGCGGCAATGACCAGATCGCCCGCGGCGCCGCCGAAGCGTTGCGCGAGCGCGCCATCGACGTGCCGGGACAGGTGGCGATCGTCGGGTTCGACAACTGGAACGTCATGACCGATGCGGCCCGTCCGCCGCTTTCAAGCGTCGACATGAACCTGGCGGCGCTCGGCCATGAGGCAGGGCGGTTGCTGATGGACATGATCGGCGGCGAAACCATCCGCGGCTTGCGTCGACTTCCGTGCACGCTGGTTGTGCGGGACTCGAGCAGTCGATGAAGCATCATCATGCCCGCCCGCTCTGCCTGCGGGTGCGGCCCAGAGGAGACTAAGATTGAGCCAATACCACCCCGTACGGTTCGTGAATGTGCGCCTTGAGGGCGATTTCTGGAAGGAACGGCTCGATACCGTTCTCGCCCGCACCATTCCGAGTCAGCATGCCAAGCTGAAGGAATATACGGCGCTCGACATGCTGAAGCTGCCGAACCCGCCGCCGCCGCTGCGCTTTCCGCGCCATGCCAACGGGTTCACCGTGCAGGTGTTCTGGGATTCCGATATCGGCAAATGGATCGAGGCCGCGTCCTATGCGCTGAGCCATCGCCGCGATGAAGCCATCGAGGCCAAGATCGAAGCGATCATCGATGACTTCGAGAGGGCACAGGCGCCGGACGGTTACCTGAACTCGTGGTACCTCGGTCGCGAGCCGGAGAAGCGCTGGAGCAACCTGCGCGACAACCACGAGCTCTATAATGCGGGCCATATGCTCGAGGGCGCCATAGCCTACTACGAGACCACCGGCCGCCGCCGTTGGCTTGACGTCATGGAGCGCTATGTCGAGCATATCCGGCAGACCTTCGGGACCGGCCCGGGCCAGAAGCGCGGCTATGACGGGCACCAGGAGATCGAGATCGCGCTGATCAAGCTCTACCACCTGACCAAGGAAAAAAAGCACCTCGACCTCGCCGCCTATTTCATCAACGAGCGCGGCAACCCCAACCCGCATTATTTCGATGTCGAGCGCGAGGAGCGCGAGAAGAAGGGCTGGGAGTACCAGCGCTACGTACAGGGCACCTACGAGTACAGCCAGTCGCACAAGCCAGTGCGTGAGCAGGACAAGGTAGTCGGGCACGCGGTGCGCGCCATGTACATGTATACCGCCATGGCCGACCTCGCGGTCGAGCTCAACGACGCGGGGCTGAAGGCGGCGTGCGAAACGTTGTGGAACGACGTGATGGAGACCAAGATGTATGTGACGGCGGGCCTCGGGCCGTCGGCGCATAACGAGGGCTTCACCTTCGATTTCGACCTGCCCAACCAGACCGCCTATGCCGAGACCTGCGCCTCGGTGGCGCTGATCTTCTGGGCGCAGCGCATGCTGCACCTCGATCTCGACGGCAGATATGCCGACGTGCTGGAGACGGCGCTCTACAACGGCGCGCTCTCGGGCCTCAGCCGCGACGGCGAGCACTATTTCTACATGAACCCGCTTGAGAGCAACGGCACGCCGACCCGCTGGGACTGGCACACCTGTCCGTGCTGCACGATGAATGTCAGTCGGCTCGTCGCTTCGGTCGGTGGCTACTTCGTCTCGACGGCGCCCGACGGCATTGCCTTCCACCTCTATGGCGGGATCTCGAGCAAGCTCGATGTCGGCGGCACGGAAGTGGCAGTGCGCGAGGTGTCGAACTATCCATGGTCGGGCGACATCGCCATCGAGATCGACCCGGCGACCGAGAAGGCGTTCGAGGTCAAGCTCCGTATCCCCGGCTGGTGCAAGGGCGCGACGGCGAAAATCAATGGCGAGGCGGTGCGCCTAGCCCCGGTCAACGGCTATGCCACGATCAGCCGAACCTGGAAGCAGGGCGACAAGATCAGCCTCGAGCTGCCGATGCCGGTCGAGCGCGTCTATGCCAACCCGCATGTGGTGATGGATGTCGGCCGCGTGGCGCTGACCCGTGGCCCCTTGGTCTACTGCCTCGAGGAAGCCGACAATCCCGGTGGCACGGTGCAGCGCTTCAAGCTGCCGCGCCAGAGCGAGATCGCCGTCAAGCAAGCGAGCCTGTTCGACGGCATCGTCCAGCTGACGGCCAGCGGCAAGGCGGTGGACGAGGCCGAATTCAAGCCGCTCTACCGCACCAGCCCGCCCAAGGAGGCTCCGGCAACGCTCACGGCGCTGCCCTACTACCTCTGGGCCAACCGCGGGCAGGGCTCGATGGTGGTGTGGATTCCGGAGGCTTGAGGCCTGACGCACCAGGGCGCCGACTGCAGCAGACGGCCCCCTCCCATCCTCCCCCATGAAGGGGGAGGTGCCGCATCGAGTGATTGGCACTATCGAAGACGGAGCCTCGACTCTTCACCTCCCCCTTTATGGGGGAGGATGGGAGGGGGCCGTCTCTATCGGTCAGGAGAAGGCTGGCCTATTCCGCCGCCTGGCCGCCGAACTGCGATTCCAGCAGCGCCCGCTCGTAGGCCAGCCGCGAGCTGGCGCGCTGCGGGGCCTCGAAGTGCTCGTCCATGGCGCGGGCGAACAGTTTCTCGCGCTCTTCCTCGGTCGACATGAAGAACGGGTAGCGCCGGAGCGTCGCCGGCAGCTTGGTGTTCACGTAGGCGCCATAGAGCGCCACCGGGAAGGCGAGGCCGGGATAGACCCGGACGTCGGACATTTCCTCCGAGCCGAACACCCGACGGTAGAACGCGGTGTGCTCGGGTCGGACCAGCGCCAGGCAGGCATCGGCCTTGAAGAACAGCGACGCCATCACCGCGATCCTGAGCGTCAGGAACGGCAGGGCCGGGTAGGCGAGCGAGGCTTCGTAGTCGGCGGTGAAGCGCGAAGGATCGATGAAGGTTTCGCCGCGTGCGAGCAGCGGCTCAAGCACATCAGGGCAACTCTTCATCGACGGGCCGAAAGGATGTTTGGCGCTGACATGATGCAGCCGGATAGAACTGACCAGTTCGCCGTCGATGTGAACACCAAAACTCATGCCGTTTGGTGCAGTATCCAGATCATCTACGACAATGCCCGCATCATTGAACGGCACGGACTCTTCGCGACGATAAGCTTCGTAGCGCAGACGATAGATCGGATTGTCGGTGACATCCATGCGGACGCGCGAATACTCAACGCGGTCCAGTATCTCCATCAGCGTGCCGGCGAAGCGAGACACCGGTGCAGCCGACGTCGCTGCCGAACCTTCCAAGTCCGAACGCATAGGGAACTCCGCAACTTTCGAAGGGAGTTTAACCTTTCGTTAGGCATAATAAAATTGCCAAATGCGCACGGCCGCCGCTCCATCTACGCATAAGCGCGGACACTCGGCGTGGCGATGGTGAATCCCTCAAGTGTCAGAAGAGTTTAGGCGTCTTAACCACGTTTGCGGTTTGTCGTACCAACGGTCAGGACGCGCTCCAACGTGGCGCGGGCGGCCATGCGGTCGATGAGTTCGGACACCTCGCGACGCGGCAGCGGCACGCCGAACAGGTAGCCCTGGATCTGGTCGACCTTGGAATGGGTGGCGATCAGGTTGAGCTGCTCTTCGGTCTCGACGCCTTCGGCGGTGACGGTGAGGTTGATGTCCTTGCCGAGCTGGGCGACGTTGCTGAGCAGCTTCAGCGAGCGCGGGTTTTCGGCGATGTCCATGACAAAGCTGCGGTCGATCTTCAGCTTGGTGAAGGGCAGGGCCTGCAGGTAGCTCAGCGAGGAATAGCCGGTGCCGAAATCGTCGAGCGCGATGCCGATGCCTTGCTTGGCGAGCTTGGCGAGGATCTTGGTGGCAGCGGCGCGTTCCTCGATCACCGCGGTTTCGGTGACCTCGATCTCCAGCCGATGCGGTGCGAGACCCGAGGTGGCGAGCGCGGTCTTCACCATGGCGGCGACGTCGGCATTGCGGAAATCGCGGGCGGAGATGTTGACCGACACCGACACTTCCTCGGGCCAGTTGCGGCATTCGGCGGTGGCGGTCGCCAGCACCCAGCGACTGATCTCGGAGATGAGGCCGGTTTCCTCGGCGATCGGAATGAACAGCGAGGGCGGGATCGAGCCGAGCTCGGGGTGGTGCCAGCGCGCCAGCGCCTCGCAGCTCACCACGCGCTTCGACTTCAGGTCGACGATCGGCTGGAACACCAGCGACAAAGCGCCATCGGCCACGGTCTGCTTCAGCTCGGCCTTCAGCCGCTGGCGATAGCGGTAGTCGGTGTCCATCTCGTCGTGGAACACCTGACTGCGGCCCTTGCCGAGCGCCTTGGCCTTGTAGAGCGCGAGGTCCGCCTTGGTCATCAGCGCATCGAGATCGTCGCTGCCATCGGTGAGCGTCACCACGCCAACCGAGACATTGACCGAGAAGACCTCGCCTTCGACCTCGAACGGGCCGCGGAAGCCGCCAAGGATCGCCTCAGGGTCGGTGACGGTGTCGGAAAGCTGCACGCCACCCGAGCGATAGACGACGTATTCATCGCCGCCCAGCCGGGCGACGAGGCTGTCGCGGCCCAGCACGCGGGTCAGTCGTTCCGAGGTCTCGATCAGCACGCGATCGCCGATCAGGTGCCCCAGGGTATCGTTGACATGCTTGAAGTCGTCGATATCGACGATCATCAGCATGGCCATGTCGTTGGGGCGCTTGTCGCCATGGTGGCGGCGGCGCTCGAGATCGGCTTCGACCTGCTCGGTGAAATAGGCGCGGTTCGGCAGCCCGGTGAGGGTGTCGTAATGCGCCATGTAGTTGATGCGCTCCTCGGCCTTGACGCGCTCGGTGATGTCTTCGAACAGCAGCACGGTCTTGTCGAGGCGGGACGACACGGTCACTTCGCAGAACTGACCGTCGGAAAGCCGCAGCACGACCTTACCGCCATCGCCGGCATCGACCGTATCCATCAGCTGGCTGGCCGAGCGCTGCGGAATGGTGCCGCGCGCTGCGGCCGCCGAGATCATCGCGGCAAACGGCCGGCCAGCCCAGTTGCCCGGCATGAAGCTCGAAAACACCAGCTCGGCGCGATCGTTGGCGACGGCAATGAGGCCGTTCTCGTCGAGCATGCATAGGCCGTGCTGCATGGTTTCGAGCGCGGTGTCGAGCTCGGAGGCGAGGCGGGTGGCTTCGATGCGGCCATGCACGGCGCGCAGCAGAATGGCGCGGATATTGGCCGAAACCTTGCGCAGCGAGACGACGAAGGCGATCAGCACCACGCTCAGCATGGCGGTGTGCAGCGCGCCGTCGAACAGCATGCCGATAGCCATGCCGGCGCCGATCAGGATCACCTGGCTGGTGACCAGGCGATCAATGTCGAAGTTGCGGCCGGCGACGCCGACCAGGACGGCAACAGTGACCGAGAGCGAACTCATCTCGGCGAACGGGGTGTTCACCACGAGGAAGCTGTAGCTCATCCAGAAGGCGTAAAGCCCGGCGATGGCAGCGGCGCCGATGGTGGCGCGCGCCTCCCAACGGGTCGCGGTCAGCACATCGTCGTCGGCAAGGCCGTTGCGCTCGAAGGCGCGCATGTCGATGTCGCGGGCAATGCCGACAATGGCAAATCCGATGGCGACGGCAAGCAGCACCCACGAGTTGCCTTCGATGCCGGCGACCGCGGCAACGAGCGCCGACGACAGGGCGCCAAGCATCATGACGCGCCGGTCCGCATAGAGCGACCGGATCATCGAAACATAGTCGACTGGCGGCAGTGACTTGTGCGCTGGCTCGAACATAGACCTCACCAAGGTGTGATGATTGTGCCCGGAGAGGCGTTAATGCCTGCTTTCAGGCCAGTGCGTGGCGCCCCCTGTGGGTCGGGGCGAAGGGCGGTTCCAGCGCGCCAATTGCGCGAATGGTTTATGCTTTCTTGGACCGATCAGTGGCAATCGCTGCATCCCTTGCGGCTCTCTCTCGCGGCGCGTCGTGCGGCGACACCCGACGCAGGTCAGCCGGCAAGCCTGGCCAGCGCCGCGGCCAGCGCCGCAAATGCCTCCGGTCCCAGCCTGTCGCGATACTGGCTCTCGATCAGCCGCTTGACCTTGTTGCGTTCGGCAAAGTCCCGCAGCCCCAGCTCGGTCAGGACAATCCGCTTGGCGCGCCCATCAGCAGGGTCGGGAACGCGGTCGACCACGCCCTGCGCCTCGAGCTGGTCAACCAGCTGCTGCACCGCCTGCTTGCTGAGTCCCATGCGTTCGGTGAGCAGCGCCTGCGAGATGCCGGAGGGGCCAAGATGCGCCAGCACCTCGCCGGCGGCGCTCTGGTGCCAAGGGTAGCCGCGGGCCGCCAGTTCCTCCCGCATGCGGTGGCGCCAGTCATGCGCCGCTCGCCACAGGGCGAGGCCGATATGGTCGATGCTGGCGAGATCATCGTCAAGATGCTTGACCAAGTCCGTTCCTAAAGCTAAATCGTCAAGCCGCTTGACTAGCACGGCATGCAGCCGGTCGCCAGCAGGCCTCAGAAAGGATGCACAGATGATCATCACCGACAAAACCACCCTCACGGCGCTGCTGGTAGGCAGCACGCACTATGTGGCGATGGCGCCGGGCAAGGAGGCGGCGATCTACTACCGCACCGCCAGCGAGGCGTTCATGGCGCTGCCCGACGGGACGCGGCGCACCGGCCAATGGCGGCTCACCGAGACCGGCTACCATGTCGACTGGATCGACGGCCCGAGCGCCGGATGGCAGATCGACGTCGAGCCGGGCCATATCGGCTACCTCGATGACGGCGGGGTCGAGCGCGGCCATGTCGCCCGCATCGTGCCCGGCGATGCCGCTGCCCTTGCCTAGTTCGAGGTCCGGCGTCCCAAGGGGCGCCGGACCCTTTGCCACGGATCGGGCGTTATGCAGCCCCAATCTCCCGAGTCGTTGCAAAAGAGGAAAATCATAATGGTCGAAAAGCTCGAGCCTGCGGCGCGCGAGGCTGCCCTTTTGAAGCTCAATGGCTGGATCTACGATCCGCAGGCCGACGCCATCAGCCACGACTTCAAGTTCAAGACGTTCTCGGAAGCCTTCTCGTTCATGACGCGGGTGGCACTCGCCGCCGAGAAGATGGACCACCATCCGGAATGGTCGAACGTTTACAACAAGGTCCGCATTACGCTGACCACCCACGCGGCCGGCGGCCTGACCGACAAGGACATGAGGCTCGCCGAAAAGATCGACCGGCTGATGGTCTGATTGGCGCCGGCAAGGGGGCCTTTGCCCGCGGACCGGCTTGTAACATGATAGTGCGAACGAGAGGGCATCGGGATGCGGGCAGTGCGGCTACAGGCGCCGGAACGGCTGATCATCGAAGACGTGCCGCGGCCGACACCCGGTCCGCATGACCTTCTGGTCCGCATCGAAGCCTGCGGCATCTGCGGTTCGGATCGCCATATGTTCCGCGGCGAGTTCCCGACCAGCAAGCCGGTGACGCTGGGGCACGAGTTCTCCGGCATTGTCGAAGAAGCCGGCGCGGCGGTCGAGGGCTTCCGCATCGGCACCCGGGTTACCGGCGATCCCAATATCTGCTGCGGCCACTGCGCCGATTGTCTCGGCGGACGGCCGAACCTTTGCGCCGGCCTCAGTGCCATCGGCGTCCATCGCGATGGCGGCTTTGCCGAATACGTGCTGCTGCCGGCCGGGCAGGCAGTGGCGCTGCCGCCTGGGCTCGATCCGCTGCATGGAGCATTCTGCGAGCCGGTGTCGTGTTGCCTCCATGCCATCGACGTGGCGCGCATCGCCCCCGGCGTCTCGGTGGTGATCCTCGGCGGCGGGGTGATCGGGCTGCTGATGGTCGAACTGGCGCTGCTCGCCGGGGCCGGCACGGTGGTGCTGTCGACGCGGCAGGAGCCGCGGCGTGCGCTGGCGCTCGAACTCGGCGCGCATCATGTGGTGGATGCCGGCGCCGATCCGGTCGCGGCGATCGCGACCCTGCTACCGCGCGGCGCCGATGTGGTGTTCGAGTGCGCCGGGGTCGGTGAGACCGTGCGGCAGTCCATCGCGATGGCGCGGCGCGGCGGCACCGTGGTGCTGTTCGGTGTGGTGCCCGAGGGCGAAGAGGTGGCGCTGGCGCCGTTCGAACTGCTCACCAAGGAGCTCAGGCTCGAGAGCGCCTGGCTCAACCCGCTGACGCATGAGCGCGCCGCCGAGCTGATCGCGGCGGGAGCGCTGTCGCTCGACCAGCTGATTACCCGCACCATCCGCCTCGACGAGGTGCCGGCGGCGATCGCGGGCGCCCCGGCATTTGGCGAGATCAAGCTGGTGATGGCGGGCTGAGCCTCGGCCCGCGTTCGCCGGGCGGCGGTGAAGCCGCGCTTTCGACGAAAGTCGGAGAGATTGTCCAGCACCCACATGATTTTGCCGCAGTTTTCCCGGTCTCATTGGGTTGCAGCGAGGCGGCCAATGCCGCATCTTCGAGGCTCTCACCGCTTTCAACCAGTTTTGGGGTAATTCCCGCCGGAGGTCCTGCCGATGCCGCACAGCACACCCCTGATCTCGACGATCGTTGCGGGTCTGGTGCTGGCATTCATTCTCGGCGCCATCGCCAATCGCCTACGCATGCCGCCGCTCGTCGGCTACCTGGTCGCCGGCGTGCTGGTCGGGCCGTTCACCCCCGGCTTCGTTGCCGACGCCGAGCTCGCCAACGAGCTCAGCGAAATCGGCGTGATCCTCCTGATGTTCGGCGTGGGCCTGCATTTCTCGCTCAAGGACCTGTTGAGCGTCAGGGCTGTCGCCATCCCCGGCGCCATCGTCCAGATCGGCGGTGCCACCATCATGGGGCTTGGCCTTGCGACCTTGCTCGGCTGGGGGCTCGGCGCCGGCCTGCTGTTCGGCCTGGCGCTGTCGGTCGCCTCCACCGTGGTGCTGCTCAAGGCGCTGCAGGACCGGCACATGGTCGACAGCGAAAAGGGCCGCATCGCCGTCGGCTGGCTCATCGTCGAGGATCTGGCGATGGTGCTCGCCCTGGTGCTGATCCCGGCCATTGCCTCGATCAACGGCGTTGAAGGCGCGGCGCTGCACGATCCGTTCGTCGACTTCGTCGAGAACATATTCGGCATCCATCTCGATGTCTTGGGCATCCTGGCAGTGACGGTGGTGAAACTCGCCGCGTTCGTCGGGTTCATGCTGGTGGTGGGGCGCCGGGTGATCCCGTTCATTCTCCACTACACTGCCCATACCGGCAGCCGCGAACTGTTCCGTCTCGCCGTGTTGGCCATCGCGCTGGGCGTCGCCGCTGGCGCCGCCTACCTGTTTGGCGTGTCGCTGGCGCTTGGCGCCTTCTTTGCCGGCATGATCCTTTCCGAAAGCGAGCTCAGCCACCGTGCGGCGCAGGAAAGCCTGCCGCTACGCGACGCTTTCGCGGTGCTGTTTTTCGTGGCCGTCGGCATGCTGTTCGATCCGATGATCCTCGTTACCGATCCGCTGCCGGTGCTGGCGACGGTGTTCATCATCATCTTCGGCAAATCGATCCTCGCCTTCCTGATCGTGCTGGCGTTCAAGCGCCCGGTGGGTACGGCGCTGACCATTTCGGCGAGCCTGGCGCAGATCGGCGAGTTCTCGTTCATCCTCGCGGCGCTCGGCGTCGGGCTCGGCATCCTGCCGGTAGAGGGGCGCGACCTGATCCTCGCCGGGTCGATTATCTCGATCATCCTCAACCCGCTGATCTTCTTCGTGCTCGACCTGCTGCGTCCCGCGCTGGAGAGCCGCTTTGGCCGGCCGGAGTTGGTGGCAGCCGCCGCGGAACGCACTGAGCCGGACCTCGTGGCCAGTGCGCCGCGCGCCGCCGCCCCCGACGTGCCGCAGGAGACCGAGGCGACGCAGGTGCCCACCGGGCAGTCGGGTCACGTCATCATTGTCGGTTTCGGCCGCGTCGGCTCGGTGGTGGGTGAAGCGCTGCTCGAAGCGAAGGGGCCGTTCCTTGTGGTCGAAGACGCCGAGGGACGCGTCAACGCTGCGCGGGCGCTCGGCATCGAGGTGGTGGTCGGCAATGCCGCGGCGTCCAAAGTGCTGACCCTCGCCAATGTCGCCGGAGCGACCACGGTGGTGATCGCCATCCCCAATGCTTTCGAGGCGGGGCAGGCGGTCGAGCAGGCGCGGAAGCAGAACGCCAAGGTGCTGATCGTAGCCCGCGCCCATTCCGACGAGGAAGAGACGCACCTCAAGACGCTCGGCGCCGACGTGGTGATCCTGGGCGAGCGCGAGATCGGCCTTGGCATGGTCGATGTCATCAACCGCGACAGCCAGGCGGTGGCCGAGATCACCGCATCGGACGCCGTCGCGTCGGTGCTGGCGCCGCTGGTCGCCGCAGCGGCCGCGACGACGCCAAAACTGCCATCCGACCCGAACCTGCTGGCCGAGGCGATCGAGGCGGCGCAGGCCCAGGTGCAGCACCCCGACAGCGGCCCTGCCGAACCGCCGGCCCTGGTCTCGGCTTATGGCGAGGAGCCCGACAAGGCTTTCGATGCCGAAGAGACGTTCGAGACACCGGCCGACCCCGACCCCGAGGCGGTGGAAGCCGAGGATATCGCCGAACTCGCAGCGCTCGATGCACCCGCCGAGGACGTTGTTACCGAGCTGCCGACGCTGCCTGAGCCGGTGCCGCCGCGCCCCGACAGGCCGGCCACCACGCCCGGCATGCCGTTCAACCCGGAAGTTCCTCCTCCCGTAGCCGAAGAAGAGAAGGCGTGACGCCACGTAGCAGGACGCAATGGTTTGTTCACGCCGGGAGCGCTATAGCCAACAGTAACGGTCGAGTTGGCGACCGTTCGGGATACGGCCCGCGATGATTTCGCAGAAGGCAAAATACGCTCTGAGGGCGCTGGTGGCCCTGACCAGGATCCCGGCCGGCGAGTCGCTGATGATCTCGGAGATTTCGCGTGGCCAGGCGATCCCCAAGAAGTTCCTCGAACAGATCCTGCTCGAGCTGAAGCGCGCCGGCATCGTGATGAGCCGCCGTGGCCGCCTCGGCGGCTATGTGCTGCTGCGCGCCCCCGAGCAGGTGACGTTCGGCGAAGTGCTGCGGCTGATCGACGGGCCGATCGCGCCGCTGCCTTGCCTGTCCAAGATCGCCTATCGCCGCTGCGTCGACTGCGCCGACGAAGCGAGCTGCGAAATCCGCCATGTCTTCGCCCGTGTCACCATCGCTACGCGTGAAGTGCTGGATCGCACGACGCTGGCCGACGCGGTCAACGCCAGGGACGAGCTGGTGTAGCGGGCACAGGCGCAGAGCCTTCCTCAGTCCATCCCCTATCATCGGCCGGTGGGTGCTGCTGCTAGCAGGCATGCGCCTGCAACCCAACCAGTCCCCCGCGCGCTTACTGCGGATGCCGTGACTGAACGCGGTTTCACTTCGCGCAAACTCATGCTCATCCAAAGGCGTTGAGTCCCGGTTTGCGCAATGGTGGTGCCACTAGCAGCCTTCCTGCAGAAAGGTTTTTCGCAGCGCTGCTCCACCGCAACCAGCGCCTTCCTTGAGAATGCCGACTAACCAGATAGAGTTATGGAAGTTGATCTTCACCAGGAGGACGTGATGAAGAGAACGGCCAGAATTCTTGCGCTCGGCGGCCTCGCCGCGGCGCTCGCCTTCACCGGTGCGATCACTGCCCGCGCCCAGGACCAGACGCTGCTCAACGTGTCGTACGATCCGACTCGCGAGCTTTATGCAGAGTTCAACGAGGCGTTCGCCAAGCACTGGAAGGCTACCACCGGCCGCAGCGTCACCATCGAGCAGAGCCATGGCGGTTCGGGCAAGCAGGCCCAGGCGGTGATCGACGGGCTCTCGGCCGACGTCGTTACGCTGGCGCTCGAAGGCGACATCAACGCCATCGCCGAGAAGTCGGGGCTGATCGACGCCAACTGGCGCAGCGAATTCCCGCACAACTCGACGCCCTACACCTCGACCATCGTGTTCCTCGTCCGCAAGGGTAACCCCAAGGGCATTGTCGACTGGGGCGACCTGATCAAGGACGGCGTCGAAGTCATTACCCCGAACCCCAAGACCTCGGGTGGGGCGCGCTGGAACTACCTGGCCGCCTGGGCCTATGCCAACAAGACGTTCCGCGGCGACGAGGCCAAGAACAGCGATTTCATCAAGCAGCTGTTTGCCCACGTGCCGGTGCTCGATACCGGGGCGCGCGGCTCGACCGTGACCTTCGCGCAGAAGGAACTGGGCGACGTGCTGCTGGCCTGGGAGAATGAGGCGTTCCTGGTGCTCGACGAATTCGGCGCGGACAATTTCGACGTCGTCTATCCGCCCAGCTCTATCCTCGCCGAGCCGCCGGTGGCCATCGTCGACAAGAATGTCGAGGCGCACGGCACTGCCGATCTCGCCAAAGCCTATATCGAATACCTCTACTCGCCCGAGGGCCAGACGCTGGCGGCCAAGAACCACTACCGCCCGTCCGACCCATCTATCGTCACCGAGCAGGCGCTGGTCGAAGCCTTCCCAAAGATCGATCTGATCTCCATTGACGATCCGCTTTTCGGCGGCTGGAAGACGGCGCAGCCCAAGCATTTCGGGGATGGGGGCATCTTTGACCAAGTCTACACCCCCGCGCAGTAATACGGTGGCAGGAGCGCCCCGCGGGACCTCCCGGAACCCATCCCACCCGGCGCGAGCGGGGTGGAGCTTTGTAAAGCCCAGCGTCATCCCTGGGTTCGGGCTGACTTTCGGCTACACCATCCTCTATCTCAGCCTGATCGTCCTAATCCCGATCGCCGGGCTGTTCCTCAAGGCGGCGACGACGCCCATCGATCAGATCATCAGGATCGCCACCTCGCCACGTACCCTCAAGGCGCTGGAGGTGAGCTTCGGCTCGTCGTTGATCGCGGCGCTGGTCAACGTGGGGTTCGGCATCATCGTCGCCTGGGTGCTGGTGCGCTACAGGTTCCCCGGCCGCCGACTACTCGACGCCATCGTCGACCTGCCGTTCGCGCTGCCGACGGCCGTGGCGGGCATTGCGCTGTCGACGCTTTACGCGCCCAAAGGCTGGGTCGGCTCGCTGTTTTCCGACAAGGGGCCGCTGTGGCAGTGGTGGCACGGCCAGACCTGGCTGCCATTCGGGCTCAGCGAGTTCTCGCTCAACTTCAAGATCGCCTATACCCCAACCGGCATCGTCATCGCGCTGATCTTCATCGGCCTGCCCTTCGTGGTGCGCACGGTGCAGCCGGTGCTCGAGGAGTTCGAGCAGGAGCTCGAGGAGGCCGCGGCAACGCTCGGCGCCAACCGCTGGCAAACCATTACTGCGGTGATCCTGCCACGGCTGACCCCGGCGCTGCTCACCGGCTTTGCGCTGGCCTTCGCCCGCGCCGTCGGCGAGTACGGCTCGGTGATCTTCATTGCCGGCAACCTGCCGAACATCTCGGAGATCGCGCCGGTGCTGATCGTCATCAAGCTCGAGGAGTTCGACCAGGCGGGAGCGGCGGTGATTGCCGGCATCATGCTGATCATCGCCTTCGTCATGCTGCTGGTGATCAACCTGATCCAGGCCTGGGCGCGGCGGAGGTTCGGCAATGTTTGAGCCCGATGTGATCTATGACAGCCGACGACTGATCCCGCCGGAGGAGCACACCCGCCCCACCACCGAGCGGGTGTGGATCCGGCGGCTGCTGATCGCCATCGCCTTGGTGTTCATGGCGATGGTGCTGGTGCTGCCGCTGGTGCTGGTGTTCACCGAAGCGTTCCGCAAAGGCGCCGACACCTATTTCGCGGCATTCGCCGACCGGCAGTCGCAGCAGGCAATCATCCTGACCCTGCTCGTCGCCGCCATCGCAGTGCCGCTCAACCTGGTGTTCGGTGTCGCCGCTGCCTGGTGTGTCGCCAAGTACGAGTTCTGGGGCAAGAGCTTCCTCACCACGCTGATCGACCTGCCGTTCTCGGTGTCGCCGGTGGTTTCGGGCATGGTCTATGTGCTGCTGTTCGGGGCGCAGAGCGTTCTGCATCCGCTGCTCAAGGCCTACAATATCGAGATCATCTTCGCGGTGCCGGGCATCGTACTGGCGACCATTTTCGTCACGTTCCCGTTCATCGCCCGCGAACTGATCCCGCTGATGCAGGACCAGGGCAACACCGACGAAGAAGCGGCTCTGTCGCTGGGCGCCACCGGGTGGCAGACCTTCACCCGGGTGACGCTCCCCAACATCAAGTGGGGGCTGCTCTACGGGGTGTTGCTCTGCAATGCCCGCGCCATGGGCGAGTTCGGGGCGGTGTCGGTGGTTTCAGGCCATATTCGCGGCAAGACCACCACCATGCCGCTCGATATCGAAATCCTCTACAACGAGTACAATTTCACCGCCGCCTTCGCCGTTGCCTCGCTGCTGGCCATGCTGGCGCTGGTGACGCTGGTGTTCAAAACCATCCTCGAGTACCGCTTAGGCGACGAACTCGCTGGCACCCGCCGACACTGAAAGGTCCACAGCTTGGATATCCGCGTCGATACCGTCCGCAAGGAATTCTCGCATTACCCGGCGCTCAACGATGTGTCGCTCGAGGTCAAGTCGAGCGAACTGATCGCGCTGCTCGGGCCCTCCGGCTCGGGCAAGACCACGCTGCTGCGGCTGATCGCGGGGCTGGAGATGCCGACGGCCGGCCGGATCTTTTTCGGCGACGAGGATGCCTCGTCCAAGACCGTGCAGGAACGCAATGTCGGCTTCGTGTTTCAGGCCTATGCGTTGTTCCGCAACATGACTGTGCTCGACAATGTCTCGTTCGGGCTGAAGGTACGGCCGCGCTCGAACCGCCCGCCCAAGGCGGAGATCCGTCGCCGGGCGATGGAATTGCTCGAGTTGGTGCAGCTCAATGGGCTCGAGACGCGTTTCCCGCAGCAGCTGTCGGGCGGCCAGCGGCAGCGCGTGGCGCTGGCCCGGGCGCTCGCCATCGAGCCGCGCGTGCTGCTGCTCGACGAGCCGTTCGGGGCGCTCGATGCGCAGGTGCGTAAGGAGCTGAGGAAGTGGCTGCGCGAAATCCATGACCGCACCGGCCACACCACGGTGTTCGTGACACACGACCAGGAAGAGGCGCTGGAGCTGGCCGACCGGCTGGTGGTGATGAGCCAGGGCAAGATCGAGCAGGTCGGCACGCCCGACGATGTCTACGACCGGCCCAACTCGCCGTTCGTCTTCTCGTTCATCGGCGAGTCGAGTTCGATGCCGGTGACAGTGGAGAACCATGAGCTGTGGGTCGGCGGCCGCGCCATCGGCTTGCCGGCGCCCAACGATGCGGCGGGTGAAGCCGGCCTGTTCTTCCGGCCGCACGATGTGGAGCTGGTCGAGGATGGGGTCGGCGCCGCGCTTGCCGGCGTGGTCGTCGCCTCGCGCCGCGTCGGCGGCACCCGCCGCGTCGAGCTCGAGATCGGCGGCAACCCCAACCGGGTGGAAATCGACCTGCCGTTCGACCACCCGGCCGGTGAGAAAACCCGCATCGCCTTCAGGCCGAAGCGCTGGCGAGTGTTTCCGGCCTCTGCCTGAGTGCTTGGCTGCCCCTCACCCCGACTCTCCCAGAGGGGCGAGGGGGCGTTGCGGCACAGCCGGTGCGTCTATCGTCCCCTCGCCCCTCCTAGGGGAGCGCAATAGCGCCCCCGGGGGGAGAGGGCTAGGGTGAGGGGCGCCCCGCGACGGGACTTCGCGCCGCGGCCGTCACCATCCAGATCCCCACGCTGACCAGCAGCAGCGCGGCGAGGTTCTTCCATTCGAAAATGCTCTCGCCGAGGAACAGGCCGGCAAGCAGCACGCCGAAGATCGGAATGGCGCAGTTGAAAATGGCGATCGAGCCGACCGGATTGTGCTTGAGCAGCACGCTCCACAACGCGAAGGCCGCCGCCGACAAAGCCGCGAGGTAGGCCAGCAGCAGCGCCGCCTCGAGGCCGAAGGCATTCAGTCTGCCACCGAGGGCGAAGCCGGCAATCGCGAGCATGGCGCCGCCAAGCAGCAGTTGCCAGCCGGTCATCACGCCCGCGTCCATATCGGCGCTCAGCCCCTTGCCGTAGACGCCACCCACCGAGAACAGCAGTGCGGCGATGACGATGAAACCTTCCCCGAGCAGGCTGACATTGAGGTCGATGCCGGTCGCAGCCAGGTTCACCGCCACAACGCCGGCAAAGCCGAGCAGGCAGCCGAGGATACGGCGCGGCGTGAGCTTGTCGTTGACATAGAGGAAATGCGCGATCAGCACCGAAAAGAACGTGCTGGTCGAGGTGGTGATCGACACCTTGACGCCGGTCGAGTGGGCCAGCCCGATGTAATAGAACAGGTACTGCCCGGCGGTACTGATCAGCCCGAGCAGCGCCAGCTGTCCCAGCCGCCGCGGCTGCTGCGCGACGGGCTTTCGTGCCAGCGCCGAGTAACCCAGCAGTATCAGGCCCGACAGGAAGAACCGCGCCCCGGCGAACAGCATCAGCGAGGGCGTGTCGGAGGGGGCGATGGCGAACAGCCCGTAACCGATCTTCACGGCTGGCACCGCACTGCCCCAGAGCAGGCAGCAGAACAGAGCGATGGCGACGACGATGCGACGGTCGGAGAAGGGGGAGGAGTGGTTCACCGCCGGGTTGTGAGGGATTTGCCGGGGTAGGGCAAGGGCGTCTGCTTCAGTCAGCGCCACTAAGCCGCCTTGGCAAACTCCTGGCGCGCTTCGCGGATCGCCGGGAAGTGCTCGAAGGCCCAGTCGACCATCGCCGAGAGCGGCACGAGGAAGCTGCGGCCCATCGGGCTCAGTTTGTACTCGACGCTGGGCGGGGTGGTCGGGAACACGGTGCGCTCGATCAGCCCGTCGGCCTGCAGGTCGCGCAGCGTCTGGGTCAGCATGCGCTGCGAAATGTCGCTGATCTCGCGCTTCAGCTCGCCGAAGCGGTAAGGGCGGTGGGCCAGCGCGCTGATGATCAGGACGCTCCATTTGTCACCGAGCTGGTCGAGCACGTTGCGCACCGGGCACTGCGAGGGATCGGAATACTCGGCCATCATCTGGCTCAGCGGGGCAATCGGGCTATCCGGCAATAGGTGGTTCCTTTGGGGTAACCAGGGGCGTTGAAACTGCCGTCTTGCGGCAATCGATGTAGTTCCTATTGTATACGTAGTCTCAAAAAGAGACAAGCTATCGGGACTATCGGAGTTTCCTCACATGACCACCTCACCCACCCTGTTCGTTGCCGGCGCCGGCGGCAAGCTGGGCCGTCGCGTCGTCGAGCTGCTGTTGGAGCGCGGCTATGCCGGCAAGATCATTGCCGGCTCGCGCCACCCGGAAAAACTGAACTTTGCCGGCGTCGAGACGCGGAAGGCCGACTACGGCGACGTGACCGGCTTCATCAAGGCGCTGGATGGCGTCGATCGGCTGCTGCTGATCTCGATCGACGTCCTCGGCCCCAGCCGCACCGCGCTGCAGACCAGCGCGGTCGCCGCGGCCAAGGCGGCCGGCGTCAAGCACATCGTCTACACCTCGATGCCGGCGCCCGAGCCCGCGTCGCCCATCCCCTTCGCGCCCGAGCATTTCGGCACCGAGGAAGCAATCAAGGCTTCCGGCGTCGGCTACACCATCCTCAGGATGAACTGGTACGCCGAGAACCTCTTGGGTTCACTCCCCTCGGCCCTCAAGTCGGGCAAGTGGTACACCTCGTCCGGCGCGGGCACGCTGGCGCATGTGTCGCGCGAAGACACGGCACGGGCCGCGGCCGGGGCACTGCTGTCGGGCGATGCAAGCCGGACGCTGACCGTCACCGGCCCGGCGGCGCTGACCACGCGCGAGATCGCGGCCATCGCCACGGAAGTCACCGGCAAGCCGATCGAGGTGGTCGATGTCACCGACGAGCAGTTGGCCGCCGGGGCCGTCGCGGCGGGGGTGCCTGAGCCGGTGGTGCACGGTTTCATTGTGCCGTTCGATGCCAATACCCGGCTCGGCCGCGTGGCGCTCACCACCAATGCGGTCGAGACGCTGTGGGGTGAGAGGCCGCAGGGGCTGAAGGCGTTTCTCGAGGCGAACAAGGCGGCGCTGACGCAGACGGCCTGATCCCAGAAGGCCCCCTCACCCGCCGCTCCGCGGCGACCTCTCCCCCAAAGGGAGAGGTGTGAGGGAGGCCAGATCGTGACACAGCTTCACCTCTCGCTTGGGGACGCGGTAGCGCCCCGGGGACGCGGTAGCGCCCCGAGGGGACGCGGTAGCGCCCAGGGGGGACGCGGTAGCGCCCCGGGGGGCGAGGTCCGCCTGCAGGGCCGGGTGAGGAGGCCTTACCGCCCTCAGCCGAACACCACCGTCTTCCTGCCGTTCAGCATCACCCGGTTCTCGAGGTGAAGTTTTACGGCCCGGGCCAGCACCCGGCTTTCAACATCGCGCCCGGCGGCCACCAGGTCGTCGGGGCTCAGGGCGTGGGTCACCCGCGCCGTTTCCTGCTCGATGATCGGGCCCTCGTCGAGCTCGGGCGTCACGTAATGCGCCGTGGCGCCGATGATCTTGACGCCGCGCTCGTGCGCCTGGTGGTAGGGCTTGGCACCCTTGAAGCTGGGCAGGAACGAGTGGTGGATGTTGATGATCTGCCCGTAGAGCCGGGTAGCGAACTTGTCGGACAGGATCTGCATGTAGCGGGCCAGCACCACGAGGTCGGCGCCGGTCTCCTTGAACAGGGCGATCACCTGCTCTTCCTGCGCCGCCTTGTTGTCCTTGCCGACCGGCAGCAGGTGGAACGGGATGCCCTCGTAGTCGGCGGTCTTGCGGCTGTCCTCGTGGTTGGAGACGATCGCCACCACCTCGGCATCGAGCCAGCCGACACGGATCTGGTAGAGCAGGTGAAGCAGGGTGTGGTCGAACTTCGAAACCATCACCAGGATCTTCTTCTTTCTCGCTTCATCGACCAGGGTGGTGCGCATGCCGAAGCGTTCGATCGCCGGCTTCAGCCCGCGCTCCAGCGCATCGCGATCGACGCTATCGGGGGTCGTGAAGGCCAGCCGCATGAAGAACTGGCCGGTTTCCTTGTCCCAGAACTGGTTGGATTCCGCGATGTTGCAACCGAGGCCCGCCAGTTCCGTGGTCACCGCGGCAACGATCCCCGGCCGATCGGCGCAGGAGAGGGTGAGGACGAAATTGGACGACATCTAGAGCGCTCCGGGAAACAAAGTCGCGGAGCGATGCACGCGGGGGCGCGCGGGGTCAAGGGGGAGGCGGTAGTCGGCAGTAGGCAGTAGGCAGTAGAAAGCGGCTGCTGCGGAGACGCGACTGCCGACTGCCGATTGCCGACTTACGCCTTCAGCATCCACTCATGCTCGGGCGCATTGTAGAACTTCCAGGTGCGCTTCGGGCCGGCCATGACGTTGAGATAGTAGATGTCATAGCCCGCTACCGCGGCCACCGGGTGGTAGCCCCTGGGCACCATCACCACGTCGCCATCCTCGATCAGCATGGTTTCGTCGAGCGAACGGTCGTCGGTGTAGACGCGCTGGAAGCCGAACCCCTGTGGCTTCGAAAACCGGTGGTAGTAGGTCTCCTCGAGGAAGCTCTGGCGCGGCAGGTCGTCTTCGTCATGGCGATGCGGCGGGTAGCTCGAGGTGTGGCCACCCGGGGTGATCACTTCGACCACCAGCAGCGAATCCGCCGGGGCGGTTTCGGGCAGGATGTTGGTGGGGTAGCGGGTATTGGTGCCCGTGCCGCGGGTCAGCTTCTCGACATCGCCGGGGCCGATCACCCGCGGCGGCCGGGCGCCGCGCACGCCGGGCGCCGAGCAGACCGCGACCTCGAGTGGCGTCAGCGCCTCGATGCGCCAGTTGGCGCCCGCCGGGGCATACACCGAGTGACCGGGGCCCTCGAATGGGCTCATGCGGCCGCCGACGAGGAAATCCTGGCCGTCGATGGTCACCTTGGCGCGGCCCGATATCAGCACGATGCAGACCTCGCGGTCGTCACCGCCGCCGCGCGCCAAATCGCCGACATTGGGCAGCTTGTGCAGGTCGAACCCGACATAGGTCCAGCCGGCACTCTCAGGGGTGATGTGGTGGACGTGGCCCTGTTCGGCCGCCGGCCTAGCTTTTAGGTTTGCCATCGGTCTTGTTGAGCTCGTTCTCGAAGTTGATGAAGAAGGTCCAGACGCCATAGGCCAGCGCCGCCAGGGTGATCAGGCCCCAGAACTGATCGTGGTTGTAGAGCCATTCCCAGGCGCACCACAGCGCGATGATGGCGATGACGATCACCCGCCGGTACAGCGGCTTGAACCACCCCATGGTGAACAGGCCTGGCTTCTTGTTTTCTTGGTTGTCTTCGCTCACGCCGATGCCTCCGGAAAGACCTGAAACTAGTCCGGATCGCCCCATCCCCGCAAACGCCTGATCTCAGCGGTTGGGAAAACCCTGGGTTTCCACGGTGTAGCCGGCGAGCGTCATAACCCGCATCAGTTCCCTGTGACCCACCTCGGCCATGCGCTGCGGCGGGTTGGCCTTGGGGTCCTGCTCGGCCTCGACCACGAACCAGCCTTCGTAGCCATAGTCGGCGAGCTTTCTGACGATCGCGGCGAAATCCAGCGAGCCATCGCCCGGCACGGTGAAGGCGCCGAGCGCCACCGCGTCGAGAAAGCTCTGCTTCGTCCGATCCAGCCCATCGACGACGGCGCGGCGGATGTCCTTGACGTGCACGTGGCTGATACGGGCGTGGTGGTTATCGATGGCGCGCAGCACGTCGCCGCCGGCAAAGGCCAGGTGCCCGGCATCGAGCAGCAGCGGGATGCCGGGGCCGGAATAGCGCATGAACGCGTCAAGCTCCGGCTCGGTCTCGACCACCGCTGCCATGTGGTGGTGGTAGCTCAGCGGCATGCCTTGTTCTGCGCACCATTCGCCGAACTGGGTGAGCTTCTTGGCATAGGCCTGCATCTCGTCGTCGCTCAGCTTCGGCTTGGTGGCCAGCGGCTTCGTGCGGTCGCCCTGGATCGAGCGCCCGACCTCGCCATAGACGATGCAGGGCGCATCGACCGCCTTGAACAGCTCGATCATCGGCGCGATCCGCTTCTGGTTGGCCGCCATGTCCTCGTTGACCAGCGTGCCGGAGAACCAGCCGCCGCACAGCGTCACGTCGGCCGCCTTGAGGATCGGCAGCATGATTGCCGGATCATCTGGGAAGCGCCGGCCCTTCTCCATGCCGGTGAAGCCGGCCGAGCGCGACTGGCGCAGGCACTCCTCCAGCGACACATCATCGCTCAGCTCCGGCAGATCGTCGTTCCACCACGCGATGGGGGACATGCCCAGTTTGGCTTTCAAAGTCGTCACCTGTTCGTTCGTCGTTTTGTGCATGAGGAAGGCCCCCTGACCCGGTCCTTCGGACCGACCTTTCCCCCAAGGGAGAGGTGATGCATGGGCATCTCGCCTCAGCTCCACCTCTCCCTTGGGGGAGAGGTCGCCGCGCAGCGGCGGGTGAGGGGGCCTTGCCGTGGCCCCAATGTCTACAGCCGCTGACCCTTCAGTGCTTCCTCATATTCCTTGCGCGCCGCGTTCACCTGCGGCCGCGCCGAAACTTCCGGCACGGCCACATCCCACCAGTGCCCGCCGGCCTCGGTGGAGATCAGCGGGTCGGTGTCGATCACCAGCACGGTGGTGCGCTCGACCTTGTCGGCTTCGACCAGCGCGCTTTCGAGCTCGGCAATCGAGGCGGCCTTGCGCACCCAGGCGCCCATCGATGCGGCGTGGGCGGCGAAGTCGATCTCGGGCAGCGTCTCGTGGAAGGTGTCCTTGAGCAGGTTGTTGAAGTTGGCGCCGCCGGTTGCCATCTGCAGCCGGTTGATGCAGCCGAAGCCGCGATTGTCGAGCACCACGATGGTCAGCTTCTTGCCCAGCATCACCGAGGTGGCGATCTCGGAATTCATCATCATGTAGCTGCCGTCGCCGAGCATGACGATGACATCGTCATGCGGCTTGGCCAGCTTCACTCCGAGCCCGCCGGCGATCTCGTAGCCCATGGTCGAGTAGCCGTATTCCATGTGGTAGCTGCCCGGTGCGCCGGCCGGCCAGAGCTTGTGCAGCTCGCCCGGCAGGCCGCCCGAGGCGCAGACCAGCGTCGCGCCCGAACCGCGGGCCCGGTGCACCGCACCGATCACCTGCGCGTCGGAAGGCAGCGCATTGGTCGGGTCGGTCACCGCCTTGGCGGAAACCAGCCATCTGGCCTTGGCTTCCTTGGCGGTTGCCTGCCAGGCGTCGCTGGCGTGCCAGGGGCCGAGTTTGCCATCGAGCAGGTCGAGCCCGGCTTTGGCGTCGGCGACGAGCGGCATGGCGCGGTGCTTCGTGGCGTCGAACACCTGCGTGTTCAGCCCGATGATCCTGACATTGTCGGCCTTGAACAGCGCCCACGAGCCGGTGGTGAAATCCTGCAGGCGCGAGCCGACCGCCAGCACCAGGTCGGCCTGCTCGGCCAGCAGGTTCGATGCCGACGACCCCGTTACGCCCACCGATCCCATATTCAGCGGATGGTCATGCGGCAGGCTGGATTTGCCGGCATTGGTCTCCATGACCGGCACGCCGTGACGTTCGGCAAAGGCGCGCAGCCCTTCAGCGGCCTCGGAGTACAGCACGCCGCCGCCGGCGATGATCACCGGCTTCTCCGCGGTCCTGATGGCAGCCACCGCCGCATCCAGCTCGTTCGCATCCGGCATCGGCCGGCGCGGCGTCCACACCCGCTCGGCGAAAAAGGCTTCGGGATAGTCATAGGCCTCCGCCTGAACGTCCTGGCAGAGGCTGAGAGTCACCGGGCCGCACTCGGCGGGGTCGGTCAGCACCTGCATGGCGCGGTTCAAGGCCGGGATGATCTGCTCGGGCCGGGTGATGCGGTCGAAATAGCGGCTGACCGGGCGGAACACGTCATTGGCGCTCACCGTGCCGTCGCCGAAACTTTCCACCTGCTGCAGCACCGGGTCGGGGGCGCGATTGGCGAACACATCACCGGGCAGCAGCAGCACCGGCAGGCGGTTGACATGCGCCAGCGCGGCCGCGGTCACCATATTGGTGGCGCCCGGCCCGATCGAAGAGGTGGCGGCCATGAAGCGGCGGCGGAAGCTCGCTTTGGCAAAGGCGATGGCCGCATGCGCCATGCCCTGCTCGTTATGGGCGCGATAAGTCGGCAGTTGCTCGCGCACCTGGTACAGCGCCTCGCCGAAACCGGCGACATTGCCGTGCCCGAAAATGGCGAACACACCGCCGAAGATCGGCACCTTGTTGCCATCGATGATGGTCATCTGCCGGGTCATAAACCGCGCCAGCGCCTGCGCCATGGTGAGGCGGACGGTATTGTTGGTCATTGAAGTTCTCCTCGGGCAGACGGCCCCCTCCCATCCTCCCCCACAAGGGGGGAGGTGCCGCATCCAGTGTTTGGCACGATCCAGCCACAGCCTCGACTCTTCACCTCCCCCTTCATGGGGGAGGCCGGGAGGGGGCCGTCTCTATCAGTCATCACTCGCCCCAGATCCCCACCAGCGCCTGGAACCGCGCCGCCATGTCGGCCACCGCCTGCTCGTCACTCATCGTGCCAGCAAACCATGCCTTGGCAGCTTCGCCAAATATGGTGCGGCCGACGGCAAAGCCGCGCACCGTGCGGGCCGATCGCGCAATGGCGAAGCCGCGCGCCAACTCGTCCTGCGGCGCATCGAGCCCGAGCAACACGACGCCGCGGCAGAGCGGATCGTTCGCTTCGATCACTTCGTCCACTGCAGCCCACGCAGCAGCGCTCGGCTGCGATTCGAGCTTCCACCAGTCGGGTTTCAGGCCGGCCGCGTAAAGCTGCGTGAGCGCCCGAGCGGTGGTCGTGTCATCCACTGGTCCGACCTTGGACGGAATGATCTCGATCAGGATGTCGCGCCCGACCTTGCGGCAGGCATCATGCGCAGTGCGCAGCTTCTCGAGCTGGGCGGCATTGATCCCCGAGGGGTCATCGGGGTGCCAGAAGCACAGTACTTTCAGCGCATGGTCGACCGGCCATTCGACCAGCCGGCTGCCGATATCCTGCGAGAACTCGAACTCGAGGGGGATCGAGCCGGGCAGTTCCACCGGACGGGCGATCCAGAAGTTCTTGGGTACCTCGAACAGCGCGTCGCGGCCCCATTTGTCGTCAAGCAGCATGCCGAAGCCCGGCCGGCCAGCGGCGATCTGCACGGCGGCCTTCACCGCCAGGGTCTTGAAGGCAGGGATGCGGTCGGCCTTGTCGCCGGCAATGTCTTCGATCTGCTTGCGATGATCGATGGCGAAGGCGGTGAGGCGCGGCCAGTGCTGCCGGCGGGTTGTTGCCCAATGCAGGTGGTTGAGGTCTTCGTCCTTGCGCAGGGCTTTGAACTTGCTGCCGTGCTCGAGGAAATAGTCTAGCTCGGTCCAGCTCGGATATTCCGGGGCGCAGAGCAGGCGGCTGACTGCGAAAGCGCCACAGGCATTGGCCCAGGTGGCCGAGGTCTGGTGGCTCTCGCCCCTCAGCCAGCCGCGGAGGAACCCCGACATGAAGGCGTCGCCGGCGCCGAGCACATTGTAGATCTCGATCGGAAAGCCCTGGCCAACGATGCCCTGCTCGAGGTCGTCGCCGATTGCGCCGTCATAGACGATGCAGCCCTTGGCGCCGCGCTTCAGCACCACGGTGGCGTCGGTGACCGAGCGGATTGCCTTGAGTGCCGCAAGCAGGTCGCTCTCGCCTGCCGCCACCAGCACCTCTTCCTCGGTGCCGACGATCAGGTCGCAATCTTTGAGCACCGGCCGCATCTTGGCCGAGACGTAGTCGGATTTCACATAGCGCTCGAAGCCGGCGGCGTGGCCGGCGAGGCCCCAGAGGTTGGGGCGGTAGTCGATGTCGAACACGACCTTGCGGCCGGCCGCCTTGGCGATGCGGATGGCCTTGAGCTGTGCAGCTTCGGCATTGGGGGTGGAAAAATGCGTGCCGGTGACGACGATGGCGCTGGCCGAGCGGATGAAAGCTTCATCGATATCGGCTTCGTCGAGCGCCATGTCGGCGCAGTCGGTGCGAACGAAGATCATCGGCGAGACGCCTTCGGCCTCGACGGCGAGCAGCACCAGGGCGGTCAGGCGCTTGTCGTCAGTGGCGATGCCCGAGATGTCGACGCCTTCGCGGCTCAGCTGCTCCTTGATAAAACCGCCCATCTGCTCGGCGCCGACCCGGGTGATCAGCGCCGATTTCAGCCCGAGCCGGGCGGTGCCGACGGCGATGTTGGCGGGGCAGCCGCCAACCGATTTGGCGAACGAGCCGATATCCTCGAGCCGGCTGCCGATCTGCTGGCCGTAAAGGTCCACCGACGAGCGCCCGATGGTGATGACATCGAGCTTGGCCTCCGGCATGATCTCCCCCCGCGTCGACTGACTGGACAGCATTCAGCGGCCGTTGTATCCCTCGCGCGAATGAAACGTCAATTCCGAAGTGAGTGTTTTCGGAATGAACGTTCTATGTATCGATCCATCATGAACAGGCGCGCCGGGCGCGTGCATCAAGGAGACAATCCCGTGGTCAGGTTTGGCATTCTGGGGGCGGGGCGCATCGGCAAGGTACATGCGGGGACCATCGCCAATTCCAGCCGGGCGAGCGTCGCCTATGTGGCGGACGCCATCGCAGAGGCTGCCGCCGGGCTCGCCGCGTCGGTCGGCGCCAAAGTCGCCTCGATCGACGAGATCCTCGCTTCGGACGTCGAGGCGATCCTCATTGCCACGCCCACAGACACCCATGCCGATCTGATCGAGCAGGCGGCGCGGGCCGGCAAGGCGATTCTCTGCGAAAAGCCGGTGTCGCTGTCGGTGGAGCGGATCGAAGCCTGCCTGCCGGTGGTCGAGACGGCCGGCGTGCCGCTGATGATCGGCTTCAACCGCCGGTTCGACCCGAACTTCGCCGCGGTGCAGCAGCGGATCAGGGGTGGTGAGGTCGGCGAGGTCGAGATCGTCACCATCATCTCGCGCGACCCGGCGCCGCCGCCGGTCAGCTATATCGAGCGCTCGGGCGGGCTCTATCGCGACATGATGATCCACGATTTCGACATGGCGCGCTTTCTCGTCGGCGAGGATTTCGTCTCGGTGCATGCGCTGGGCAGCGCGCTGGTCGATAAGGCCATCGGGGTGGCCGGCGATGTCGATACCGCGGCTGTGCAGATGCAGACTGCCTCGGGCAAGATCGCCGTGATCACCAATTCGCGCCGCGCCAGCTATGGCTACGACCAGCGCGTCGAAGTGCATGGGTCGAAGGGCATGCTGCGCGCCGGCAACGTCCACATGACGACGCTCGAGCGGGCCGACGGCGCAGGCTTCACCCAGGACGTGATCCAGAATTTCTTCATCGACCGCTATGTCGCGGCTTATGCAGCCGAAGTGAACAGTTTCATCGACGCGATGAGCAAGGGCACGACGCCGACGCCGTCCGGGCGTGACGGATTGCAGGCGCAGAAGCTGGCGGAAGCGGCAACCAGGAGCTCGCAGACCGGACAGGTGGTGCGGGTGTAATACGACGTTGTGGGGTTTCCACTGCTCCGATGCAGGACGCCGTAGGCGCACTTGCCACCGGACAGCACCCCAAACTCGATATCATCCCTCACGAAAGCAGGGACCCAACTCGCCAAAGCGCAAGCGGATGAATGGGTCCCAGCTTTCGCTGGGATGACAGCCGGTGGGTGGGGCAAGAACTTAGCGCATATACGTCGTCGCGGGGATGACGCCGGTGGGGCGCCGATGACTGCCGTAGCGCTGTGCGCTGGCGCTTGCACCGTGCCCCCCAAATCCCTAGTGTCCGGGCGCTTTCCTTACAGAATTTGAGTCCCGACATGACTGAGAATGCCTCTGCCCAATTTGCCGGCAAGATTGCCGTTGTCACGGGGGCCGCGCAGGGGATCGGCGAGGCGACGGCCCGGTTGCTGGCACAGCGCGGGGCGGCCGGCGTGGTGCTGGTCGACCGGCAGGCCGACAAGGGCGAGGCGGTCGCCAGATCGCTGAGCGATGCCGGCACCAAGGCGATCTTCGTTCAAGCCGACCTGGCCGATCCGGCAGCGGTGGCGCAGGTCATCCCTGCTGCCGACAAGGCGTTTGGGCGGGTCGACATTCTTGCCAATATCGCCGGCCTCACCGATCGAGGCACCATTCTCGATACCGATATCGCGCTCTATGACCGGATGTTCGCCATCAATGTTCGGGCGCCGTTCTTCCTGATGCAGGATGCCATCAAGGTGATGCAGCGCGAAAAGCTCGAGGGGACGAT
The DNA here is from genome assembly GCF_035944845.1 of Devosia sp. GTDB lineage: Bacteria > Pseudomonadota > Alphaproteobacteria > Rhizobiales > Devosiaceae > Devosia_A. The sequence continues at coordinate 90,473 of NZ_DASZAW010000109.1, read as the reverse complement.
CGTCAATATCCTGTCGGTCAACGCCTATATCGGCTCGCCCAATCTCGCGGCTTACAGCGCCTCGAAGGGCGCGCTGATGACGCTGACCAAGAACACGGCCAATGCCGTCAACCTGATGCGCATCCGGGTCAACGGCATCATTCTCGGCTGGGCTGACACGCCTGGAGAGCACGTGACGCTCAAGACCTTCCACGATGCGGCGGATGACTGGCTGGTGAAGGCCGAAGCATCGCGGCCGTTCGGCAAGCTGATCAAGCCCGAAGACGTGGCGCGGCTCATCGCCTTTCTCGGTGGCCCGGAATCGGCGCCGATGACCGGCTCCTGCGTCGAGTTCGAGCAGACCGTGGTTGGCGCCGGCGGCGGCGGGCTGGCGACCGGGTATCCGGTGAAGAAGGGCTGATCGGGAACTGCCCCTCACCCGGCCGCTTCGCGGCCACCCTCTCTCAAGGGGAGAGGGAAGGAGAGGCGAGATCTTGCCCCACGCCGCCCCTCTCCCCTTGAGGGAGAGGGTGCCTCGCGTAGCGAGGCGGGTGAGGGGCAGTTTTGGCGCTACCTCTCGCCGCGCCGGCTGGCCACGGCCACCGTCAAGGTCATGGCCAGCGCCATGGTCGCCGCCATCGAGCGGAACCCCTCGAAATCGGCCTCCACGATCTCGAGCCAGGCGTCGGCGATCGGCGCGATGGGCGAAAAGATCGAGTCAGTGATCGACACCACTTTGGCGTGACGCGCCTTGGCGGCATGGGCGAGGTTCACCGTCTCGCTGGCATAGGGGGTGAAGCTGATCGCCAGCACCGCGTCGCGCGGCGAGATGAAGCCGATCTGCTCGGCGCCGAGCCCGGCAATGCCGTCGACCAGGAGGTTACGGATGCCGAGCTTGCCCATGGCATAGGCCATGTAGCTGGTGATGGGGAACGAGCGGCGTAGCCCGACCAGGTAGATGGTCTCGGCCTTGGCGAGGATCTCGACGGCCGTATCGAGGGTTGCCGGGTCGAGCTTGAGACGGAGGTCGGCGACCGAGCGCTCCGCCGCATCGGCAAAACCCTGCAGCAGCAGGCCACTCTTGCTGCCGCCATGCTCGCGCAGCTGCTTCAACCGCTCTTCGTAACTCGGCACGCGATCGCGCAGCCGGGCCCGGAACACTTCCTGCAGGTCGGAAAAGCCCTGGTAGCCCAGCGCCTGGCTGAAGCGCACCAGGGTCGAAGGCTGCACACCCGAACGCTGCGCCACGCTTGCCGCGGTGCCGAAAGCGATATCGTCGGGGTTGTCGAGGGCGAAGCTCGCCACCTGGGTCAGGCGGCGGGGCAGGGTCGGGGCCCGGGCGGCGATCAGCGCGCGCAGCGCGGGAAAGTCCCGCGGCACCGGCTCGTCCAGCTCGATTTCCCCATCGTCCATTCCGGCCTCTTAGCGGCTCAGGCGGCAAAGTCCAACAGAACCAGGGCTGAAGTCCATGACCTTCTGCCGACGCCATCAGGTTTTCCAGGATTCCTAACAGGAACACTGCCCAATTAGGAACGCATGGTGCTTGACGATCAAACTTAGAATGGAATAAACATTCTATCAACAGGGAATGCAGCACCATACGTTCCATTCAACGAGAGCGGGCTGCAGCTTAGGTCGGGGAGGACCAAGGCACATGGCGGCCATGCTGCTCGAAGCCAGGGGCATATCGAAATATTTCGGAGCCATCACGGCGCTGCGCGACGTGAACTTTCACGTGGCGCCGGGCGAGGTGCTGGGGGTGGTCGGCGACAACGGCGCCGGCAAATCCACGCTGATGAAGATCCTCAGCGGGTTGTTCACCCCGTCAGAGGGCGAACTGGTGTTCAACGGCGCGCCGGTGAAATTCTCCAGCCCCAAGGATGCGCAGAAGCTCGGCATCGAGATGGTCTACCAGGACTTCGCGCTCGCCGGGAACATGGCGATCTACGAGAACATCTACCTCGGCCGCGAGCCCGGAACCAAGTTCGGGCCGCTCACCGTGGTCGATCACAAGCGGGCCCGGCGGATGGCCTCCGATCACCTCGATCGGCTGCACATCCACGTCAAGTCGGTGGAACAGAACACCGAGGATCTCTCGGGCGGGCAGCGGCAAGCCGTCGCCATCGCCCGCGCCACGGCTTTCGACGCCAAGCTGGTGATCATGGACGAGCCGACTGCGGCGCTCGCCATCAAGGAAGTGGGCAAGGTGCTCGACCTGGTGCGTTCGCTCAAAGAGCACGGCGTCGCGGTGATCATCATCTCGCACCGCATGGACGATATTTTCTACTGCTGCGATCGGGTGATGGCGCTCTACCAGGGCACCAACTTCGCCGAAGCCGAACTCGGCAAGACCTCGCGCAACGAGGTCATCGGCTGGATCATGGGCACCAAGGGTCATACGGCGACCCTCGCCCATGACAACATGCATTGAGGGGTGGTGATGAGCTGCACTCCCTTCCTCCAAAAGGCCCCCTCACCCGGCGCTGACGCGCCGACCTCTCCCCCCAGGGAGAGGTGGTTGGTGGGCGAGATAGTGCCGCAGCTTCACCTCTCCCTCTGGGGGAGAGGTCGGTCCGAAGGACCGGGTGAGGGGGCCTTTCTCCCAGCAGACGTGGGAGCAGCATCATGAGCGACACCCCCGCCACCAAATCCGGGTTCTCGCTGCGTGGCCCCGGCATGTCGAAATTCCTCGAGGTCTACGGCATCATTCTCGTCGTCGTGGTGATGATGGCGGTGCTCGCTGCCATCAAGCCCGATGTGTTCCTGTCGGCGCAGAACCTCACCAATATCCTCAAGCAGAACGCCTCGCTGGCGCTCCTGGCGCTCGGCATGTACGTGGTGATCGTCACCGCCGGCATCGATCTGAGCGTCGGCTCGATCATGGGTCTTTCGATGGTCTGCCTGGCGGTTGCCAGCAAGGCAGGGGTGCCGTGGCCCGTCGTTCTGCTGATCGGGCCCGCCATCGGGCTGCTGGTCGGCTGGGTGAACGGCGTCGGGCTGACGGTGCTGAAGCTGCCGCATCCGTTCATCATGACGCTGGGCACGCTGAACGTGGCGCGCGGGCTCACTTACCTCATCTCCAACGGCGCGCCGATTTCGGGGCTGCAGCCGGAGGTGCGCTATATCGGCCAAGCCTATTTCGGGCTCGGCCTGGCCCCGCCGGCGGGCATTCCGGCAAGCCTGATCCTCGTCGCGGTTTGCGCCTTCGGGCTGTGGTTCTTCCTGGAAAAGACCAATATGGGCCGGCACATCTTCGCCATCGGCGGCAATCCGCATGCGGCGCGGGTCTCCGGCATCAATGTCGATCAGACCCTCGTGGTGGTCTACATGATCTCGGGCTTCATGGCCGGGCTCTCGGGCCTCTTGCTCGCCGGGCGCACCGATAGCGGTTTCCCCAACGCGGGCATCGGCATCGAGCTCGACGCCATTGCCGCGGTGATCATCGGCGGCGCCTCGTTCTTCGGCGGGCGCGGCACGGTGCTCGGGGTGCTGGCGGGTGTGCTGATCATGGGGATCCTCCGCAACGGGCTCAACATCAACAATGTCTCGGCGTTCTGGCAGCAGATCCTGATCGGCCTCGTCATCATCATCGCCGTCTATATCGACGTGCTGCGGCGGCGCGCCGCCGTCCGCAGATAACTGGGGTTTGAGCCAGGCCGTGTCTCCCGGCCGGGGTCTCGAAGGGAACGGAGACAGTAAATGGTCAGGGAGGACCAAAACCCATGAAGAAACTGCTGCTTACGGGCGTTGCGCTGAGTGCGCTGCTCGCCATGGCCGGGTCGGCCAATGCCGCCTATGTGCTGGGCATGAAGGGCCCGGGCGCCGGCAATCCGTTCTGGGCGGCGGTGGAAGCCGGCGCCAAGGCCAAGGCCGCCGAACTCGGCGTCGAAGTGATCGTCGTGGCGCCGCCGGCCGAATCCGATGTGCAGGCGCAGATCACCCAGATCGAAGACCTGATCGCGCAGAAGGTGGAGGGCATCGCCCTGGCGCCGACCGATCCGAACGCGCTCGCTCCGGTGGTGGACGCGGCCAAGGCCGCCGGCATCCCGGTGGTGTTCGTCGATACGCGCGGCACCAATGAAGGCGTCACCTTCATCGGCACCAACAACGAAGTGGGCGCCGCGCTCGCTGCCAAGTACCTGTGCGACAACCTCGCGGCCGGCTCGGAAGTGGCGATCCTGCAGGGGCTGATCTCGCAGTCGACCGGGCAGGCCCGCGCCGACGGCTCGAAGAAGGGTCTCACCGATTGCGGCCTCAAGGTCGTCGCCGAGCAGACTGCCGAGTGGGACCGCGCCAAGGGCCTGTCGGTGACCGAGAACATTCTCGCCGGCAATCCCAACATCAAGGGCATCTTCGGCTCGAACGACAATATGGCGCTGGGTGCTTCGGAAGCGGTGAAGGCCGCGGCCCGTACCGACATCACCATTGTCGGCTTCGACGCCAACCCCGATGCGGCGGCGGCGATCCTTGCCGGCGACATGGCGGCAACCATTGCGCAGGCGCCCGGCAATATGGGCGGCTTCGGCATCCAGGCGCTGGTCGACCTCAAGGCCGGCAAGACGCTCGAGCCGTGGATCGATACCGGCACGGTGCTGGTCACCAAGGACAATGCCGCGGACTACAAGTAAGCTCTCCTCCAGAGCGCCTGGCGCCCGGGGTCCGCAAGGGCTTCGGGCGTTTTCTTGGGGGCCGGTGTGCTTGGCGCCCCTCACCCTTTCCCGAGAGGGGCGAGGGGACGCACTTTGCACCGGCAGTGCCACATCGCCCCCTCGCCCCTCTGGGGAGAGGGCGGCGGAGAGACCGAAGGCCTCGCCGCGGGGTGAGGGGCGCCAAGCACTCAGAATGAAGAGGGGTCAAATGACAACCATCGGCGTCGGTCTGATCGGCACGGGCTATATGGGCAAGTGCCATGCGCTGGCCTGGAACGGGGTGAAGCCGGTGTTCGGGGATGGGCCCAAGCCCAGGCTGGTCCACTTGGCGGAAGTGTCACCGGAACTGGCGGCGCGGCGGGCCGAGGAGTTCGGGTTCGAGAAATCCACCTCGGACTGGCGGGCGCTGATTGCCGATCCGGAGGTCGAGGTGGTGTCGGTGACGACGCCGAACGCCTTTCACGCCGAGATGGCGATCGCAGCGCTGGAGGCCGGCAAGCATGTCTGGTGCGAAAAGCCGATGGCCGTCGGGTACGCCGAGGCCGAGCGCATGGTCGTGGCAGCGCGGGCCTCCGGCAAGGTCACGGCGCTCGGCTACAACTACATCCAGAACCCGGTGATCCGGCACATCAGGAAGCTGCTCGACGAAGGCGCCATCGGGGTGGTGAACCATGTCCGTTTCGAAATGGACGAGGACTTCATGGCCGACCCCGAGGCGCTGTTCTACTGGAAGAGCGAGGCGTCGTCCGGCTACGGCGCGCTCGACGATTTCGGCGTGCACCCCCTGAGCCTGATGCAGTTCCTGTTCGGCGGCGTGACCCGGGTGATGGCGCAGCTGTCAAAACCCTATGCCGACCGGCCGAGCCGCGATGGCGGGCGACGGGCGGTCGAGACCTGGGACATTGCCTCGGTGCTGCTCGAGCTCAGGAATGGTGCGTCGGGCGTGATGGCGCTCGATCGCTCGGCCTGGGGACGAAAGGGGCGGATCGCGGTGCAGATCTTCGGTTCGAAAGGCAGCATCGCCTACGATCAGGAGCGGATGAACGAGTTCCAGCTGTTCGAGGCCCGCGACCACGCGGCGGAGCAGGGGTTCCGCACCATCCTCACCGCGCCGGTGCACGCACCATACGACCGGTTCATTCCTGCGCCGGGGCACGGGTTGGGGTTCAACGAGCTGAAGATCATCGAGTGCCACGAACTGCTGAAGGCGATTGGCGGCGATGGGGCGGCGCAGATCGTCGGGTTCGAGCAGGGGCTTGAGATCGAGCGGGCGGTGCACGCGATGGCGCAGTCGCATCGCGAAGGGCGGTTGGTGGAAGTCGACTGAGAGAGACTTCCCCCTCCCATCCTCCCCCTTGAAGGGGGAGGTGCCTGCCGGTGCGTCTGGCACGATCCAAGACAGAGCCTCGACTCTTCATCTCCGCCTTCAAGAAGGAGGCCGGGAGGGGCTGTCTCTATCGGTCGGAAACGAGCGGACGACGGCTCCGGACGAGGTAGGCCTCGCCGAGGGCCGTCGCCGCGGGGGCCGCAGTCACGGCGGCCCCGGGGCCTGAGGGCGTGCAGCGGCCTCAGGCGGTGGCGAGGGTCGGGGTGCGGTTGCGGCTCTCGACCCAGTAGATGAACACCGAGGCCGCGACGATCAACGCCGCGCCCGGCCAGAACCAGACCGACGGCATCTGCCCCAGGGCGATCCAGCCGACCAGCGCGCTGAGCGGTACCTTGAGGTCGGCGAAGGGCTGCAGGTAGGTGGCGTCGGCGGTCTTGTAGGCGAAGGCCATCAGGTACTGGGCGAGGCCAGTTAGGACGCCGAGCAGGGCCAGCAGCCACAGCCCATCGCCGGTCGGGAGCGCGAACGGGAAGCCAGTGGCAAGGCCAGCGGGCAGCAGCCCCGGCACCAGCCAGCTCAGTGCGTTGACGACCAGGAGGATCAGCAGGTGGTTCGGGGTCACCAGCACCAGGAGCGAGATGGTCAGCGTTTCGGGGCTCTCGCCCTGCAGCGTCAGGTACTTGGTGAGCACATCGGTGGTGGCCCAGAGCGCCGCGGCAGCGATCGGGATCAGGGTGTGCCAGCCGAGGCTCTCGCTGCCGACGCCGGAGACGATGATGGCGCCGGTGAAACCGACCAGCGCCGCGACGAGACGGGCGGCGGAGGCGCGTTCGCCGAGGAAGATGGTCGAGCCGAGGATGATGAACAGCGGGCCGGCGGCGAGCAGGGTGACCATCTGCCAGATCGGCACGCCCGAGGCGAAACCATAAACGAAGACGTGGGCGCCGAGCGCCGAGACGAAGGCGCGGATCTCGTGCGCCAGCGGGTGGCTGGTGCGCAGCTTGTCGATGCCGATGCGGAAGATCAGCGGCAGGCTGATTACGCCGGCGATCAGGTACTGCCAGAACACCATGCCGGTGGACGCCATGCCGAAGCCGCCATACTCGACGGGGGTAGGCAGCACCGACTGCAACACATTGGAGCCGGCGAAAGCGACAGCGGCGACCAGCATGAAGATGGCGCCGGTGGTAGCGGCGGAGTTGGTAGTCGAGGAAACCTGGCTCATCAAACGATCCTTTCCGTAGCCTGTTTCCTCAGGGTTACGGGGAATCGCGATGGGGAATGGCGACGCGGAAACCCTCTGCAATGAGGGGCCGCGCCGGCAGAGCCAGCGTAAATCCCGTTCTCTTTCATCCGGACTATACCGTCGGCTCCGGAGTTACACCGGATCTGCTGACCCCTGTGGCGGAAGCCACAAGGCGCTCGCGGGCTTTGGGCTTTCACCCATCTACCGCCGGTGGGGAGTTGCACCCCGCCCTGAGAACTTGCCGGCCGAGACGTCAGCCGACAATCGCTCACATAGACCTGTGAGCCCCGCCGCGCAAGCAGGCACAAAGGCGAAACCGAGATGGGGGCAGGTGGGAGCGCTCGTTGCACCGCTTCACCCCTCAACCGGCCTTCGAAGGGAAGGGTGCTCCCCGTCCGCTAAATCTCAGGCCCGTTTGGCCCTGCTGCTACCGCGCAGGCCGATGATGGTGGCGCCGAGGACGCCGAGCGCCACGATGCCGATGATGATGGTGGCGAGGGCGTTGACGTCGGGCGAGACGCCGAGCTTGATCTTGGAAAAGATCACCATCGGCAGGGTCGACGAGCCCGGACCCGAAACGAAGCTGGCGATCACCAGGTCGTCCAGCGACAGGGTGAAACCGAGCAGCCAGCCCGAGACCAGTGCCGGCGCGATGATCGGCAGGGTGATGTCGAAGAACACGCGGAAAGGCGTGGCGCCGAGGTCCATCGCCGCTTCCTCGAGGCTCAGGTCGAGGTCGGAGAGGCGCGACTGCACCACCACGGTGATGTAGGCCATGCAGAACGTGGTGTGGGCGATGATGATGGTGACGATGCCGCGCCCTGCCGGCCAGCCGAAGATCGACTCCATGCCGACGAACAGCAAGAGCAGGGCCAGGCCGGTGATCACATCGGGCATCACCAGCGGCGCCGAGACCGTGCCGGCGAGTACGGTGCGGCCGCGGAAGCGCTTGAAGCGCACCAGGGCGATGGCGCAGAGCGTGCCCAGCACCAGCGCGAAGCTGGCGGAAAAGAACGCGATGCGGAGGCTCAGCCAGGCGGCGCCCAGCATCTGCGGATCGGCGAACAACTCGCCATACCACTTGGTCGAAAACCCCGACCACACCGTCACCAGACGGCTCTCGTTGAACGAGAACACCACCAGCGAGATGATCGGCAGATAGAGGAAGGCGAAGCCGAGCGTCGCCGCGATAGGAAGGAACCAGCCCCGCCGCATCTACTTGCCCTTCTCGACCACGGCATCCTGCGCCTTCTGCAGCAGCAGGATGGGAATGACGACGACCACCAGCATGGCGACGGCAACCGCCGCGGCGCGCGGCCAGTTGGTGGCGCCGAAGAACTCGTCCCACAAGACGCGCCCGATCATCAGCGTCTCGGGGCCGCCGAGCAGCGAGGGAATGACGAACTCGCCGATCGCCGGAATGAATACCAGCATGGACCCGGCGACAATGCCCGGCAGCGACAGCGGCAGGGTGACGGAGAGGAAGGTCTGCCACGGGCGCGAGCCGAGATCGGCCGAGGCCTCGAGCAGCGAAGTGTCGAGCTTCACCAGCGTGGTGTAGAGCGGCAGGATCATGAAGGGCAGGTAGGTGTAGACGATGCCGACATAGACGGCGAAATCGGTCTGCATCATCACCAGGGGCTCGATGCCGAACACTGCCAGCACCTGGTTGATCACGCCATTGCCGCGCATGAAGCCGCTGAGCGCGTAGACGCGGAGCAGGAACGACGTCCAGAACGGCAGGATCACCAGCATCAACAGGATATTGCGCCATTTGTCCGGTGCGCGGGCAATGGCATAGGCCATCGGATAGCCGATGAAGAGGGTAATCACCGTGGCGATCAGCGCGATGCGGATCGAGCTCAGATAGGCCGCGACATAGAGCGGATCGGTGAACAGCTTGAGGTAGTTGGACAGGTGCAGCGTCAGCTGCACGGTGCCGCCCTCGGTGGTCAGTAGCGGCGAGTAGGGCGGCCGGCCGAACTGCTTGGTGGCGAGCGAAATGCCGAACACCACGAACAGCGGGACGAGGAAGAACACGGTCAACCAGATCGCCGGCGCGGCGATCACCAGCGTGCGGCCGGAAATGCCGACGTCGCGCAGCCGACGCTCCAGCCCGCTCCAGGGGCGGAGGCGACGCGGCGGCGGCAACTGGTTGCCGGCAAGGGTCATGGCGAGACACCGCAAACGGAGGTTCCCGCTTTCGCGGGAATGACTGCGTGGGGGCCAAGCTGGAGCATGGCCCCGTTCATACCGTCAGCACCGAGCCGGAGCTGTCGCCCCAGGTGACGTAGACCTGTTCTTCCCAGGTGATGGCGTCGGGATTGCCGCGCGCCGTGTTGGTCTGACTGACGCGGATGCGTTTGCCGCTGTCGAGCAGCACCTGGTAGACGCTCATATCGCCCAGGTAGCCGATCTCCTCGACCACGCCCTTGGTGACGTTGGCGTCGTGCAGCGCCTCGGGCTTCTCACGGCTCAACATCATCTTCTCGGGGCGGATGGCCCACCACAGGATCTGGTCGGGCGCGCAGTCGACGCCGTGGCCGACATAGATGTCGCAGCCGAGTTCAGGCGAGCGGATGCGGACATGATCCGGCTCGTCCTCGGTGACGATGCCCTCGACCATGTTGGCCGAGCCGATGAAGCTCGCAACGAACCGCGAGTTGGGGAACTCGTAGATGTCGTGCGGCTCGCCGATCATGGCGATCTCGCCCTGGTTCATCACCCCGATACGGGTGGCGAGCGTCATCGCTTCTTCCTGGTCGTGGGTGACGACGATGAAGGTGACGCCGAGCGATTCCTGGATCTTGACCAGTTCGAACTGGGTTTCTTCGCGCAGCTTCTTGTCGAGCGCGCCGAGCGGTTCGTCGAGCAGCAGCAGTTTCGGGCGCTTGGCCAGCGAGCGGGCAAGCGCGACGCGCTGGCGCTGGCCGCCCGACAACTGGCTCGGTTTGCGCTTGCCGTAGTCCTGGAGCTTGACGAGACTCAAGAGCTCCGCGACGCGGTCGGCGATCTCGGCGCGCGGCATGTTATCGCGCTTCAGCCCGTAGGCGATGTTCTGTTCGACATTCATATGCGGGAACAGCGCATAGGACTGGAACATCATGTTGACCGGACGCTGGTAGGGCGGCACCGCCGTCATGTCCTGGCCGTCGATTTCGATGGTGCCGGAGGTCGGCTGCTCGAAGCCGGCAAGCATCCGCAGCAGCGTCGACTTCCCCGAGCCCGAGCCGCCGAGCAGGCAGAACAGCTCGGACTTGTAGATGTCGAGCGAGACTTCGTGCACCGCCGAGACGTCGCCGAATTTCTTCGAGACGTTGCGGATGCGCACAAACGGCTTGGCCGACGGATCGCGCCAGGGGCGCGTGTCGATGGCGAGCTGCGGCTTCTTGGCCATGCGGCACCTGGGAAAGACTGAAGGGGGCAGCGAATGCCGCCCCCCAAAGGAAAGTTACAGACCGGTTTTGATGCGCGTCCAGGTCCGGGTCAAGACCTCTTCGAACTCAGGCGAGTGCGCCTTCATCACGAAGGCCTTGGCGATGGTCTCAGCCGGCGGATAGATGCCGGGGTTCGACTTCACTGCCTCGTCCACGAACTCCAGCGCCGGTACGTTCGGGTTGGCGTAGAACACGTAGTTGGTGATCGCCGCCACGACCTTGGGCTCGAGGATGTAGTTGATGAACTTCAGGGCGTTGTCCGGATGCGGGGCATCGGCCGGGATGGCGAGGAAATCGAACAGCGTCGCGGCGCCTTCCTTGGGGATCAGGTAGGTGATCTCGTTGCCCTGCGCGGCCTGGGCCGCGGCATCGGCGGCAATGAAGATGTCGCCCGAATAGCCCAGCGCCAGGCAGATTTCGCCGTTGCCCAGGTCGTCGATGTACTGGCTCGAGTGGAAGTAGCGGATCGACGGCTTGATGCTGGTGAGCAGCGCCTCGGCCTTGGCCAGGTCTTCCTCGCTTTCCGAGTTCGGATCGAGCCCGAGATAATGCAGCGCGATGCCGGTGACTTCCGACGGGCTGTCGAGCACGGCGACGCCACAATCCTTGAGCTTGGCGACCACCTCCGGCTTGAACAGCAGGTCCCAGCTGTCGACCGGTGCAGCATCGCCGAGCGCTGCCTTCACCTTGGCGACGTTGTAGCCGAGCCCGATGGTGTTGATCATGTAGGGCACGCCGTGGGCGTTGTCCGGATCCTGCGAGGTGGCCGTCGCCATTACTGCCGGATCGAGATTGCCCAGGTTCGTCAACTTCGACTTGTCGAGCGGCAGGATGAGCCGGGCCTTGATCTGGCGTTCGAGGAAGCTGCCCGAGGGAACCACGATGTCGTAGCCGGAATTGCCGGCCAGCAGCTTGGCGTCGACGATCTCGTTATTGTCGTAGACGTCGTAGTTCACCTTGATGCCGGTTTCGGCCTCGAAATTGGCGATGGTGTCTTCGGCGATGTAGTCCGACCAGTTGTAGATGTTGACCACATTGTCCTGCGCCAGGGCGGGGGCAGCGACGAGCAGCGCTCCCAAAGCCGCGGTAATTTTGGCGATGAGCATCGGTTTGTGCATGGGTGTTCTCTCCTTGATCAGTACCGCGGGTGGCCAGCGGTCATGCCTCATAGTCGGGTCGCGTGTGGCGCCCGTTGATGGATCGTGGGCGCGGGGCCCGGCGAATAGCGATGAATGGGTTCGGACGGCTCAGGTGGTGAAGATGTCGGGGAGCGCGTACGCGGGAGGGTAGGCCAAGCAGCGCGGATATCGCGCCGGGAAAATTCGGGTTCGCAATGTGCCCGGAGCCGGGCGCGCATCGATCCGGTGGAGGCTCCGGATCAACAATGACAGTAAGCAGCGACGTGACCCCTCGCGACAAGCCTTCGGCCGGGCGGAAACCTAGTGGGAATTCCGAACTGGGGCAAGGGTTTTGGGGGCATTTTGGGCGCGCGACGAAGGGTCGAATGCGGGCCGCCGGTGGGGGTCGGCTCGCGCCGGCTTCCCGGGAGTTGAACTCCGGACGATTTCGGTTCAAGTGGGGGCAAAGCCTCGTACCGAAAGAGCATCCCTTGAGCCTCAAGAAGCACCTCTCCATCTCGCCCGCGGTCAAGAAGGCGCTGGACGCCGGCCAGCCGGTGGTGGCGCTCGAATCCACCATCATCACCCACGGCATGCCGTATCCGCAGAATCTCGAGATGGCGCAGAATGTCGAGGCAGTGATCGAAAAGCACGGCGCCGTGCCGGCGACGATCGCCATCATGGATGGCAAGTTCAAGGTCGGCGTGACGGCCAAGGATCTCGAGCGGCTGGCGCAGACCGGCGGCAAGGCCGCCAAGGCATCGCGCCGCGATGTGGCGGCGCTGCTTGCCTCGGGGGAAGTCGCCGGCACCACCGTCGCGACGACGATGATGGCGGCGGAGGCTGCGGGCATCCAGGTGTTCGCCACCGGCGGCATCGGCGGCGTGCATCGCGGCGCCGAGACCACCTTCGACATCTCGGCCGACCTCGACGAGCTCGGCCGTACCCAGGTGGCGGTGGTGTGTGCGGGCGCCAAGTCGATCCTCGATATCCCGAAAACGCTGGAAGTTCTGGAGAGCAAGGGCGTGCCGGTGCTGGGTTTCCAGACCGCAGACTTCCCGGCGTTCTGGGCCCGCCAGTCGGGCGGCAAGGTCGACCACCGGGTGGAGAGCGGCAAGGACGCCGCCAAGGTGATCGCGCTGCAATTCGCGCTGGGGCTCGGCGGCGTGCTGGTCGCCAATCCGATCCCCGAGAGCGCGGCGCTCGACAAGGATGAGATCGAAGGCCGGATCAACGAGGCGATCAAGGGTGCCGAAAAGGAAGGGGTGAGCCGCAAGGAGCTGACGCCGTTCCTGTTGAAGCGGATCTTCGAGTTGACCGACGGCAAGAGTCTGGTCGCCAATATCGCCCTGGTCGAGAACAATGCGCGCGTGGCGTCGGAAATCGCAGTGGCTCTGGCAAAGCTGAAGAAATGAGCGACAGCACCGGCCGGGTCATCGTCATCGGCGACGTGATGACCGACGTCATCGTGATACCCGAGGGGCCGCTGGTGCGCGGCTCGGACCGGCGGGCGCAGATCACGCAGCGCCCGGGCGGCTCGGGCGCCAACCAGGCGGTATGGCTGGGCTCGATGGGCACGCCCGTCAGCTTCGTCGCCCGCGTCGGGGCGCGCGACAAGCCGCATCTCGAGGCGTATCTGCGCGGCTTCCATGTCGATCCGGTGCTGATCGCCGATCCCGTCAAGCCGTCAGGCATTCTGGTGGTCATCGTCGATGCGGAGGGCGAGCGGAGCTTTCTCACCGATCGAGGGGCGAACCTCGATCTCTCCCATTCCGACATGCCGGTGTGGCTGCTCGAAGAGACGCGCTACGTGCTGGTTTCCGGCTATTCGCTGTTCGCGGAAAAGCCGCGGCATGCGGCGCGCTGGATGGCTGGCGAAGCGCAATCGCGCGGCATCCCGGTGGCGGTGGACGCAGCGTCCGTTGGGTTCGTCGAGGAGGTCGGGGCCGACAGGTTCCTCGAGTGGACCAAGGGGTTTTCGACGCTGTTCGCCAATGCCGACGAGGCGGTGGCGCTGGCGGGCACCGATAATCTCGAGGCGCAGATGCGCGTGCTGGGTCCGAACTACGGGCGCGTGGTCATCAAGCTCGGCGCCGGTGGCGCCGCGGTGGGCGATGCATCGGGTGTCAAGCTGAAGCTGCCGGCGCCGGCGGTGAAGGTGGTCGATACGACGGGCGCGGGCGATGCCTTCGCCGCGGCGTTCGTTTCGGCGGAATTGCGCGGCGTCGATCTCGAAACCTGCCTGAGGCGGGGGATCGAGGCGGGGTCGGCGGCGGTGACCAAGGTGGGCGGGCAGCCGGACTAGGGGGTGAGAGCTACGCGCCCCGGGTTAGCCGCATAAACCGGCCGTCATCCTGGTGCAGGCCTATGCGCCCTACGTTATGGTCGTGCCCACCCACCGGCTGTCATCCCAGCGAAAGCTGGGACCCATCTATCCGCTTGCGCTGCGGCGAGTTGGGTCCCTGCTTTCGCAGGGATGACACCGAGTTTGGGGCGCCGTCTGGTGGGCCCGCTTCGCTGGGATGACAGCCGGAGCGTGGCCGATCGGGAACCCGGCTACTCCACTTCCATCCCACACCAATCCAGCGGTTCCGTCTCGTACTTGCCGCGCGTGCCCTCGATGTCGCCGAGTTCGGCGATCAGATGCGAGCGGACGTCGTCGACCGTGGCGTGCGGTGCGGTGAGGCCGCAGCCGCGGGCGAGCTGGTACTTGTCGTTGTCGATCGCGGCCACTTGTTTGCCGTCTTCGGTGATGCGCTTCAGCAGTTGCAGCAGGTGGCCATCGGGGGCGAAGTAGAGGCGCCCCTCGCGGGTGATGGCGGGGCCGCTGGCGCCCTCGGCGACGTTGGGGGAGACCATCGCCGAATAGATGAAGGCGAGGCTGCCGTCTGGGCGGAAGCAGGAGGTGTCGGTCTGGGTGGCGATGGCGTCGATCAACCAGGTCTGCACCAGCACCGAGGGGGCATCGTCGCCACCATCGTGGAACTCGAAATGGTCGGAATACCCGCCATCGAAATTGCGGCGCCAGCCGGTCCAGTCGTTCGGCGCGGTTTCGAGCAGCGCCGTGCAGGCGGCCCAGGCAGCACGAACCTCCTCGATCTGCGGCTCGGCGGCTTGCACGGTGGGCGCGAGCAGCAGGGTGAAGGCGAGAAGCAGTCGGCGCATGGCGGTCTCCGTTCTTGCGGGACGGTAGAGCATTTCGCGGACGAACTGCACTACCCGCGGTGTCATCCCCGCGAAAGCGGGGATCTCCGTTTGCGATGGTGCCGTAGGCCAGAAAGCAGAGGTTCCCGCTTTCGCGGGAATGACCCGGTGGGTGGGGCGAGAGCTGGAACCTAACCTTCGGGAAAGCGCAACCACGAAGCGCTTAGTCGATCATTCCTCGCGCAGGAAGCTCGCCGGGCGGGTGGAGAGCGCTGACCAGGTGGTGAGCATGCCGACGGCGATGGCGAGGACGATCGTGCCGACGGTAACCCAGATGAGCAGGGCCGCATCGGCCCAGAAGTCGATCTCCAGCACGAACTCGACGAAGGCCCAGGTGCCGGCGAGGCCGAGCAGCGCTGCCAGCGTGGCGGCGAGCAACCCGAGCAGGCCGTATTCGACGAGATAGGCCCGCACGACGTCGCCGCGGGTGGCTCCCAGCACTTTCATTACCACGGCGTCGGACTCGCGTTGCTTGCGCCCCGCGGCCATGGCGCCGGCGAGCACCAGCACGCCACTGACCACGGCTAGGCCGCCGATCACCTCGACGGCGGTGGTGACGTTGGCGAGGATGGCAGCAAAGGTTTCGAGCGCTTCGCCGACGGGCAGGAACAGCAGGTCGGGAAACTCGGCGACGAGCCGCTGTTGCACCGCGCCTTCGGCACCGGGGACGGCCTTCAGCAGGCCGAGATAGCTCAGCGGGTAATCGGCGAGGGCATTGGGCGACAGCACGAAGCCGAAATTCACGCTGCCCGAGCGCCAGGCATAATCGCGAAAGCTGCCGATCTTCACCTTCACCGGTTCGCCGAAGATGCGGAAGGTGAGGATGTCGCCGAGCTTCAGGCCCAGCGGCTCCTTCAGGCGCTGGAACACCGAAACCTCGGGCGGGCCGATAAAGCCGGAAGGCCACCAGCTGCCTTCGGTGATGGTCGACTGATCGGGAAGGGTGTCGGAGGCGGAGAGCGGAATTTCACCTTCGAGAACGAAGGCGAACTCGGCGGGTGGCTTGCGGTTGAGCTCGCCGATCGGGGTGTCGTTGATCGCTTCGATGGCGCCGGTGACCATGGGCAATGACGAGAACGTCTCGACCGATTTGTCGCCGACGGAAAATTGCTTCAGCGCCTCCACCTCGTCGTCGAACAGATCCATGAACACGAAGCTCGGGGCATTGGGGATCGACTCGCGGGCCAACTGGTGGCGGAGGTTGCCGTCGATCAGCGCGATCAACAGCAGGAGAGCGAGGCCGAGCCCGAGTGACAGGATCACCACCGGGGCGGGGGCGCCGGGGCGCCAGATCGATTTGATGGCGTTGCGCAGCGCCGCGTTGGAAAGCGGCGGGATCAGCCTGAGGCTGCGCTGCAACAACGCGGCGGCGCCGCGGAGGATCAGGAAGGCGAGGAAGATGCCGACGGCGTACCACAGCACCAATAGCGGCCTGCCGGTGGTGAAGGCGGCAAGCCCATAGATGCCGGCCGCGGCGAGCCCGAGCGGCAGCCACAGGCCCGGCTTCAGCAGGTCGCGCCAGCCGAGCCCGCCCTCTACGGCCGAGCCGGCTGAGCGGAACAGCAAAGCCGGTTTCAGCTTTTCGGCGCGGCGCAATGGCAGGTAGCCGAAGGCGAAGCCGGTGAGGGCGCCGAAGCCGGCGGCGGTCCACAGCGTCACCGGGTCGACCACCGGCGGCAGCCCGAGGCCGAGCAGGCCACCGAGGATCGGCAACAGCACCATGGTGAGGAACGTGCCGAGCAACAGACCCAAAATGATGCCGGCAAGCGTCAGCAGCATCACCTGGGTGAGGAAGTGGACGAGGATGCGTGGGCCGGTGGCGCCGAGCGCCTTCATGGTGGCGATGGAGCGCTGGCGTTCGGTGACATAGGCCGAAATGGCGTTGGAAACGCCGAGCCCGCCGACCAGCAGCGAGGACAAGCCGACGATCGTAAGGAAGCGCGCGAACATGTCGAAGAAGCGCGCCAGGTCAGCCGTGGCATCCTTGGGGCCGGCCAGCTTCCAGCCGGCCTTGGGGAACTCCGTCTTGATCGCCTCCATCGCCGCATCGGGGTCGGTGCCGGGGAGGAGGATCTTGTAGCGGTAGCTGGCGAGGACTCCGGGGGCGAGGATGCCGGTGGCGTTGAGCGCTTCGACCGACATCAGCACGGGGAGACCGAACTGCAGGCCCGCGGTGATGCGGTCGGGTTCGGTGCCGATGATGCCGGTGAGGGTGAAGCTGGCGTCGCTGATGGTGAGCTGGTCGCCGAGCTTCAGGCCCAGCCGATCGAGCAGCAACTGGTCGGCGACGAGGCCGAAGCTGCCATCGCCGCGGGGGGCGAGCAACTCGGGCAGGGGCGCCTCGGCATCCTTTACGGTAACCGTCCCGATCAGCGGATAGTTGGCATCGACGGCGCGGATGGCGAGGAAGCTGTTGAGGTCGCCGGCGTCGCCGCGCCCCATCACCTCGATCACCTCGCCGAGCTTGCCCAACCGCTCGAACGCCTGCCGCTCCTCGGGGTTAGCGGCGCGATAGGAGAGCTGGGCCTCGATATCGCCGCCGAGCAGGGTGCGGGCATCGCGTAGCAGTGCCGATTGCAGCGCCGCGCCCACCGAGCCGACTAGCGTGATGGTGCCGACGCCGAGCGCCAGGCAGGCCAAGAGGATAGTGAAACGGCGGAGGTCGCCGCGCAGGTCTTTCAGCGCGACCCGCAGCCAGCCGCGCAGCGTCGCGGCAACGGCACTCACGCCGGCACCCGCTCGCTGAGATGGCCCTCGTTCATGCGCAACTGGCGATCCGCCTTGGCGGCAAGCGAGGGATCGTGAGTGATGAGCAGGATGGCGGCACCACGTTCGCGGGCGATGCCGAACATCAGCTCGATGACATGGGCGCCGGTTTCCTGGTCGAGATTGCCGGTGGGTTCATCGGCCAACAGCAGCTTCGGGTTGCCGACGATGGCGCGGGCGAGGCCGACACGCTGTTGCTCGCCACCGGACAGTGCGCTCGGCAGATGGGTCAGGCGGGCGCCCAGCCCGACATCGCCGAGTGCGGCGGCGGCGCGGCTCTGGATTTCGGCCCAGGGCAGCGATGGCTCGGCTATTTCGAGGGTGAGGGCGACATTCTCGAGAGCGGTGAGCGAGGGGATGAGGTGGAAGTTCTGGAACAGGATGCCCAGCGCGTTGCGCCGGAAGATGGCGAGCTGGTCTTCATTGAGCTTCGCGATGTCGGTGCCCGCGACGGTGATGGCGCCGGAACTCGCCTGTTCGAGCCCGGAGAGCACCATCAGCAATGAGGTCTTGCCGCTGCCAGATGGCCCGACAATGGCGGTCACTTCACCGGGCTGCAGTGTGAGGTCGACGTCCCTGAGGATGTGCAGCGACGTCGCGCCGCTCTTCAGGTGCAGGTTGATGCCTTTGGCATCGACGACGGGAGCGGACATGGGAGGGCCGGGTTGCTGCGATTACAAGCACATAGTGTGTCGCCGGTGCCATTCAATGGAAAGGCCCGGTGACACTAAATCGCAGCGGGCGGTTCTGGGTTCCGGTGGGTGGTGCGAGGCAGCGCGGGACAGGCTGGTGCGAAAAGAGTACCCCCACCCCTGTCCCCTCCCCGCAAGGGGGAGGGAGACGCTCACGCTGACGCCAGTGTTTTGGTCTCCTCCCCCCTTGCGGGGGAGGGACAGGGTGGGGGGGTACTCTTTCCGCACCGGACTATGGAAAAGGCTCAATACTCCGTCATCGCCAGCAAGAACCACGCTGCGTGCGGGAGCCATTGCTCGCTCCAGCGCCAGGATTGGAACGGGTCCTCGGTTTCGCAGAAGCCGATGGCGGTTTCGTCCGATAGCGACGAGGTGATGCCGTTGCAGATGCCGCCATCGGCATTGGGGAATTTGGTCGGCCCGTAAATCGCCCAGTTGCGGCCGAACCCCTGCAGCATCGACGCGTGGTAGGGGTTGAGGCCGAGGATCCAGTCCAGCGCCCGCTGCGACTGGACGCGTGCAAGTTCGGCGGTTTCCGCATCGATATGCGGCATGGCGCGGCGCAGCGCATAGGCGAGACTGCCGAGCCGGGCGTTCTCGCCCTGCCACCAGTAGCCGCTGTCATTGCCGTGCGGGTAGAAGAACTGCGTACCGATCTCGCCATCGCTTCGCCGCACCAGCTGGCGCGGGTAGGCGAAGGGATTTGCGACCTCGGCAGTGATGCCGGCGAGATGGCGGACCACCTTGCCGAGGGCAACGGAGACGCGGGCCTTGTCAGCCTCGGGAGCGATGGCGAGGTAATCCACCAAAGCGGCGATCGGCAGGCCTTCGTCCGAGGCGTGGAAGAACGGCCGGGTGCCGTTATCGGCGCGCCACCAGCCATCATAGCCATGGCCGCCGGTCAGCCGGTCGAGCAGGCTCGTGGCGCGTTCGCCGGCTTTGACCAGATACTCGGGCTTCCCGGTTGAGCGGCTGAGTTCGGTGGCGGCGAGCAGCGCGCAGTAATCGTCGATGATGTTTTCTTCGCCATTGTCGAGATACTCGAGGTTGTGCACGTCGAGATGCGCGAAAGCGCGCTCAGCGGTCGCCAGATACTGCGCAGCGGTGAACTCGCCGTCCTGCTTGAGCCGGGCGGCGCGGGCGAGAGCGGCAATGGCCATGCCGCCGCCCTGGCGGTAGCCGGCTTCCCAGCTGTCGTGCTTGTGGCCCTTCTGCGTTGAGTACGAGCAGATCTCGCGCTGCGCCGATTCGCCCGACCAGCGATCGAACACCGTCATGTAGAACATCCCGGCCGGATCGCACATGCGCACCAGGAAATCGGCGCCCCACAGCGCCTCGGCGCGGAAGTCCGCATGCAGCGGCTTATCGATATGCGGACAGATCGCGGCCTTCGACAGCGCCCACACCACCAGCGGGGTCTGCTGCGGGTTCATGAAATTGGCATAGCTCAGGTGGCTCAGGTATTTCGACACGTCGCCCGAGGCGTCGTACCAGCCGCCATGCACGTCGGCGCGGGCGTTGCGCTTGTTGCCGATGAAGCCGACGGCGCGGTCGGCGCCGAGATAGGGCTCGGCGGTGCGCTGGCTATGGAAATAACCGAGCAAGGCGGCGGGGAAGCGCGCGGCGTAGAGCTTGGCGGCGATCTCGAACGGCTCCGAGACGAGGCGGGCGCCCGTGGCATCGAGGGCTTCGAGCAGGAAACTGCCGGTGCCGGTGAAGGCGGTGAACTCGGCACCCTGCCAGCGCTGGGGCTTCCAATTGTCGACGCCCGTGGCCTCGGCGGGCGTGGTTTCGAAGACGATCTCGCCGGTCGCCGCATCACGCAGCCGTAGGGCGATGAAATCGGGACCGCCACCGAGGGCGAGGACAGCGAATTTCGGGCCGGCCGCCTCGTAGCCGACCTGGTTGGTGGCGATGGCTCGGCTCGAGAACAGCGCAGGATACTGGGCGTTGATCGCCAAAAGCTGGTTCATTGGAAGGTCCGGTCAGAGGTCGTGGCAACTAGAGGTGGTGGCAGCGCGCCATGTGGCTGTCGCCGACGGGCGTGGGGTCGGGCATCATCTCGCGACAGATGTCGGTGGCCCGCGGGCAACGCGGTGCAAACGGGCAGCCGCGGCTTTCGGCGGTCCAGAGCGGGATATCGGTGGCACGACGCACCGCAGCGCCGCTGATCTTGTTTTTCGGGTTGGGCACCGCCGCGATGAGCAACTGGGTGTAGGGGTGACGGGGGTGGTCGGTGATCGCCTCGCTCGGACCCTGTTCGACCAGGTGGCCGGCATACATCACTGCAGTGTCTTCGGCGAAGTAGCGTGCGGTGGCGATGTCGTGGGTGATGTAAAGCGCGGCGAGGTTCTTCTCGCGCTTCAGGTCATCGAGCAGGTTAAGGATGCCGAGGCGCACCGAGACGTCGAGCATCGAGGTCGGCTCATCGGCCAGCAGCACGGTGGGGTTCACCGAGAGGGCTCGGGCGATGGCGACACGCTGGCGCTGCCCGCCGGAGAGTTCATGTGGACGGCGCTTCAGATATTCCGGGGCCGGGACGAGGCCGACCTGGGTGAGCAGGGCTTCGCTCTGGGTCCGCACCTGTTTGCTGCTGAGCTCGGGCCGATGGAGGCGCAGCGGCCGCTCGAGGATGTAGCCGATGGTCTGGGTCGGGTTCAGCGAGCCGAACGGATCCTGAAAGATCATCTGCACCTGGGCGCGATAGTCGGTGAGCGCCTTGCCGCTAAGCCTGCCGATATCGGCGCCGCGGAAACTGATCTCGCCGGCGGCCGGTTCGTAGACGCGGGCCAGCATGCGGGCGCAGGTGGATTTGCCGGAGCCGGACTCGCCGACGAGGGCCAGGGCGCGGCCGGGAGTGAGCTTCAACGAAATGCCCGACAGCGCCCGTAGCGTGGTGCGCTTGCCGACGAGGCCGCCAAGCGTAAAGCGCATATCGACATCGTGCATCTCGAGGATCGGTGCCTCGCTCATGACAGCAGATGACATGCAGCTTCTCCTCCGGTGGCGGGGGTGGGGCGAAGTTCGGGGGCAAGCCGCACGCAGATCGGGATGGCCTCGCCGCAGCGTGGCGAGAAGCGACAGCCCTCGGGCAGGGCGCTGAGGCTGGGCGGCGAGCCGGCAATGCCCTCGAGGCGGACGCGCGGCCCGCTGAGCGGCGGGAACGAGCGGCCAAGCGCCCGGGTATAGGGGTGCTGCGGGGCGGTGAGGATGGCGCTCGCCGGCGCCACTTCCACCAGTTCGCCGGCATACATCACGCCGATCCGGTCGCAGAACTCGATCATCAGCCCGAGATCGTGGGTGATGAACAGGACCGAGAAGCCGAAGCGGGCTTTGAGCGCACAGATCTGCTCGATGATGTCGCGCTGCACCACCACGTCGAGCGCAGTCGTGGGCTCGTCCATGATGATCAGCCTGGGCTCGAGCGCCAATGCCATGGCGATGCAGATGCGCTGGCGCATACCGCCCGAGAACTGGTGCGGATAATCGTCAAGGCGGCGCGGGCTGATGCCGACCAGTTCGAACAGTTCGGCGGTACGGGCCAGAGTTTCAGCGCGGCTGGCCTTCGGCCGATGCGCGAGGATGGCGTCCTCGATCTGCTCGGAGACCTTGATCACCGGGTTCAGCGCGTTCATCGCCGACTGGAAGACGAAGCTGACTTCGCTCCAGCGATAGCGGCGC
Organism: Devosia sp.; assembly: GCF_035944845.1. Taxonomy (GTDB): domain Bacteria; phylum Pseudomonadota; class Alphaproteobacteria; order Rhizobiales; family Devosiaceae; genus Devosia_A. The sequence continues at coordinate 68,374 of NZ_DASZAW010000109.1, read as the reverse complement.
AGCCGCTCGGCGGAAAAGCTCAGCACGTCCTCGCCCAGGAAGCGAACGGCGCCGCCCGAAACGAGGCCGGGCAGGCGGGTGAGCCGGGCCAGCGCGAAGGCGACGGTGGATTTGCCGCAGCCGCTTTCCCCGGCGAGCCCGAAAGCTTCGCCGGGGCGGATATCGAAGTCGATGCCGTTGACGGCACGCGACACGGTGTTGGCGCCGACATAGTCGACGGTGAGGTTGCGGACTTCGATCAGGGGAGGCGTCAGCATGGGTTCTTCCTGCTTGATCGATGGATGCCGTCGGCCTCCAAAAAGGCCCCCTCACCCGGCCCTTCGGGCCGACCTCTCCCCCAAGGGAGAGGTGTTGCTGCGGCACCGCCGTGCCCCTCTTCACCTCTCCCTTGGGGGGAGAGGTCGCCGCGCAGCGGCGGGTGAGGGGGCCTTTTGCCCGCACCGGTCTTTTCGATCGCGTCAGACAAAATCGGCACTCCGGTTGCGGCGCTTGAGGAACCGGCGGATGGGGCCGATGCGGCGGGTGGCAGCGAGCTGCGGGTTGGTGATTTCGTCGACGGCGAAGTTGACCATGACGAGGGCCGCGCCGGTCAGCATGATGGCGATGGCAGGGGGCCAGATTTCGTACCAGGCGCCGGTCTGCAGGGCCTGGGCCCGCATGGCCCAGTAGAGCATGGTGCCCCAGGTCACCGAGTTGGGACTGCCCAGCCCGATGAACTCGAGCGCCGCCTCGGCGAGGATGCCGTAGATGGTGGCAAGCACGAAGCCGCCGACCACGAACGAGCTCATGTTGGGCAGGATCTCGCGGACGATGATCCGCCACTTCTTTTCGCCCATCAGCTCGGCGGCGAGCACGAATTCCCGGTTCTTCAGCGCCAGGGTCTGGGTACGGATGGTGCGCGCACTCCAGCCCCAGCCAGTCAAGGCAAGAACGAGGCCGATTACGGTCGGCGACGCCTCCTCGATGAAGCTGGCGAGCACGATGATCAGGGGCAACGCCGGCAGCACCAGTGAGACATTGACGAAGAAGGTCAGCACCTCGTCGGTCTTGCCGCCGAAATAGCCGGCGGAGATGCCCATCGCGAGGCCGATCAGGGTGGCCGAGAGGCCGGCGATGAAGCCGACGGTGAGGCTGGAGCGGCTGCCTTCGAGCAACTGGCTGAAATTGTCCTTGCCCTGGCGCGAGGTGCCGAGGAAGTGCTCGACCCCCGGCTGCACATGCGGCTTGCCGGCACGGCGATAGGGATCGTAGGGGGTGATCAGCGGCGCCAGCAGCGCGAGCAGCACGAAGATCGCGAGGATGGTGAGCCCGACCATGCCCTTCTTGTTGGTGACGAACAGTTGAGCCCAGCCGGGGAGTTTGGCGAGGAGACGCGAGCGCGGCTTGACGCCGAGCTCGGTCATCAGTTCGCGCTGGGTCGGGGCGGTGAGCTCGGCCCGCGGGGCGGCCGTGGCGATGGCGGGGAGGATGTCGGTCATGGGGTGAACCTCGTGGCCGGTGGCGGTGGACCCCCACCCCTGCCCCCTCCCCGCAAGGGGGAGGGTGTCCTGCGCTCCCAAGTCTTCGCCCCACGCACACCAAGCCAGTGTTGGCGTCTCCCTCCTTCTTGCGGGGAGGGGGCAGGGGTGGAGGTCAGCAAGCACCAGCCCATCATCATGCCCTCCCCGCCGAACGAAGCCGCGGGTCGAGGATGATGTTCAGCACGTCGGAGGCGAGGTTGGCGACGAGCACGCTCATGGTGAGCAGGATCAGTTGCGCCTGGATGAAGGAATAGTCGCGGGTCTGGATGGCGTTGAGGGTGAACTTGCCGAGCCCGGGATAGTTGAACACCACCTCGGTGATGAACGCGCCGCCCAGCACGAAGCCGATCGACAGCGCCAGCGAGGTGATTTGCGGCAGGATGGCGTTGCGCGCCACGTAGCGGTTGCGGATACGCCGGTCGGAGAGGCCCTTGGCCTTGGCAAGGAGGACGAAATCCTCGTTGAGCAGGTTGATCATGGTGTTGCGCATGCCCAGGTGCCAGGCGCCGAAACTGACGATGACGATCGAGGCCACCGGCAGCACGGCATGCCAGGCGACGCTCAGCAGCGTTTCGAGGTTGAAGCCGGGGGTGAGGTTCATTTCGTGGGCGCGGCCGAGCGGGAAGATCGGCCACTGCATGGTGAAGGCGTACCAGAGCAGCAGCGCCACGACCGCCGGGGTGAAGGCGTTGAGCATCACATTGATCGGGGTGAAGAAGGTGTCGAAGAAGCCGCCCCGCCGCCAGGCCGACCATATGCCCATGGTGATGCCGATGCCGAAGGACAGCGCGGTGGCGGCGCCGACGAGGACCAGGGTCCAGCCGGCTGCGTAGAACAACAGGCTAGCCGTCGGCTCGGGGAAGTTGACGGTCGAGATGCCGAAATCGAAATGCGCGAGGCGCCAGAGATATTGCAGGTACTGGTCCCACAGCGAGCCCGAAAAGCCATAGGTCTTGCGGATGGCGTCGATCTGGTCGGGCCGGAGCTTGCCGCGCAGCGACAACAGGATTCGCGTCGCCGGATCGCCCGGCATCAGCCGCGGGATCAGGAAGTTGAGGGTGATCGCGACGAAGAACGCCCCGAAATAGAAGCCCAGCCTGCGTAGAAGGAATGCCATTTTATGCCGTCCTGCCCCTCACCCTGACCCTCTCCCCAGCGGGGAGAGGGGACGCATGTCGCACTGCCCTTGCCCCCATCGCCCCCTCTCCCCACTGGGGAGAGGTTAACGGATGAGGGCCGGATGGCCCTCACCGCGGGGTAAGGGGCAGAAGTCCTCAGCCTACTTCGCCACCGGTGTCAGGCTCAGCAGCACCTTCACCCGTTCGTGGATGCCGGCGGGGTTGTTGGGGCGGGCCCAGGCGTTGGACTCGTCCGGCCAGCCGGTAAAGTTGCGGGTCGAATACTCGTACCAGGCGGGGTTCGAGAACAGCGTGATGACCGGCAGATTCTCGGCCACCTGCGTCATCACCGAGGTGATCTTTGCCTTTTGCACGGTAACATCGGCGGTGGCGCTGATGGCGGCGAGGTCGGCCTCGATGCACGGGATCTTCATCTGGTGCATGGCCTGCTCGTTGAGCGTGCCGGGCACCATCGAGCGCGGGTTGAACATCGAATAATAGGTGAACCAGGGGGTCGAACTCAGGTTGGTCCACATGATGTAGACGTCGAAATTGCCGGTCGGGATGTTGTCGAACCAGGCGCCTTCCTCGGGGGTCTCCATCTCGCCGTTGATGCCGACGTCCTGGAGGTTTTCCGAAACGGTCTGCAGGGTATTTACCCAGTCGTCCCAGCCGGCCGGCACCGCCATCTTGAAGGCGATCGGGGTGCCATCGGGGTTGTCGCGCCAGCCGTCGCCATCCTTGTCGACGAAGCCGGCGTCATCGAGCACTTTCTTGGCCGCCTCCGGGTCGTACTGCATCAGGTACTGGTAGGGCGCCAGCGCCGCGGTATCGATCCAGTCCTTGTAGAACATGCCTTCGCCGATCGGGTACTCGGCCGGCGTGGTGAGCCCGAAGGTGGCGATATCGACCAGCGTGCCCCGGTCGATGGCCATCGACATGGCCTTGCGGAACTCGAGGTTGTTGAACGGCGCCTTGGTGGTGTTGAGCTGGAGGTTGGTGCCGGCATCGGGCGGCAGCCAGTAGTGGTTGTCCGGGCTCTTCGATGCATAGGTGATCTCGGGATCGGTGATGCCGTCGGTGGCCCAGTCGAGATCGCCATTGGTGATGGCGGCGATGACCTGCAGGTTGTCGGAAAGCTGCGGGTACTCGATGCAGTCGACCTTCACCTCCGCCGCTTCGCGATAGAGCGGGTTCTTGCAGAGCTTGAAGGCATTGCGCGAGAAATCGCGGACCTCGGTGAAGGGGCCGGTCGCGACCACCTTGGGGTTGGCGTAGTTCACCGGGTCGGCGATATCCTTCCAGATATGCTCGGGCAGCGGAAAGACCGGGCCGATATTGAGCCGCGCCAGCGAGTCGGCGCTCTTCAGCTCGAAGCGGACGGTCAAGTCGTCGACCGCCACCACGTCGACGATCGAGCCGGTGTCCTTTTCGGCGCTGTAGATGTCGTAGCCGATGGGGAAATCGAGGTGCGCCTTGGCGTAGTTGAAGGTGAAGACCACGTCGGCGGCAGTGAACGGCTCGCCGTCGGACCACTTGACGCCCTCACGCAGGTGGTAGGTGACGCTCTTCAGGTCGGCGCCGACCTCGTAGGAGGTGGCGAGCGCCGGAAAGTCATTGTCCGGATGCCAGACATTGTCGATCCACAGCGGCTCATAGGCGAAATCCTGCACATAGGCGTGCGGGCCGGTGAGGTTGTAGGGGTTGTAGTTCTCGACATGCGCATCGGTGTGTACCGGGGCGATGCGGATGATCACCTCGGCTTCGGCGGTGGTCGTAAGGGCGGTGCCGGCAAGCGCCGTGGTGGCGAGAAGGGTCAGTAAACGCAGTCGGTGCATGGCTTTGTCTCTCCCTGTGAGATCGATCCCATATCGATCAGCCGTTTGCAGTCGAAGAAGCTCCTGAGGCGTAGTCCTTGTGTGTCGCGAGATCCTGGTCTCGCTCGGGTCAGCTGGCAGTCAGCGCCGGCGCGGCAGTGCGGGACGTCGGCGAGAGGCTCCGGACCGGGCCGACGCTCTGGCGCATGATCAGCTCGGTGGGGATGGTGATGATCGGCGTGGCCACGGGTTCGCCATCGAGGATGGAGAGCAAGAGCCGAGTGGCGACGCGGCCAGCCTCGTCGACCGGCTGGCGCACCGTGGTGAGCCCGGGGGTCAGATGGCGGGCGTGGAAATTGTCGTCGAAGCCGAGCAGCGAGATTTCCTCGGGGACGCGCTTGCCGGCGGCTTTCAGCGCCAGCAGCGCGCCGGCCGCGACGTCGTCGTCGCCGGCGAAAATCGCGGTGGTCTGTGGACGATCGAGCAGCAGACGCGTCGTCGCTTGCTGGCCGAAGGTCTCCGAGAAACTGCCATGTTCGACATAGATGTCGTCGCGGCTGAGCCCGAACCCGGCCAGCGCCGCGTCGATCCCGCTGAGGCGCTCGTAGGTATCGCGATAGATGGTGCCGCCAGAAAGATAGGCGATGTGACGGTGCCCCGCCTCGAGCAGCAGCCGCATGCCGGCCTCGGCCCCGGTAACGTTGTCGATGGTGACGCGGGCCCGGGCCGGCGGGCACTCATTGCCGCCGACGGTGACCACCGGGGTCCTGGAGCGGGCGATGATCTCCAGCACGTCATCGCGGAGCGCATTTTCGAGGTAGAGAATCAGCCCGTCGCAGGCACGGTCGAGCAGCTCGATGATGGCATGCGCTTCCTCGTCACGATCGGCGTAGCCGGAGGCGACGATGATGCTCTTGCCGGCGCCGCGCGCCGTTTCCTGCATGCCACCGATCATCTGGGCGTAGAACGGGCTCGAGACGTTGACGACCACCCCGCCGATAATGTCGGATCGGTTGGAGCGAAGGCCGCGCGCCATGGTATTGGGTCGATAGCCGAGTTCCTGGATGGCCGCTTCGACGGCCTTCCGGGCTTCGTCCGAGACGTAGCCATTGCCCGCGATCAGCCGTGAAACGGTGGATCGGGAAACGCCGGCCTTCTTCGAGACGTCGGTAATCGTCGCCATGGGAACTCGACATGAGATCGATCCCACATATGAGCGCGACGGTGGCAGAGTTGTCAACGGGGGAACACGATGGCGGGGTTCAAGGTGCAGCGGCTCGACACCAGCACATGGCCGGCCTTTGCGGCGCTGGTCGAGCGCAATAACGGCGTGTGGGGTGGTTGCTGGTGCATGTCGTTCCACCCCGAGGGTGTCGGCAAGGGCCGGGCGCCGGGGCAGAATCGCGCCGACAAGCAGGCCCGCGTCGAGCGTGGCGAGGCGCACGCCGCATTGGTGTTCGACGGCGAGATCTGCGTGGGCTGGTGCCAGTTCGGCTCACCGGCCGAACTGCCGCGGATCAAGGCGCGGCGCGCCTATGAAGCGGAGCCGACGCCGAGGGCGGATTGGCGCATCACCTGCCTATTCGTCGACAAGACGCAGCGCCGGCGCGGCGTTGCCGCCGCAGCGCTGGCCGGTGCGCTGGGCGAGATCGCCCGGCTGGGCGGCGGGACGGTCGAGAGCTTTCCCGAGGACACCGAAGGCCGCTCGGTGTCAGCGTCGTTTCTCCACAATGGCAACCTCGCGATGTTCGAACAGGCCGGGTTCACGCGGCAGCGACGGCTGGGCAAAGACCGCTGGCTGGCAACGGCGGTGGTCAAGCCCTGACATCCGGCGCGGCTCGACGCTTCCCCGCTCAGTTCGAACTGAGAGACAAGGGCCGCAGGGTCGGCAGATCGTGCGACCGGCACCAGTCGCCCAGCATGTCGTTGACCAGAGCGGGGTATTCGAGCGGGGCGCAATGGCCACATTGCTCCAGCGTGACCAGCCGAGAGCCCGGCACCCCGGCGTGGATCTCGCGGGCGCACTCGGGCGGGGTGACGGTGTCGCTGTCGCCCACCAGCACCAGGGTCGGGCAGTCGATCAGCCGCAGCATCGGCCGCGCGTCGGGGCGATTGATGATCGCCTGCTGCTGGCCGCGATAGGCCTCGAAACCCAGCTCCACCGACGCATCGCGCAGCCCGGCGCGGATCTCGGGGTCGAGGGCCTCGAAATCGAGACAGGCCTGCGACATCGTCCTGGGGTTGGCCACCGCCATGCCCTCGCGCTCCGCCAGTTCGAGGATCTCGATGCGTCGCGCCGTGCTGGCCGGATCTTCCGGTCGCGCCGAGGTCGAGATCAGCGTCAGGCTCAGCATGCGGCCGGCGAGTTGCGGCAGCAACTGGAAGGCGATGTAGCCGCCCATAGACCAGGCCGCCAGGTGGAAGCGCGGCGGCAATTGCTCGAGCACGTGCTCGGCCATGGCGGCGATGCTGTCGCAATGCTGGTGCCGCTGCGGCACGATGACCGGCCGCAGGCTCTCGAAGTAGCGGGTCTGGTTGACCCAGGACCGATGGTCGGACTGCAGCCCGGGAAGAAGAACGAGCGGCTCAGGCATGTACGACCTCTGGTGCGTCTGTCGGCAGGTAAAGCGTCTGGGCGTGATGGCAGGCGACGCTGCGGCCGCCGACCTCGCGCAACGCCGGCGCCGCTTCGGCGCAGAGTGCGGTGGCGTGGGCGCAGCGGGTGCGGAAATGGCAGCCAGAGGGCGGCGATAGCGGGCTGGGCATTTCGCCGGCCGGCGCCGTCCGCCTGCCACGGGCGGCTGGCGTTGGTGTCGGCACCGCCGCCAGCAGGGTGCGGGTGTAGGGATGGAGGGGGCGGGAGAATATCGTATCGGTGTCGCCCAGTTCGACGATGCGGCCCAGATACATTACCGCCACCCGATCGGCGACATGGGCGATCACCGACATGTCGTGCGACACGAAGATCAGCGTCAATCCCAGTTCCGCTTGCAGCCGGATGATCAGGTTGAGAATCTGCGCCTGGATCGAAACGTCGAGCGCCGACACCGCCTCGTCGGCCACGATCAGGCGCGGGTTCAGCGCAATGGCGCGGGCAATGCCGATGCGCTGGCACTGGCCGCCGGACAGTTCATGCGGAAAGCGGTCAAGCAGATGCGCACCAAGCCCCACCTGCCGGGCCAGCTCTTCCACCCGCGCCGCGACCTCCGCGGCCGTTCCCATGCCATAGTTGTGCAGCGCCTCGGCGATGATGGCGCGCGCCTTCATGCGTGGGTTCAGCGAGGCATAGGGGTCCTGGAACACCATCTGGAAGTCGCGGCGGGCTCGCTTCAGTGCCGATTTGCCCAGCTTGGCGAGGTCCATGCCGTCGAGCGAAACGCTGCCCTGGCTCGGCGCTTCGAGCTGCATGATGAGGCGGGCGAGCGAAGACTTGCCGCAACCGCTCTCGCCGACGAGGCCCAGCGTCTCGCCTTTTGCCACCTCGAGCGAGACGTCATCGACGGCACGCAGCGTGCGGCGGGGCTGAAACGGGCCGCGCCGGGCCAGCGGGTAGTCCTTGCCGACATGGCTGAGGCTCAGCAACACGCTCATCTCCAGCTCCTCACGATGTCCAGCCCTTGACGATGTCGTTGTCGCGCATGGCATCGAACACCGCCGCCTCGCGGATGCAGGCTGAGCGGTGGCCGGCCTCCACCTGTCGAGATGGTGGCAGTGATGCGCTGCAGGCGGCTTCGGCAAAGCCGCAGCGCGGCGCGAAGAGGCAACTTGCAAGCTGTCGGTCGAGCCTCGGAACCGTACCGGCGATCTCGGTCAGCCGACCGCGGCGGCCGGTACCGTGGCCGGGCAGCGAGCGGAGCAGGGCGGCGGTATAGCCGTGCGACGGACGGGCGAAGATGCGCTCCACCGCACCCTCCTCGACGATGCGCCCGGCATACATCACCATCATCCGATCGGCAGTCGCTGCGACGACACCCAGATCGTGGGTGATCAGCAGCACGCTCATCCCCAGTTCGGCCTTGAGATCGGCGATCAGTTCGAGAATCTGCGCCTGCACCGTGACGTCGAGCGCCGTGGTCGGCTCGTCGGCGATCAGCAGCTCCGGGTCGCAGGCCAGCGCCATGGCGATCATCACGCGTTGCCGTTGCCCGCCCGACAGTTCATGCGGGTATGCGGTCAACCGGTTTCCGGCATCGGGGATCCGAACCAGGTCCAGCATCTGGCGAGCCCGCTGCATCGCCTCTGTGCGGCTCACCGGCTTGTGCCGCCGCACTGCCTCGGCAATCTGCATGCCGATTGTGTGCACCGGGTTGAGCGAGGTCATCGGGTCCTGGAACACCATGCCGATGCGGTTGCCGCGGATCTGCTGCAGTTGCCGTTCCGGCAAGCCGACAAGCTCGGTCCCGGCCATGCGGATGCGGCCCGAGGTGATACGGGCGCTGGCTTTGGGCAGCAGCCCCATCATGGCCATGGCGGTCACGCTCTTGCCGCAGCCGCTTTCCCCAACGAGGCTCAGCGTCTCGCCCCGCGCCACCGAGAACGACACATTGTCGAGGGCGTAGACGCGCTGTTCGCCGCTCAGGAACTCGAGGCTCAGGTTCTCGACGTCGATGATGTTGCTCACAGGGTCGACCTCCGCGATTTGCGCGGGTCGAGCGCGTCGCTCAACCGGTCGCCGAGGATGTTGACCGCCAGCACCAGCAGCGACAGCAGCAGGCCGGGATAGAGCATCAGCACCGGGTGGATGCGGAACTGCTGGCGCGCGTCGGCCATCATGCCGCCCCAGCTCGGCACCTCGGGCGACAGTCCGACGCCGAGGAAGCTGAGCACGGCCGAGGCGATGATCGCCGAGGCACAGGCATAGGTCGCCTGCACCAGCACCGGCCCCAGCGTGTTGGGCAGGATATGGCGCCAGACCAGCGGCAGCCCCGAGGTGCCGATCGAGATGGCGGCGGTGACGTGCAGTTGCTGCCGCACCCCCAGCACCACCGATCGCACCAGCCGCACCATGCGGGGCACCTCGGGAATGGTGATGGCGATGATCACCGTCAGCAGCCCGGCATTCATCAGCGAGGCGAAGGCGATGGCGAGGAGGACGGCAGGGATGGCCATCATCGCGTCGGTGAGGCGCATCACCACTGCGCCACCGATCTGGCTCAACCCCGCGTAGATGCCGATCGAGACCCCAAGGATGGTGACGAGGATAGCGACCGAGAAGCCGACCAGCATCGACACTCGCGTGCCGTAGACGGCGCGGGCATAGACGTCGCGGCCCAGGTGGTCGCGACCCCAGATCGCGGTGTCGCTGGGTGGTTTCAGCCGCTGCGCCGGGTCGATCTTTATGGGATCGCCGGCGAGCAACGGAGCGAAGATCGCAATCAGCACGAAGCCCAGCAGCAGCGCGCAGCAGATCACCGTCGCGGGGTTAAGGCGGGCATGGTGCAGCGCGCGCGACAGGGGCGTGGGGGCCGGGTGGGCGGTATCGGCGAGGCTCATTCCCTTAGCCCCGCACGCGCGGGTCGAGCAGCGCGTAGCTCATGTCGACCAGGATGTTGATGACGATCAGCACGGCAGCAAAAAACAGGATCACCCCCTGGACGATCGGATAGTCGCGCCGGGTGATGGCATCGACGGTGAGGCGGCCGATGCCGGGGATGTTGAACACCGATTCCGTCACCACCACGCCGCCCACCAGGGTGGCGATGCCGATGCCGATCACCGTCACCACCGGGACACCGGCATTTTTGAGGGCATGGACGATCAGGATGCGCAGCGTCGGCAAGCCCTTGGCGCGTGCGGTGCGGATATGGTTCTCGGTCAGCACTTCGAGCATGGCGGCGCGGGTCACCCGCGCGATCAGTGCCGCGAACACCATGGCCAGCGCCACGGCCGGCAGCAGCACGCTGCGCAAGGTGTCGAGCGGCCCGTCGGCCAGCGGGCTGTAGCCCTGCACCGGAAACCATTTGAGGTTCACCGAAAACACATAGGCGAGCAGGTACCCGATGACGAAGACCGGCACGGAAAAGCCGAGTACCGCAAAGCCCATGATGGCGCGGTCGATCCAGCTGTTGGCCTTCCAGGCGGCGATGACGCCGAGCGGCACGGCCAGCAGCACGGTGATGATGATGGTGACCGCCGCGAGCACGAAAGTCGGCTCGATGCGCTGGGCGATCAGCCTCGTCACCGGTTGGCCGGAATAGATCGAGGTGCCGAGGTCGAGCTGCAGCGCGTTGCCGGCCCAGATGGCGAACCGCGTCGGCAGCGGTTCGTTGAGGTGCAGGCGCTCGCGGATCTGCTCCACCTGCGCCGGGGTGGCGTTGTCGCCGGCAATCAGCAGGGCCGGATCGCCCGGCGTCAGGTTGACCAGCGAAAAGATGAAGATGGCGACCAGCAGCAGAATGGGGATGGCCGAGAGCACCCGGCCAGCAAGATAGGCGAACACGAACAACCTCCCTGGCAGGCGCCGCCCGGAACCGGTCCGGGCGGCGCAGAAAGCCAGCTTACTGCTTGCGGCTCACATTCCAGAAGAACGGCACCGGGCTGTCGATGAAGCCTTCGAGGTTGGAGGCGACGCCCTGAGCGAGCGAGGCCTGCCCGAGCGGCACGAACGGCACGAGGTCATAGGCGATGGTCTGCATCTGATCGGCCAATGCCTTCTGCTCGGCAGCGTCCGAGGTTTCGGCGAACGTCGTGCGCAGGGCGCGCAACTCGGCGGAATCGGCCCAACCGAACCAGCCGTCGAGGCCGGCGCCGGCGACGTAGACGTTGGTCATCGGGTTGGATTGGTCGACATAGCCCCAGCCGGTGAAGAACAGGTTCCAGCCGCCATTGGCAACGGGCTCCTTGCTGGCGCGACGGGTCGAGACCGAGGCCCAGTCGGTCATCTGCTCGTCCACCACGAAGCCGGCTTCCTCGAGCATGGGTTTGAGTACCGAATAGGCGTGGTCGTGAAACGGGATATCGGTGACGTGCGGCAGGAACACCGGCGTGCCGTCATAGCCGGCCTCGGCCAGCAGCGCCTTCGTCCTGGCCGGGTCGCGGGTCATGATGCGGTCGGTGTTGGCCGTGCTTTCGTAGGGCGAGCCGCAGAAGAAGATAGCGACGCAGATCTGGTAGAGCTGGGTCTGCTCGCCGAAGATCGCCTGCATGAACGGCGTCGGTTCGAGCGCCCATTGCAGCGCCTCGCGCACCCTCGGGTTATCGAAGGGCGGGTTGAGGTGGTTGACCACCAGCTGCAGGCTGTTGCCGGCCTGCGGATTGGCGAAGACATGGGCGGACTCGCTGCCCTCGAACAGCGGGATCAGGTCGGCGGCGACGTCTTCGATCCAGTCGATCTCGCCGTTCAGCAAGGCGTCCACAGCCTGTGACGAGTCCGGAATGTAGCGGATCTCGATGCGGTCGAATTTGGCGACCTTGCCACCGGCCGCCATGCTGGCGGGCTCGGAGCGGGGCACGTAATCGGCGAACTTTTCATAGACCGCGACGCTGCCCGGCACCCACTCCTCGGCAACCATGCGGAAGGGCCCCGAGCCGATGGCTTCGGTCACCGGGGTGGTCGGATCGTTGGCGGCAAGGCGGGCCGGCATGATGAACGGCACGTTGGACGAGATCTTGCCCAGCGCCGGCAGTACCTGAGCCCAGGGCTCCTTCATCTTGAGCACGATGGTCTTGTCGTCGGTGGCGGTCAGCGACTCGTGCTTGGAGAACAGGATCTTGCCCAGCCCGTCGACCTTGCCCCAGCGCTCAAGCGAAGCCACGGCGTCGGCGGCGGTGACGGCGGCGCCGTCGTGGAACTTCAGCCCGTCGCGCAGGGTGATGGTGTAGGTCAGCTGGTCGTCGGAGATGGCGACGCCCTCAGCCATCTGTGGCTGCACCTTGAAATCGGCGTCGAGCGCGAACAGCGTGTCGTAGATCAGGTAGGCGCTGTTGCGGATGGTGAAATTGGTCGTGGCGATCGGGTCGACCGAGTTGATGTCGCCATTCATGCGCAGTCGCAGCACCTCCTCGGCGGTTGCGCCGAAGGTGCCTGCCATCAGCATGGCGGCAAGGCCGGCTATGGCCAGTGATTTCAGTCTCATGAACTTCCCTCCCAACCGCCCGGTTCGGCGGCACAAAACGTTACGTTATCCTCGCGTCGCTTCCGGCGATTTGTTCAACGGAATGTCGATTTCGTCTACGCGTAACGTTTTGTGTCTAGCCTTGCTGCAATGGATGCGCAAGTCCCCTTAGGTCGTATGCGCCCCCTGCGCCGGTGAGGAATCGGGCGAATCCTGGGAGCAGAGTGGCCGTCCGGCGTTGACGTAACGTTTTGTGTGGGGTTGAAGAGGCAAGGTTCGGAGTGCCGCATGCCCACCATTCGCGACGTCGCGCGCATCGCCAATGTCTCGATCACCACGGTGTCGGCCACGCTCAACGGCACCGCACCGGTGAGCGAGGAGCTGCGAGCGCGGGTCTGGGCGGCGGTGGAAGAGGCGGGCTATCATCCCGATCCGGTGGCGCGAAATCTCCGAAGAGGCGTCTCCGATACCGTAGGCCTGATCGTGCCCGATATCGCCACGCCGTGGGCGGCGCATCTCGCCAAGGCGATGCAATCGGCTTTGTCGGGCCGTGGCTACAACATGCTGTTCGCCAGCAACGAGGATGATCCGGAGCGCGAGTTCCGCGAGATCGAGCTGTTCTCGGCCCACCGGGTCGCCGGCCTGATCGTCGCCCCGACCAGCCACGGCCCGGACTATGCCACGCGGCTCGCCGCGGCGATCCGCACGCCGGCCGTGCTGGTCGACCGCGTCATCCCGGGCAGCCGGTTCGACGCGGTGGCCGACGACAATCACCTGGGGGCCCAGCTCGTTACCCGGCACCTGTTGACGCTGGGGCACCGCAATATCGCATTTCTCGTCGGGCGGCCGGGCATCTCGCCGTCGGACGAGCGCTTCGACGGCTTCTGCGAGACCATGGCGGCAGCCGGTGTCCCGGTCCGTGAAGATCTGGTGCGGCGCTCCTGCTACAAGTTCGATCATGCCTTCACGGCGGTGCAGCAGCTGATGAACATCGGTGCGCCGCCCACGGCGATCGCCTGTATCAATATCGCGCAGCTGCTCGGCACCATGGCGGGGCTGAAGAATATCGGACTGTCGGTGCCGCACGACGTCTCGGTGATCAGCTTCGACGGGTTTCATCCGGCCGAGGGCTGGGCGCCGAGCATCACCTCACTGCATCAGGACATCGCCACCATCAGCGCCCGCGCCTCCGAGCGGCTTTTGGCGCGGATCGCCGGCGACGATGCGGCGCCGGAGGTGATCCGCATCCCGCCGCGTCTGCAGATCCGCGAGTCGTGCGTGGCGGTCTAGCGGGCGCGAAGCCTTGCGACGTCTGGTGTCGTCAACGATCGGAAGGTCCGCTGTGAACACCAGGCGCCATGGTGTCTTTCGGCTTGCATCCGGTGTCGGCACTTGGCCCGCGGTCTCGAGCCGAGCCCTACTACACGACCGCAGGCGCGGCGCCTGTGGTGAGGCCCCGCAACCTCTCGGCGTCCAGACTGGGAGGGGCGCCGAACTGTCGGCGATACTCGCGGCTGAATTGCGAGGGGCTTTCATAGCCGACCCGGAAGCCAACACCTGCCACATCATCAGGATGCGCCACCAGCTGCAGCCGGGCCTCCTGCAGGCGGATCTGCTTCTGGAACTGGATGGGACTCATCGCCGTCACCGCCTGGAAATTGCGGTAGAAAGCCGAGGCGCTCATGCCGCAGACTTCGGCAACCTCCTCGACGCGGAACGAGCGGGAATAGTGCTCCCGTATCCAGCGGACGGCGCGGGCGACATGGCTCAGACTGCTGTCGGCGAGACCGAGCTGGCGTACCGCCGCGCCCTGGTCTCCGACGATCAGCCACCACAGGATTTCACGTTTGATCAGCGGCGCCAGCACATCGAGGTCGCGGGGCCGGTCGAGCAGCCGCACCAGCCGCAACACCGCGTCGAGCAGTTCTGCCGGGGCGTCGCTGACCATCATGCTGGAGGGCGGCGCGCCGGCGGCTCGGCGGGCGCTGCCTGACCCTGCCTGCAACAGCAACTCGGCAATGCTGGGCGGATGCAGCAGCATGCCGAAGCCGAGTGCGGGGTGCTCGGGGGTGGCGCCGACGAACTGCCCGGTGATCGGCAGATCGATCGAGGCCACCAGGTACTGGCCGACGCCATAGCGATAAACTCGCTCGCCGAGCGCGATGCGCTTTTCTCCCTGCGCAATAAGCGCCATCACCGTGCCGCTGGTCGCGAACTCGTGCTCCGAGGCATCGTGCCGCGCGATCATCACGCCCTCGACCGGTGTGGAACCGTCGGGCCGGGCGTGCCGCAAGATAAGGCTTCTGAGTTCGTCGATCTGCATGATGCCTGCATAGCGCGGAGGGGATGTCATTCAAACAATTCTCTCAGGTGTGGTAGGATTAGGCAAGTCAACGATAGCCCGGTTCTACCCCCTTCGCTGCGAGGGGTGGTTTGGTGTCGATGCCGGCGAGCAATGGGCCGACCGGCTCGGAGGACACTCAAAAATGATCATCAAGCACGGCTTTCATGCCGCAATGACCGCCCATCCGGGCAAAGGCGACCACCTCGTCGCGCTGCTGAAGCGCGCGCCCTCGCTCGCCAATGACGATTGCGCCGTCTTCCTGATCGGGCGTTCAGCCAGCAATCCGGACCTCGTCTTCGTCACCGAGGGCTGGTCCACCGCGGAGGCGCATGGGCGCTTTTTCGCCAGCGACGTGGCGAAAGCCTACACCGCCGAGTTCGGCCCGCTGGTCGCCGACACGAGCTATGCCGATGAGGTGCCGCTCGGCGGCAAAGCCACCCTCTAGATCATCCAGTTGGCGGCGCTTTCCAGCCGGAGAGTCTCTCCGGCGCTGGCTGAGGCGCTCCAGCACCCCCGATCCCCGCGACAGCTTTCGCGCCCATTCGGCGTGAGCATCGCTTTCCCAAGGACGATATCATGACTCTGTCTCGCCCCGCTCTCGACGCCGAACTGGCCCGGCTCCTGGCGGAACTGCCGGCGGCGCCGGCGCTCGATGCCGGCACGCTGCCCCTGCTGCGCCAGTACAGGATGCCGGCCGAAGCGTTTCTCGAAGGCCGTTCGATCGAACGGCGTGAACTGACAATAGCGGCCGCGGACGGCGCGGAACTGCCGCTGTCGATGTTCCGCCCGGCGGGGCTCGATGCCGCCGCGCCCTGCATCTACTGGCTGCATGGCGGCGGCATGGTGATGGGCGACCGCTTCGCCAATCTCGACATCCCGCTGGACTGGCTCGAGCGCTTCGAGGCGGTGGTAATGACGCTGGATTACCGGCTGGCGCCGGAAGCAAGCGGCACTACCCTGGTCGAGGACTGCTATGCCGGTCTCGTGTGGGTCGCGGCGCACGCCGCAGAACTCGGCATCGATCCCGGACGCATCATCGTGGCAGGCGCCAGTGCCGGGGGCGGACTGACTGCCGGTATGACGCTGCTTGCCCGCGACCGTGGCGGTCCGGCGATCGCGGCGCAGGTGCTGATCTGCCCCATGCTCGACCATCGCAATGACACTGTATCGAGCGCCCAGTACGTCGCGGGTCCCGCCACCTGGACGCGCGATGCCAATGCCTTCGGTTGGCGCTCGGTGCTCGCCGACGACCCGGCGGTTCCAGCCTACGTGTCGCCGGCGCTGGCGAGCGATCTCGCCAACCTGCCGCCGACCTTCATCGACACCGGTTCGGCCGAAGTGTTCCGTGACGAAGACACCGCCTATGCGAGCCGGATCTGGGCGGCAGGCGGTGAAGCCGAGCTGCATGTCTGGCCCGGCGGCTTCCACGGCTTCGACGCGCTGTTTCCGCAAGCCCGGCTATCCGCGGTGGCGCGCCGGACGCGCAGCGACTGGCTTGGCCGCCTCCTCAGCAAGACCAACTGAAAGACCATCATGAGCACGATCCTCATCACCGGCGCATCCTCGGGCTATGGCCGCGAGACGGCGCAGCATTTTCACCAGCGGGGCTGGACCGTCATCGCCACGATGCGCCGGCCCGAACCCGGCATCCTGCCGCAGTCCGATCGCATGCGGTTGCTCCCGCTCGACGTCACCGACCCCCAGAGCATCGCCGCGTGCATCATGGCGGCTGGTCCGATCGACGTGCTGGTCAACAATGCCGGGGTCGGGATGGGCGGCGCTTTCGAGGCCGCGTCGCTGACCGACATCCGCCGCATCTTCGAGACGAACACCTTCGGCGTGATGGCGATGATCCATGCGGTGCTGCCGGCAATGCGCGAGCGGGGCAGTGGCATCCTCGTGAACGTCACCTCGTCGGCAACTCTGGCCGCTTTCCCATTCTCTGCGCCCTATACGGCGAGCAAGACGGCTATCGAGGGATTCTCGGAAGCACTGGTGCCCGAACTCGCGCCATTCGGCCTCAAGGTGAAGCTGGTCGAACCCGGTCTCGGCCTCAGCACCCGCTTCGCAGAGAACTCGGCGTTCGACTTTGCCGCCCACGTTCCGGCAGCCTATGCCGCGCACGCAACCGAGGTGTTCGGCGCCCGCCCGGCTGCGTCCACCCGGGAGAGCGATGTGGCCGAGGCAGTATGGCGGGCCGCGCACGACGCGACGGGGCAACTGCGCTTTCCTGCCGGCGCCGATGCGCTGGAGCTATGGGACAAGCGATCCTGGTAGCCGACGGGAGCGATCGCGCCCAGGCTCAAGGCTCCGACGGGATGGCGGGCGGACCATCCGCCCCCATCTTCATTTCCAGAGGCAATCGGCGGTTCTGGGCGGTGCGGGATCGACCCGCTCCGCCCCAAATCGCACGGGCCGCCGCGATGAGCGTCCGGGTGGATCCTGGTAATCGGCTGCTGCCGTCCACAGGATCGGCGGCAGAGTCGCGAGGTACAGCGGGGCAGCGGCCTGCGAAGCTATCCGCCAGACCGTTGTGTCTACTTGGCTATTTGTGATGAGATCGAAGTGGTGGAGCTGAGCGGAGCGTCCACCAAGGCCTGAAACGTCGGGATTGGCTGGGCTGCCGATGGGCAGTGAGACAAGGATTGTCTCACCTCGTGGCACCACCTTTGCTCTGACCTGAGAGATTTGCAAGGCTAGAGACCCCGTGGTTGCCGTCCACGCCTCTATCAATCTTTCAGTGTCGGAAATGGTGGCTCGCCGGGAGGAACGCCCACCACAGTCTGCACGCCCGGATTGCCTGGCTGCAGTTATCGCTTCCTGTCGTCGCTATGCCCTTTGGCAACGCGCTGAAACATTCCAAGCTCACTTACCTCGCGAGCTGCGTAGTCTACGAGCTTGACGCGGAGTTTTCCTGCTGGAGATATCCCCATACCGCTCAGTAGCGTCGAAAGCTCAGAATTCGAAACAAGTCTCTCGGTGAAATACCTCTTCAGCTCGTCCTGAGAAAGACCAAGAAGAAACTCCGTCGGTTTGTCGATCCTCTGGATCGGCGTCATCACTAGTTCAATTGCCAGTTGCCGCCGCGTCATCTTTGGATCAACCGATAGGCCATTCTCACGCGCGAGCACCATCAACTCCGAATTCGTCAGCGTGCTCTTTTCAAGACCCGCTAATGCGCCCTGCGGCCCTAGCCATTCCGCTAGTTGCCTTACGTTGATGGTCATGGGCATTTGGATAGGAACTCTTTCGTAAGGTCGAGGAACTGCCCCGATTGCTTGTCAGCGTTTGCGCCGGTGATGTCGTATACGGGCACGCGACCGGCAGCTGCCTGTCTTAGGCCGTCACCCTCCGTGACATAGTTGTCAAATACGCCGCCAGTACGACGAAGCCTGTTGTACTCCGTCTGTTCAGTCTGCTTTAGCCCTCCACCCCACTCTCTGGCCATCATTCCGATGGAGCCGGAGAACTGCGTGTCTTGGTAGTCTACCTTTGAAAGGCTCTTGCTAATCATCTCAACGTCCGCGTTGACGTTGTTGATCTCACCTATGATGGTCGCGACGCCTATGGACGATTGTCGGTCCAACTTTACCGGCGAAACGCAGTGTGTCGCCGCATAAGTCACCGAGCGCAGGACGTCAGATACCTCCGGGTGACTATCAATTACAACGTAATCGTACCCGCCCTTGAGTGGAGTCAGCACATAATCGATCATCTGCATGTGCTCAAGCAGAGATAGATTGTTCTGTCTTATGTTGTTTGTGCTTGGCAATCTGTCAGTAGAAACGGTGGATAGGCGTGGGTCGGCCGTTATCACGTCAATTGTCGTAGAGTGATCCCGCCACTGCCTGATGTCGACGTCAGGCGTGCGCGCTCCGGCGCTGTACAGTTGTTGATATTTATGAAAGAGGGTTGTCCCAGGAGACTCACCTGATGCGAACTTCTCTATTAGGTCAGGAAAGAAGCGTCCCGAAATCCCGCCGCGCTGATAGTCTGCATCAACGACGAGTACCTTTTTCTGGTGAAATCGATTAAGTGCGATTGCGATGTGATAGCTCGCGGTTGTCTTGCCCACGCCGCCCTTTTCGCTGATAAATGCGACAACCGTTGCCATTGCTTTTCCAACCTCGTTTGAGCGGGAGCCTAAAGAGGCGCTGGTGTGGTTGGCAAGGTTGCTCGCGAGTTTCTCACTGAAGGACCAAGGCGCGATCCACGTTTGCGCAGTTCATGGCGGAGAGGGCTCCCAGGAAGCGGCCAGGGCGGGCGGCCAAAGTTGGACGAAGCGCGGCACCGAGGGCGAGCTACACTACAGGGGAATTTATGGCCGTTAGATCAGGCGCTGGCGCGTCGGTGGCGTCCGGTGCGGGATTCCAGGCAAGAGTTGCAGCGTATTTCGTAGCGTGTCGTATGACACAGATGGCTATGCCAGCAGTGCCGCATGGCATCCCTTTGAAGGTTTCGATGGAGACCAACGAAGCGGTCGATGACCTGCAGGTTGCGTTTGACAGCGGGAAACGAGCAGCCTTCCAAGCCAAGCGAACCATCTCGTTTTCCACGCTTGCGAATGCCGAGTTTGTTTCTGTCGTGAAGCAGTTCGTCGCTCACGAGATGCGCTCGGACGGGGGAGTTGACGAGAGCTACTATCTTGTTACGTCGAGTACAGCATCGAAGCGTATTACGGGCGATTTGTTGGCAGCTCTCAACGCCGCAAGGGACTGTTCGCCCCAGGTGTTTGAACGTGATCAGCCGAAGGCGATCGTTGATACCTACTCAGAGGTTCTGACGGCCATTCTGAGCATACTAGACCAACTCTATGGAGGAGCCGACGAGCCTTGGGCGCGTATGCTGCTCTCGAAGTCCTACGTGATCGTACTGGACATCGACCCGAACTCGTCGCTGGAGCAGGCCCTCGTACTCGCTCTACATGCCAAGGGATACGCTGCTCCATCCGAGATGTGGGGGAAGCTCGTTGCCGACTGCTTGGAATGGGCGCGGCGCCGGCTAACTGTCGATCTGTCGGACATAGAGAAAACGTACAGTCACCTAAAGGTCGTGGCGCCTCAGGCGATCAACGCGACAGAGCACCAATATCTCAGGGTACAGCTGAACGTTGACGGGTTTGAGGTGGGTCGGGAGCTTGTGGTCGCCCGCGCCCTCAACGACCTACCTATCATGAAGACGGGTATGTTGGGCCTCTTCGAGTTCTATCGGTTTGATGACGACTGTCGTCCGCGACTCCGCTTTGAAGGTGATCGCATCATACTCGGCAGTGGTGACGAGCTTGAGCTTTGGGGCAGGTTCGCAACGTGGACCGGGCTAAATCGGTACATCGATGAAAACATCGAACGCCTAGGGCGGGAAGAAGTCATCGTCTTCCCAATGAATGATGACCGAGACCGTGAGACTGACCTATGTGCAAAGACACACCGAAAGGCCCTAGAGGCCGTGGCGCAGAGCCGTGATGGGACCAAATGTGTTCATTGCGAGTTGCCGGTTACGGCGAGCATGTCTCCTGTCGTAGAGTATGGAGACGGTCCTGATCTTTCCTTTGGCATATCGCACAGGGAATGTGTGCTGCCGACCGATCGCGTCATGGGTCGCGCGGACAGCGAGATGTTTGGGGAGAACCCGGAGCTAGTGAACTTTGACGTGAACTCGTGGTTCAATGCAGCCCACGGAGGACACGGAGTGTTTGTCGGCATCAACGCCAGCAAACAGGCGATCGCTCCAGTCATTTGGGGCGGCATTCCCCCGCTCGAAGACAAAGTTGGAAAGTACGTTGTTGCACTGGTGATGAAGGATGGGAGTGAGCAGCTCACTTCAAACCGAGGCCTCATCCAGCGGTTCACAAAGCAGCATGCAGAAGCGCTAGCTTTGAAGCTGAATACCACTGTTGAGCAGTCAACGAAGGATGGCGATCCGCTTAGTTGCTCTGACCAAACTCGTGCCTTCGGTCCTCGGTCTCTACTTGTCAGCAAGTTGGGCGGAAGCGAGAAAATTCAAGCTATTGTTGATGTTCGGATACGTCCGTACGAAGCAAGGGAAGCGGCCCGATACCCAGGTCCAAGGAGCTGGTATGCGCCGCTGCTGATTCTCAGGGAATCCGAAACGTTGGTGCCCGTGATCCTGACCAACGCCATCCCGGCGATCAGTGATCCTCTGGCGCTTGGACGCCACATGGAAAACTGGCGTAACGCTGGATACCATCTCCCGGCCTGTCACCTGGAGAGCCTCCTTACAGATGCTCAGGTGGATCAACTGCTAGACAAATTCGAGGGAACTGAGGTTGGGGTTATCATTGATCCATTGTTCTCCGAGGACGGGAGTGGCGAGCTAGTGCACGGCCATCCGATATATCCGCTATCGGAGATGGAGAGGGGGCAGCACCATGAATCGGTTGCCGCCGAGGGAGCGTCCACCATGGTCTGAAACGCGGGAATAGCCTGGTTGCAGATGGGCTGCGAGACGATCATTGTCTCACCTGCGTGACACTCTTCGTGGTGCATCGCTAGATTTGCAAGGCTGAAGCCGCTACCGCAACCGGCAGCCTGGCGTTCCCATCACGTGTACCGTTCCAAGTTACCAGGAAGGGACCGCAAACCAGAGCAGTCCACACAGGCTGTCCAGCTGCTATGCGGGAAAGAAACGCAGGCTCCCTCTAGGATGGTGAGGGATGAGGCGGCCAACGTGAGTACTGAGGCGAACGGGAGGCTAACGCGCCATTGCCTTGATCACTGGAAATGCCTGGGCTCTTCCAAACGAAGCTCAAACTGGTTGCTGCATCCGTTGTTCAAGACCGACTTCAAACTGCGACAGAAGTAACGACCTACTCTCCTTTGGAAGCAGGAGGGCGTGACCCCGCGACCCGTCTTCTACCAAGTGAACGTGCCAGTATGTCCCGCGATCAATTGTGGTTGTGTTGAGCAGCGGCAGGAGCGGCTTCAGCACACGCCATGGCACGGCGAACGCGAATGACAAGTCCACACATCCGAGAACAAGGTAGCCGTCACTAGCTTCTGCTAGGAACTCATCCCATTGCGGGTGATATGCGTACTAATACGGGTATGCTCCGCGCTTAGTATATCGTTTGGAGATCGAACACGCCACTCGCACCTCGTGTGACGCGTTCCAGTAGAGCGCTCGACTGCGCGCCGAGAGTGGGGTTCCCAGGCGTGAGCTCATCGCGTTGATGATGTCGCTTCGCTTCCGCTGAAGTGTAATACCATCCGTGAATTCCCACGTCCCCTTCTCCGAGAGCGTGCTTGTCGCAACAGGTTCAGAAGCCTCGTCTGAACCACGAAGTTGTTCCTGTGAGGGTGGACCGCTAGAGATTTGCCCGAGCTGCTCGGTCACGTTCAGGTCGGTGGCAGCGCTGAACATGACGTCTACCAGCTGATCCAGTCGGGTGTACTCGAGCGGTGTCAAAAGGCTCCGAATCTTTAGACCGGTCTCGGGATCATCCGTGCTGTCCCGTAGCTGAACCAGCTTCAACAACGCTTCAGCGCTTATCAAGCGAACGTCCCACGCGTGGCGCGAGCCTCTGACCTGCGCCTCCAGCTCGCCGGTATCGTCTCGTCCCACGACAATTAAGACAGAACAGCTGCCTGCTATCCGACCCGACAGGCGAAGCCGCTCCCGGTAGCCTACAATGGTCTCTAGCGAGATCCGGTAAGCATCCGTTGTCTTGACCTCCAGTATGACGGAGTTTTCCTCAGGAGCAGTCCAAATACCGTCGAACCCCACCGCATTAGTGGTACCTTGATAGCGCCCGTTCTCAACGCCATACTCCAGTCGTCGTCCGAGTTCATTGATGAGGTCCTGAAGCACCATGCCGCTGCGCGGGAAGCTACTGGACAGACAGTGCTCGATATATTGTGCGAGACGGCCATGCGGGACTTGGGAAAGGTATGAACGTAGCTCTTGGGAGCATAGAGACCCATCCTTCAGATCGCCATTCCCCGCGGCCGCAACGACCTGTTCGATCGTGAATTCCCCGACTGAGATCGGGTCCGATTTCCAGAGTGCGAGTAGTGGCATTTGCCCTGCATCCCGATAGTGAATTGACCGCGAGACCTAGCCGTCAAACCGAGTTCGATTTCTGTTGCGCAAAACCGCGCAACGTCACGCAGCATAAGCGGCTATACGACTATGTGGTGGAAATGAGGGTAAAACCGGTAGTACCTTTTGTACTGGCGGATGTACTCCTCCGCGTCCCCTTTGTCGTTATTGAAGAGAAATCCCAGCTCGGTACAAATGTCCCCCTCACTTGCGCCAGAGACTTTTGAACCTATCAACATACGCTCTCGCATGGTGAACTCTGGAACTGATATAAGATGAATGTCAGTCCAAGTTGCTGAGTAAAAGGGCCAGGCCTTTGCTTTTGTCTTCTCCAAAAACGCGTCGACCTCCCCGCGGTCCAAAATTACAGTAGTTGCAGACAGCATCTGCTGTCCGTCCGCATAGCGCACGAGGGACAAGGGGACCGCGATCAGCTTTGATGACGCGGGAAACGCCTCTTTCGCAGCCTTCTCCAACGACTGCGCGAGGACCTTTCCCAGGTTGCTGTCTACCATATCGTCGGGGGCTGCATCCGTTGGCAGGTAATCTCCAAGCCGTTCTTGCAGCTTCTTCAAGCGCTTCGGCTTGAACTCGTCCTCTCGTTCGGCCCTTCCATCCACTTTTTCCGGCCGGTATATCGCGCTGGCGCTAGCATTTACTGTTATGCGCAGGATGTCATGTGGCTGCAGCAGATCGAGTAACTGGTTGAATTCCCGCACCTGTTGACCGATCTCACCTGGTGAGGTGAAATCGAGCCACATCGCGACATTGGGCGCAGCCCCAAATCCATTCTCTTCCAAAGTATGGGAGAAGTTGGATATCAGGTCGGTACTGGTAGATTGAATGACCTTGATATAGTCGTAGGGCTTGTTAAAGCGTTGTCTGGCTACCACCCACGTCTCAGAATCGAACGATAGTAGGCGGTTCATCCCCAACTCTGCGTGAGCGAGTCGGTGGTCTTCTAGAGTGGCTCCCCCCATGCTTATGTAAACGTGATCGTCCACGGTAAAATATCGCTCAACTCGGCTGAGCAGGTCGATATAAATTCTGCGGTCGACAAATTTGTTCTGCCTGAGGGCATACGGTACAGTTGAGCCGCCCATAGTCAGCCGATGCTCGCCTGAGAGAGTAGCTTGTCAAATGAGGCCTCTCCGACTTCGCGGGGCTGAGCGGAGGCGTCGTCGAACAGATACAAGGCGACCTTTTGGAACTGCGATCTATCACGAGTATAGGAGATGCGGACAATCGATTGATCCGAAGGCGGAACCGGAAGATTCGGAACGAACTTTGTGGAGTTCTCCGTCTTGCGAGTGGCCGTCATTGGGTAACTGGCAGTTACAGTGCGCAACTGTGATAGGCTCAGAGGAGTGGCAGTTTTATAAAGAGCGGTTCGCTCCTGAGGATTGCGCTTCCATTTGTTCGTGAACGAGGTGAAAGACTTCGTGGCCTCTCGCATGTAATCTTTGACGACGGAGAACAGGTTGCTCGAAGCGTCAAGACCGCGTTTAGTCGTCGTCAGTGGAAGCTTCCAAAGATCGCTCGACCTCAGAACAACTACGCCTCCGAACGACATAAATTGCCCGTGGAAAGCAGGAACCCCTGCCTCACCCCAACCGGTCAGGCGTGTCTTGTCATTATGAACGACCACTCTGTCGTTGCAGACTATGGTCCAGCCCGCGTTGTCTCTAGTGGCTCGCACCTCCTCTTCCTGCTCGATCTCCTGCTCGGTGGGAAGCTGACGATACAAACCTGCGTATATCTCCACGGACACACCATCAATTACGCCATTAAAGACGTAAGGTTTTAGCTGAGGTGTCTTGGCTTTCAAATCGTGGGCGACATCTGCCTCGGCCAACAACGTGAACTGGCTTGGATCGACACTCGTTCCGTTGATCTTAACTTCGAAACCCTTGCCCAAAATAATAGCGAAATGAGCGCTTAGGCTGCTTCGAAAGTGCTCGATGAAGTTGTCATTCTTCTCATCGAAGCGCGCAGCGACGTCATCCCTAAGACTGTTCACAGTGATACGTGTGCCAGTTGCCAAGGGGTCGTCTACGGGAAGGTCATCAACCGGTAGTCGCCAGTCGTCTGGGTCATCCATCCACTTGGAGCTGATCGTAACTCGGAAGCCGAAGTCTGTCGTTCTGGAGGCAACGACGCTGGAAGTGCCCAACTTGAAGATCGCACGCTTCATGCCGATGCCGTACATCCCCACAGTCGCAGCGCCGGTGGTAGCGGGATCGATGCGTCCCATTCGAAAAGCTTTGACCAGGGTATCTCTGTTGATGCCACCGCAATTGTCTTGGATCGTGAACCCTTCGGGGGTCATCGTGACGTGTGCGTGATATCCAGCATACGGTTTTTCATCGTTCTCTTTGGGAGCGATGGTTCGTACCACCCCATCTATGCAGTTATCCAGCAGATCGAGTATCGCATCCTCCAGTGCGATGTCCCGTGTAAGCATGGACACAAAGAACCGCTTGGTTGGCTGCGCAGATACGGTACCATCGGTCACCTCAGTCGACACTCTTTCCCCCACGTCTTCTCTCTCGCGCCCGATCGACACCGACTCTGAGCGATGCTATTCCATAGACCATGATGACTCCCCCACAACCTGCAATTTTAGACCTCTTCTGTGGCTGCTCCGGATTCGGGCTGGGCGCTAGGCAGGCTGGCTTCGCGGTTCCGCTTTCAGTGGACATCGATCCCATTCTGACGAGCTCGCATAACCGCAATTTCGCTGGCGGCGAACTTCTCTTGGCCGACATAGGCAAAGTCAGTGCCGATGCGATAGCTGATCGCGTTGGCGTTAGTATTGACGGGATAATAGGTGGGCCGCCCTGTCAAGGGTTTAGCTCAATCGGCAGGTCCGATCCTTCTGACCCGCGCAGGGAGTTGGTTGGCCATTTCTTCCGCCTGGTAAAAGACGTCGGGCCACGATTTTTCGTGATGGAGAATGTAAAGGGATTAGTATTCAGTAAAAACAGACACATTCTAGATGATGCTTTGGACGGAATACGGAACCGCTACAAGATACTCGATCCAATCATCGTCGATGCTGCACAAATGGGAGCAGCAACGAGACGTGAGAGGGTGTTTGTCATCGGATACGATCGTGAGTACGTTGACAATATTGATGTTACCGACCTCGATCAACTTCGAACACCAGCGACAACAGTGGGCGACGCCATCGGTGACCTAGCTAATGCTGAGCAAGTGTCGACAGGTGACGACCTCTGGGCATATGCGGATCAGGATAGACCGAGCGACTACGCTTTGCGCATGCGGAGCGCTACCGGGCAGTTTACTCTGCACCGACGTACCCCCCATAGGAACGCCATTATTGAACGCTTTGCTGCCGTAGAGCCGGGCTCGGTGGACAGGATTGGTCGCCATCCTCGCCTGTCATGGGACGGGCAATGCCCGACGCTTAGAGCGGGTACCGGAGCAGACAAAGGGTCATACCAGGCTGTGCGGCCAATACATCCGAGCGAGCCTCGAGTCATCACCGTGCGAGAGGCTGCTCGATTGCAGGGCTTCCCTGACAGTTTCCAGTTCCATCCAACCATCTGGCACAGCTTCCGTATGATCGGGAACAGCGTTTCACCCGTTGTGGCTCGTTCACTTTTGTCCCTCCTAGCCAGTCGTATGGCTGAGCCATCCTCTGCTGCGGCCTAATGGTAGACCGCCTGACACCTGCGGCCCGATCGGCGCTAATGGGGAAAGTTCGAGGCAAAAATAGCGGCCCTGAGCTTTCTGTGCGGCGTTTGTTGCACCGCTTGGGCTTTCGTTATCGATTGCATCGACGTGACTTGCCCGGCACACCCGACATAGTCTTTCCCTCGCGTCGTAGAGCGATATTTGTTCACGGCTGCTTTTGGCATCGGCATGAACAATGCAAGAAAGCTAGCTTGCCGAAGTCGAACGTTCCGTTTTGGACGGAGAAGTTTGAGGTAAATGTTCAGCGTGATCGGCGCAATGTAGCAGAGCTCCGTGCTCTGGGATGGGCCGTGCTCATTGTCTGGCAGTGCGAAACGGAGCGCGAGGTAGAACTAGAGGCTGCCCTGCGCGAATTTCTGATTGGAGGAGACGTGTCCGCCGAGCGACTGCCAACCTTGCGTCCTGCACGTGCCGGTTGATCAGAACCGAGGCTGTCGAACTGCGACCCGATTGAGCTCCGGAACCTCGGAGCATCCATTCGCTGTCCCAACGGGTGGGCTCCTTGCTAGAGCCGAGACCTAAAATCTCATAATTTTTCGCAGGGGTATCTAACCAGCGGTGGTATCCAAACTCCCCCGTGCCCCGGCCTCTGCTAATTCCCTGCATATGTGGAACAAAGACAGCTCTACAATGCCGCTCGATGCGTGCCTCAGGTAATGCCCTAAGCCCTCACCCTGCACCTTCTGATACTACTGAAAGCTCCCCCGAGCCGACCCGGTATCAGTTTCACCGGTATTTACCCATCCTTCCGATGGAAGAGGAACAAAGACAGATACATACCAACTCATGGAACCTAGGTAATACAATAGGTTATGCCATGGCGATGACGACCGATGTCCATATAGGTATACCCTAGAGTACATACCAGACGCCTGCACTAGGTATGTCCATAAGGGTTGACATTACCTAACGGACAGACATACTAACGTACATAACCCATATGTACACCTAAGGTATGTACCATGCAGACGATCCTATATGCCCGTGTCTCCACAGCCGACCAGACGATAGAGCACCAGGAGACACAAGCTCGGCAGGCTGGCTTCAAGATTGATCAGGTTGTAGCCGATCATGGCGTGTCCGGCCTTAGTACAAGGCTTAGGGACAGGACCGAAGGCAAGCGCTTGTTCGATATGCTCAGACGAGGCGACACGCTGGTTGTGCGCTGGGTTGATCGGCTGGGACGAAACTACCGGGATGTGTGCGATACCATTCAGGAGTTTCTAGCCAAGGGTGTCACGGTTAGGACTGTCATCAACAACATGACGTTCGACGGTGCGACGACCGATCCGATCCAGCAGGCAGTGCGGGATGCCTTGATTGCCTTCATGGCTGCTACGGCACAGGCGCAGGCTGAAGCCACCAAAGAGGCGCAGAAGGCAGGGATCGAACATGCAAGGGCGGATACCACAGTCGATAACTACCGAGGCAGGAAGCCGAGCTACGACCGTGAGGATGTTCGGTTGGTGCAGGACATGGTCAGCCAGGGCAAAGGACCGTCGGACATAGCGAAGGAGACGAACCTCACACGACAGACGATCATTCGAATTCGGGATCGTCCGGCGCAGGCAGAGGCCGCTCTAGTCGCATGGGGACTATAGGGCTGGGTGCAGGTGGGCCGCCAAATCGCCTCAGGCGGTCAGCAACAGGCTTCGCGAACGCGTTGGCTATCCAGAGCCGTTGAGGGTGCGCGTCTAGCCAGCGAGCAGCGCATGAGCAACCGGGCGACCGATTCCTGTCTGATCCGCCGACAGGCAAGATCTGTTTATTTTCGGAACACGGGACAGTCGATGGTGAAGGTACGTGTAGAGCTGCTGGTCTAGCTGCATCCTGTTGCCTGCAGCCAGTTCTCAATGTTCGGCCCGTAGCAACCAGCGGGGTCGTCCATGTGACCTAGCTGTACCTCTAGCCGATTGAGTTCCCAGCGCATTGCCTCGTAGAGATCAGGGAACCTAGTCAGACGCCGTTCAAAGGTCTGAACGTCATGGCTCTCGGCTCTTATGCGGTCGATGTCAGCCTGAACTATCGGCTCCAGCACGGTTAGCTTGCCGACATACAGCCCTTCCAGGAGGGCAGCACTGTAGCGGAAGCGCTCGCTATTCATGTCGATCGGCTTCGGGAGCGCAGGTTCGACAGTTTCAAAGAGCAGCGGATGAGCCTGCACAAACGCAACGACGATCGTCGTCACAGTATGATTGAGGCCTTGGCAGAACGATGCCTGTCCATCAGGACTTAGGCTGTTCAGCAGCTCCCAATTCGATACCTGTTGCGCGTGCATGATGCGCTTGAACTCCTCCTGCTGCTCCGGCTCCAATGATCCGTAGTTCAGCCGATTGATGCCGTTCGCCCGCGCTTCCTCGTCCGGCGTGCCTCCACAGAACTGCTTGTAGGTTGCCCTATGGTCCATTCCGTGTCGCTGGCCTTTGATCGTGAAGTTGCGAGCCAGATAGCTGAGTGGCATGGCGAGCTGCAATGCCTGTCGGGGCTCGCGGGTGCGAAGCGAGAGCCTTATGGAGGTGGATTGATCGCCTTCAGAGGGGCGGGCGAGCGTCCAGCGAAAATAGAAAATCCCGTGACGGGAACGCTGGAGATAGGTCGGATTGAACAAGCCAATGTCTCACTTGGTTGTCCCACCAAGCAAAACCGTTAGCTAAGTCCTTGATTTCAATCGAAGTGGTGGAGCTGAGCGGAATCGAACCGCTGGCCTCATCATTGCGAACGATGCGCTCTCCCAACTGAGCTACAGCCCCGCTTCGATGGCGCGCTTCTTAGCCAATCCGCGCGCCGAGGACCAGTCCTTTTTTCAGGCGACGAGACGCTGGTCGACGAGGCTCCTGGCCGTGGCCACTGCGGCATCGGGGCCGGGGATGGTGGGCCTGGCGAGCAGCAGGCGGCCGCTATTGCCGTCGACGCGCCTGACATGGCCGAGTTCGGCGGTGTTGGAGCCGATCTGCGGGTCGAACAAGCCCATGAGGCGGACCACCCAGTTGGGCAGTTCGAAGCGGGGAGCACGGGCAGCGACCTGCGGCAGGGCGGCGCGAAGCACCGTGGCCAGCTCGAACAGGCTCATCTCGCGGTCGGCGAGGATATGTCGCTTGCCGCCGGCGGTGGGCGCGGTCATGGCCGCCACCTGGGCGGCGGCGACATCGCGGACGTCGATGACCGAGAAGCTCATCTTGGGGGCAGCAGGAATCGAGCCATTGAGCAGGCGCTGCACCAGAAGCCCCGAGGTGCCGACGTCTTCATCGAGCAACGGGCCGAGGATGGCGCCGGGGTTGATGGTGGCGAGGCGATCGCGAGCCCCGAAACTGTCGGCCACGGCCCAGGCTTCGCGCTCGGCGCGCAGCTTCGACTCGGCGTAGGCGCTGACCTTGGGGCTGTCGGTATTGGTCCAGTCGGCGGTGGTGAAGGTGCGGCTATAGTCGTCGTGACCATAAGCGATGGCCGCGATCGAGGAGGTGACGACGACGCGCTCGACCCCGGCTGTGAAGGCGGCGCCGACGGCGCGACGCGTGCCTTCGACGGCGGGGCGGATCAGGTCGTTCTTGTCCTTGGGCATTTCGAGGACGAAGGGCGAGGCCACGTGCTGCAGGTAGCGCACCCCGGACATGGCCTCGGCCCAGCCTTTGTCGCTCAACAGGTCGAGCGCTACGAACTCCAGCCGTGAGGTATCGGCGCCGTGGGCGGCGAGGGTTTTCCTCACCTTTTCAGCGCGTTCGAGGCTGCGCAACGAGCCGCGGACGGTATAGCCTTGCGCGAGCAGTTGCAGGGCGACGTGGCCGCCGAGAAAGCCGGAAATGCCGGTGACGAGGACGCGGTCAGGTTGGTCGGACATTTGGGTATCCCTCCGTTGAACTGAACGATATGTACGAATATCGTTCAGTTCGTTCAAGGCGGGGGCGAGGAAAATCGGCGTGGCTGATATCGACAAGCGAGAGCAGATCCTTTCGGCGGCGCGGCGGCTGATCCTCAGGCAAGGGTTGCGCGCCACTTCGATGGAGGCGATCGCGGCCGAGGCGCGGGTGGCCAAGCCGACGCTCTACAAGTATTTCGGCGACAAGAACGCGGTGTTCGAGGCGATCCTCGCCGAGCTGATGCTGGAGCTGCACGAGCGGTTTGTCGCGGCGCTCAAGGGCGAGGGCACGGTGGTGGTGCGGCTGGGAGCGGCGCTGTCAGCCAAATACGAGGCGATCGATCGGCTGCTGGGGCAATCGCCGCATGCCGACGAGCTCTATGACGAGCACGAGAAGGTGCGGCCCGAGGTGCGGGCGACCGAAGACGAGATCGACGCGATGGTGGCCGAGGAGTTGGGGAAGGCAGGAGCAGGCCAACCCGAACTGCTGACCCGGCTGGTGCTCGATGCGGCCTGGGGGATCAAGCGCAAGGCGCGGGATGGCGCAGAAGTGGGTCCGGGGATCCGGTTGCTGGTGGAGCGGTTGGTCGGGCCGGAGGTGCGGCGGTAGGCATCGGGCTTGCAGTTAATGCCGGTGCGGGAAACAAACCCCCACCCCTGTCCCCTCCCCGCAAGGGGGAGGGAGACCAAAACACTAACGCTGGTGGGAGCGTCTCCTCCCCCCTTGCGGGGGAGGGACAGGGTGGGGGGATGCTCTTCCCGCACCGAGCTATCCCGGCGCCTGACGTCAGGGAGATCGAGCCTAGACGTTGGCCCAGGCGCCGGTCTTTTCGCTGGCAAACACCGCGTCGATCACCTGCATCGACTTGATGGCGTCCTCGACGCCCCATTCGAGCGGCTTGTTGTCGAGGATGGCGCGGCAGAAGGCGTTGGCCTGTTCGGTATACTGGTCGCAGGGCGGGAAGATTTCGCGGCGGCTGAGATGGCCGTCGGGCGAGTAGCCGTTGTCGATGATGATCGCCGTGGCGGTATCGGCCGGAGCGTTGAACGGGATCACCAGTTCGACGCGGCCCCTGGTGCCGATTACCTCGAGCGACTGGTGGCCGACCGATTGGGTGGAGCAGACGAAGCTCGCCTGTTTGCCGCCACCGAAATCGAGGATGACCGAAGCAAGGCGGTCGGTCTTCATCTGGGGGTCGCGGTCGACCAGCGACACGGCGCGCTTCGGTTCAGCGCCGAACAGGAAGCGCGCGCCGGTGATCGGGTAGCAGCCGACATCGTAGATGCCGCCGCCGCCAATATCGGCCTGGTTGCGGACGTTTGTGGGGTCGGTGAGAAAATACTCGAAAATGCCGCGCACGGTGCGGAGTTCGCCCAGTTCGCCCGAGCGGACGATCT
The DNA here is from genome assembly GCF_035944845.1 of Devosia sp. GTDB lineage: Bacteria > Pseudomonadota > Alphaproteobacteria > Rhizobiales > Devosiaceae > Devosia_A. The sequence continues at coordinate 36,492 of NZ_DASZAW010000109.1, read as the reverse complement.
CGCGAGCCCGCAACCATTGCGGGTGGTGGCGGACCATGAAGGCTTCGTGGAAGACGATGCCCTCAGGCAACTGCCGCAGTTGCTCGGCCTCTTTGGCGTTGAGCGCAATCGGCTTTTCGCACAGCACGTGCTTGCCGGCCTTGGCCGCAGCCAGGGTCATCGGCACATGCAGGTGGTTGGGCAGCGGGTTATAGATGGCATCGACGTTGGGGTCGGCGAACAGCGCCTCGTAGCTGCCATGCGCCTTGGCCTTGCCGGTGAGCCCGAGCTCGGCGATGTATTCCTCGGCCTTGCTCACATCACGCGAGGCCACGGCGACCACTTCGCTCAGCGGCGATTTCATGATTGCCGGCGTGACCTTCTTCAACCCGATATTGGCGGTGCTGAGGATGCCCCAGCGGATTTTCTTTTCTGCCATGATGTTTCTCCCTCTGTTGGCCCCATTGGTAGCGGATGGACAGCCTCGCTGCCATAAGACTTCCGCGAGTCTTGCCATAACCAGGGATGACGCCGATGCCGCTGACCTATCTGCAGACCGTGCCGATCCTGCGCTCGTTCGATGAGATCAAGGCGCGGGAGTTCTATGTCGACTGGCTCGGCTTCACGGTGGATTGGGAACATCGCTTCGAGCCGGGGCTGCCGCTCTACATGCAGGTAAGCCGCGACGGCATCGTGCTGCACATCTCCGAACACCACGGCGACGGTTCGCCCGGGGTGCATGTGCGGGTCAATTGCACCGGGGTTGCCGAGTTGCAGGCGGAGCTGATCGCCAAGCGCTACAAGAACAACCGACCCGGCCTGGAGCGACCGGAATGGGGCGGGCTCGAATGCACGGTGATCGATCCGGTGGGCAACCGGATCACCTTTGCCGAGGCGGATGGCGGCTGAAGCCGGCGGTTGTCGGGACGCAGCGACAGGCATAGGCTCGCGTCCAGGTAAGGCAAGGGAGGTCCCGATGAGGAGACTTCGCATTTTGCTGGTGGCTGCGGTGCTGGGGATCGCGGCGCCGGTGCTGCCGGCATTGGCACACCATGGCTGGACGTGGACCGAGGACGGGTTCTTCGAACTCACCGGAATCGTCAAGGAGGTGTTCGTCGGCAACCCGCACGCGACACTCGACCTCGAGGTCGAGGGGGTGGTCTGGCGGGTAGAACTGGCGCCGCCTGGGCCGACCATGGCGGCGGGGTTCACCGAGGAGACGGTGAAGCCGGGTGACGAGGTGGTGGCGCTCGGCAACCGGTCGCTCGATCCGAACGAGAACCGGATGAAGGCGGTACGGATCACCGTGGGCGGCAAGGCGTACGATATCTACCCCGCGCGCGTGCCGGCGAACTAGAGCACTTCACCGTTTCGGGAGAAATGCCGAAATGCTCGAGATTTTTGATGTTGTTGCGCCTTCGAACCGGAAAAGTCTGCACCTTTTCCTGAAAGCGCTCTAGGTGGAGGCGCTGCTCGGCAGCCTCGAGCAACTGGCGCTGATCAAGGCGCTGAAGACCTCGTTCTTCGCCTACCCGATCGTCAACGCCCTGCATGTCCTCGCCATCGGGGCGCTGGTGACGGCAGTGCTGCTGATGGATCTCAGGATTGTCGGGGTGATCAGCAGCATCGAGGAGCAGCCGTTCGTCCGGCTGTTGCGGCGCGTGGCGCTCGGTGCGTTCGGGCTGGCGGTGCTGACCGGCGCCCTGATGTTTGCAGTACGGGCGACCGAGTATGCTGGGATGCCGCTATTCTGGATCAAGATGGGGCTGATCGGCCTTGCCGGGCTCAACTTCGTGGCCTTCAGCCTGCTGCGGCAGCCGGCCGGCAAACGGGCTCTGGCCTGTGTCTCGATCCTCCTGTGGCCCACGGTGCTGCTGGCGGGGCGGTTCCTCGGCTTCGTGCTCTGAGTCTCAGCCAAGCAGCAGTTTCAACGCGATCGCCCACATGACCAGTGCGATGACGGCTTCAAGGAGGCGCCAGGCTTGCGGCCTGGCGAACAATGGGCGCAGCCGGGTGGCGCCGTAGCCGAGGGCGAAGAAGAACAGGAACGAGCCCACAATGGCGCCGCCGGCGAACCAGGCCTCGGCGCCGGCGAACTGCGTCGAGACGGTGCCGAGCAGCACGACGGTATCGAGGTAGACATGCGGGTTGAGCCAGGTGATGGCGAGGCAGGCGAGGAGCGTCGTGGCGAGACCGGTCTGGGCGGTCGAGGCGCCCACGATCAAGGCATTGCCGGAGCGGAGCGCCGAGAGCGCGCTCCGTGTTCCGTACCAGAGAAGGAAAGCGGCGCCGCCATAGCGCATCACCGGTTCGAGCCAGGGCAGCCAGCTCGCGACCTTGCCAAAGCTGGTCACGCCCAGCGTGATGAGCACGGCATCGGAGAGCGCGCAGGCGATGCTGACGGCGAAGACGTGTTCGTTGCGGAGGCCCTGGCGCAGCACGAAGGCGTTCTGGGCGCCGATGGCGACGATGAGACCAAGGCCCATGCTGAGGCCGGCGAAGAAGACTGGCAGGTTCATGGGGGTGCCGTAGCTGGCGTGCCGCGCTAACTCCAGTTAACTTTCGCTACCTGAAATTAGCGGAACTGATCCGATGATCGACTATCCCGCTGCACAGGCCGTGGCCATGGTGGTGCAGACCGGCAGCTTCGAGCGGGCGGCGCGGGCGCTGAACGTGACGCCCTCGGCCGTTTCGCAGCGGGTGAAGCAGCTCGAGGAGCGGCTGGGGGTGGTGCTGATCGAGCGCGGCACCCCGTGCACGGCAACCGAGAAGGGGGCCTGGCTCTGTCGGCACATCGAGCATGTCGGGGTGCTCGAGCGCGAACTGATGCAGCAGATGCCGGGCCTCAGGGGGCCGGCGGAGCGGCGGGTGACGATCAGCGTCGCAGCCAATGCCGATAGTGTCGGTACCTGGTTCCTCAAGGCGATCGCGCCGTTCACCCGTTCCAGCGCGCATCTGATGAACATCGAGATCGACGATGAAGGACATACGGCCGAGTGGCTGGAGCGCGGACGGGTGCTGGCCGCGGTGACTTCGTTCGGCGAACCGGTGCGGGGCTGCCGGGTCACGCCGCTGGGGGCGCTGCGCTACCAGGCGACGGCAAGCCCGGACTTCGTCAGGCGGCACTTCGCCGAGGGCGTGATGGCGACGACACTGGGCGCGGCCCCGGCGCTGACCTTCAATCACAAGGACCGATTGCAGCAGCGGTGGGTGCTGGAAGTGACCGGCGAGGCGGCGGCGTTTCCGACGCACTGGCTGCCCTCCACACAGGGCTTCGTCGATGCGTGTGTGGCGGGGATCGGTTGGGCGCTCAACCCGGCGTCACTGGTGGCTGACCACCTCGCCGCCGGCCGGCTGGTCGAGGTGGTGCCGGGGGCAACGCTGGATGTGCCGCTCTACTGGCAGGTGAGCAGGTTCGCCGCGGATCGGTTGCCGGAACTGACGCGGAGCGTGGTGGCAGCAGGAAGGCGGGAGCTGGCGCAGTGAGCCCGCCCCGCCAGCTTCGACTCAGGCCACCTGCCCGGCCGCCCAGCCGGAGGCCCAGGCCCACTGGAAGTTGTAGCCGCCGAGCCAGCCGGTGACGTCGACCGCTTCGCCGATGAAGTAGAGGCCGGGGACGTTACGGGCCTGCATGGTCGTCGAGTCGAGGCCATCGGTGTCGATGCCGCCGAGGGTGACTTCGGCGGTGCGGTAGCCCTCGGAGCCGGTCGGCTTGATGGTCCAGCGCCGCAGCGCGTCCTCGACCTTCTGGAACGACTTGTCGCTCATGTCGCCCAGCATGGTGGTGATGCCGATCTCTTCGGCCAGCATCTGGGCAAGGCGCTTGGCGAGGTGCTGTGCCAATACGGTCTGCAGCTGCAGCTTGGGAGTGGCGGTGCGCGCTTGGCGGAGGATGTCGCCGAGGTCGCCATTGGGGAACAGGTCGATGACGATGGCGTCGCCCTCGCGCCAGTAGCTCGAGATCTGCAGGATCGCCGGACCGGAAAGGCCGCGATGGGTGAACAGCATGGCTTCGTCGAAGCTTTTCTTGTTCACCGAAATGCGGGTGGGGTCGACGGCGATACCGGAAAGCGGCGCGAGGCGCTCGAGGATGCGCGGTTCGAACGTCAGCGGCACGAGGGCCGGGCGGGTGTCGGTGACCTTCAGGCCGAACTGGGTGGCCAGCTGATAGGCGAGGCCGGTGGCGCCCATCTTGGGGATGGATTTGCCGCCGGTGGCAACGATCAGCGATTTGCCGATCAGCGTTTCGCTTGCCGTCATCACGGTGAAGCTGCCATCGGCATGGCTGACGCCGTCGATCTCGGTATCGAGCAGCAGGTTGGCTTTGGCCTTCTTCAGCTCGCTCAGCAGCAGGTTGACGATCTGCTGGCTGGAGCCGTCGCAGAACAGCTGACCCAGGGTCTTTTCGTGAAATGGGATGGCGTACTGATCGACCAGCGCGATGAAATGCTCGGGTGTGTAGCGGGACAGGGCCGAGAAGGCGTAGCGCGGGTTGCTGGAGAGGAAGCGATCGCGGCCGGCCTTCACCGTGGCGTTGATATTGGTGAAGTTGCAGCGCCCGCCGCCCGAGATGCGGATCTTTTCGCCGGCATTCCTGGCATGGTCGAGCACCAGCACCGAGCGGCCGCGCTTGCCGGCTTCGATGCCGGCCATGAGGCCAGCCGCGCCGGCGCCGAGGATGATCACGTCGTAATGTTGCATGAGGTGGGAGATACACGGTGGTTGAGGCGGTGAACAGGGTGCGATCCTTTCACCGGGTCCTTCCCGCAAAAGCGGGAACCTCTGTTTTCTCGCCAGCCGCACCATCGCAAACGGAGGTCCCCGCTTTCGCGGGGATGACCCAGTGGGTGGGGCCCGCCCGGCGTGCTCCGAACCCTACTCGCGTAGGCGATTGCCTATAGGTGATTGACTATTTGCGATTTCGGCGTAGAAACGCGGCGCCGGACAGAAGGATCGGGTTGCGGGATGCGCAAGACCCACTACATCGCAATGGTCAAAACGGAGACCGTGGGTCTCCGTGTGGTCGTTGCTGCGGCGACCAAAACCACCAAAACCCCCTGAGCCGATCCCCGGGCAACTCCCGCCGGGGAGCGGCCGGATGCCATGTGCCGCGGACCGAACTGGTCCAGCGCGGGGGAAATGAAGGCAAAGAGGACTTTCCAAAATGGGTTATCGCGTCGCCGTCGTCGGGGCCACAGGCAATGTGGGCCGGGAAATGCTCAACATCCTCGCCGAGCGGAAGTTTCCCGCCTCGGAAGTGATCGCACTGGCTTCCGCCCGCTCGCAGGGCCAGGAGATCAGCTATGGCGACAAGCGGCTCAAGGTGCAGAACCTCGAGCATTTCGATTTCAAGGGCGTCGATTTCGCGCTGATGAGCGCCGGCTCGTCGATCGCCAAGGAGTATGGCGAAAAGATCGGGGCGACCGGCTGCATCGTGGTCGATAACTCGAGCTTCTGGCGCTACCACGCCGATGTACCGCTGGTGGTGCCGGAAGTGAACGCGCACGTGCTCGACGAATACATGGCGAAGAATGATCGCAAGAACATCATCGCCAACCCGAACTGCTCGACCGCGCAATTGGTGGTAGCGCTGAAGCCGCTGCATGACCTGGCGACGATCAAGCGCGTGGTCGTCGCGACCTACCAGTCGGTTTCCGGCGCCGGCAAGGATGGCGTCGACGAGCTGTGGGACCAGACCAAGGGCGTGTTCGTCAACGACAAGCCCGAACCCAGGAAGTTCACCAAGCAGATCGCCTTCAACGTCATCCCGCACATCGATGTGTTCATGGAGGATGGCTACACCAAGGAAGAGTGGAAGATGGTGGCCGAGACCAAGAAGATCCTCGACCCCAAGATCAAGCTCACCGCCACCTGCGTACGCGTGCCGGTGTTCGTGGGCCACTCCGAAGCGGTGAACCTCGAATTCGCCAACCCGATTTCGGCTGATGAGGCACGCGAGGCACTGCGTGACGCACCGGGCATTTCGGTGATCGACAAGCGCGAGGCCGGCGGCTACGCGACGCCGGTGGAAGCGGCCGGCGAATACGACACCTATGTCAGCCGGATCCGCGAAGACGTGACCGTCGAGAACGGGCTCAGCCTCTGGGTGGTGAGCGACAATCTCAGGAAGGGCGCGGCGCTCAACACCGTGCAGATCCTCGAGACGCTGATCGAGCGGCGGCTGGTGGAGCAGAAGGCGGCCTGAGGGCTGCCGGCGCCGGGGGTTGTCGCTCCTCGCTCCGCTCGTAGCGCGCTACGCTTCGCTGCGCGTACCCCTCATCCGGCGCTACGCGCCACCTTCTCCCTCAAGGGGAGAAGGCACCCCGACTTAGAGTCCTCGGTTCTATCGCCTTCTCCCCTTGAGGTCAGCGGACGAGGGCGTAGCCCCCGCCGCGAGGTGCCCGAGGGCGGATGAGGGGGTATCACATCGCCTGGCCATGTGCGGTCCGAGCAGGAGCGAGGAACGGCGCCCTGGTAACCTGGAACATGCCCCCATGCCCATCCGTCACATCGTCCTCGCCCTCTCGGTCGCCGTCGTCTGGGGGCTGAGCTTCATTGCCATCCGCTGGGGCGTCGACGAGGTAGCGCCGCTGCTGCTGACGGCGCTGCGCTATGTGTTTGCGGCGTTGCCGGCGGTGTTCTTCGTCAAACGGCCGGCGGTGGGCTGGCCGCTGCTCATCGGTTATGGCTTTGCCATCGGGGTGGGGCAGTTCGGGCTGCTGTTTCTTGCCATCAAACTCGGCATGCCGGCGGGCTTGAGCTCGCTGGTGATCCAGCTGCAGGTGTTCTTCACCATCTTTCTCGCCTTCGCGTTTTTCGGCGAGCGACCGAGCATCGCACAGCTCGGCGGGGCGGCGGTGGCGCTGGCGGGGATCGGGGTGATCGCGGTCGACCGGCTGGAGGGGGCGGCTTTGCTGCCGCTGCTCCTGACCATCGCGGCGGCCGGCTGCTGGGGCTTGGGCAATATGGCGGGGAAAGCGGCGGGACGGATCGACATGCTGGGGTTCGTGGTGTGGTCGGCACTGATCCCGCCGATCCCGCTGCTGTTGGCCTCGCTGCTGCTCGAGGGGCCGGGGGCGATCCCGCTTGCCATGGAGCAACTGACGCTGAAGGGGATCGGCTCGATCGCCTTCATGGCCTATATCGCGACGCTGTTCGGCTTCGGCGCCTGGGCGTGGTTGTTGAGCCGCTACGCGACCAGCCAGGTGGCGCCGTTCGCGCTGTTCGTGCCGGTGGCGGGGATCGCCGGTGCGGCGCTGTTTCTCGGCGAGGCGATCACCGGAGTGGAAGTCATCGGTAGCGTGCTGGTGTTCGGCGGGCTGCTGCTCAACGTGTTCGGGCCGCGTTTGCTCAGGCGAAGGTCGGCATGATTGAGCTGAGGCGCGCCACCGCCGCAGATGCGCCCGCCATTGCCGCGCTGTTCCGCCGCTCGCGCGCCGTGCTGAGCTTTTTGCCCGAACTGCACACGGCGGACGAGGATCTGTGGTTCGTGAGAACCGTGCTGATCGGCGAGCAGCGGGTAACGCTGGCCGTGCGCGAGGGACAGTTGCTGGGCTTCATGGCCGAGCATGAGGGCTGGATCACTCAGCTCTACCTCGATCCCGGGGTGCGGCGGGGTGGCGTGGGGTCGGCGTTGCTCGCCGATGCCAAGTCGCGCAACCCGGAACTGACGCTGTGGTGCTTTGCGCAGAATGCGGCGGCGCGGGCGTTCTATGAGGCGCAGGGGTTCGTCGTTGTGGAAGAGACGGATGGCGCCGGCAACGAGGCGCGGTTGCCGGACGTGCGCTATTGGTGGCGAGGCGCTGACTGAGACAGACCCCTATCGGCTTACCGTCAAGCGTCCGGCCGGTAGAAGTCGCCGTCGTCGTTCATCACCCAGAGCTCGCCGGTCGAAATGTCGAACCAGGCGCCGTGGATGGCGAGTTTGCCTTCGTCTTCGAGACGCTTCACATAGGGGAAGGTGCGCAGGTTATTGATCGAGTTGCGGATCGAGAAGCGCTCCAGCATGGTCTGGCGCTCCTTGTTGGTCAGCAGCGTGTATTTCGACACTTCCTCGGATACCGGGGCGAGCATCGCCATCCACTTGCCGATGAAATCGCCCTGCGCGAGCGGGCTGGCATCGGGGGCGAGGGCCGCCTTGATGCCGCCGCAGCGGCCGTGCCCCATTACCACGATGTTGGAAATCTCGAGCGCCGCGACGGCGAACTCGATGGCGGCAGAGGTGCCGTGCTGGCCGCCATCGGGCTGGAACGGGGGCACGAGGTTGGCGACGTTGCGCAACACGAACATCTCGCCCGGCCCGGCCGAAAAGATCGTCTCGGGGGCGGCGCGGCTGTCGCAACAGGCGATGATCATGGTGGTCGGGGATTGCCCCCGGTCAGCCAATTCCCGGTAACGGCCCTGTTCAGGGTCGTAACGGTCGGACATGAACGACTTGTAGCCGTCGAGCAAAAATGCTGGAAACCGATCCATACCGCAGCGGATTAGCGGTAAGTGGACGCAATTTCAATCGCCCGGGGCAAAGAGGGCGAGCAAAAGGAGTAGTGCATGTTGATCTATCGGTTCCTCTCGGGGGAGGACGATTCCGCTTTCTGCCATAAGGTTACGAAGGCTCTGAGCGAGGGCTGGGTGCTGCACGGTTCTGCCAGCTATGCGTATGACGCAATGAACAAGAAGATGGTTTGCGGGCAGGCGGTGACCAAAGTGGTCAGCGAGCAGCCCTACGATCCCGACAAGAAGCTCGTCGATTACGTCTAGGTCTTTCGATTTGCCGCGCCTCAGGCCAGGCAAGCCTGATCCGCGCTAAGCTCCGTCGTTCAGGTGGATGCGCCGCAGCGCTTCCATCTGGGCGGCAACCGCCCCCGGCCCGCCGCGGTCGCGCGCCTCGCCGGTCGCCGCCATTGCCGGATCGACCGGTTGATACTTGCGGCTCCAGCGGCTGATCTCAGCCACGATCGGCAAGAGCTCGATCCCCATCTCGGTCAGTGAATAGATCGCCTTCAGCTTGTGGGTGGGATCGTCGGCGCGGGTCAGCACGCCTGCATCGACGAGTTTCGCCAGCCGGTCGGCGAGGATGTTGGTCGAGATGCCCTCGTCCGAGGCGAGGAACTCGCGGAAATGCCGCTTTCCCGAAAACATCATGTCGCGAACGATCAACAGGCTCCATCTGTCGCCGAACACCTCGAGACCGAGGTTGATCGGGCAGCCGGAGCGGTGAGCAGGCGCATCGGAGATTTCCATGGTTGCAAAATACAAGCTTTGGTTGTAGAACGCAATCACTTGCAAAACACAATCATTGGAGGAACGATATGGCGACGTTCGTGATCGTGCATGGAGCCTGGACGGGGAGCTGGTCTTGGGTGCGGGTCACCGACCGGCTGCGGGCGCGGGGCCACAAAGTGCATGTGCCGACGCTGAGCGGGCTGGCCGAGCGCTCGCACCTCAACGGGCTGCCGATAACGCTGACGACGCATATCGACGACATCGTCAACGAGGTGCTGTGGAACGATCTCGAAAACATCGTGCTGGTGGCGCACTCCTATGGCGGGATCGTCGCCACCGGGGCGGTGGAGCGGCTGGGCCAGAAGGTGCGCTCGATCGTCTATCTCGATGCGTTCGTCCCGGAAGATGGGCAGGGGTTCACAGATTTCGCGCCGGGCTGGGAGCTCAGTGGCCAGCTGACCGAGTGTCCACCGTCCTCGCCGGGTGACTACCTCGACGAGGCCGATCGGGCCTGGGTCGAGAGCAAGGCGACACCGCAGCCGACGGCGACGCTCACCGAGCGGCTGAAGGTCACAGGTGCCTACAAGGCGGTCCCCACCAAGACCTATATCGTCGCCACCGGCTGGAACGGCTTCCAGGCTATTGCAGATGGGTTTCGCGGGCAGCCCGGCTGGACGGTTCGCGAAGTCAAATGCGGTCACGACGTGCCGATCGACATGCCGGAGGAACTCAGCGGACTGCTCGAGGAGGCGGCAAAGTGAACGTGCATATCGACAGCTTCACCGAAGTGTTTCTCGGCGACGGGGCGTTCGTGCCGACCGTCGCCGACGCGGTGGTGGGGCCGAGCCGGATCGCCGGGCGCGGGCTGTTCAGCAGCCGGGCGCGCAAGGCCGGCGAACTGCTGGCGGAGCTCGACGGGCAACTGGTCGAATGGGAACGCTTCCCGCAAGTGCTCGAAACGCTGGAGTGGAACGCCGTGACGCCCGAGCTGCTGCTGGTCCGCCCCCTCCGCACCAGTTACGGACTGATCAACCATTCCTCCGACCCCAACGTGGTGATCGACCCCGACGGCCGGCACATGCGCTGCGGCCGGGCGGTGGAGCTCGGCGAAGAGTTCACCATGGATTACTTCGCGCAGCCGGTGCCGGAGGCGTACCTGAAGCTGCCGGAGGCCAGAGTGCTGCGCGGCGAGCGCTAAACCGAACATGAACGAGGGGTTCAAGGCGGGTTCGGACGGGTGGAGCTAGAAGGGGACAACAAACGCGCTGGGTTGCGCCAGGTTCTGAGGTCCCGAAAATGCAGATCAAGCTGATTGTCGCCGCCGCCGGACTTGTCGCCCTGGCGCTGCCGCTCGCGGTGTTCGCCAGCCAGCCGCAGGTCGGCGCCACCAAACCCGCGCCGTCGCTGGCCAAGGCACAGATGCTGTCGATGCTGATGCTCGACCCGCGCGAAACCGGCGCCGAATTCACCGTGAAGCTGCCCGAGGGCTTTGCGACGCTGGACGTGGATGCCGATCCGTTTGCGGTGATGGCGAAATGAGCCTCTTGGGGTAACTCCACCCACGATGTCATCCACGCAAAAGCGGGGAACTCTGTTTTCTGAGCGTGCTGCAAACTCCGCAAACGGAGGTTCCCGCTTTCGCGGGAATGACCCGGTGGGTGGGCTTGTTGGGTGGGCAGCCGAGAGTTACCCGAACAACCCATCATAGAGATCATCCCAGTTGGGATTTTCCTTCTCGATCAGTTCGATCTTCCAGGCTCGCAGCCATTTCTTGACCTGCTTTTCGCGCATGATCGCGTTGTAAGGGTCGTCGTGCTGTTCGAAGTAGACCAGCTTGTGAACGTGATACCGGGATGAGAAACCCGGGATCAGGTCTTCGCGGTGGATGTAGATGCGGACGGGCAAGTCACCGGTCACACCTGTGTACAGCGTGCCGTACTTTCGACTGGCAAGGATGTAGACGAAAAACCGTCCGCTTGTGCTCATGACCTAACGGCTACCACGGAGTCATCCCCGCGAAAGCGGGGAACTCTGTTTTCAGTGCCTGCCGCAGACTCCGCAAACAGAGGTTCCCGCTTTCGCGGGAATGACCCAGTGAGAAGTAGCACGACCCCTCAAATTATCCCCTTCAACCGCACGTGCTGCAGCAGCATGATGGTTTTGGCGTCGGCGATTTCGCCTGATGCGATCATTTCGAGCGCGGCGTCGATGCCGAGTTCCAGCACTTCGATGTCCTCGCCTTCATCTTCGAGGCCGCCGCCAGCAGAGACTTTCGAGTCCGCGTCGTATTCGGCGAGGAACAGCGAGAGTTTTTCGGTGACCGAGCCGGGGCTCATGTAGGCGCTCAGCACCAGCTCGACGTCATGGACGCGGTAGCCGGACTCTTCTTCGGCTTCCTTCTTCGCCGTGGTCACCGGGTGGTCGCCATCGAGTTTGCCGGCGACGACTTCTATCAGCCAGCCCGGGTCGCCACGCGTACCCAGGTCGCCACGCGTACCCGGCTCGCCGTGGGCGAAAACCGGGAAGCGGAACTGGCGGGTGAGGATGACGGTGCGCCGGGCGCGGTTGTAGAGCAGCACCCCGGCGCCATCGCCGCGATCGTAGGTTTCGCGGACCTGGCGCTGCCATTCGCCATTGCGGCGTTTGAGCTCGATGGTGGTCTTCTTTACCAGCCCCCAGTTGTTGGAGAGCACTTCTTCGCCCAGCACCCGCACTTTCTCGTTCACGTCATTTCTCCTTCGGGAACCGGCACACAGATCATGCGTTGCTGAACCGATTGTGAATAGCGGCTTCAGCACAGGGCCAACCAGAGCCAGCTAGAAGTCTCCTCAAGCAGCGGAAATCTCGAACACAGAGATCGCCCGCAACAAGGACGAAAGAGATGGGCAGACTCGCAGCAGGAACCGTCATTGCACTCGCGATGCTCGCGATGAATGGCAACCTGGTGCGGGATGTCCTGGCCGAAGACAGCCAGAGGCTGATCGCTTCGACCACGCTTTCGTCCGCCACCCCGGTGGTGTCCGGACCCAGCAGCGAGCGAGTGCTGAGCCTGTTGCTCACACTCGAAGCGCTGCGGGCCGCGCCGCAGGTGCTCGCCACCAAGTGATGCGCTCAGCGCATGGCGGCACTAAAGTGCAATGCTGCGCATAAGCAGAGCCTTTGACCTCCGCGCAAAGCGCCGCTAGAAGTCTCGAACCATTCCAAACTGGAGCGCCCGGCCTTCTCCCGGCGGGCGAGGCGCGAGACTAGCATGGCTCCTTTTTCACGGCCGCTTTCCCCGCATCTTTCGATCTACCGCTTTACCCTGACCATGACGATGTCGATCGTGCACCGCGCGACCGGCATAGCGCTCTATGGCGGCACCCTGCTGCTGGTGCTGTGGCTGGTGGGCGCGGCGATCGGCGGCGGGTTCTTCGAGTTCGTCACCTGGCTGTTCGGCATGTGGCTGGGGCAGCTGGTGCTGTTCGGCTACACCTGGGTGCTGTTCCACCACATGTTCGGCGGTATCAGGCATTTCGTCTGGGATACGGCGAAGGCCATGGACCCGGCGGGCCGCGAGCTGGCGGTACGGATCCAGCTCGGGGCTTCGATCCTCGTGACGCTGATCGTCTGGGCAATCTTCGTGTGGTTCAAATGAGCGTTCTCGGCAAACCCACGCGGGCGCAGATCCAGAACCCGGCGACCCGTTACGGCCGAGCCAAGGCCTCGACGCGGCACTTCATCACCCAGCGCATCACCGGCGCGATCAACATCGTGTTCTCGCTCTTCATCATCTGGTTCGTGGTGAGCCTCGCCGGCCGGGCGCCGGCCGAGATGATCGAGCTCGCGCGCAACCCGTTCGTCGCGATCGGGCTGGCGCTGCTGGTGGTCAACGTCTCGATCCATATGCGCAACGGCATGCGCGACACCGTCGAGGATTACTTCGACAAGGGCGAACATGGCTGGGCGATGCTCGCCAACAACCTGTTCGTCGGTTTCTTCTTCGTGGTGGCGCTGGGCGCCATCGCCAAGCTCGTCTTCTGGGGTTAAGCCGCATGGCCGCTTACGAGATCATCGACCACGAATTCGACGTGGTCATCGTCGGGGCTGGCGGCGCCGGGTTGCGCGCGACGCTCGGCATGGCCGAGCAGGGGCTCAACACCGCCTGCATCACCAAGGTATTCCCTACCCGGTCGCACACAGTGGCGGCACAGGGCGGCATCGCCGCGTCGCTGGGCAATATGGGCCCCGACAGCTGGCAGTGGCACATGTACGACACCGTCAAGGGGTCGGACTGGCTGGGCGACAACGACGCCATGGAATACCTGGCGCGCGAGGCGCCGGCGGCGATCTACGAGCTCGAGCACTACGGCGTGCCATTCTCGCGCACCGAAAAGGGGACGATCTATCAGCGGCCGTTCGGCGGCCACATGACCGAATTCGGCGACGGCCCGCCGGTGCAGCGCACCTGCGCCGCAGCCGATCGCACCGGCCACGCCATCCTCCACACGCTCTATGGCCAATCGCTCAGGAACAACGCGCAGTTCTTCATCGAGTATTTCGCGCTCGACCTGATCATGGGCGCCGATGGCTCGTGCCAGGGCGTAGTGGCCTGGAAGCTCGATGACGGCACGCTGCATCGCTTCCGCGCCAAGCTGGTCGTGCTGGCGACCGGCGGCTATGGCCGGGCATATTTCTCGGCGACCTCGGCCCATACCTGCACCGGCGACGGCAACGGCATGGTGGCGCGAGCCGGGCTGCCACTGCAGGACATGGAGTTCGTGCAGTTCCACCCCACCGGCGTCTACGGCGCGGGCGTCCTCATCACCGAGGGGGCGCGCGGCGAGGGCGGTTATCTCACCAATTCCGAGGGCGAGCGGTTCATGGAGCGCTATGCCCCCAACGCCAAGGACCTGGCGAGCCGCGACGTGGTTTCGCGCTGCATGACTATCGAAATCCGCGAGGGCCGCGGCGTCGGACCGAAGAAGGATCACATCTTCCTCCACCTCGACCATCTCGATCCCAAGGTGCTGCACGAGCGTCTGCCGGGCATCACGGAATCGGCAAAGATCTTTGCCGGCGTCGACCTGACGCGCGAGCCGATCCCGGTGCTGCCGACGGTGCACTACAATATGGGCGGCATCCCCGCGAACTATCACGGCGAGGTGCTGAACCCGACCGAAGGCGATCCGGACCGCGTGGTGCCGGGGCTGATGGCGGCGGGCGAAGCGGCCTGCGCCTCGGTGCATGGCGCCAATCGGCTCGGCTCGAACTCGCTCACCGACCTCGTGGTGTTCGGGAGGGCAGCGGCCCTCAGGGCAGCCAAGGTGGTGGACAAGGGTTCGATGGTGCCGGCGATCCGCGCGTCGGAAGACGAGCGCATCCTCGCCCGCTTCGACCGGCTGCGGCACGCCAACGGCGCTTCGCCGACGGCTGAGGTGCGCGACAGGATGCAGCGTATCATGCAGGAAGACGCCGCGGTGTTCCGCACCTCGGAATCGCTGAAGTCGGGCGTCGAGCGCATCACTGCCCTCTACGGCGAACTTGGCGATCTCAAGGTTTCCGATCGTTCGATGATCTGGAACTCGGATCTGGTGGAAACGCTGGAGCTCGAGAACCTGATGGCCTGCGCCGCGACCACGGTAGTCTCCGCCGAAGCCCGGCACGAAAGCCGCGGCGCCCACGCGCACGAGGACTATCCGAACCGCGACGACGTCGAGTGGCGCAAACACACGCTGAGCTGGATCAATGATGCGGGCAAAGTGGACCTCGGCTACCGCCCGGTGCATGTCGACCCGCTGACACCGGAAAGCGAGGGCGGGATTTCGCTGAAGAAGATCGCGCCGAAGGCCCGGGTGTATTGAGGCTTTACGGTCTTGTATGATCGGCGAACCGATCATGGAGGCGGAAATGGACGACAAACTGACGGTCGATCTGGACCGCGAAACGATGGAGGCGTTGAGCCGCCAGGCGGAAGCGCATGGTCACGGCGTAGACGCCGAGGCGCGTGAGATCCTGAAGCGCAACGTCGGTTCTGGGTCCTCGGGGGATCGGCAGGCAATTATCGCCGAGTTTCGCAGGATACGCGCCATGACGCCGCCAGGGGTAAAGCAAACCAGCTCGGTGCAGCTGATCAGGGAAGATCGAGACCGGTGATCGTCGTTGATGCCTCGGTGGCACTGCAGTGGATTGCTCCAGAGGCTGATGGTCAGTCGGAAGCCGAATCCGTTCTCGTTGTGCGAGACCTACACGCCCCCGACCTGCTGCTCGTCGAAGTGGCCAACGCGCTGCGCAAGAAAGTGGCGCTCGGCGAGGTGAAGGAGGATCAAGCGTTCGCTGGGTTGCGACGGATCGGCGAGGTGCTGAACGTAGCCACGGTCACCGCCGACCTCAGCTACCGTGCCCTTGAGTTGGCAATAGAAATCGGACACCCGGTCTATGACTGTGTCTACCTGGCGCTGGCGGAATCGCTCGACGCAACTATTGCCACACGGGACATAGAGCTCACGAAGCGCTTCGCCCGTGCAGGGTATGCTCATCGGCTGGAAGCGTTGCCGGTGGGCGGGACTTCGTCATGAGCGCAACCCCCGGCTATTCGGGCACGCCGTTGCCGCAGAAGCTGGGGCTCAAGGATGGGCAGCGCGCGCTGTTTGTCGGCTTGCCGGATGAGCTTGGGGAGCTGAAGACGGCGCGGGATTTTGTCGAAGTTCGTGACGCCGGGTGGGACAACTGGCGCGGCGGCACCGGCTGGGATTTCATCCACGGCTTCACCGCATCGCGCGGCGTGCTCGAGGATAATGCGCGGGCGCTGATGCAGGCGATCACGCGTGATGGGGTGATCTGGATCTCGTGGCCGAAGAAGGCGTCGAGGGTCGCAACCGATATCACCGAGGATGTGATCCGCGAGGTGGTGCTGCCGATCGGCCTGGTCGATATCAAGGTGGCCGCGGTCAGCGACATCTGGTCGGGGTTGAAACTGATGATCCGCAAACAATTGCGGTGAGTGAAACGGGGCGAATGATGAAGCGGGTATTGGTGGCGCTGGCAGCGCTGGGGCTGATGGCGGGCGGGGCGCAGGCGGCAGCGCCGAGCGAGGCGCAGAAGGCCGATTTCTACAAGACCTGCATGGGCATCGCGCAGGACGATGCGCTCTGTTCGTGCAAGGCCGATGCGGCGATGACGCTGATCGACAGCGAGTTCATGGCGATGGTGATCGCCTCGATGAAGGGCAAGTCGCCGCCGGAAGGCCAGTACTCGGCGTATAACACCTACGTGGCCAAATCGAACCAGATCTGCAAGCCGAACTACTGAGGTATCGCCGATGTCGCTGCTGTCAAAGAAAGCTATCGGATTGGTCGCCGGCGCGTTTGCGACACTCTGGCTCACCGGTTGCGGGGGGCTGTCGGCGGATGCGCAGGTGGTGGCCGATGCCTGCTCGAAGGTGCCGGGCGCCACGGCGGAAAGCTGCCAGTGCTACGCCAAGGAATTGTCGAGTAAACTGAAGCCGGAGCTGATGAAGCTCGCGACGTATGCCCAGACCGACCCGGGCAAGCTGTTCGATCCCGCGGTGATCGGCAATGTGAGCGCCAATGACGTGATGGCGGTGACCAACACCTCCGCGGCGGCGCTGAAGACGTGCAAAGTTGTAGGGTAAGACCATGGTTGCACTGACGCTCCCCAAAAACTCCAAGATCATGCCGGGCAAGACCTGGCCGAAGCCCGCCGGGGCAACGCGGCTCAAGGAATATCGGGTGTACCGGTACGATCCGGACAGCGGCGAGAACCCACGTCTCGACACCTATTTCGTCGATCTCGACGATTGCGGTCCGATGGTGCTGGACGGGCTGTTGTGGATCAAGAACAAGGTCGATCCGACGCTGACGCTGCGCCGTTCGTGCCGCGAAGGCATCTGCGGCTCGTGCTCGATGAATATCGGCGGCGCCAACACGCTCGCCTGCACCAAGGGCATGGACGATTTCGCCGGCCATATCAGCGTCTATCCGCTGCCGCATATGCCTGTCATCAAGGACCTGGTGCCGGACCTCACCACCTTCTACGACCAGCATCGCTCGATCGAGCCGTGGCTCAAAACCACGACGCCGACGCCGGAAAAGGAGTGGCTGCAGAGCCGGGACGACCGCGCCAAGCTGGATGGCCTCTACGAGTGTATCCTGTGCGCCTGCTGCTCGACCTCGTGCCCCTCCTACTGGTGGAACGGCGAGAAGTATCTCGGGCCGGCCGTGCTGCTGCAGGCCTATCGCTGGCTGATCGACAGCCGCGACGAGGCGACCGAGGAGCGGCTCGACAACCTCGAGGATCCGTTCAAGCTCTATCGCTGCCATACCATCATGAATTGCGCCAAGGTCTGCCCCAAGGGGCTCAACCCGGCCAAGGCAATCGCCGAGATCAAACAGATGATGGTGACGCGCGAGTTCGCCTGAAGGCGAAGCTCAAGTCAGGGAGTTTGCATAAGCTGTTCGAAACCGTCGCCGAAATCGAGGATCCGTCCGTCGCCCGCGTGCTGATCGCAGCGCTGAAGGCGCATGGCTTTCATCCGAGGGAAGGCGGCGAGCACGGCCTGCCCGGACTCGCCGGCGTTTACGGGCCCAAGGGTATCCCGATCGAGCTGCCGGAAGAGGAAGCCGCGGATGGCAAGATCCTCACCGAGGCGCTCGTGGCGGAGATGGTGAAGCGCTGACTGAGGCAGACGGCCCCTCCCATCCTCCCCCACAAGGGGGGAGGTGCTCCGCCGGTGCGCGGGGCACGATCGAGAATATCGAGAACAGAGTCCTGGCTCACCTCCCCTATGGAAGGCCAGCCCCACTCCCTAACTCCGCCACATTGATCGCCGCATAGGAAAGCGGGGCCTTGGCGGTTGACGGGTTTGCCTTTGACGCTGTATCGCCGGTCACCAATTCTTAACCATCTGGCGGAGCAGGGCCGATGATGAGTTCGAGACGCGCTGGCGTTTCCATGGCTGTGGCAGGTGCTTTGGCGCTCGTTGTGAGCGGCTGCGCCTCGAGCGGCGTGACCACGAGCAGCATCGCCTCGAGTGAGACCATCACCCCGATCCAGAACTCGTCGGTGGCGAGCTCGGACCTCAATGCCTTGCCGGGCAGCACGGTGCAGCAGGCCTCGCTGGCGCAGCCGGCGCCGCTGATCCCGGGCGGCCAACCGGCGCCGGGCCAACTTGGGCAGCCGGCACAGGTCGCCAATGCCGATGGTTCGTTCACCACGCTCGGCTCGGTGCCGCAGGCCTCGGGGCGTGATCTCACCACCGGCTTGACGGTCGAAAAGCTGCTGGGCGGCTGGACCGTGGTGTCGGGCGCCGAGCAGTGCAAGCTCAATCTCACCCAGACGGCGAAATCCGGAACCTCGCGCTATCGCGCTTCGACGCCGGGCTGCGGGCTCAACGGGCTGAAGGTGGTGGCGAGCTGGCAACTGGTGGGCAACCAGGTGCAACTGTTCGACGAGAATGGCGACATCGTCGCCTCGCTGATCCTCAGCGGCAGCCAGTTCATCGGCACCCTGGCAGGTGGCCAGGGCATCACGATGGTCGGCTGACTTGGCCAGAAGCTGTTCTGGTCGCGCGCTCGAAGCGCCAAAGCGATATCGCTTTGGCTGAGCACGCTCGATGAGGCGGGGGCACGCCAGCACACCAGTAACCGACAGACTGAGCGCGCTGACCAAGGCTGGCGCGCTCACTCCCGATCCATTGCAGTTCAAGGCTGCAGCAGCGCTCGATCGCGTGGCTGCCGAACTCGCGATACACAACGCTTCGCGCGGCTTTCTCAGCGGGTGGTTCGGCGGACCGGCACCGGTGCGTGGGGCCTATCTCGTCGGGCAGGTCGGGCGCGGCAAGACCATGCTGATGGACCTGTTCTACGGGCTGGCGCCTACGACCAAGAAGCGGCGGGTGCATTTCCATGAGTTCATGGACGAAATGCATGAGGCGATTGCGGCGTTCCGCAAATCCAGCAAGGGCAAATCCGAGACTGCCGATCCGGTCGCGGCGGTAGTGAAGCCGCTGCTCGAGGAGGTGCGGCTGCTTTGCCTCGACGAGTTCCAGGTGCAGGACATCACCAATGCCATGCTGCTGGGACGGCTGTTCGACAGGCTGTTCGCTGCCGGGGTGACGATCGTTGCGACCTCCAACACCCGGCCGGACGATCTCTATGAGAACGGCCTCAACCGGCAGCTGGTGCTGCCGTTCATCGCCGAGTTGAAGCAGCATGCCGAAATCGTCGAGCTCGACGGGCCGACCGATTATCGGCGGCTGAAGTTCGAAGGCGAGGCCGTGTACCAGTTCGGTGTCGGGCCCGAGGTGGACGCGGCGATGGACCGGCTGTGGCTGAAACTCACCGGTGGGGTGCCGGGCGAGCCGGCGGAACTCCATTCGCTCGGCCGCACCATTCCGGTGCCGCGGGCGGCGATGGGCGCGGCGCGCTTTACGTTCACCCAATTGTGCGAGCAGCCGCTGGGGGCGCGGGACTATCTGAAGCTCAGCCATGCGTACGACGCCGTGATGATCGACCATGTGCCGCAGTTCGACCGTCTGCGCTCGAATGCCGCCAAGCGCTTCATACTGCTCGTCGATACGCTCTATGATCGCGGCGCCAAGCTCGCCGCGAGCTTTGCCGTGCCGCTCGACGAACTGGGACAGGACGACAAGACCAAAGCCGAGTTTGCGCGCTGCGTGTCGCGGCTGATCGAGATGCAGTCGGCCGACTATCTCGGCGCGCCGCACCGAGGTGAAGCGGTTCAACCAGCCTAGACCATGGGCAAGCCATGCAATCCCTGCAGATCGGGCCGTTAGGACCTACGGCTGACTTGCCCCCGTCACCCTCTAGGGTTAATAGGGGCGCGCAATTTCCAGCATAAGCAAAACGGGGTTCGGTGGATGGCGCGCAAGAAGATCGCTCTGATCGGTGCGGGACAGATTGGCGGCACTTTGGCGCTGCTTGCAGCAACCAAAGAACTGGGCGATGTGATCCTGTTCGACGTGGTCGACGGCGTACCGCAGGGCAAGGCCCTGGATCTCAGCCAGTCCGGCCCGGTCGAAGGCTTCAATTCGACGCTCAAGGGCACTTCCGAATATAAGGACATCGTCGGCGCCGACGTGGTGATCGTCACCGCCGGCGTGCCGCGCAAGCCCGGCATGAGCCGCGACGATCTGCTCGAGATCAACCTCAAGGTGATGGAGCAGGTGGGCGCCGGTATCGCCAAATACGCGCCGGACGCTTTCGTCATCTGCATCACCAACCCGCTCGACGCGATGGTCTGGGCGCTGCAGAAGTTCAGCGGCCTGCCGGCCAACCGCGTGGTCGGCATGGCGGGCGTCCTCGACTCGGCGCGCTTCCGCCACTTCATCGCCGATGAACTCAAGGTTTCGGTGCAGGATGTCACGGCGTTCGTGCTCGGCGGCCATGGCGACACCATGGTGCCGCTGCCGCGCTACTCGACCGTTGGCGGCATTCCGCTCCCCGACATCGTCAAGATGGGTTGGATGAGCAAGGAAAAGCTCGAGCAGATCATCCAGCGCACCCGTGACGGCGGCGCCGAGATCGTTGGGCTGCTGAAGACCGGGTCGGCCTTCTACGCCCCCGCCGCCTCGGCGATCGAAATGGCCGAGAGCTACCTGAAGGACAAGAAGCGCATCCTCCCCTGCGCCGCCTTTCTCAAGGGCGAATACGGCGTCAAGGGCACCTATGTCGGCGTGCCGGTGCTGATCGGCGCGGGTGGCGCCGAAAAGATCGTCGAGATCTCGCTGTCGGGCTCGGAACAGAAGGCGTTCGACAAGTCAGTCGCCGCGGTGAACGGCCTCGTCGACGCTTGCAAGAAGATCGCGCCGAAGCTCGCGTAACTGGCAAGGGGGACGCCGTGCGCGCCCACCGGACTTTCCTGACCCTGGTGACCCTGCTCGCCGCAGCCGCGGCGAGTCCTGCATGGGCGCAGAGCTCCTACACCACGCTCGATCTCGAGGCGTGTGAGGTGCTGAAGGTGTACGAGGAAGGCGGGGGAGCGGACCTCCGCTGCGACGGCCATGGCGGGTTCGATGTGTTCGTCTCGGAAGGCGATGCCCGGATGGACGTCGATTTCGGCGTCCGCAACGCGGCATTCGAGACCTTCTCGGCCTTCAACAGTGTCGGCAGGACGATCGAGTGGCTGGACGATGAGGATGGCGTGCAGGCTGCCATTCTCCGCTTCCTTATCGATGTCGACGGCCGCAAGGCCGAAGCGCTGGTGGTCAGCAAGGTCGGAGTCCCCGATGCGCCGGGTTGTGTCGTTGCGGTGGTCGACGCAGCGGCCGAGCAGGCCAACGGCACGGCCCGCGGGCTCGGTGTCATGGCGAAGTTCTTCGACTGCGACAGCGACAGAATCGTGATCGTCCCGGGAGCTCGGGCTCTCGTCGCCGATTTCAGCGGAGCCAACCAGTGATGGTGGCGAACCGCGTATTGGGTACAGGAGAATTCAGGTGAACATCCACGAACACCAGGCCAAGGCGCTGCTGAAGACCTACGGGTTGCCCGTGGCCGACGGGGTGGCGATCTTCACGCCGCACGAGGCGGAAGCCGCGGCGCTGGAGCTGCCCGGACCGCTCTATGTGGTGAAGTCGCAGATCCATGCCGGCGGTCGCGGCAAGGGCAAGTTCAAGGAACTGCCCGCCGATGCCAAGGGCGGTGTACGACTGGCGAAATCCGCGGCGGAAGTTGCCGCCAATGCCAAGGAAATGCTGGGCAATACGCTGGTGACCAAGCAGACCGGCCCCAACGGCAAGCAGGTCAACCGGCTCTATATCGAAGACGGCGCCGACATCGCGCGCGAGCTCTACTGCTCGCTTCTGGTCGACCGGTCCACCGGCCGGGTGTCGTTCGTGGTTTCGACCGAAGGCGGCGTGGACATCGAAGCGGTGGCGCATGACACGCCGGAAAAGATCATCGCGGTCGATATCGACCCGACGGTCGGTGTCACTGCCAAGGACGTGGCCGAGATCGTTGCGGCGCTCAAGCTCGACGGTTCGGCTGCCGAGGACGCCAAGTCGGTGTTCCCGGCGCTCTACAAGGCGTTCGTCGAGACCGACATGTCGCTGCTCGAAGTGAACCCGCTGATCGTCATGGCCAACGGGCACCTCAGGGTGCTCGACGCCAAGGTGAGCTTCGATAACAACGCTTCGTTCCGGCATGCTGAGCTGGCGCCGCTGCGCGACCTCACCGAAGAGGACGCCAAGGAAATCGAGGCGTCGAAGTTCGACCTCGCCTATGTGGCGCTCGACGGCAATATCGGCTGCATGGTCAACGGCGCCGGCCTTGCCATGGCGACGATGGACATCATCAAGCTCTATGGCGCCGAGCCTGCCAACTTCCTCGACGTGGGCGGCGGCGCCAGCAAGGAGAAGGTGACGGCAGCCTTCAAGATCATCACCGCCGACCCGGCCGTCAAAGGCATCCTGGTCAACATCTTCGGTGGCATCATGCGCTGCGATATCATCGCCGAAGGCGTGATTGCGGCGGTGAAGGAAGTCGGCCTCAAGGTGCCGCTGGTGGTGCGCCTCGAAGGCACCAACGTCAAGGAAGGCAAAGCCATCCTCAACTCATCCGGCCTCGACGTGATCTCGGCCGACGACCTCGACGACGCGGCGCAGAAGATCGTCGCCGCCGTAAAGACCCGCTGAGCCAGGAAGAAGCAATGTCGATTCTCGTCAACAAAGACACTCGCGTTCTGGTGCAGGGGCTGACCGGCAAGACCGGCACGTTCCATACCGAGCAGGCGCTGGCCTATTATGGCACCAAGATGGTGGGTGGCGTGAACCCCAAGAAGGCCGGCGAAGTCTGGACCTCGGGGCTCGATGCCTCGGCGACGCTGCCGGTGTTCGCAACGGTCGCCGAAGGCAAGGAGCGCACCGGCGCCACGGCTTCGGTGGTCTATGTGCCGCCGCCGGGCGCCGCCGACGCCATCATCGAGGCGATCGATGCCGAGATCCCGCTGATCGTCTGCATCACCGAGGGCATTCCGGTGCTCGACATGGTGCGGGTGAAGGCGCGGCTCGACAAATCGAAGTCGCGGCTGCTCGGCCCCAACTGCCCTGGTGTGCTGACGCCGGAAGAATGCAAGATCGGCATCATGCCGGGCTCGATCTTCTCCAAGGGCTCGGTGGGCATTGTTTCGCGCTCCGGCACGCTTACCTATGAGGCGGTGTTCCAGACCACCAATGCCGGGCTCGGCCAGACCACTGCGGTCGGCATCGGCGGCGATCCGGTCAAGGGCACCGAGTTCATCGATATGCTCGAAATGTTCCTCGCCGACGAAGCCACCAAATCCATCATCATGATCGGCGAAATCGGCGGTTCCGCCGAGGAAGACGCCGCACAGTTCCTGATCGACGAAGCCAAGCGCGGCCGCAAGAAGCCGATGGCCGGCTTCATTGCCGGACGCACCGCTCCGGCCGGCCGGACCATGGGCCATGCCGGCGCCGTGATCTCGGGCGGCAAGGGCGGCGCCGAGGACAAGATCTCGGCGATGGAACGGGCGGGCATAAAGGTGTCGCAGTCGCCTGCGAGGATTGGCCAAACCCTAGCCGACGTACTAAAAGGCTGAGGCGAGGGGTTGGTGCGAAGAACGCGCCTTCGAACCGGAAAAGCCTGCAACTTTTCCTGAAGGCGCTATGCGGAATGACGGGGCGCGGGCAGTTACCCGCGCCTTAACGTCAAACAAAGAAGTTGCGGGCAGTTTGGCCCGTGACAACACAGGGCCCGGTCGAGCAATCCCGGGCGTTTGAGAAGGATGGCGGGGTTCACGCCTCGCGACGCTGGACATGACCCGACAAGAAAAGAACGAACAGTTCTTGCTCTCTTCTTTCCTTTATGGCGGCAACGCCGACTACATCGAAGGGCTGTATGCCCGCTACAAGGCCGATCCGGCCTCGATCGATCCGACCTGGGCGTCGTATTTCGATCGGCTCGAGGATGCTCCCGCCGACATCGACAAGAATGCCGAAGGACCAAGCTGGCAGCGCCGGGATTGGCCGCAGGCCGCCAATGGCGAGCTGGTGTCGGCGCTCGACGGCAACTGGGGCGAGATCCAGGTCAAGGTGCAGAAGGCGGTGGTCGAAAAGGCCAAGGTCGCCGGCGCCCCGGCGCCGACCGCCATCGACGTGCTGCAGGCAACGCGCGATTCGATCCACGCCATCATGATGATCCGCGCCTATCGCATGCGCGGGCACCTGCATGCCGATCTCGACCCGTTGAAGATGAAGGCCGATGAGCCGGCGCCGGAGCTCGAGCCCGCCGCCTACGGCTTCACCGAGGCCGACTACGACCGCAAGATCTTCATCGACAACTATCTGGGCCTCGAGTACGCGACGGTTCCCCAGATGCTGGAGATCCTGAAGCGGACCTATTGCTCGACCGTCGGCGTCGAGTTCATGCACATCTCCGATCCCGAAGCCAAGCAGTGGATCCAGGAGCGCATGGAAGGGCCGGACAAGGAGATCAAGTTCACGCCCGAGGGCAAGAAGGCGATCCTCAACAAGCTGGTCGAAGCCGAGGGGTTCGAGAAGTTCCTCGACGTCAAGTTCACCGGCACCAAGCGCTTCGGTCTTGATGGTTCGGAAGCGCTGATCCCGGCACTCGAGCAGATCATCAAGCGCGGCGGCTCGCTCGGCGTGAAGGATATCGTGCTCGGCATGGCGCATCGCGGCCGGCTGAACGTCCTCACCCAGGTGCTGGCCAAGCCGCACCGGGCGCTGTTCCACGAGTTCAAGGGCGGGGCCTTCTACCCCGAGGAAGTCGAAGGCTCGGGCGACGTGAAGTATCACCTTGGTGCTTCGGCGGACCGCGAGTTCGACGGCAACAACGTGCACCTGTCGCTGACCGCCAACCCGTCGCACCTCGAGATCGTCGATCCGGTGGTCCTGGGTAAGGCGCGCGCCAAGCAGGACCAGCGTTCGGCGGTCGACGGGCGCTTCCTCGCCGACACGCGCCAGACCGATCGTTCGGTGGTGCTGCCGCTGCTGCTGCATGGCGATGCGGCGTTTGCCGGCCAGGGCGTGATTGCCGAGTGCCTGGGGCTTTCGGGCCTCAAGGGGCACCGCACCGGTGGTTCGATCCACGTGGTGATCAACAACCAGATCGGCTTCACCACGGCGCCGATGTATTCGCGCTCTTCGCCGTATCCGACCGATGTCGCCAAGATGATCGAGGCGCCGGTGTTTCACGTCAACGGCGATGATCCGGAAGCGGTGGTCTACGTGGCCAAGGTCGCGACCGAGTTCCGGCAGCGCTTCGGCCGCCCGGTGGTGATCGACATCTTCTGTTATCGCCGCTTCGGCCATAACGAAGGCGACGAGCCGAGCTTCACCCAGCCGCTGATGTATTCCAAGATCCGCAGCCACGAGACGACGCTCGATATCTATTCGAAGCGCCTCGCCGCCGAAGGCGTGCTTTCGATCGACGAGGTCGACAAGATGAAGGCCGACTGGCGGGCGCATCTCGAGCGTGAGTTCGAGGCCGGCCAGGATTTCCGCCCCAACAAGACCGACTGGCTCGATGGCGTGTGGAAGGACCTGAAGCGCGCCGACGTCGAGGGCCCGCGCCGCGGCGATACCGGCGTCGACCTGCCGGATCTGGTGAAGCTGGGCACGCGGCTGACGGCGGTGCCGGCCGGGTTCAACGCCCACAAGACCGTGAAGCGGTTCATGGACAACCGGCTCGCGGCGATCGAGTCGGGCGAAGGCATCGACTGGGCCACCGGCGAAGCGCTGGCGTTCGCGACCCTGCTCGAAGAGGGCCATCCGGTCCGCCTGTCGGGCCAGGACGTCGAGCGCGGCACCTTCAGCCAGCGCCACTCGGTGCTGAGCGACCAGGAACGCGACGGCGAAACCTATACGCCGCTCAACAACATCGCCGACCAGCAGGCGCGCTACGAGGTCATCAACTCGATGCTCTCGGAAGAGGCGGTGCTCGGCTTCGAGTACGGCTATTCGCTGGCCGAACCGAAGACGCTGACGCTGTGGGAAGCGCAGTTCGGCGACTTCGCCAACGGCGCGCAGGTGGTGGTCGACCAGTTCATCTCGTCGGGCGAGCGCAAGTGGTTCCGCATGAGCGGCCTCGTGATGCTGTTGCCGCATGGCTATGAGGGGCAGGGGCCGGAGCACTCGTCGGCCCGCCTCGAGCGCTATCTGCAAAGCTGCGCCGAAGACAATATGCAGGTCGCCAACTGCACCACGCCGGCCAACTACTTCCACATCCTGCGCCGACAGATGAAGCGCGACTTCCGCAAGCCGCTCGTGCTCATGACGCCCAAGTCGCTGCTGCGCCACAAGAAGGCGGTGTCGGGCCTGGTCGAGTTCGGGCCGGAATCGACGTTCCATCGCCTGCTGTGGGACGATGCGGAAGCGCCGGGCGTGCCCAAGACGACGATCAAGCTGGCGCCGGACGACGAGATCCGCAAGGTGATCCTCTGCACCGGCAAGGTCTACTACGACCTGCTCGAGGACCGCGAGAAGCGCGGCATCAACGACGTGTACCTGCTCCGTCTCGAGCAGCTCTATCCGTTCCCCGCCAAGGCGTTGCTCGACGAACTCAACCGGTTCAAGAACGCCGAGATCGTCTGGTGCCAGGAAGAGCCCAAGAACATGGGCGCCTGGGCGTTCGTGCAGCCCTATATCGACTGGGTGATGGACCAGATGGGGCGTCCGGGCGACCGGCCGCATTATGTCGGCCGCGCCGCCTCGGCGGCGACGGCGACCGGTCTGATGCGGACGCACCTGCAGCAATTGCAGGCCTTCCTCGAAGAAGCGTTCGCCAAGTAGTATCAATCGCCTCGAAGCGGCGGCAAGAACTGAAGGACCAAACTGATGGCGACTGACATCCGGGTGCCCACGCTGGGCGAGAGCGTCACCGAGGCGACGATCGGCCAGTGGTTCAAGAAGGTGGGCGACAGCGTCGCCGCCGATGAACCGGTGGTGGAACTCGAGACCGACAAGGTGACCATCGAGGTGCCGGCCCCGGCGGCCGGCGTGCTCGAGACGATCACCGCCAACCCGGGCGATACGGTCAATGTCGGGGCGCTGATCGGGGCGATCGCCGCCGCCGGAGCCGCAGTGGCGGCTGCAGCGCCCGCCGCCGCCCCGAAGCCCGCCGAGATCCCGCAGCCGGCGGCGGTTGCCGCCGAGCCGGCGCCCAAGGCCGCCAACGGCAATGGCGCCGCGGTGCCGCCGGCGCCCAGCGCCCAGAAGCTGATGGCCGAGGCGGGGCTGACCGATGCCGATGTCAGCGGCTCGGGCCGTCGTGGCCAGATCCTCAAGGAAGACGTGCTGGCGGCCGCTGCAAAGCCCGCGGCTGCTCCGGCTGTGTCGGTTGCCGCGACCCCTGCGCCTACGCCTACCCCGCAGCCGGCTCCGGCTCCGGCTCCGGCTCCGGCTGCAGCGCCCAAGCCGGCTGCGGTTGCACCTGCGCCGGTCGCTCCGGCTCCTGCTCCCGCAGCGAAGACTGCCGAGCCGGCTCCGGCTCCAGTGCCGGCGCAGCCGCGCGGTCCGGTGAACGCCAACGACGATGGGCGCGAGGAGCGGGTCAAGATGACCCGCCTGCGCCAGACCATCGCCCGGCGGCTGAAGGAAGCGCAGAACACTGCCGCCATGCTCACCACCTTCAACGAGGTGGACATGAAGCCGGTGATGGATCTCAGGAATTCCTACAAGGAGCTGTTCGAGAAAAAGCACGGCGTGAAGCTCGGCTTCATGGGCTTTTTCACCAAGGCGGTGACGCACGCGCTGAAGGAAATCCCGGCGGTCAATGCCGAGATCGATGGCGATGACCTGGTGTACAAGAACTACGCCCATATCGGCGTGGCCGTCGGCACCGAGAAGGGCCTCGTGGTGCCGGTGGTGCGCGATGCCGACCAGATGTCGATCGCCGAGATCGAAAAGGATATCGCCCGGCTCGGCAAGCTCGCCCGTGACGGGCAGCTTTCGATGGCCGACATGCAGGGCGGCACCTTCACCATCTCGAATGGTGGCGTCTATGGCTCGCTGATGTCGACGCCGATCCTGAATGCGCCGCAGTCGGGCATCCTCGGCATGCACAAGATCCAGGAACGGCCGGTGGTTGTCGGCGGCGAGATCGTCATCCGCCCGATGATGTACCTGGCGCTGAGCTACGACCACCGCATCGTCGATGGCAAGGAAGCGGTGACCTTCCTCGTCCGCGTCAAGGAAAGCCTCGAGGCGCCGGAGCGGCTGGTGCTGGATCTCTGATCCTGCAGTCAGCGCAAAGCTTCAGGGGCTCGCTTCGGCGAGCCCTTTTTCTTGCGGCGCTGGACAAGCTCTTGCCGGTGCCGGACAGTGGTCCGGTGGGGGACAGGTCATGAAGCTCAGAGTTTTGGCTGCAATGCTGGCGATGTTGCCACTGCCGCAGGCGGCGGCGGCGCAGGATGCGCAACAGGGCGCGCTGCAGCAGGTTTATGTGTTGTGGGGGATGATGGACGGGGCGGCGAACTTCTGCTGGGAAGCCGCCGACTACGACGTCGCCTATATGGAGGCACACCAGAACTGGCTGGCCAACAACCTCATCGTCCGCGACGAGCTCGATGCGACGCTGGCGGCTTCGGGAGCGGCGTCGAGCCTTGCCACAGATGCGGAGACGGCCGGCTCCAGCGGCATCGTCGATATTCTCAAGCAGGCGACCAATCCCGAGGAAGCGTGCGGCAACTGGCTCAATGCCACGGTGGCCGGTGAGTATGACGCCGAGGTTTACATGGCACAGCAGTTGGGACTGCTGCGCGAGCGGGATGGGATGTAGCAGTTGGCGATGGACCCCCACCCCCTCGCCACAAGGGGGAGGGGAGCCCACGGCCGGTGCGAGCGCCCAGATCGATCGCCACGCTGCTAGCTACGCCGTGCTTTCCTCGAGCACCTTCACCTTGGGCTTTTCCTTCCGCGTGAACAGGAACACTCCGCCCAGCACCAGGGCCGTGCCGATGGCATGATACGGGGTGAAGGCTTCGCCGAGGATGGAGATGGCGAGGCCGACGGTGACCACCGGTGAGACGTTGCCGATGATGGCGGTGCGCTCTGGGCCGATCAGCGCGATGGCGCCGGAGATGCAATAGGCCGGCAGGACGGTCGAGATTGTGCCGATGGCGAGCATCAGCAGGAAGCCGTTGCCGGTGACCGCGAGGTCGCCGACCGGGTGGGTGAAGAGGAAATGCGCGATCACCGCCGGTCCGGCGCCGCTCATGGCGATCGAGGTGAAGAGCTGCGGCCCGAGCTTGTCGATCAGGGGCTTGGCCATGATCTGGTAGGCGGCATAGGCGATGGCCGAACCGAACACCAAAGCGGCGCCGAGCAGCACGTTGTCGCCCTCGATCCTCAGGTCATGCCAGAAGATGACGCCGATCCCGAGATAGGAGACGAGCAGCGCGACGACCATCGGCAGGGTGATCCGGCGCTTGAAGAAGATCGCGCCGAACAGCACGACGAAGAACGGATAGGTCAAGAGGATCAGCCGGTCGAACTGCGCGGTGATGTATTCGAGCGCCGAAAAATCGAGATAGCTCGCGACGTAGTAGCCGATGACGCCGACGCCGAGGGTCTGCGCGAGGACCGGCCAGGTCAGCACCGGCGGTGCCCCGGTGGGCTGGGCGGCGAGCTTCTTGCGATAGCCGAGGATGCCGACGGTCAGGAAGATCGGCACGGCGACGATCATTCGCCAGGTCAGCGTCGTCACAGAGTCGATGCCCTCGAGCAGAGCCAGCTTGATGACGATGCCCTTGGTGGCGAAGAACGCTGCGCCGGCGAGCGCCAGCACGATGCCGGCCCAGGCAAACTGCTTGAAGCCCGGGCGAGAGATGGTAGACGCAGTCTCGGAAGACATTTGGCGGGTCCAGTTCTGGCCCTGCCATCAGATCACCGGAGAACCCGCGCCTGATGGCGGGGCCGGTGAGCAAACGAGGGTCAAACAGCCGTCGCGTCCCGGTCCCCGGAGGGGATGAGGCAGACTTTGCCAATAATTAGGATGCAAACGGTCATGAGCGGATAGGTACGCTCGGGCGCTGCGGCTGTAAAGTGGGCGGTTGGGTGAACGGTGCGTTCGGTGGGAAGTAAGCACTGCGCCCTCCGGATTCTTCTCCCCGTCGGGGTCGCGGGACGAGGGCATAGCCCCCGCCCGGAGGTGGCGCGTAGCGCCGGATGAGGGGAAAGCCACGATCTCTGTGATCGACCGAGGGCGCGTGAGGCAGGCGAACTGCCCATCACCCCTCACCCGTCTCGGCCTACGGCCGATCCACCCTCTCTCCGACGGGGAGAGGAACAGAGTCTGCCAAGCCGCTCAGGCCCGCGGATGCGCCGCCCGATAGCTTTCGAGCAGCCGCTCGGTATCAACCGCCGTATAGATCTGGGTGGTCGAGAGCGAGGCGTGGCCGAGCAGTTCCTGGATGGCGCGCAGGTCGCCGCCTTTGCCGAGCAGGTGGGTGGCAAAGCTGTGGCGGAGGGCGTGCGGGGTTGCCGATGGCGGCAGGCCGAGGGCGCCGCGCAACTGCTGCATGCGCAACTGGATCAGCCGGGGCGACAGCGGGCCGCCTTTCTTGCCACGGAAGATCGGCTCATCCGGCCCGGGATGAAACGGGGTGAGGCCGAGATAGGTGTCGATGGCCTGCCGCACCGGGGCGATCAACGGCACAAGGCGGGTCTTGCCACCCTTGCCGGTGACGCGCAGGGCGCTGGCTTCGAGATCGGCGCGGCTGACGCCAAGGGCTTCGGAGATGCGCAGGCCGGCGCCGTAGCAGAGCGAGATCACCGCCATGTCGCGGGCAGCCACCCATGGGGTATCCTCGAGTTCGTCGGTGGTGGTGATGGTGGCCTTGGCTTCGAGCACGGTCAGCGCCTTGGGCAGCGAACGCGGCTGTTTTGGGGTGCGGACCGTGTTGAGGGCTTCGCTGGCGAGAATGCCCTCGCGCTCCAGATAGCCGAAGAAACTCTTGATGGCGCTGAGCGCCCGGGCCAGCGAGCGTGAGCCAAGGCTCTCATTGCGGCGGGCGGCGAGAAAGGCGCGGATATCGGCGGCGCGAAGGTCGCGAAGGGTGGCGAGACTGACCTCGCCGCCGGTATGGGCGCTGAGGAAAGTGACGAACTGGCCGAGGTCGCGCAGATAGGCCTCGAGCGTCAATGGCGCGAGGCGCCTGATGGCGCCGAGATCGCGCTGCCAGTTGGCGATATGGGCGGCAAGGCCGGCGTCGGCGAACAGGGCGTGAGACATGCGCGGTAGCCTGCACGGCGGCGGTTAGGATTCGGCAAACGAAGAGTGTTGCAGATGAGCAACGCGGGTTTGCCGAACCCCCGGTTACCCAACACGCGGGCGTGAGGGGCCCTTTGCCTGCCTTATTTCGCGGGCTATGCGGGCGACATGCATCGGTTCATTGCCATATTGACGCTTTGCGTCGCGCTGCTCGCGCTGTTGAGCCCCAGTTTTGCGGCTGGGGTCTGCATCGCCAATAGCGGGTTGCCGACGCTGGGCGCCAGCCACGATGGTGGGGCAGCGCATCTGCCGAACCCCTGCGAGATGCAGGGCGGCAAGCGGGTGATGCCAGCGCAGCCCGAACTCAGCCGGCGCGTCGTCGAACTGCCGCGGGCCACCGTGGCGCAATGGGCCCTGGGCCTCGCCGACCAGCCGATGCGGCAAGGTCGGTCGCCGCTCGCGGAACTGCCTCCGCCTCGGCTGGGCTGAAGCCCCCTGACACTGCCCTGTTCCTGACAACGCGGCCCTCCTCCTCCCGGCCGCCAATCGAGATATTTGACATGACTGACCTGATCATCGGCCGCCGGGCGCTGCTCGCCGGGGCGGCGAGCTTTGCGGCCCTCGCCCTCGCTGGCTGCGCCACCTCCGGCGCCCCTCGCCTCGATACTGAAACCAGGCGTATTCCGGACGACGTGCTCGCCATGTATGCGGCGCGACCCGAAGAGCGCTTCCCGATTCCGGCGGCGCGCATGGATCTGATCGAACCGCAGTTCTGGCGGCAGATCGTCGACGATCCGACGGGCGAGCGCCCGGGCACGGTGGTGGTCGATACGGCACACCGCTTCCTTTACCTCGTGCAGGAGAACGGCAAGGCGATGCGCTATGGCGTCGGTATCGGCCGCGACGGCTTTACCTGGTCGGGGCGCGGCGTGATCCAGTACAAGCGCGAATGGCCGACCTGGACGCCGCCGAGCGAAATGATCGACCGGCAGCCCGAGCTAGAGCCCTATCGCCGTGGCATGGCGCCAAGCCTCGAAAATCCGCTGGGCGCGCGGGCGCTCTACATCTTCAAGGATGGGCGCGACACTATCTACCGGCTGCACGGTGCGACCGACGAGCGGACTATCGGCAAGGCGATTTCGTCGGGCTGCGTGCGGCTGCTCAACCAGGACGTGATCGATCTCTACCAGCGGGTGCCGAGTGGCTCGCCGATTCTGGTGATGTGAGGTTGGTTTCCGGCGGCGGTGGTCCAGGTGTTCCCTCATAAACGGTGTCACCCCGGCGAAGGCCGGGGGCCATCCTGAGGTCTCTGCGTCTATCGTGCCGTTGGCGAAATCTCAGGATGGGCCCCGGCCTGCGCCGGGATGACACCGCGTTTGGGGCGCTGTCGGTGGCAGGCTGCAGGAAAGCCGCGTCGGCCTAGTGCTTCAGCGCTTCGGCCAATGAGTGCTGCACATAGGCCATGGGTTCGGACCATCTTGGGTCGCCCCAGCGTTGCTGCATTTCGGCTTCCGAGACCTCCTCGACGCGCTGCTGCAGCCACCAGATATTGCCGAGCGGGTCGCGGACGCGGGCGACGCGATCGCCGAAGGCGAGCAGGGTCGGCTTGGTGACCTCGGTAGCGCCGGCTTCGAGCGCCCTCGCGAAGCCCTTGCGCGCATCCTGGACGTAGAGCCGGATGAAGGCGGGCATCGGGGCCATGCCCGGGGGCGCATCGAAGGCCATCACCACGGCATCGCCGATACGGATTTCGGCGTGACCGATGCTGCCATCGGGGTTGGGCGTGCGGCCCAGTTCGACCCCGTCGAAAGCGGCGATGAGAAAATCGATCAGTTGCGGAGTGTCGGTGGAAATGATCCACGGCGTGACGGTGGTGTAGCCTTCGGGAATCGTGCTGGGCATGGGACGCTCCTCATGGTGATGGGCACGGGTAAATGAACCGAGACTGCTGACAGAACGCGGCAGCAGCCTAAGAGTTTGGCGAAGGCACTTGCAATTCCCATCTCAGCCGTGAACAAAGCGAGCACAGATGGAAAAGTCCCCCGACATCGTGGCGGTGATGGTGAGCGTGTCGGTCGACGGGCCGTACAGCTATCGCGTGCCCTATGGCATGGAGGTACAGCGCGGCTCGATCGTCGCGGTGCCGCTGGTCGGCCGACCGACGCTTGGCGTGGTCTGGGGGCTGCCCAAGGACAATTACGCGCATAACCGGCTGAAGGACATCGCGCAGGTTTTCGACACCCCGCCGCTCAGCGAAGAGCTGTTGAAGACGGTCGACTGGGTGTCGAAATACACGCTGGCGGCGCCGGGGCTGGTGCTGCGCAGTGTGTTGCGCTCGACCGAGGCACTGGAGCCGGAGCGGCCGATCGCGGCGTTCCGGCTGACCGGAGTGGAGCCCGACAAACGCACCAAATCGCGCGAGAAAGTGCTCGAGCTGCTGATGGATGGCGAGGCCCGCGCCAAGGCGGCGATCATCGGCGAGGCCGGGGTCTCGGCCTCGGTGGTGGAGGGGCTGGAGAAGGCCGGGGCGCTCGAGCGGGTCGAGATGGCGCCGCCACCGATCGCGCTGCTGCCTGATCCGGAGGCGGCGCCACCGACGCTGAGCGACGAGCAGGCCGCGGCATTGGCGCAGATCCGCGAGATCGACGTCAACGGTTTCGGGGTGGCGCTGCTCGACGGGGTGACCGGCGGCGGCAAGACCGAAGTCTTCTTCGAGGCGGTGGCCGATACGCTGAGGGCCGGGCGGCAGGCGCTGGTGCTGCTGCCCGAGATTGCGCTGACCTCGACTTTCGTCGAGCGGTTCACCAGGCGCTTCGGCACGAGGCCGGCCGAGTGGCACTCGGACATGACGCCGGCGCAGCGGGCGCGCACCTGGCGCTCGGTGCTGAACGGCGATGTCAGGGTGGTGCTGGGCGCACGCTCGGCGCTGTTCCTGCCGTTCCGTGAGCTGGGGCTGGTGGTGCTCGACGAGGAGCATGACGGGGCGTTCAAGCAATATGACGGGGTGAACTATCACGCCCGCGACATGGCGGTGGTGCGGGCCCGCTTCGCCGAGGCGCGGGTGATCCTCAGTTCGGCGACCCCATCGGTGGAGAGCCGGAACAATGCCAACCAGGGGCGTTACAAGCATGTGGTGCTGACCTCGCGCTTCGCCGCTGCGGAAATGCCCGACATCGCGCCGATCGACATGCGCGAGGAGCCGCCCGAGAAGGGGCAGTGGATCGCCCCGAAGCTGGCGCGCGAGGTGTTTGCGACGCTCGATCGGGGCGAGCAGGCGCTGCTGTTCCTGAACCGGCGCGGTTATGCGCCGCTGACGCTCTGCAAAGCCTGCGGGCACCAGTACCAGTGTCCGGATTGCTCGGCCTGGCTGGTCGAGCATCGCTTCCGCGGCGTCTTGATGTGCCACCATTGCGGGCATGAGCAGCGGGTACCCAAGGCGTGCAATGAGTGCGGCGCAGTCGACTCGCTGACGCCCATCGGGCCGGGGATCGAGCGCGTGGCGGAGGAAGCGGCAGAGCGCTTTCCGGGTGCGCGGATGGTGATCCTGAGTTCCGACATGGGCTCGAACCAGCAGCTGAGGGAGCGCTTTGCCGAGATCGAGCGCGGCGAGTATGACCTGGTGGTGGGCACGCAGCTGGTGGCCAAGGGCCACCACTTCGAGAAGCTGACCCTGGTCGGAGTGCTCGATGCCGATCTCGGGCTCGATCGTGGCGATCCGCGAGCGGCGGAGCGCACCTTCCAGATCCTGACCCAGGTGACGGGGCGCGCCGGGCGCGCCAACCGGGCAGGAAAAGCGTTCCTCCAGACCTATCATCCCGACCATCCGGTGATGAAGGCGATGATCAAGGGGGATCGCGAGGCGTTCTACAGGCATGAACTGCTGGCGCGCGAAGCCGGTGGGCTGCCGCCGTTCGGGCGGCTCGCGGCGCTGATCGTCTCGGCCAACGAGCACGACCCGGCCTTCGCTTACGCCAAGCAGCTGCTGAGCGTCGCGCCGCTGGCGGAAGGGCTGAAACTGTTCGGCCCGGCCGACGCGCCGATCTCGATGATCCGCGGCCGGCACCGGGTGCGGCTGCTGGCGCAGTCGGGCAAGGATTTCGACCTGAGCGGCTATGTGCGGTTCTGGCTGGAGCAGGCGCCGAAGACGACGGGCAATCTGCGGGTGCAGGTGGATATCGACCCGCAGAGCTTTCTGTGACGAAAATGCCCTGAGCGGGCGCCAGAGCTCGCCGGCCGGTCGGGTGCGACACCGGATTCGCAGACGAGTCCAAACGACGGCCCGCCCCTGCGACAAAACTCCCTGAAAGACTCGTGTTCCGGTGCCTTGCGGGTGCCGATCTCGCATGTTAGAGGGGGCGCGAAATCCGGGGGGCTATCCGCCTTTCCCGGCGAACAATCATAAGCGAAAGCAGCCTCCGGCGCCTCCATCGGCCGGGTTCGGGTTGCGCAGCACGAGGGTGACGGGGCATTGGCAGCGCAGAATTCAGTGCTTACCCAGATCGCGCGGCCGTATGCGTCGGCGCTCTACGATCTCGCCGAAGCCGACGGTTCCGTCGCGGCGGTCGAGCAGGGGCTGGTGAACCTGCTGGCCCTTTCTGAACAAAGTCCGGATTTTGCCCGGTTCCTTCGCTCCCCGGTGATCAACACCGAAGAGAAGGCGCAGGCCATCCATGCCGTGCTGGAGCGCGCCAAGGCGCACACCACGGTGGGCAATTTCGTGAAGGTCGTGGCCCGTAACGGTCGGCTGTTCGCCCTGCCGGCGATCATCCAGGCGTTCCGCGAACGCGCTGCCGGCGCCCGTGGTGAAATCAGTGCCGACGTGACCTCGGCGACGCCGCTCAGCGCGGCCCAGGTCAAGACGCTGGCCGATACGCTCAAGGCGAAGATCGGCAAGTCCGTCACGCTCAACCAACATGTCGATCCCAGCCTGATCGGTGGCCTTGTGGTCAAGGTCGGTAGCCAGATGATCGACAGCTCACTCAAAACCAAGCTCACGGCGATGAAGATCGCGATGAAAGAGGTCGGATAATGGATATCAAAGCCGCGGAAATCTCTGCGATCCTCAAGGAGCAGATTCAGAACT